>JAHHHV010000078.1 GCA_019359155.1 Pegethrix bostrychoides GSE-TBD4-15B
ACTCAAACAACCGACATTGTAAAAGTACCAAAAGCGCTCCTAGACTGCTGGTCTAGCCTCTTGTGCTACGCAGCCTAGATGGATAAAGTCGAGCTAAGAAACGTTATGAAATCAGACTGCGACTAGGCTAGCGATTTGAGCCTGAGCTTTAGCAATTGACTCCGCCAGCTTTTGCCCGCCATACTCATCATTTTCCACATGAATAAACGTGATATCCGTGATGCCGATGAATCCAAACACAGTCACTAAATAAGGGTCGTGATGGTTCATCTGCTCGTAGCGTCCGCCGGGCTGAAAACCAGAATCACCCCGCGCTTCGATCACAAACATCTTCTTGCCCAGCACCAGCGGCCTAAAGGCATTGCCCGACTCGCTTGGTTCAAATGCAACGGTACGCCCGACCCGCACAATCTGGTCAATGTATGCTTTAAATCCACTGGGAACGCTGAAGTTATACATCGGCACGCCGAATATATAGACATCAGCCGCCAAGAATTCATCAACGAGTAGATTGCTGAGGTGAATTGCCTCACGCAGTTCAGGCGTATGCTGGTCTGGCGGCATAAAAGCAGCGGCAATCCAGGGTTCGTCCACATGCGGAACAGGATGATGCCCAATGTCGCGATAGGTGACAGTATCATGTGGATGCTGCTGCTTCCACTGCTCGATAAATTCTTGCGTCATGCGGCGAGAATGAGAGCGCTCTCCTCTGGGACTCGCATCGATATGCAGTAAACGTGCCATACGTCCTCCTAATTGATCACCCCCTCAGCTTAAGGAAGCACGGCAAATCCAGCTATCTAATTCCTGCGCCGCTATCAAAATCTGGCGATAAGTTTTCAGGCGGTGGGGGCCAGCCCTACCAAAACTGCCTACAATCGAGAGATGAATTGGGTCTACAGTATGGAAACGCCTATTGTCCTGCCTGCTGAAACAAGCTGCCCGCCGCTCTTGTCTAGCCAAAGTCGAGGCTGGGACAACATCTTGGTTGAGCAATTTCAGCAGCTGTCTTCAGGGGAATGCAGAACGCATTACGATGGTGAACATGCGCTCTGTCTTTCACTTGCTGCGCGTCCAGTGCGGTTTCTGCAAATTAAGGGCGGCAAGACTCACAGGAGCCTGTACAGGAAAGGCGACATTTCGATGACCCCTGCCCAGATGCCGTTTTTTGCGCGCTGGGAGGGAGCGGATCACTATTTGCAGATTCGGATTGCCGCTCAGTTTATGCAGGATGTAGCCGCATCGCTGGCGATGAATCCAGATCGGCTAGAACTCCTGCCTGAGTTTCGGACTCGTGATCCGCAGATTGAGGCGATCGGCCTGATGCTGCTGACTGAACTCAAGCAGGAGAATCTGGGTGGCAGATTGTATATCGAATCACTGGCCAATATTCTGGCAGTTCACTTACTAAGACAGTATGCGACGACCAAGCCGGATCTGCCAGTTTACGAGGGTGGACTACCTGAGCGCCGGCTTTTGCAGGTGTTGGATTATATCCAGGCGCATCTGGAGCAAGAGATTAGGCTAGCTGATTTAGCGGCGCTGCTGGATATGAGTCAGTTCCACTTTAGCCATCTGTTTAAGCAGACAATGGGCACATCGCCGTATCAGTATTTGCTCCAGCAGCGGATTGAACGCGCCAAGCAATTTTTGAAAGAGAGTGAGCACTCGATTCTGGAGATTGCCCTGCTCTGTGGATTCAATAGCCATAGTCATTTGAGCCAACAGTTTCGACGAATTACAGGTATAACGCCTAAAGCCTACAGAGCAAATTAACCAGCTTCAGACATCTAGGCTCCTTGAGGTATCTGGCGATTGGTAACGGCTCAAAGCCCAGCTTTCATATTGATAATCTGGTACTCCCTCAAAGGCTATACAGAGCCTTTGAGGGCCGAACTCAGTAATCCTCACAGAGCATCACAAGGCACTGCTGTTGGAATCGACAAGAACTCCATCGACTTTAATCCTGCCCTGCTGAATTTCTACGATCTTAGGTTGACCATCTGTCTTGCGGCTGAAGGTGCGAAACTCAAATTTAGGGTGTTCCACCAAATCTACTGTAATATCCGCCAGGATTTGTGCCGCGATCGCTTCACCCAATACCAGACTGCGAGTATTATCGGTGCGCCAGTGCACACCACCCATACTTCTTCCCATAGCTACGTTCATAGCTAGCTTGTTCAATTCGCCTTCAATCGTCATGTTCCCAGCATCGATACGCTTACGGAACCCAAAGCCGCATTCGTCAACACCAGTAATGTAAGCCTTGAAAGGCTCAGGGTTGGCATAGGGATCTGATCTCTCCATCAAAGAGGCGATCGGCAACGGAACCACACTACCATCTTGGTGAACATCAAAAGTTTTAAAGTAGGCTTTCAGCACTGTGACACAGATGCCAGCAACGGTAGCGTGCCCCGCCCCATAGGCAGGATGAGCCGGACCTCCCGGGGTGAAAGCCATCGGGAGAAGCAAGGATGCTTCGCCACAATGCTTGTTCATCGCTTTCACAGCTTCCGCCGCCTCGGTTTGCGATACCCACTCAGGCAAACCATAACACCGTGTCACGCAATCTGCTCCAACTCCGATATTCTGGACATGAACCAGCCCACCATAAGCTTCCGGGCGCAACCGGAGGTGAACCTGCCATTTCTGATTCCAAACAATCTTCAGCGCGCGAGTGGCAACTTCTGATACAAGGGCTAGAATGTGTGGGCCACCGAGCGTACCAAAACCAGCTTCACGGTCTTCCAAACGACCACCATCGCCATATGGATTCCCAGGTGTCCACCTTGCGCCTCCTGATAGTAGGAGCAAGGCTGCGTTGAAATAAGCTTGGTGGAGCGCGTCCTTATTTACGAAGCGCGCGAGGTCACGCATAGTGGAGATATATCGAACTTTATCTTGATCTTCGTAGTAGTCTTCCCTAGCTTCGTTGGCGCGTGAATAAGCCAAGCCATCATCACCGTTCCCACTATTTTGTGCGTGCAGCCAACTGTTAAAACTAGTGAGATAGTTCCTGCCCTTCCGGTATGGACGCTGCTTCTGATTGATGGTTTGTGTGCCAAAATTAGCGTTTCGAATGAAGAATTGGCTGACCAAAGGACCAATCTCTTCTCCTGGCAATCCAATGCGAAAAACATTTTGTGACGTAATCGGATTAAGGGTTCCGGATGCACCCGGAACATCAATTCCGGTTTTCAAATGACCTGCATCTCCAATATCCTGAACAGCCATCTGGAATTTGTCATTAATCTCGGCGGCGGCTTGGGCAACGGATGGATCCATTGCAAATTCATCAAAAGAAATATCTCTCAAAAGGGACATCCAGTAAAGCTCTGTGATCTCGGCTGCCGAAGTTACAGAGAGAACAGCGGGAGCTGGAGGCATGTCAAAGCCTACGGGATGACGGGTCAGGCGGTCATGAGCCAATCCCGCCTGTGGATTTACAAAAGCGGCAGGTTTTTCATTTGGAATGGGTGGGTTTTGCTGCACTGAGCCTTTGGGAACAGCAGCAAATTCCGCCGTTCCTTCTGTGGCTTTGACAAAAGTATCGAATGCAGCGCAATCAACCTCTCCGTACTGGTTGTGAGGCAGGGTCTTGTGGAAACTTCCCACGCCAACAATCTCTTCTTCGCCAACTTTGAATTTCCGAGTTGTATCACCGTTGTTTGCCATAAGGTTAACCTCTTTGTTTGTTCAAGTATGTGAGACTTCCCGCACCTTTGGCGGTACCCTTGAGGGTACTTTCTATGGCTAAACAATTTTCACAATCAATTCTTGTGCCTCGCTTTTACTCAATGATTGCGATAGCTTGGTTCTAAGCATCACAGACGATTCTTCAACTGCATCTCAGCAGAGAAAGGGAGCATGTCATCTTCTTAGGGAGAATAATTCATTCAGATAGGCAGTCCGGTGTGTCAGGACTTGACGTTACTCAAGGGTGGAAATCGCCGCGATGATGTTCTAAACCCCATTATGCCAGTCAGCATTGTCACATCCGATTGGGCATGAGCATAGCTGACATTCGCGCTGAGGCGTAAACAGCATAGCTCTAGGAGCTGATTTGTTCGCTAACCTTTACACCTAAAGTTTAGCCAAGCTTTCTGGCTCGAGGGGTTGCTTAAATACTTTTGACGGTGCAGACGTATCCGGCATTTATGCCTGTAGCATTTGTGTCTGTAATTATTGTGATCAAAAAACGCTTAATTGGGGACTCACATGTTCCCGTTGGGCACGAGTTCCGGCTTCAACGTGACCCAGAACTACTGGAGACTTGTCGCAGATGGCTAATCCGAGTTCGCAAATCGGTTATAGCCTGTTCAATTGGCACTTGGAGCCAACGCTGCTGCCAACGTCCTAGCTCAGCCTGACGTGCCTCGACGCGCTCATGCAGAACGCCAAACGAAACCGCCTGCTCCAGCTCAGATCCAAGCCAGTTCAAATCAACGCAAAGCCTTTCGGCCAGTTCTTGCAGCTCATCAAGCCGTAGCTGACCTTGCTGAACTGTCTGCCAAGCTTGTCGCAGCTCGCGTCGTGATTGTAGCCTTGTCTCGACCGCCAGCGCCGAATCCACTAGATAGGGCTGTCGTTGGTTCCCCATCGCAGACCAGACGTGAAGCTGATTGGCCATACCGTTAGCAGTGCGACCCTGTTGTCTGGCCGAGGTTTTCACCCAAACTAGCGGGCTATGCCGAAACCGCGCCTCGACTCGCATCAAAGAACGATAGAATGCCACATCTTCAGGCGTGCGTACGGGCGGCATTCCGCCAGCTTTAGCATACATTTCAGCGGTGACGGCAAGGCTTGCGCCGCAGTGCTGATGATGACGCGGCAGGCAGTCAAACGGATCCGGGTCAAGATGAGACTCTAGCTCCACACAAAGGTAGCCATAGCCAATGGCTCGCAGGTAGCAGGCTCTGGTGTGAGGGTCGAGTCTAGCTCGGTCACAGCTTGCAGTCATAATTCTGCCGCTAACGCCATCTGCACCCCGATCAATTTCATGCTGAATTGCTGCTAGCCAGGTTGGAGCCACGCAGGTGTCACCATCAGTGGAGGCAATAATTCCGCGCGGTTGCCGATTCGTGATCAGCCGATAGTAAGCTTCATCCATCAAGAGCTGCCGCACTCGCCCAATATAGGCATCTGCGGGAACAAAGCTGCGCTCTACGACATGTATCGGCATGCCGCACCGTTTCGCTGCCTGTCGCGCCAACGCTGCTGAGTTGTCCGTGCAGTTATTGGCTAGCACAATCACCTCGTATTTATTGGGATCAAGACGCTCCCCTTGCAGGTCATATTGCTGGTTCAGAGCAAACAGCGTCGCGCTAATGTGATCCGCCTCATTGCAAACTGGAACAATCACACAAATATTGCAGCATACGTCAGGGAGTATCTCAATTGATAGAGGTGACGAGGGCGAAAAATCAATTTCTGAGCTTATTCCTGAGCGTACAGATTTCTCGGCAATTGCTGGCAAGCAACCACTTTGCATAAACTGAAGACCTTATCCGAAACCTTATGAGCTGCGCGTTGAAACCGCAATTCTAAAGTTACCGATATGGGCGAGAGTAGCGATCTGCCTTCTGGATGATTTGTGAAAGCAGAGTGACTCATCTATTGAGTGGCTAATTCAATTCAGTAGAGTGCCCTGCTGCATTTTTGCCAATCGGCAGCTTTGCCCTAGCTGATTCTCATGAGTTAATTTGACCCGCGCCAAAAACCTATGGCTCTCAAGCTTAAGCCTTACTTTATGCAAGATTTACGAATGAGCTGTCTAGAATAAGTCTTTGCGATTTAGAGAGATTTACCTACGCTAGCCCTGAGTTGAATGTGTTAAAAAGTACCCGTTGCTAGTATTCTCTTGGTATTTCCCAGTGCTGCCCCGCATTGATTGCCTGCCTAGAAGATCACCAACTCAGGTCTTGATTCACATTGTTGAGGTTACTAGTATGTTTAACATTCGTTCACTCTCAGTCGCAGCGGGGCTAGCAGCCAGCCTGATTACTCTGCCAGCGCTCGAAGTTAGCGCGGCTCCCAAACCATCAGCTCCCCCAGCTGCCTGCGCCAGTGGCTCTGTCTCTGCTTTTGGTCTTGGTAGCTTTACGAGCTGCAATGGCTCCAACTCAGGTAATGATGTCGGCGCACAAGGCGGTTTGACTAATTTGCTGGAAACTGGCATTTTTGGAGGCATCACGAGTGGCTGGTCGCTCCTAGAGAAAGTGGATCTTAGCGGTAACGCTGGAACAGGCAGCAACTTGAGCCTGAATCAAACCAGCGAGGGCGTTGGAAGCTGGAAAGTTGCAAGCGCCATCAAAAGCTCTTTTGTACTGAGTTTGAAAACCTCAACTTCGTGGAGTGCGTACTACTTTGACAACAGTGCCGGAAACGCAATCACTGAGGGGCTGTGGAATACCCTGGGTGTTTCGCTGGCTGGCAGCGGCAACAACGGCAAAGGTCTCTCTCACGCCACGATTTACGTTGCTCCAGAACCCGAAAAGCCAGTAGAAGTGCCAGAACCGGGACTCATGATGGCATTGGGTCTGACCACGCTGAGCGGGTTGGGATTGCTTAAGCGGAAGCAGGCATAGCTCTGGGTTTAGAACCATCGTCTTCGGCAGCGACCGTTGTGACTGTTGCAGCTTAACCGCTGTGACAAACTAAGAGAAGTTCTTAGCAGATATTCCTAGCAGATGGACAATGTTGGCGAGAGGGTCTGGAGTGCAAGCCACTTCTGCCCTCTCTTTTTTGTTTTGTAAGCTGCCATTTTGTATGCCACCATGCAGGCTGACGCTGTAGCTAAATTATCCAGTAGCCATTTCTGCGCCAGTACTGCTCGCGGAGTGCCTGCTTAAGCTGTCCTTCTGTGATTAGCGCTGCTGACAGCAGCAGCTCGCCCAGTTTTCGACGCGGCTGCTGAGTTGGTGGCTGCTGCGCTAGAACAGCTTGAAGCTGAGCGGCTGAAATCCAGCGGTTGCGGATCAAAATCCAGCCTAATTTTGCCGAGTCGGGAGTGCTAGTGGCCAGAGTGTTAGTAGCCAGAGCGCTGGAGGAAGTTTCGGGGGAGGCCGGGAATGGAATGAGGGCTAGTAGCATAAGTCGTTCTACAGAGAAGGAGCGGCTTGATTGCCGTATTGAATACTTACAAGCTTGGCCTCGATCAATTCCGGAATAAACTCCCGCTTCATCTCACCTTCGTCAATTTTGTGATGAGCGCAGAAAAGTCTGCTGGCTGAAAGCCAATGTCGTTCAGTCCACTTTGCAGCAGGTCGGGAACCAGCAGATTGTACTGTTGATCGACTGATCGACGAGATCGACAGCATCCTCAAGGCGCAACGTCAGTGCGTACACCTGAGCCACGATATACCTACTGGCCAGCACCTACTGGCTATCACCTACTGGCCATAATCTACTGGCCACCGCCCCAGCGCGGACGAGCCGAGGACTGCATCCAGCTAATCTGGATCGTCGGCTGGGCGGCTTGCCTCACCTGAGCAGATGGCTGGCAGGCCAAGAAGCCCCAGCCCAAAGTGGCTGCACTCACAATCATTGAGCTAACTAAAGCAAAACTCAAAGCAATATATAGACGCATTGTGGTTTTCCAAAAGGCTACAAAGGGGGCTGTCTGCGCCTCTTGTCAGGGAGCGAAACCGCAGCCTGAAAGAAGAGAGGGTGGCTCAGCCTGCGGTGTATTCCACAGTTCATTTGCCTGCGTAAACCGTTAGCCTTACCCTATTGATTAGGTTGCCGGATCCGTTTTGCCAGATTGACTCATTAGATGACTCATTAAAATACTCACTTTGGCTCAGTTGGTTTGGTCTAGAGATTTGCTCAGGGTTAGGACGTTCAGGGGTGCTTCAACATGGCTGGTCGGGAATCGTTTCGAGCTACAAAAACTGGGATCGATCTCGTAGATGAGCGCCGTATCAAACGGGGATGGACACGCAAAGCGGCAAACTTTGCTCAGGCTGCTCATGTTGGCGTGGGAACGCTAGCGCGATTCTGGGATCGCTCACGTCGGCTCGATAAAGTCTCGATTATGGGAATTTTTCAGGCGGTCGGTATCCACAACTGGCAGGACTATGTTGAATCAGCAGAGGCGTCTGAAGCCTCTGGAGGATCTAGAGTCTTTGAACGCTCTGAAGCTTCAAAACCTGGCTCCCAGCCGCAAATTCGCGAGGGTCTGCCCGAATGTCCGGTGTTCTATGGCCGTAGCAAAGACCTGACGCTGCTCTCTGGCTGGGTGCAGACCGAAAACTATCGGGTGCTGGCAATTTTAGGGATTGGCGGGCTGGGCAAAACCGCCTTTGCAATCAAGCTCGTCGAGATGCTGCTGCCTCAGTCTGACGGCGTGATCTGGCGCTCTATGCAAAACGCACCCTTGCTGCCTGCCTTCATTGCCGAGCTGCTAGAGTCGCTGACCGATGCGCCGTCCATTACCTCTCGCCCCATCGATCGGCTGATCAAACAGCTGCAACAGCAGCGAATTCTGCTGGTGTTTGACGGCTGGGAGGCGCTGCAAGGCGGCGGATATGCTGGAGTCTACCGCGAACCCTACCAAGACTACGCCCTGCTCCTAGATGAACTGGGACGACAGCCCCATAAAAGCTGCGTCATTATTACCAGCCGCGAAAAGCAGAAAAACCTGACGCTGCTCGGCGGCAGTCTCCGTTCGCACTGGCTACCGGGACTCGAACCCGCCGAGGCCTTTCAGCTGCTAGAGCGCAAAGGCCTCGGCAATTTTGCTACACCTGAGGCGGAAGAGCTAGTCAAGCGCTATCGGGGCAATCCGCTGGCGCTTCAGCTGGCGGCCTCGGTGATTCGCGATCAGTTTGGCGGCAATATCGCCGGTTTTTTAGCGGAAAAGATCTACCTCGATGAAGAGCTGGAGAATATTCTGGCGCAGCAGACTCGCAGCCTCAGCGACTCTGAGCGCTATAGCCTGTCTGTCTTGGCCGAAGCCGCTGAACCTATTGACCGCGAAGCGCTCTGCGTGAGGCTATCGCCTGTTCTCTCTAGCTTGGACTGTTTGAAGGTGCTGGATTCGCTAGAGCGACGATCGCTGATGGAGCGCACGATTGAGCTAGGTCAGGTGCTTTATAGCTTGCAACCAATGGTGAGACGGCATGTGCAGCAATCTCACTCGTAGGTTCAGTCTTGGCCTTCTAAACCACTGCCCGACGCTTGACAGAAGTGGGTTAAAGTGTAACGATGGATACAGAATCGGGATAGGGAGATTCGCAGCCAGACCGCTGCGGTGCACTGCGGTTTTTGAGTCCCGTGAGGTTTTTCAAGTTAGCTGGTTGGAGTCACCCTCGGTTTCGGGGGTGTTTTCTTGTGAAAGATTTCTGATGACAAGGGTTTGTGATCAAAAAAATTCGCTAGTGATGTGCCAGCGTCGTCAACAGCGGCAAAAACGATAGCAGTAGCCACCAGGGTAGATGCGCTACATCAACGGGTTGAGACAGTTCCAGATTGCCCAGCAGCGCTTCAATCCGCTCCTCAATTCGGGCAGAGCTAACCCCAACCGCCATGCTGCTGTCAAAGCTTCTGTCTAAGTTACGCAGCGGCGCTTGAGCCATTTGGAGCAGCGATTCAGCGAGCAGCAGCGCATCGACGCGCTCAGATGCCCAGCGATCGGCGCGCAGCTCACGCAGCAGCAATAGCTCTTGCCAGAGGCATTCGGTGTTGGGCATCCAAGCGGTTAGCTGCCGCAACCAGCCCAGCCAGAAAAACCAGAAGCTATCTCGGTAATAGACATGGGCCTGCTCATGCGCCAAAACCGCCTCAACCTGTGCCGCAGAGAGCTGACTGAGCAGTCCTTGCGTAATCACCAGCTGAGACTGCCAGAAGCCGAGCTGAGCCGCAAACGGCATGGCTGTCTCCGGCAAAACATGCGCCGTGACTGCGGTATCGAGCCTCTCCAGCCGCAGCACCGGATACTGCCGTACCTGTCGTAGCGCCTGCCAGTTTTGCCCAGCTCGCCAGAGCAGCAGAATCACCGCCCCAGTCAGCAGAGCCGCCGCGCAGATCTGGCCAATCTGCCCTACCGGCAGCCCCAGCATCTGGCCCTGACCCATATTCAAAATCGTGATGGCCGTCACCAGCAGCAGCAGTGGCGGAAACAAAAATAGCCCCAACATATAAGGCCAGCGCAGGGACTGGCTAGGCCGAAACAGCAGCAGTCGCGCTATGCAGGCTAGCCCCACCGCCAGCAGAATCAAATGCAGGTGCATTAGCCTTCCTCCCTGGCTTGACGAACGGCCTTGAGCCGCTGGGCAATGGCTTCGAGCTTGCTGGCACTCGCGCCGTCCAGCGCATCGGCAAAGGCGGCTACCAGGTCAGGGTTGCTGATTGCTAGAAAGCGCTGAAGCCGTTCATGCGCCTGCAAAATCTGGGTTTCTTCGGGCGAAACCAACGGTCGCCAGCGAAAGGCGCGGTCGGTTTTGTCGCAGGTCAGCCAGCCTTTTTGGGTGAGTCGGCGCAGCACGGTCGTCACCGAAGCATAGGCCAGCTCGCGATTGGGATCTGCCAAGATCTGATCGTGGATTTCCTTGACGCTGGCTGAGCCAAGCTGCCAGAGAATCTCCAGAATTTCGGTTTCGAGGGGGCCTAATGAAAGCTGTCTGGGGCGCGGTTCGGGTAGAGGTGGCATGGCGATGGGAAGTCGGGCGGATTGCCGTTGACTCATTCAGCTTAGCGGATTGCTGGACTGTAATTGGCTGCACTTCTTGCTAACAATCTGCAATCGCAACAATTCGCAATCTATGACAGCCCGTCTTTTGACAGGCAGAGCCAAGTTGCTGAGGATAGAACGGGCAGGTTCGCGCTGAGCCTGTGCTGAATAGATCTGAGAGAGTTTGAGAGAGAACGGAAGAAAGTATGAAAAAAATAATTGCGATTTTGATTTTGGGCTTTAGCTTAGTGACCGTTTGCTTCAGCCAACCCGCTGTAGCCGCCGACATCGCCAATGGGGCAAAAGTCTTCGGAGCCAACTGTGCGGCCTGCCATATTGGGGGCGGTAATGCGGTGAATGCAGCCAAAACGCTGAAGAAAGCCGATTTGGATACATACGAAATGGCTTCCATTGAGGCGATTACAGCTCAGGTGATCAAAGGCAAAAACGCCATGCCCGCTTTCATCGGACGGTTGAGCACTGAGCAGATTGCAGATGTGGCTGCTTACGTGCTGGATCAGTCTGAAAAAGGCTGGTAAATTTGCTGAACTCCAGCCCTTTATGCCTCGTGCTGGGCTGGAAGTCAAATTTGCAGAAACTGCAGAAACTAATAGTGAGGCAGAAAATAGTGAGTTGGAATACCCTGCTAGTCGCGGTACTGAGCGGCCTAGCTTGGCTGTTGCCGGTTACGATAGTGGCCGCTGCTCCCATGCCGCCAGCCGCGATGGCTCCCACCCAGCCACCGCTGCAAGCCAAATCACTGCTGCAAGCCAAATCACCGCTGCAAGCTGGAACCACTGCGCTCCAGACGGGCGATTATGATCTTGCCGTTCGGCAGCTCACCGAAGCGCTAGAGCAAGCCCCCAGCAGCGCCGCCTACAGCAATCGCTGTTTGGCTAGGATCTATCTCGCAGACTATCCCGGCGCTGTGACCGACTGCACCCAAGCCCTCCAGCTCAACCCCAAGCAGCCAGAGAGCTATCTCAACCGGGGGTTGGCCTATCACCGCCTGGGGCAGCCCGCCGAAGCGATAGCCGACTATAGCCAGCTCCTCCAGCTAAAGCCTCACGACTTCCGCGCCTATTACAATCGCGGGCTAGCACAGGTAGAGCAGCAGGCCTATCACGCCGCTATCGTTGACTATGGCGAGGCGATCCGGCAGGCTACGCCGCTCGATCGCTCAGCGCTGGCAGCAATCTACAACGATCGGGGGCTGGCCGAACTGTGGCTAGAGCATTGGCCGCAGGCAATCGCCGACTTCACGCAGGCAATTCAGTTCAACGACCGGGATCTGCGCGCCTACTACAATCGCGGCTGCACCTATCACCAGCAGGGGCAGCTCACCACCGCGCTGCAAGATTTTAGCCAGGTTCTGCAAATTGCCCCCAACCATGCCCAAGCCTATCTGAGTCGTGGCTTGCTTCAGCAGCAGTTGGGCAACTCAGAAGCCGCGCTAGCAGACTTGCAAGAGGCCGCCGCATATTTCAATCAGCAAGGCGCGAAACTGGCCTACTCCCAAACGCTGCAATTGATCCAGAAGCTGCGCGTCGTAGGCATGGCAGTCGGCTAGCAGTCGGTTGGCAGTCGGTTGGCAGTCGGTTGATTGACGATGTGACCATACAAATTGAGCTTGTTTCGGGGGTGCAAATGCGAAAACCTATTGTTTTGAGAATGTTGATGGTCGGCTTGACTGGGCTGGCGGTAGCTGCGCCGCTCCATGTCCGGCTCCAGGCCCATGAAGCGGGACATGGAGCCGACAATCCCGCCCCAGATGGGCATGGCATCGCAGGCGAAATGCATCAGCATGGCTCCATGGAAGTCCCAGCAGGCTATCCGCTGCCCAAGGTCAGCCTCGTGATTCATCCTGATGCCCGCAAAGGCTGGAATTTGGAAATGCAGCTGACAAACTTCAATCTCGCGCCAGAGCAGGTCAATCAGCCTGATGCGCATAGCGGCGATGTTCTGGAAGGACATGCCCATCTCTATATTGACGATGTTAAAGTGACGCGGCTCTATGGCAACTGGTACTATTTAGAAAGTTTGCCGCCTGGGCAGCACCAGATTAGCGTCAGCCTCAACAGCAACAGCCACGCTACGTTGATGCATGATGGCCAGCCCATTCAGGCCATAGCCACGCTAGACGTGCCAGCTCAATAGCAATCTGCGGCAATTTGCGACGATGCTCGATTTTCTGCTGATTTTCAGCCTGGGATTTTTTGGCAGCTTTGGCCATTGCGCCAGCATGTGCGGCCCAATTGTCTCGGCTTTTGCCCTCTCTGCCACTCCCGCTCTCGACTCGTCGCGCCCATCCCGGCCCCTGTCATTTCATCTGCTGCTAAATCTGGGGCGGCTGCTCAGCTATCTGCTGACCGGAGCCGGAATTGGGGCGCTGGGTTCGGTGCTGCTGGCAGGCGGGCAGCTAGCGGGCATCGGCAGCGGACTGCGGCAGCTAGTCACGGTTTTAACGGGGCTGCTGCTGATTTGGCTGGGTCTGAACCAGATTTGCCCGGATCGATTGCTGAAGCTGCCGTTTTTGCATCCGCTAGCAGGCAGACTGCATCAATCTTTGAGCCATCAGATGGTGAATCTTTCGCTGAGCCGGCGCTGGTGGACCCCCTTTTTGCTGGGTGCAGTCTGGGGGCTAATTCCCTGCGGATTTCTCTACGCCGCCCAAATCAAGGCCGCCGAAACCAGCAGTCTGGGACAAGGCGCATTCACTATGCTGGCATTCGGGCTGGGGACGCTGCCCACGATGCTGGCTGTGGGTCTGGGGGCATCTCGTCTCAGCAGCGACCGCCGCAGTCAGCTGTTTCGGATGGGCGGCTGGATTACGCTGGGCGTGGGGCTGCTCACCCTGCTGCGAACTGGCAACACAATGGTCGATTTTACGGGCCATGTGGCGCTGGCGGCGCTGGCGCTGGCGCTGGCGGCAAGGCCAATCAGCCGGATCTGGGCGGCTCCGCTGCGCTATCGGCGGGCGCTGGGCGTGGGAGCGTTTTTGCTGGCGCTGGCGCATACGCTGCATATGGTCGAACATGCCTGGAATTGGAAGCTGGAGGCGCTGCTATTTATGCTGCCTCAGCATCAGTGGGGCATTTGGGCTGGGGGCGGGGCATTGCTGCTGATGCTGCCGGCGGCGGCGACGAGCTTTGACGGGGCGCAGCGGCTGAAGGTTTGGCGGGGGCTACATCTGCTGGCGGTTCCGGCGCTATGCCTCACGACCGCTCACTGTCTGATGATCGGGTCGCACTATTTGGGCGGCTGGCAGCTGACGGTTTGGAATTGGCTGGCAGTGGGGCTGCTGCTGCTGGCGGTAGCGGGAGTGCTGCTGCTGCGAATTCGCGGGTTTTGGTCACTGATTCAACTGGAGAACTACTATGCTGCACCGATTGCGCCGAGCAAATTTAAAGCGGGTCAATCTGCTGCCGATTAATCTGCTAATTGGCTTGCTAGTTGCACTGGGCGGCGCGTTTGTCAATCAGCCGCAGCCTTTGGCTCATGAAGTCGAGCTATCGAACGAAGTGGGCGGGACGCTGCATATCGAGCCCAATGATAGCCCGAAGGCAGGGACTGCTAGCCTCACCTGGATCGCGCTGACTCGTCGGGGTGGTCAGCCGATTCCGCTAGCTGACTGTAACTGCAATCTGTCGGTCTACGCACAGCCCTACAGCCCTGGCGATAGGCCGATCCAGCAGCCCACCCTCAGTGCTACTTCTGCTGAAGGCCGCACCGGAATGCCCAGCGCCAGCATTACCTTTCCGCGTGCCGGAGCCTATGAGCTAGTGCTGCAAGGCAGTCCCACTGCTGCTGGAGCATTCTCGCCCTTTGAGCTGCGGTTTGCGGTGACGGTTGCTCAATAGCCGGTTGCCCAATAGCTGCTAGAGCAGAGCAGCCAAATCTAGCGACGCTCAGGCTGGGCTGACCAGGTTTGGGATGAGATGGGAGCCTGCCAAGGGTTTTGGGCTGCTGGTTCGGGGGTCGCGCTGGGCGTGATCTGCACGAAGTTGGGCGTGAACAAGAAAATATTGGGGCCGAGCTGTCGCTGGTGCCCATCAATGGCGAACACGCCACCCGCCACATAGTCTGCACAGCGCTGCGCCTGGTCGGCCTCCAGCTGCGTTAGATTCAAGACCACCGACTTGCGTTCTCGCAGCGCTGTCACAGCCTGAGGCGCTTCTTCAAAGCTACGGGGCTGCATCAGCACAACTTCCATCTGCAAACCGGGCAGACCAATCACGTTGCTGGGCAAACGGCGCGGACTGCCCGGTGCCTGTTCGGCTTGAGCCAGAGGTTGCTCAACTTCGTCTTCATAGTCGTCGTACTCATCGTACTCGTCTACCAGGCCAAACGCATCCCGCAAGCGCTCGAAGAGATTCATGGCAGTTTTCAATAGTTCGCTTGTTCTATTTTATCTCACCTCCAGGAAAATGGTTTATTTCGCGGCGATTTTGCGTTGAGCTAGAGAAATTTAGAGAAAGATTGCAATATCAGCAGGTTGCTAACGAGGCTTAACCCGCTGCTGCATCAGCTTTGAGGGCTGAGGCCGGACGCGATGCCGCAGGTAGTCGGTGAGGATGTGGTAGAGAAACACCATGTTGCCCAGCAAATAGCGCTCCCAGAGTCTTCTGGGTTCTGTCACCAGCCGCGTCACCCATTCAAAGCCGCGATCGGTGAGCCAGCGCGGACCGCGATAGACTGAGCCCGTATAAAAGTCGAGGCAGGCTCCCAGCGGCAGAAACACCCTGGTTTCGATCCGCTCCAAATTATCGAGAATCCAGCGCTCTTGGGCAGGCATCCCAAATCCGACGTATAGCACGTCAGGCTTAAACTGGTTGATCTGCTCAATCACCTGGTCATTCTCAGCCCCGGTTTTTGCAAAATAGCCGTGATGCCCCTCAACCCGCAGGTTCGGCGCAACCTGCTTGAGCTTTTCGATGGCGCGATCTGTAACGCCGGGTTGTCCGGCCAGCAGGAATAGCGAAATATGATCACGTTCACAGGCCGTCGCCAGCGCTTCGATATAGTCTGGGCAGGTCATGCGGTGGTCGCCACAGAGGCAGTAGCCGTTGAGATTTGCCCCTAGCAAAACGCCAAAGCCGTCACAAAAAACCAGGTCGGAACCATTAATAAACTGCCGATACCAGGGCAGCTGCCGCGCAAAGTTGATCGCCCGCACGTTGACATTGCTAACAATCGTTTTTTTGTTAGCCTGAGCGGACTGCACAATGTAGTCAATCAGTTCACAGACCGTTACCTTATGAAATCGCGTGTTGAGAACTATAACCTCATCAAATACCTGCATTGTTTCTCCTAAACTGGCGTTGAAAGATATCGGAAAATATGTTGAAAAATCGTATCTGTAAACAGCTCAGGCTGATTCTCAGCCGCAAACTCTGCCATGCGTTGCGGATCGCCCAACTGCTGCGTCATGGCGACTTGAATGGCGGCGGCGAGCTGCTCAGAATCAGCGGAATCGACCGCCAGCCCCAGCTGATGTCGTCGCGTCATCTCGCCCATCAGACCAAAGTCTGAGGATAAAACTGGTGTTTGGGCGGCGGCGGCTCTCACCAGAATGGCGCTCATGCCAATATGTCGCTGGTAGGGAGCCAGCACCACATCGGCCAGCTCGAAATAGGGCTGAATTTCGTGATCGGGCAGGAAATTATGCTGGCAGATAATCTGGACTGGCCGAAACATGGAGATTTGCGCCACCTGAGCCGATAGATGCGGATCATCAGTTGGGCCAATCAGCAAAAAGCAAAGCCGCTGACAGAGGGCGGGCGCAATCTGCTCAATTGCTGCCAAGAGCTGATAAACCCCTTTGCGCTGGCTCAACATGCCAAACAGCAAAAACACCTGACGCTCTGGCTCAACGCCCAGCTTGGCTCTGAGGCTAGCAGCATCCTGATCTAGTGTAGCCGTGGCCTGCACTGGATCGGGCAGGTGGCGGGCTTTGCCAGGGGCGAGACCGTTCAGATGAGGGGCAAGCTGATTCATTGCCTCTACTGCCAGTGGATCAAGACAAAAGAGCTGTTGGAGATCCGGGCAGCGCAAAAGCTGAGTCAGACAGAAGCGATCGCGGGCTTGCCAGAGCCGCTCTTTGATAGTGGGCTGGTAGTTGGGAAACTGTTCGTAGTGAAAGACTGGTCTGAAATAAATGCAGGAGAACGCACAGGAGAGTCGGCTAGAGCTACCCAGTCCAAACCGCAAGCCAAATTGCAGGCAAAACTGTAGACCAAACCGTAGTAACAACGTATCGAGATACATAATTAGACAGTAGCTGCTGTTGAGCCGTCGCGTGTATTTTTGCAGCAGCCGCCACTCTTGAAAAGCTCGCTGAATCCGTCTCCAAAATGAATGCTCTAGATCGGCGCTCTCGACTAGCTGCTGCTGTTCCTCAGCCGAAATTGCCACAAACTGGACGCGAGCATCCGACTCGGCCAATGCCACAATCCCAGCATGTTTCTCGATAAACTGACGCGACACCAAGACATCGAGCCGACCCGGTAAATTTTGGGTGAGCCAATACTGGATTAAATGCTGAAGATATCCAGGATGATGTCCTCGATAGTCAAGATCAAACAGCAGGATGCGCGGGCTGGATTCGGACTTGAGCGAGTTGGGCGCGATTTGTTCAGGAAGTTTGATGTTCATAGAGTTCAGTATTCATAGACTATAAATTAGAGACGGCTTCAGATATCTCAGCTAAAAACTTGATTTGGCGGTTACGATACCATTCTGTGCTTTGAGCAAAATCAATATCAGCAGAACTGCCAGAGACGTATTCGGATGATTCTTGATTCATAGATTGGCCGATGGATTGGTCGATAGATTGGCTGGCACAGGCTGCCAACAGCGCTGTCGCAAACTGCTGGGGCTGTTCGGCCACCTGCACTGTGGTTGGCCAGTTATTTAGACCGCGCAGAGCAACTGGAGTCGCCACAATTTTGGAACCAGAGGTAATTGCGTCTAGCGTTTTGATCTGGATGCCGCTACCGCTGAGCGTAGGAATCGCCACAGCGCGCGCCTGTCCCATGAAGACCTGCGCGTCCGGCACAAATCCTAGATAGCGAATCTGCGGATAGCGCTCCGTCAGCCATTCCGCCCCACGCCCTGCCACCTGAATGCTGAGATGCTGAGGCAAGAGCGGATAGACGAACTGCAAGAACCAGCGCAAGCTCTCTTCGTTGGGCTTCCAAGCCCAGCTGCCAATCAAGCCAATGTCAAACGCCTTGGGCTGCAGTCGCGTCCGCATCGGCGATAGATTGGCGGGCAGCGTCATCGTCAGCGTTTTCTGCCCCAGCTTAGAGAAATACTCGGCATCTGTTTGGCTCAGCGCCCAGACTTGATCTGCCTCGTGCGCCAGATCTGTTTCGATCTGCTCAATTAACCGCGCCTCGCGGCGATAGATCCACTGCATAACGCGACTGCTGAGTGCTGCCTGCTGGCGATAGAGTTGATGCTCTAGGTTGTGAGCAATCATCACTAGCTTTTGCTGAGGCGGCAAAAACGGCTGGAGCCAGCCCAGCTGCGGGTGATCAATTATCACAAGATGAAACGGTTGCTCGGACTGGTGCAGCAGCTTCTTCACCTGCTGGATATAGCGCTGAGAATAGTACTTAACGCCAGAATAGGGCAGACCTTTAGCCAATCCCAGCAGCATCCAGAGCAGCGGATACCCTTTGGCTCGCTGAGTCTCAATGTAGCGCTGAGCGATCAGCACCTCCGAGCGCTCTAGCTCAAACGGATCATCCTGCCGCATATAGCCCACCGTCAGCACCCGATGCCCGGTCTGGCGCAGGGCATCAATAAAGCATTGGGAGGCAACCTCGCTGCCCATGCGCTGCTGACGAGGCAAAATGGTCGTTAAAAACAAGACATTCATGGCTGTAAAACGGGTGAGTGAATCTAGATGTGAATCTGCAAAGTAAATTACGGGATGGGATTTTCAATCATCTGAGCTGGGTGTCGCCAGCGGCGGCGACACTGTAGCTTTGCCATTAGCGCAATCGAGATTGTGATTGTCCAAAACGTATTGCTAGCCAAAAACGTGCGGGTTTCGGTAACGTTGAACAGTAGTGTGATAATTAAAAATTGCAGCATCCAGAAGGTTTCTACGCCATACTCGCGTGAGGTCATCAGGGTGACAGCATCGCGAATTGAGCGTAGAAACATCAGGATGCAGAGACCCAAGCCGACCAGTCCGACCTGCAAGAATGTATCAATGAATCCGTTGTGGGCATGAAACCGCACGCCTGATCGAGCGATTGCGCCGGCCCAAGTGCCGTTATAAATCGTCTGTGCCTCGCTTGAAGTCCAGAAGCCCGAATAGCCATAGCCCAGCCAGGGTTGCTGAAATCCCTTCTCAATCGCAAAGGCCCAGACCGGGCCGCGTGAGTTGAGATCCAGGCTTTTGCCCAGCCCGTTCACAATCACAGTTTCAATATTTGTTACCAGCAGAATGACGGCTAGCCCGGTCACAACCACTGCTAGACTGAGCAGCACAACGCGAGTTTTGAATGACTGCCGCACCATTTGATAAAACGGCAGCAGTGTCAGCGACAGAATCAGCAGCGTCAGGCTCGTTTTGCTGCCCGACAGTAAAATCAGCATGAGCACCAGCCCCGCCCCGGCAAAATAGAGGTGGCGGTGGCGAGGACTGTCAAAGCCACAGAGCACAAACGGTACCAGCCCTACCGTCATCAAGCGTCCCAAATATTGCTTATGAGCATAGATGCCTTTCCAGAGTCCAGCATGTTCACCGCCTATGTGAGTCCCGTAGCTCGGCATAGTCACGGCGTAAAAGCTGCTCAAAACGGCAGCAATCCCCACTGTCCAGACCAAAATTCGCATCTGCTCTCTGGGGCTGTAGCGAAAGGCCATGTAGAAGCCTAGCGCTGAAGCGCGCAGCAGGGCTTTGGTTTCATCGCTAGTAAAATCTGGGGCAGATGACCAAAAAACCGAGAGCGTGGCCACTCCCAGCAGCAGCAGCAGCGGCAAATCGCAAATGCTGACGTAGAGTAGCCGCTTCCAGTGCTTTAGATTCAGGCAAACCAGGACTCCCACAACCCCATAGCTGGCAACATTGGCCAAGCTGATCAGCTGAGGCTCAATGTTCAGTTCGGTAAAGTAGAGCAATGTCAAGATCAGCAGCGCTAGCTCTAGTTTCTCAGTCCAGTGCGTTGAGTGCGTTAAGTGCGTTGAGTTGGGTGCTGCCCGATTGGACTGGGGGGCGGGGACAGAAATGGTTTGGTTCATAGGATTGGGATCGCTAGATTCACCGGACAGCCGTTGACTCAACAGGATATTTAGAATTATTTAGAATATAGAGCCGCCATCAGAGAGGATTATCCAGACGAGTCGCTCAAAATATCCGCAAATAGATTCAGATATCGGCGCGACTGAATTTCTAACGTAAACTCCTGGATTACCTTTTCTCTAGCCCGCTGCGCTAGATTTGGCGATCTAGACTGCTGTTCTAGAACCCAGCACATTCCTTGAGCTAAGTCTTTTGTATCCCCTGGCTTGGCTAGATAGCCATTCTGCTGATGCTCGATCAAATCTGGCATACCGCCGATGCCAAACGCGACGCAGGGCGTACCGCAGGCCAATGCCTCCAAAATCGTATTGGCCAGGTTTTCTTCTGTAGAAGGCAGCACAAAGAGATCCACCGCAGAATAGAGCAAAGCCAGCGACAGATCATCCTGAAAGCTGCCCAGATAGTGACAAGGCAGGCCAAAATCGGGCGGCGATGCGGGACGCTCTGCTCCAAACACGACTAGCTCGGCATGCCCCATCCGCTGACATAGCGCCTGTAGCGCTGGCTGTAGCAGATGAAATCCTTTGCGCCGATCTTGGGTAGCGTTGAGCGCCCCAAACAAAATCAGCGGTCGATCTGGCGGCAGTCGCAGCAGTCGCCTTGCCATCTCAGGCTCTAGCGGCTGAAACGTTTCTGTGTCGATGCCGTTAGGAATCCGTTCAATTCGCGCGTTGCTGAACAAAGCGCTGGCGCGAGCGGCCTCAGCCATCCAGTCGCAGAGCGCTACTAGCGTCAGATTGGCAGCATTCCAGGCGCGTCGCTTCCGCTGCCAGATCTGATGCGATAGATCGCTCTGGTTCTGGCTCCCCAGCTGCGGACAGGCTCCACAGGACTGCTCATAGCCCCGGCAGTCGCCGCTATAGTGACAGCCGCCAGTCAGAGGCCACATATCATGCAGCGTCCAGACGAGCGGCTGCGGCAGCTTTGCCAGCGTTTCCAGCCGCAAGAATCCTTCGTTTACCCAGTGCAGATTGATCAAGTCGGGCTTCAGCTTTTTTACTTGTGCTGCAATCCTGTCGGGACACCACTGCGGCGAAAAAGTGGTGGCGGTGCGGTGCGGATAGCGCTTCAGCGGCAGGGCATCAAAGCTGAGTCGAGCGGTTGCTATCCCTTGCGCTAGCCGAGTTTTTGGAGCAATCACCTGAGCGGTCGGTCTGCCCTGCTGTACGAGCATTCGCGCCGTAATCTCTGGGTGATTAGCTGGGTGATTAGCTGGGTGACTAGCCTGTTTCAACAAGCCTTGATGCAGCCTCTGAGCAGCGCGTGCGGCTCCCCCTGAGCTATCTGATGTGCTTAACAGTAAAATATCCACGCTGGCTTTCTGCTGATTTTCTGCTGGTTATAGATCTGGCCGTTACAAACTTGAGAAAGGGCTGATGCCTGCGGGCTGCTTGGCAGAGACTGGCTTAGCAGAGACTGGCTTGATTTGAGCTTTAATTTGAGCTTTCACCAGTGCTTTCATCTGCTGCAATCGGCTCTGGCGAAACAGCGTATTTTGGGTAAAGCGGTCGGCTTCTAGGTGGCGTAATACAAACGGCGGATGCCGCAGCGGCAGCTTCAACGGCTGGGTTGGCATTTGGCTATAGCGCGCTGCAAACTCGCCTTGAGCTGACAGAATATTTGTGCCCTCAGCGTCAAATCCCAGATTAGAAACCAGGTTCTGATTGGCGATAATTCCCAGCCCGCTCTGACTCCAGCAGCTAAATGTCCACTGATAGTCCCAGTTTGTTTGTCTACTAGGATCGCTATAGGTAGCCTCTAAAATATTGCGCCAGTAGCGGCAAGCGGCAGGCTCCCAGATTTGCTCCAAAAGCCCTTGGTCGCGGAATTCTGGCCAGCGCTGCATTCTCAGGTCAAAGTGATTCCAAGCGCGTCGCCAAGTCGCCCAGCCCCAAATATGGTTAAACGCTGAGAAGTAGTAGTCATAGTCGGTACGGCGGCGACCCAGCTGGACATTTTGGCCGGAAATAGAGGTGATGCGGCTATCGTCCCGGTAGCGCTCCAGCAGCTCCTGGCAAAAGCCAAAAAAGCTGGGGTCGGGCAGGCAGTCGTCCTCCAGGATAATCGCCGACTCAACGAGGCTAAACGCCCAGCTCAAGCCGCTAGCCACCGAGCGCGCGCAGCCCAAGTTGTGATCCGCATAGCGTTTAATCACCTCGCAGTCCCAATCTACGGTATCAATGATTGCTCTGGCCGCCGCGCATTTTTCGGCTTCTCCGGGGCGGTCATGACGGGGAGCATCGGCAATTACTAGCAGATGCTTGGGTTTAACCTGACGGATTGCTGCAAAAACGCGGCGAGTCGTTTCAAGTCGTTTAAATATAATCAAGACGACAGGCGTGATTAGCGGAGCGTCCAACATAAGCGTGAATTCCGTGAATACGATAGGTAGAATAGTTTGATGCTTCAGCTGTCAGAATACTGAAGCATCTCCGCACATGAATCACCTGAATCAACAGCAGCTATCGGCCTGCTAAGCTCAAAGCTAACGGCTTAAAACCACAGATTGATAGCTGCCCGACTGCACGACTCGGCCTTGTTCCAACAGGTACACATAGTCACAGTTTTTCACCGTCGAAAGTCGATGCGCGATGATGATCAGCGTCTTGTGGCCTGAGAGTGCCTGAATTGCGCCGTTCACCAGTGCCTCAGTTTCGCTGTCTAGGGCGGAAGTGGCTTCATCGAGTACCAAAATTTCGCGCTCATGATAGAGCGCCCGTGCAATCCCCACCCGCTGCCGCTGACCGCCAGAGAGCCTGACTCCGCGTTCCCCCACCACGGTTTGCAGACCTGCGGGCAGTTGCTCTAGCAGCTCTTGAAGCTGGGCG
This sequence comes from Pegethrix bostrychoides GSE-TBD4-15B, assembly GCA_019359155.1. Classification (GTDB taxonomy): domain Bacteria; phylum Cyanobacteriota; class Cyanobacteriia; order Elainellales; family Elainellaceae; genus Elainella; species Elainella bostrychoides. Next base: position 22,820 of record JAHHHV010000078.1, read on the forward strand.
GCCACAATTGCCTGACGCAGCTTCTCGGCATCAATTAGCTCGTCAGGAACACCAAAGGCAATATTGCGCTCTAAAGTATCATCAATCAAAAAAATGGACTGCGGAATATAGCCAACCAGGTTTTGCCAGCCGCGGATGTCGTCGTAGATGGACTGACCATCCACATAGAGGTCGCCGCTCTGAGGCGTCAGCAGCCCCAAAATTACGTCTACGAGCGTGGTTTTTCCAGCTCCCGACTTGCCAATCAGCGCAATCGACTGGCCTTTTTTGATTTTGAGGTTCACCCGGCTAATTGCCGACTCTAGTGCGTCCGGATAGCTGTAGCTGAGGTTGCTGAGCTCGACCTGTCGCTCAAACCGCAGCGCTTTGGAAGCCTGTTTCAGCTTCCGGGTTGGCTCAACCTGCTTCAAAGCGTCATAGATCACATTGAGGCTATAGGTCGAGTTCTGAACTTGGTTCATCGAGTTGAGAAACTGTCCAGCTGAGGGCATGAGCCGAATCGCTGCAACTGCAAACACGCCCAGCACCGCCATCAAGTCCTGCTGTGGTTCGGCTGCAGCCAGTGAGATGCAGACAAATATAACCAAAATCACCACCAGCAGCGCTTCAATTAAGATCCGGGGCAGCTTCTGAACGCTGTGAAACCTAAACGCCGCGCTGTTTAGCCTGGTGCATTCGCGGTTCATCTGGTTCATAAAATAGGGTTCGCAGCCAATCACCCGCGTCTCTTTGATGCCGCCCAGGCTGTGATTGACCACGCGAATAATCTCCTCGTAGGCCACAGAGCCTTCCTGCCCCCAGTAGCTGACCCGCTCCCGAATTGTATAAAACAGACAGAATACAGGCAGCAGCACCGCCAGCACCATTACCAGAAACAGCAGGTTGGTCTTGGCCAGCAGCAGCATAATCACCGCCAGCACCACCAGACTCGCCGCAGCTTGCAGCAGGGGCAGCAAGAACTCGCTGCAGAATCGATAAGTTTCAAACGTGATGCTGTTGATCAGCCCCGCCGTGTTGTGATTGAGATGAAAGGTATAGGGGACTTCTAAATAGGCTTGCAGCAGCTTTTGCATGACCTTTCGCTGCTGGCCGTAAGCAAAGCCGATAATATAGGCCTGCGACACAAAGTACAGCAGTGATTTAATCAGAAAAATAACGCAGAGCAGAATGCCAATTAGAACAACGAACTGAGCATCAGACTGAACGTTCAGGCTTTGACTGATTTGATGCAGCAGCGGTATAGTCTGAACGCTAGACGGATTCGCGGCTAGCGATAGAAACGGGCCAACAAACCCAATGCCAACTGCTTCTAAGACAGAGACAACCGTGAAGGTGAGGAGCAGTAGAACCAGCCCTCCAATATCCTCTTTGAGAACATAGAGCAGCTTTGAGACGCGCTTGAGCATATCCGTGCCTATTCAATTAGCGAGCAAGTAACGGGAAACTCGCGCTCTATGCCAATCTCAATCAGGGAATCCACGGGTTGAGGCCAGTACCTCAAATCTGCTGCAAAACGGGAACTTGATCCAGATAGCCCAGCGACTTGAGGCAGTTCAGGACGTTTTGAGCGCTCTGCTCTACTGTTTCCTGCTGAGTCTGACAGTTTACCTCTGGGTTATCGGGCGGCTCATAGGGATCGTCAATGCCAGTAAACTGCTTGATCTGCCCTGCTCTGGCGCGTTTGTACAGCCCTTTGACATCACGCTGCTCGCAGACTTCCAGCGGCGTACTGACATAGATCTCCACAAAATCCCCAATCTTTTGCCGCACCTGCTCTCTGATTTCCCGGTAGGGCGAAATTGCTGAAACCAGGACAATGACACCGTTTCGGGTGAGCAGGTGAGCCACAAAGCCAATCCGACGAATATTCTCATCGCGATCTGCTTTGCTAAACCCCAAGCCTTTGGTCAGGTTTTCTCGCACCACGTCACCGTCCAAGACCTCAAGCTGATGCCCTTGCGCTCGCAAAGCCTGCTCAACAACCTGACAGATGGTGGTTTTACCCGCACCGCTCAGCCCCGTGAACCAAACCGTTACGCCCCGTTGCCCCATATTCAATCCAGCCTCCGAAATAGCTCAGCTCTGTAATCTTACTTTCAGCAGTATAGGCTTTGATGTGGCTGTGAGATCGCGGTCTGGGATCGCGATCTGGCTTCACGACCTGAATGAGCTGGGTTGGGGCAGGTGCTCATTGCTCTAGCTGTGCGTATTGTAATGTGATGTTTTTCCAGCCACTGCCAGTTCAGATCACACTTTACACAGTCTTTACAGTTTTCTCCGTAGAATCTCTCATGCCTCATCGCTGATGCGAGCTAATTAGACTGCGAGAGCCGCTGCACAGCCTCGCCGCCCAAAAGCTGGTGCGTTTCTTTAAGGAGCTGCGGAATTTTCGCCGCGTGAGGACTCTGCGCCAGAGCTGCGCTGAAGTCTAGCTGATCAATCTGCTCGGCTCTGGTGCCCGGAAACCAGTGGCCGCCGTTTCCCAGCAGGTTGTAGCGCATTTTGCCGTATTCCAACATGTCGTAGGCCAACGCTAGGTTGCGCAGCCAGAGAATCACGGGAATGTTGATGCGTCCGGGGGTCTGCTCCGGATCGGGTAAGCCCAGATGCCAGCTTCTCATCCAGTCTGCGCCTAGTCGCTCAATCGCGGCTTGCTCTAACCGATGCTGGATGGGCGGCAGGAGCTCCTCAGCGTGATCCAGCAGCTCTAGAGTTTTGAGATGTTCGGCAAAATCGCCTGGACGAGCCGCCCCCAAGCTCAGAGTGTGAACCTGGGGATGGCTGAGACAAAACAGATCGTTAAACAACATCGGGCTAAGCGGAGCGCAGAGATCGACGAGCCGCTGGGAAGGCTGATAGAGCAAGCCGCCTTTATTAGAAGGGCTAATAATAAACACGCCCATATCCTGCTGCGCTGCGGCCTCAATGGCTGGCCAGTTCAGCTGATTAATGTAGTACCAATGCAGATTCACATAGTCAAATTGGCCGGTAACAATTGCCTGAATAATGATTGAGGTGGAACCATGGGTGGAGAAGCCTACATGCCTGACTTTACCAGCCGATTGCAGCTGACGCGCCACAGCCAAGCAGCCGTTATTGCCCAAGCTATAATTAAGCGTGTTGGTATTATTGATGCCATGTAGTCCTAGTAAATCTACATAGTCTAGCCCCAGGTTTTGCAGCGATTGCTCAAAGGTCTGGCGAAACTCCTCTGGGTCGGCAGTCGGCGAGACTTTGGTCTGGACAATCAGCTTCTGGCGCGGTAGCTTCGGCAAAATTTGCCCCAGCTGGAGTTCGGAGGTACCGTAGCCTCTGGCCGTTTCGATGTGAGTAATGCCCAAATCGACCGCCTGCCGAATCGTGGCCTCCAGGTTTGCCTGATTCTCGGCTGGAATGTCACTCAGCGGCAAATCCTGCCAGCGATATTGGTAGCGCATACCGCCGCAGGAAAAAATCGGCATCATCAGCTCGGTTCGGCCAAATCTTCGATATTGCATGGTTGACAAGATTGCAGGGTTGACAAGCAGCGGGGTTTTGATTGAGTCAGGGTAAATTAAGCCGGGATGAAGTTGAGCCAAGATAATCAACCGCCAGAACTAGATTCTCCAGCTACCGTCAGCTCTAAAAACCGTTAATCTGGTTAATCTATAGCTGAGCTGTAACCCTAGTCTGAGATCATCTGCCAGCTAGTGCAGAAACAGCTGAGTACCCGCTCAGCACTGGCTCTTTGAGCCTCATTCAATCTATTGTAGTTGCGCGTTATGGACATTTCTGAATTGGATAACTTAGAAGACTCAGTCCAAGATTTGCTGTCGCTCGCCAAGCTCGAACTCGAAGAAAAGCGGCTGCAAGCCCAGCGAGAAAGTCAAATTCAGCAGGAGGTCACCAAAATTCGGCAACGCTTAGATCCCCTACTCAGCGACGTAGAGGCCATGCTGCAAACATTAGCCGCCGAAAATTGCCAAAGTCCAACTCAGCAAAAATTAGCCGAAACAGCTGCCGACCTGCGCCAGCGCATCGAAGAAGCGCCTATCCTCGCCGCTCAGTCCATCGATCGTCAAATGGTGCTGAACGAAGAGCGGCTGCTAGATGCACGCTTAGCCGAACAGACCGACCGCTGGCGACAGGCGCTCAAAACCGACCTGCTGGAGATGGTGGCCGAGCAGACCGATTTTTTTAGCGCTACCGACGCGGCGGTGGCGATTCGCGGCCATCTGCCAGATCTGAAAGCCATTGGCGCATTAGAAGTCGTGGTAGAAGCGCTGATTGATCAGATCAACGCGCATAGCGAAGAAGGCCCGGTGGCGCGGCTGCGCGGCAGTCATGAGCAGACGTTGGGCTATATCTACAGCAAGGCGATGGAGAACCGCAATAAGGTCGACCATGCGCCCAATGTCCAGCCTCGCACCCGCCACCGCATCGGCGAGAAACGCCCCAATCCCTACAGTCAGCTTCAGGGAAAAGTCGTGATCTTTGGCGGACATGATCGGCTGGAAACAGCCGTCCGCAATCGGCTGCGTGACGCCAACGTGACACTGGTCTGGTGTACAGCGCAGGCGGGCCCGCAAATTGCTGAGCAGGCCGAAGCCCATATCGCTAATGCCGACCTGACGCTGGTGCTGACGGGCTACACCAGCCACAAGCTGACCGACAAGGCGATGCAGGCGGCGCAGCGGCTAGGCAAATCCGTCGAGCTGATCAACACGACGGGCGTGGTGCGGGTGCTGGAGGCTTTGGAATATGGCCTGAAGTCGCAGCAGTTGGCTCGTCACCTCAACAACTTCTCGAAGCCAGCCTGATGCGCTAGATTTCCCGGACGCTGGGCTGACCATCTTTAACTTCGCCCACCAAAATCAGGTCGGCCAAGCCCACAAACAAGCCGTTGTCCAGTACGCCGGGAATATTGTTGAGCGTTTTCTCCAGCTCGGCAGGGCTGTCGATGGCCGTAAACTTGACATCAATAATCATGTTGCCTTGATCGGTAATCACCGGGCCGTCTTTTTTGACCGCCATCCGCAGCGCCGGCTGACCGCCCAACTTTTCGACGGCGCGGGTGACGGGCGCAATCGCCAGCGGCAGTACCTCTAGCGGCAGCGGAAAGGTGCTGCCCAACCGATCGACCAGCTTGCTGCTGTCCACGACCACAATAAATAGATCGGCCAGACTGTCCACCAGCTTTTCGCGGGTATGGGCTGCGCCACCGCCTTTGATCAGATTTTTTTGCGGGTCAACTTCATCGGCTCCGTCAATCGCAATGTCGATCTTTTCAATCTCGTCCAGCGTCGTTAAGGGAATCCCATATTGCTTGGCCAGCACCGAAGCCTGAAACGAAGTGGGCACGCCTTTGATATCTTTTAGCTCGCCTGAGCTGAGCCGCTCACCCAAAAACTGAATGGCAAACGCAGTCGTAGAGCCAGTTCCGAGTCCAACTACCGTGCCGGACTGGACGCGGCTGGCTGCGGCACGCCCTACCTCTTGTTTCATTACCTTAACGGGATCGAGTCCTGCTGTCATGTCTAGCTCTCCTATGAGTTGATTTGCATCGATTACGGCTTCATCAGCATGACTCAAAAAGTACCTTTGCTCAATTGTTGAAGACACTGCTAGCTAAAACAAGCCGCCAGCTTACCTATAGCCCAATCTATGATCTTTCTGCGAAGTCGAGCTAGATTGTCTGAATTCTGCTGAGACTTTGCGTATTAAGGAACATCACGTAGGGTGATCGCTAAATTTGCACATGATTGAGCTAGACTCGGCTACCGAAACCTTATCCGTTATACCCGCTCAGGATCCCACAACAGCCACAACGACAGCCACAACGACGGCCACAACGACAATCGCGCAGCAGCTTGGCCAGACGCACTGGCGCGAGAAGGGCGAGCTGCTGCTGAAGGCCGAATCCTGGCAGTCGGCACTCGATTGCTTTGGGCAAGCGCTGCAATTTCAGCCGCAGGATCGAGCCAGCTGGCAGAGCTACTGTCTGGCTCTGGATCGGCTAGAGCGTTACCCAGAGGTGATTGCCGCCTACGATCAGGCGCTGAAGTTTTATCCCCAAGATGCCGTCTTTTGGTACAACCGAGGCGTCGTGCAGCGCCGGATGCAGCGCCTCTCAGAGGCCATTGAGAGCTACAGCCGCGCTGTTCAGATCCGCCCCAATCTGTCTCAAGCCTGGTATAACCGAGGCTGTGCGCGGGCTGAACTGCGGCAATATGCTGAGGCGATTACCGACTACGACCGGGCGCTGGCGCTTCAGCCCGATAAGCTCACCGCCTGGTATGACCGGGGCTACGCCTTAGCCGCGCTGGAGCGATATGCCGAAGCCGTTGCCAGCTATGATCGGGCGCTGGTCAATCCGCAGAATGCCGCCGCCTGGAACAACCGAGGCGTGGCGCTAACCCAGCTTCAGCAATATGCTGAAGCGGTTGCCAGCTATGACCGCGCCATTGCGCTCGACCCGCAGCTTGGGGCAGCCTTCACCAATCGCGCCCGCGCCCTGTTTGAGCTAGAGCGCTATCCTGCCGCCCTCAGCGATCTGGATCAGGCGATCAGCTACCAGCCCAACCGCTGGGAGAACTGGCATCAGCGCGGCAAGGTGCTCTACCAGCTGGAGCGTTATGAAAGTGCCGTTGCCAGCTACGACCGCGCCATTCAGCTCGACTCCGCCCAGCCGCACTGGCTAGATCGGGCGGCGGCGCTGGTGCAGCTAGAGCTGTGGGAAGCCGCGCTAGAGAGCTATGTTCAGGCTTTGAGGCAGCCTGAGCTAGCCCTGACAACCCTGGCAGGCTTGGAGCAAATCATTCAGGTGCAGCCCCAGAGGTCAGCAGCTTGGTACTGGCGCGGCATTGCCTGCCTCCAGCTCCAGCAGTTTCAGACCGCCGCCGTCAGCTTTGCCCGCAGCTTAGCCCTTCAGCCTAATCACGCCGACGCTTGGCTGCATCGCGGCATTGCCTTAGAGCAGCTGCATCAGTGGCCATCAGCAGCAGACTGCTTTATACGAGTCTTGCAGCTTCAGCCTGATCACGTTGAGGCTCAGTTTTATCAGGGCACACTGCTGTTGCAGATAGGGCAGCCCCAGGCCGCAGCCCAGATTTTGGATCAGGTGGTGCAGCGCTGTCCAGACCAGAGCATCGTCTGGGCAGCGCGCGGTCGGGCGATGCTGCACTTGCATCAGCAGCAGGCGGCACTTGCAGACTTTAACCGCGCCCTCGAACTGAATCCGCAGCAGGCGGAAATTTGGGCGGCTCAGGGCAGCCTACGCTTCCAGGCCGCTGATTATGGGGCAGCCATTCACAGTTTTGAGCAGGCGCTGCGGCTGGATCCACAGCTCTATGCAGCGCTGTTGTTGCGGGGTACGGCGCTGCTGCGAACTCAGCAATACCTGGCCGCCGTCCAGAGCTTTGATCAGGCGCTGAAGCTGCGGATTGACCAGCCGCAAGCCTGGAGCGACCGAGGCGATGCGCTGCTCCAGCTTCGGCGCTATGGGGAGGCCATCCAAAGCTATCACCAAGCGCTGACGCTCAACCTCCGGCAGCCGCAAATCTGGTATAACCAGGGCTTGGCGCTAGAGCGGCTCAACCGCACCGAAGCGGCGCTCAAAAGCTATGATCAGGCGCTAAAGCTTCAGCATAATCTCCCCCAGGTTTGGCGCAACCGAGGCCGAGTTTTGGCTCAGCTGAAGCAATACTCAGCCGCGCTACTCAGCTTCAACCGTGCCCTCAAGCTCCAGTCGGATGACTACCTGTGCTGGCAAGAGCGCAGCGCCTTACTCTTGCAGCTCGGTCAGCTCGATGCCTCAATTGGCAGCTTGACGCAGGCGCTGCTGCATTAGCAAAATATCTAGCGAAACATGCTGCTGACGGAGCTATCTTCGTGAATCCGCCAGATGGTCTCGCCCAGCAGGTTAGCGACAGTAAGCACCGTCAGCTGCCGGAACTGCCGATCTTCGTCCATGGGCAGCGTATTGGTGACAATCACCTCTTCAAATAGCCCTGCTGAAAGCCGCTCGATGGCGGGAGGTGAAAATACAGCGTGGGTCGCGCAGGCGTAGACTTGGCGGGCTCCTTCTTTGCGAAGCAGCCTTGCCCCTTCACAAATCGTGCCAGCTGTATCGATCATGTCATCAACTAAAACAGCCGTTTTGCCCGCCACGTCACCAATTAGGTTCATCACCTCAGCTACGTTATGCGCCTGCCGACGCTTGTCAATAATCGCCAGCGGCGCGTCGTTTAGCTTTTTGGCAAAGGCTCTGGCGCGCGCCACACCACCTACGTCAGGCGAGACAACCACGATATCGCTGAGATTTTTGCTCAGTAGATAGTCTAGCAGCACGGGCGAGCCGTAAACATGATCAAACGGGATATCAAAATAACCCTGAATTTGGGCTGAGTGCAGATCCATCGCCAGAATCCGGTCAGCCCCCGCCTCGGTGATTAAATTGGCGACCAGCTTAGCCGTAATTGACTCGCGTCCGGCGGTTTTGCGGTCGGCTCTAGCATAGCCGTAGTAGGGCAGCACGGCAGTGATCTGCCGGGCTGAGGCGCGGCGGCAGGCGTCAATCATGATCAGCAACTCCATCAAGTGATCGTTCACTGGACAGCAGGTGGGCTGCGTTAGATAGACATCGCAGCCGCGAATTGACTCCTGAATCTGGATGTAAATCTCGCCGTCTGCAAATCGCTTGCGTACCATCGGCCCCAAATCCATGCCCAGATAGCGTGCTACCTCTTGAGCCAAAGGTATGTTCGCGGAGCCGGAAAACAGCCGAAGGCGGCTATTGTCTTCAAATGATCGGAGCGAGAAAGCAGCGGGCAGAGTGACAGAACTGGTCACGGCAAGTCCTCGACGCGACGATGTACCAAGCCTAGCAAGATAAAACAGATCAACAAGTACATACCTTCAAAGAGGGCATATCTTCAAAGAATTCTCAACTGAATTATTTAAAATATCACGGTTCAGAGCGGGACACTGAGTAGCCAGCTACGCGATTTTGATCTTGCGATCTTAAAGTTCCCATTCCAGACAAGACGAGATAATTGTAGCTAATAAATACTGGAGACACCCAGTTTGAGGTGAAATTTGCGGTCAACAAAAACTACTGCCCCTGCCACAGGCCAAAACGGAGCTGTAGCAAGAGCAGGTAGAGAGTTTCAATAAAGCTAGACGAGCCTACAGATCGCCACCCCGAAAAGCCAGCACAAAAATCACGGCTGGTCCTGCAATCACAATCAGTGCCAGCATCGTCAGCTGAGCGATTGTCTCAAAATTAATCCCACCCAACAATCCAGACAAAAAATCCATATCGCCTCCCAAACAAGCCCGCGAGTTTTAAACGTGTTTAACGTGATTCGGTAGTCTGATTGACTAATCCGCCCTTATTTTACCTGCTTAAGGCTGGAATCTCCGCACAAAGTTACAGTCTGTTTCAGTATTTGCGAAAGCTCGCTAAAGTAGACTTGGCAAGGCTCTCCATCTGCGCTCGTCCATCAAGTCCTCAGACCTTCACAAGGAGCCGTCCGCATGGCAAACTGGCATTGCGTAAAACACTGTGGCGCTTGCTGCCACCTCGATCCGAGCGATCGCCCCGACCTAGATCAGTATCTCTCGCCGCCTGAGCTAGCGCTCTATCTGAGTCTGGTGGGCGAAGATGGCTGGTGCGTTAACTATGATGCGCTGAACCGCGAATGCCGCGTCTATGCCGAGCGCCCGCGCTTTTGCCGGGTCGAAGCTGATGTATTTCAAGATCTCTATGGAATTGAACCAGACGAACTCAATGAGTTTGCAATTGACTGCTGCCGAGAGCAAATTGAAGGCGTTTATGGCGATCGCAGCCTGGAAATGCTGAAGTTTGATCAGGCGGTTGGCATCTAGTTTGAGATTGGGGGTTGCGCTTGGGGGGCTATATCAGGATAAAATGAAAGAAATATGAAAGCAGCCTTTCCCACGGAACCGATCGCCGATGTCGCTTCAGTCCGCTTCGCAATCATCTAGCAGCAGCGTTTTGCAAATCGCATCGACTGAAGACGAGTCGGAGTTGGGGGCGTCGGCCTCTCAGTCGGCCTCTCAGCTGTCATCTGAACCATTACCTGCTGTCAGCCCTCTTGGCGGCACTAATTTAAAAGTATTTCTCTCCACGTTTTTGACCATTTTTCTCGCTGAGCTGGGCGACAAAACTCAGCTGACCACGCTGCTGCTAGCTGCCAAATCGCACGCACCCTGGATTGTGTTTGCTGGCGCAGGTACAGCGCTCGTCATAACTAGCCTGCTTGGGGTCTGGCTGGGCTGCTGGCTGGCGCGGCGCATCTCGGCTAAAACGCTGGAAACGGCGGCAGGAGTTCTACTATTGCTGATCTCAGCTCAGCTGTTTTGGGAAGTGTTTCATCTTTAGGGATTTGGGCTCAGCATATGGATTGGCATCTGTTGGGAGTCAGCTTTGTGATGGTGTTTGTTTCAGAGTTGGGCGATAAAAGTCAGCTGGCCGCAATTGCGCTCAGCGGCAGCTCGAAGTCGCTGAAGGCAATTTTTTTGGGCACATCAGCTGCACTATTGCTGGCCAGCTTTTTGGGCGTTCTGCTAGGAGAAGGGATTTCGCAGCTCTTGCCGATGGCTTGGGTCAAGGGAATTGCGGCCACCGGCTTTGCAATCATGGGGCTAAAGCTGCTGCTCTCTCAGTTTGAGCTAGCAGCAATCTGCGACCCAGAAACGCCTGCTGAATCCCCTTAAAACTAAAACTTGCCTAAACAAACGCCTCTTCATTCACCCGATACTCGCCAATCGGCGTCAGCTTCCAGGTTGAATCGCTGTACAGCTCCAGCACAAAGTCATGATATTTCAGCAGGCTGGTGCGATGGCCAACGCTGACAAACGTCGCCCCCATCTCGCGCAGCGTTTCGTAGAGCCGCTTTTCGTTGCCTAAGTCAAGGGCGCTAGTCGCCTCGTCTAGCATGGCGTAGCGAGGTTTGGTGAGCAGCAGTCGGGCAAAGGCCAAGCGCTGCTGTTCGCCCAAAGATAAAACATCTCGCCAGTCTAGCTCTACGTCAAAGCCACCGACTCGCTCGACTAGCTCCGGCAGATTGGCCTGCTGCAAGGCTACCTGAAGCTGCGCGTCGTCAGTAGCGCGATCCAGGTTGGGATAGAGCAGCTGATCGCGGAGGCTGCCCAGCACCATGTAAGGCCGCTGCGGCAAAAACAGCATTTCCGACAGATCAGGACGCGCGATGTTGCCGCTGCCGCTGTTCCAGAGTCCGGCAATGGCGCGCAGCAGAGAGCTTTTACCCACGCCGCTCTGCCCCACAATCACCAAACTCTGCTGTGGCTGAAGCGCCACCGACAGATCGTTGAGCAAGATTCGTTGCCCTTTAGGTGTGGTCAGCGATAGGTCGCTCAAGGCAATTTCGGCAGCCTGTCGGGTACTGATCGTGCTGATCTCGGCAGGCAGCGGTTGGTCTTGAGCTTCTAGGGCTTCGGTAAAAGTCTCCAGTCGGTTGATGCCTGCGGCAAAGGTACTGAGCTGAGTAATTTCCAGCACGACTAAAGCAAAGGCCTCAAAAATCTGGGAAAAGGCGAATCCAGCCTGACTAATATCACCAAATCTGATCTGCTCTGAAAAGTAGAGCGGAGCCAAGATCACCGAGGGCAAAATATAGGTCGCATAGCGGTAGGGCGTGCGGAAAAAGAGCAGGTTGCGCTGCCAGCCAATCAAAAACCGAAAGTTTTGCAGCACTTCTGCAAAGCGGCGGCGGATCTGCCCCATTTCTTGGGCTTCGCCTTGATAAAAAGCAATCGACTCGGCGTTGTCACGCACATGCACCAAGCCATAGCGAAAATCGGCCTCGCGGCGCAGCTGATTGAAGTTAAGTGCAATCAGTCTGCGACCAAACAGCGCTGCTACAATTGTGCCGACCAGCGCATAGCCGACTAGGAAAATCGCCAAAAACCGCGAAATTGACCAGAGAATTCCGGTAAACGAAATTACGTCAATCACTGCCCCCAGCCCTAGCAGCAGATATTTGAGGCTAGTGGTGGTAAATGACTTAATATCTTCGGCAATCCGCTGGTCAGGATTGTCGATATCTTCTTCAAAGTTGATTTCATAGTAGGCACGGCTGTGAAAATATTGCCCCAAGAACTTCTGTGTCATCCAGTTTCGCCAGCGCAGCCCCAGCAAATCTTGGACGAAGGTATAAAATACAACAATTGGCGTAGCCACCGCAAACACGCCTGCATAGACAAAAAAGAAGCGCCAGTAGGTCGGGGCATCACGCTCTGAAAGCGCCGTGGTGAAGAAGTTGCCAACATAACTAATCAAAACGTTCATGCCGCTCACTGACAGCGACAGCAGCAGCAGCACGCCCAGAAACATCCACTGCTGCCAGCGGGGAGTCACCTGAGCGCGCGCCACAAAAAAAGCCGCCGCCGGAATCAGCAGCGCTGCTAGCACCACCCAAATTGCGGGAGAGCCAAACGTGCCCTGCACCATGCCCATCAGCCCGCCCGCTGTCTCGCCCATAAATTCTGGCAGCAGCGCATTCAGCAGCATCACCACGCCGCTGGTGAGCAAAAACAGCAGCGCAAATAGAAAGATAATCAGCAGCCCAATCAGCAGAAAAAACAGCTTGCCCTGATTTTTGGCGGTCGGAAACCAGTAGGGCTGAGCAATTGCCACAAAGCGGTTCCAAAGCTGGCGATCGAATTGGCTTAATCGATTAAGTGAAGGACGGTTTGAGGGTACGACGGTCATTCAGATTTCTCTTGATATGTGGGGATTCTGTGGGGTAGTCCATCGCCTATTCTAAAGCGCTTAAAACAAGTCGAGCTGTCTGGCGACGGGAAGTACCGCCGACTCGATCAAATTCCAGGGCAGGGGCGGCACTAAATCTGGCTCCACAAGCTCTAAAAGCTGCTGAAAGTGGCGAGCGATATGCGGTGAATGCTGCTCAACAGGGCAATGCACAAAAAAATAAACCTGCTGGTTTTGCTGGAGCCATTGCTGCACCTGCATCGCCCAAAACTCCAGGTAGGTCTGATTGTAAGCCAGCTCTGGATGACTAATGTAGCGCACGATGCTGAAGGCGGCAGTCGTGACGGGCTGAAGCGGCAGTCGCGGCTTGCGGCGCTCGGAGGTGAGCTGCGGATCGTCAGGGCATTCGTAGATTGGGCGCGTATCCAGCAAGACTCGCCCTACCCCAAAGTCGGCTAGCAGCGCATTCAGGTGATTGGCCTGCTCTAGCTCAAACCAGCCAGGATGCCGCAGCTCCACCGCCAGCTTTGCCTCAGTTGGCACCTCAGTTGTCCAAGCGCGCAAAAAAGCCTGCAAATCGGCCAGTTCTGCGGGGCTGTAGCTGGGCGGCAGTTGGGCAAACAAAACGCCCAGCCGATTGCCCAATCCCTGCATTCGCTCCACAAAGCTTAGCAGCGCCGGAAGCTGCGGCACTAGCCTACCCTGATGCGTGATCTGGCGCGGCAGCTTCGGGCAAAACTGAAAGCCCGCCGGCGTTTGGCTTGCCCAGCGCTGCACTGTGGCGGCATCGGGAACCGAATAAAAAGTCGTGTTGCCCTCAACTGTCATAAACCGCCGACTGTAGAGCTGCAAAAAATCAGCAGGCCGACTGCCCTTGGGAAACAGATCGCCTACCCAGTCTTTGTAAGCCCAGATTGCACAGCCCAGCCGAAAGCTCATCCATTTACTATAGGCCAGTTCATCCGAGCCAGTTCATCTGGGCTAGTTCATCTGGGCTAGTTCATCTGGGCTAGTTAAGCTAAGCTACGAGCCTGATTGACAGGCAGCTCCACCCAAAATTCAGTACCGCTAGCCTGCGAGTAGCATTGCAGATCGCCACCATGCTGATGCACCACAATCTCGTAGCAGCTGCGAAGTGCTGAGCTAGACCGCTTTCCGGCGGCGGCAAAGATCTGACTCTGCTCCTCCAGTGAGATTTCAGCGCCGTTATCCGCCACGCAGACCACTACGCGCGGATTGCCACCCTGCGGATCAGGAATCTGCATCGTCCGAATTGTCACCTGAGGCCGCTGTACTGTGACAGTATGAGCATCAGTATGGGCAGCATCAGCCTGAGGCGAAACAGCTTCAATCGCCTGAGCAATCAGAGCTGTAAACACCTGGTCAATCTCGGCGCTGCACTCCACCGCCAACAGATCGCCATAGTCACAGACCACCTGAATGCCGCGCTGCTCTGACTGGGACTTGAGACGAGGCCGCAGCGAACGCAGAGTTCGGTTAATCACAGCTTGTAGATCTGTAGGCTGCGTTTTGACAGCGGTTTGAACAAAGTTGGTTTGAGCAGAGTTGGTTTGAGCAGAGTCAGGCGTTAGTGATCGGTGTAAGGAGTTGGAACACATAGGAGTTGACAGTTTTAAGAGGCCGATAGGGACTGTAGATAGGGGGTTTGGTACCCTGTTCGATTCAAAAAATTCGTTGCTATCTTAGAAAGGTGTGAGTCAGGTCTGTTCCTAGCCTACGTACTGGCTCATTCAAGAGTATGGCAAACCGAACCTCGCAGCGTAACTCGGTAAAACCCTGAACTCAGAAGTTTGTTTAATCTCAGTCGCCTCAGTGTAAGCGAGGTTGCTGAACGGTGGCAGATTTGCTAGCGGCCTGAGATTTCTGACCTAGTAGATGCGTTAAGACTCGTTGAGCCGATTGGGAATGCCTTCACAGCCGCCCGGTACGGTTGAACGAGTGGCATCACCGCCCCAAGCGCAGCAGTAGTAGCGCTGCTCCTCAGATAGCCGCAGCACACCGCTCAAGTCAGCGTCTTCAACTACGGCTCCGGTATAGGCTCCGGTCTGATAGTTGGGAATGTCGTGGCGGGTGCGGGGGGAGGCCGTCGCAGCAGAGCCGTAAAACAGGCGACAGCCCATCATGTCAGAGCCAGCCAGCACCGCGCCGCATAAAATTGTGCGTGCCAGGTTGGTTTTCACCATGTCGCAGCCTTTTAAGTTGGCGCGGATCAGATTGATGTCGCTCAGATCCGTCCAGCGCAAATCCGTCCCCGATAGGTTTGATCCAGCCAGCATCACGCCCAAATCTACCACCCGCACTCCGTAGTCGCGGTCTTCAGCATAGCCACCCTTGCCGTCCAGCATGGCGCGTCCCAGTCTCCGATCGCGTTGGAGGGGCGACAGCAGCCGCGAGCGCGACAGAAACCGCAGCACCTTGGCCTTGCCGCTAGAATCGACGCTGCTGAGAATTGCTGCCGTGCGGCCTTCGGCAATGGCGCGTTCCTGCGGCCAGTCTTCCAGCAGCCCCTCTTCGTCTAGCACCAAATCGGAAATGCCTTGAAAGTAAGAGTCGATCGTCTGCTGCTGTGTGATCATATTTTGCTGGATCGTCAAATCTTTGGAAATCACGTACTGCCGCCAAGCAATATAGACTGCTAGCACCGCGATCAAAATCTGCCCCAGCGCCCCAAAGACTTCGCCCGTTGCGCCAATTGCCTCCCAGTTGAGACTCTGATACCAGGCATCAAAGCCGACACCCCATCCGCTGAGCTGCACTAGCCCATAGCCCGCCAGCATCAGGCCAATAAAACCCGTCAGGATGAGCCGCTCCTGGGGAGAAATTAGCTCAGTAAAAATTTTCCAAACCAGCTGCCAGAGAATACGAAGCGAGATCAGCAATGCTACTGTCGCTCCCGTAAAGGCGAGCCAGAAATTGCTAAAGCCCAGCCCCACAATCATCAGCAAGAGCGCCAAAAAAATCAGCAGTTCGAGCGGGGGCTGACGCTGACGCTGACCGAAAATTGGCTGTGCGCTGCCGGAATATGTGCTGCCGGAATATGCGCCGCCAGAAGAGGCCGCTGTAAAACTCTCAAGCGCGGCCTGATTGCGAAGTTCATTGTTGGCTGAAGACGGAGCCGCCAAGGCCCCAGATTCGTAAGATTCGTAGCTCATTTCTGCATCAGCCGTGATGCGATTGGACGCAGAATTTTCGGAGAACTGAGAATCTGGAGCCATAGGTATCCTAAAAATTTCAGCGGATGCAAAGTCCCCTTTAATTTAATTCAGGATAGTGATTCAGGATAGCTAACGGGACGGCATCGTAAAGATATTCAGAGTATCGCCAGCCTCTCGCTTGACCCGCCCTGCACAGACTGCCTGGTGGAGTTCCTCCAGCGCCGATAGATCTGCGGCCTGATAGCCCCGCACAGCAATCACCTGTCGAATCAAGCCCTCTGACTCAACGCTGAGGCAGCCCATCTGAAAAGCCGACTGGACGAGGCGGTGGATCATGGAAAGTGGCATTGTCAGTCACCCCGAGTACAAGATTTATCTCTCAATTCTGGTCAATTGCCTGGAGCGCAGAATTGACTGAGATCGATTCGGCGATGTGATCTAAAATCACAGCTCAGGTGAGAGTAGTCACTCATTTGCACAGAGGGGTTCTCGGATATCTGCATGAGCTGCGGGTTCTGCGTGGTTTTCAGCAAAAGCGATGCCAAACAGCAAGGCTTGAGCTATCTTTGACTAAATTTGTTGACGTAGAAAAATAGCCCTGTACGTGAGGCTCAGGAAGAGGAGTGATCGATGGCAAATCTGGACAGTTCATGGCAGGCTTCTGTAATCAAGCTGGCACAGACGGGAAACTCGCGAGCCATTGCCTTTTGGCTGAACCGCGATCTGGTGCCTCAAGGCATTTGCGCTCAAATTGCGTCAGAGCCATCCGGAGGACTAGCCATTCAAATTGTCAGCCGTCAAGTGCCAGACTGTGACAAGCTGGTGCGCTATATTTGCCATCGCCTCTGCAAGCTCGATTCAGAAGCGATCCAGCAGGTGCGAATTACGGCTCAGATGGTCGGAGCTTCAGAGCAGCTTTGGGAGAAATCAGCTCGAATTATTCCCCCTTCGGCTCGGCAGGTTGCTCAGCCTGCCGCCGCCGCAACACTGGCCGCTGCAACACTGGCCACTGCAACACTGGCCACAGTATCCTCGCCTGCCGAAACGAGCTTGGCTCAGCCCAAGGCAGTGCCGCCTGCCGTTACGCTAGCTGCCGCTCAAGAGGCTGCCCTAACCGCGCCAAAAAAGCTGGCTCCTGTAGCCGCGACTCGCAAGGTCAGTATTAAGGCCAGTATCAAGGCTAGTGTTTTAGACAGGCTGCCCTCTTTTCTGTTCAAGCCGCAGCCCGGTCAGCCGCGTAAAGCCAAGTCAGGAAACACGGCTAGTCGGACGAAACACAGTTTGAAAAGCGGTTTGAGACATCAGCTCCAGGCGCTTAAGCTCAGTTCTGTAGAACTCACGGATCAGTCGATTCGCTGGTTTATTGGCCAGAAGCCTGCCGGTCGCGCTCTGGTTTTGGGCAGTGCTGCCATCACCGCCTTTTTGATTGGCTGTAGCTTCGAGCTGGCCGGTTACTACGTTAATCCAGCAGCTTTTCAGCGCTCAAAGGCTTCGCTGACTGGCCTGTTCCACAACGCTATTCCCTCTGGCTCTGTCCAAACCGTTTCAGAGCGCGTCTCGATTGTTCGGCAGCCCGTGCTCAACCCAGATGATCCCAGCATCAGCCTGATCTTTAGCAACAGCGATCTGCTGAATCGGCTGCCTGTTAGCCAGCGACTGCCGGATCAAGTCAATCCTGGCGCGGCGCTGGTCACCACGGTTGAAGCGTTTCGACAGGCCGATATGCTGATAACTAACCTAAATAGCCCGGTACTCTCAGCCGCCGCCACACAGTCTGCCAAGCCCAAGCCCGTCACAATCAATTCGCCCCAGCCAATCGATGCAGAGGATCAGCCCCAGCTCAGTGCTCTGCCTGAAGATACCGACGCAGAGAAGGCAGCTGGCAGCGAAGATCACGAAGCGGAAAAAATGAACTTCATCGCAGATGAAGAAGCCGCCCCAGAAGACGCTGAAGCCGCACCTGCCGAAACCAGCCAGCAGCTACCGCTAACCCCGCAAGAGCTGCTGGCCAATCGGGTCAATTTAGTCAATTTGGCGAGCAGTGCGGTGATGCCAGAGGGGGCAACCCAACTCAGCCAAGCGCTAGCGCTGATGCGGCAGGGCAATATCTATGCGGTGGGTGCGGGCACCAGCCTGCCAGAAGCACGTCGCCCGCAGATCTTTGAGGTCAAGGGCAAGCGGATTGCCTACTTCGGCTATTCAGATTCTTCGCCTAGAGCAGCCAGCGGTATCACAGCAGGCGTAAACGTTAGCGTCAATCAGCAGATGCAGGCTGATATTGAGGCAATTCGCGACCAAGTGGATTGGGTTGTGGTCAGCGTCAACTGGAACCGAGAGCTGAGAGCCTACCCGGAAGACTGGCAGATTAACCTGACTCATGCGGCGGTGGACTATGGGGCAGACCTGGTGGTGGGCTATCATCCGACGGCAGCACAGGGCGGCGAAGTCTATAATGGCCGCGCTATTGTCTATTCGCTGGGCAACGCAATTGATGAATATAGCGAAAAGCCAGTGGGTCACTATGAGGCGGCGGCGCTGAAAGTCACTCTGACAGAGCATGTGATGCAGCTTGAGTTTTTGCCGCTGCAAGTCAAACGCGGTCAGGCTCAGATTGCCCCTAGCGACATGGCCTCAAAAATTTCGCAGTATATGCAGCAAGCTTCTAGCCTGTTTGACCAGCCGCTGCGCTCACCAACCAGCCTCAATTCGCAGGTGCGGCTAACGCTGCCAGCGGCTCCTAACTCAGAGATGCCCACTGATTCGTTTATTCAATATCCGGCTCCACCAGCCAGCCCAGCGCCTTAGATTGAGATGTATGCAGCCAAATGTATGCAGCGAGATACGAGTCGTGCAGGGCAGCGTATTACAATAAGCGCAGCCTAACGCATGAGGAACAACCAGGATGCCCGCAGTTACCGCCGAACAGCGCCAGTACAGAACCTACATTCTAACGAATTCTGAGGCGCGTCTGGAACTCGTGCCAGAGCGCGGCGGCATTGCAACCAGCTGGCAGGTGCAAAACCAGGAGATGTTTTATCTTGACAGCGAGCGCTTCACCCATCCTGAGCTATCCGTGCGCGGCGGCATTCCGATCTTGTTTCCAATCTGCGGTAATCTCCCAGAGGATCGCTACAGCCATGCAGGTCAGTTTTACAAACTCAAACAGCATGGCTTTGCGCGGGATATGCCCTGGCAGGCTCAAGAAACCAATCCAGAGCAGGCGGCTTTAACGCTAGTCTTGGAGAGCAATCTACAGACGCTGGAAGTCTATCCGTTCGAGTTTCAGCTTGCCTTTACCTATGCGCTGCAGGGCAGATCGCTGCTGCTCACCCAGCGCCATAGCAACCGCTCCAATCAGCCCATGCCGATTTCAACCGGGCTGCATCCTTATTTTTGCGTGAGTGACAAATCGCAGCTGCAAGTTGAGATCCCGGCCAGCCAGTATCAAGAGAAAAGCAGCCCAAATCCCCAGCCGTTTCAGGGCTTGGATTTCGAGCTAGAGGAAATCGACCGCGCCTTCCGGCCTCTATCGCAGCAAACCAGCCGGGTGATTGACCGCCAGCGCCAGCTCAGTCTCCAACTCGACTACGACAGTCACTACAGCACCTTAGTTTTCTGGGCGGTGAAGGGCAAAGATTTTTACTGTCTAGAACCCTGGAGCGCTCCCCGCAATGCAATGAACACGGGTGAAGATCTGCTGATCGTTCCACCCCAGAGTAGTCTGGAGACGCAGGTTAAGTTCACAGTTGATTTTCTCTAGGTCTTTTCTGCCTTGGCAGATTCGTTCATCCGTACCCGATAGGTCAAGAATTGATTATATTGAGGAAATCTAGCGGGGCTTATTGCTCTGTTAACCTTGTATGATGGCTACTTGGCCTGCTTGCTGGGTTTGGCTCAGCGAGTGCCTTTGGATCTTTTAGCCAGCTTTTTTGCCGAGGAGGCTGACGTTGTCCTTTTCTACTGATGATTTCGCCAAAGCGCTTGAGCAACATGACTACCAGTTTCAGCGGAGTCAGGTGGTTCGGGGCAAGGTGGTGAGCTACGAATCTGACGGCATCTATATTGACATTGGCGGCAAGGCATCGGCTTTTCTGCCGCTAGAAGAAGCCTCGTTGGGGCGGATTGCCAATCTGGCTGAATATCTGCCTGTTGGAGAAGAGCGCGAATTTATGATCATCCGCGAGCAGGATGCAGATGGTCAGGTGACGCTTTCGCTGCGCCAGATCCAGATTCGCCAAAGCTGGAAGCAGATGGCAGCGCTGCAAGAAGATGGTCAGAGCATCCAGGTGCGGGTCAACGGCATCAACCGGGGTGGTGTGACGGTAGAGATTCGCGGGATTCGCGGCTTCATTCCCCGCTCGCACCTCGTCGATCGCGAAAATTTGGAGGCGCTCGTGGGCAGAGCGCTGACGGTCAGCCCCATTGAAGTTGACCCAGAGCGCAAAAAGCTGGTGCTGTCTCAGCGGTTGGCTACACAGGCAGCGAGCCTCGGTCAGCTGGAAATTGGTCAGCTGGTGGATGGCAAAATCGTCAGCATCAAGCCGTTTGGGCTGTTTGTCGAGTTTTCTGGCACGACTGGCCTGCTGCATATCAATCAAATCAGCAAAACCTATGTCTCTTCGCTGGAAACGCTGTTTTCGCACGGTCAGCCGCTCAAAGCCGTCATTTTAGACATAGACGATATTCGCAAGCGGGTTTCGCTCTCTACCAAGGTTTTAGAAAATTTCCCAGGCGAAATGCTGGAGAACCTAGCTGAAGTGATGGCAACCGCTGAATCACGCGCTGAGAAGGCACGACTGGCGATGCCCTCTGCTACGGTGCCGCTAGCCAGTCAGCCCGAAGTTGCCGCCGAGCAACCAGCTGCACCCAATGAAGCTGCTCCAGACGAGACTGCCTCAGAGAGTTTACCTAAAGATTTACCTGAGGAGCTTAAGGATCTAGCCTGAGCTGGCCGCTAGCTCTTCGTTCAACAGCTGCTGGTAAATCTCCGGCAGCTGATTGGTCATGCTGTTTGGCTCGATGCCATAGCCCAAGCTCGTCCAGGTGGGTGACAGAATTTGTAGCACTTCGGTGAGCCGATCCTGCTTCAGCAGCTCAGCGAGATCCACGCCCCAGGCTGTTGAGTCGCTCAGCCAGCGATAGACCACCTCGTCCTGAGATTCTGGGGCAAAGCTAAACTGCCTAGATTCCCAAAACCGAATTGGCTGCGGATAGTAGCGGGCAGCCTGTTCCTGCCAAGTGGTGGTAATAAACTGGTAGCGGCCTGCGGCGGTTGTGCAGTCGCCAATATTTGGGCCAGCCAGAATCGGTACGCACAGATCAGGGTGACGGCTTAAATCGCTGAAATGCTCGCCACCGTATAGCAGCGAGTAGGGGCGGTAGCTGTTGGACTCAGAGGCCGAAATGGTTCGCATCAGCGCCCGAATGTAGGGATCGCCGCCCTGCTTGACAAGGGGCGCTAGCGTCACGTTCCAGGCTGGATCAACGGGTGGCTTCGCAGGCGGCATCAGCATTCGACCGAGTGTTGTGGCAATCAAGATAGCTGTCCCTGCCTGGATCAATGGCTGAACAAAGCGGCGCTCGCTCGGTTCAGCTGCAAGATCAGTCACCCGACTGCTCGGCTCGCTCCGCTTAACTTCAGGAGTAGGCAGATCAGCAGCAGGCAAATCAGGTTTGGGAGATGCGTCAGTCACGATTGCGTTAAACCTGTAGAACGAAAAGCACCTATGCCACGTTAGCAAATAGTGCCTGAAGCGGCTGAGCTACCGCATCGGGGTTAGCGACAATTTCCACGGTTTTGTTGCGAGCCTTAGGCTCTCTCAAGGCTTCTACGCAGACCTGTGCCACCTTGCTGCGCGGGATGCCGCCTTCAAACAGACTATCTGCCGACGACATCACGATTGCGTCAGTATTGTCCTCGTTTTTGAGGCCGCCCGGACGCACGATGGTATAGCTGAGTCCGCTGGCTCGCAAATAGTCTTCAGCTTGCTTTTTCCAAACCAAAATTAGCCAGAACAGGTTGAGCGGATGAAACAATCGCGAGACGCAAAGCGACGAAACCATTACAAACTGCTGAACGCCGCTGCTTTTAGCCAGATCGATCAGGTTTTTGGTGCCCTCGTAGTCTACTTTGTAAGGGCCAGTTGGGTCGAAGCTCGGCGCTGCCCCGGTAGCTGATATCAGCACCGTGCTGTCGCCAATCGCAGCTCTCAGGCTCTCAGGCTGCAAGACATCGCCCAAGGCTAGCTCTGCTTCAGCAGGCAAGATCTCGCGGGCTTTCTCCAAATCCCTGACTAAAGCGCGAACCGGAATATCCTGCTTGACTAGCTCAGCCACGATGCGTCGCCCGGTCTGACCTGTTGCCCCTGCCACAAATGCTTTCATATTGCTTTTATTGCCGATCAATATAGATTATCTCAAACTCAAGTCTCTCAAATTTGAGCCGATAAAAATCTGCATTGAGTCAGGGATTTCGGCATCAACTTAGGCCAAATCTGCGTAGATCGAACAGGGTGAGCAGGAGTTTCGCATAGGCTGAGCCAATTTCTCCGTAGATCAATCGTAGGCCGGTCGGAAATCAGCCCGGTATGCTGGGCAAATTAGCTCATAGGTTAGCCTACGGGTTTAGCGCTCGCTTTGACGAGAGTTCGTAAATTAGCTCCTCCTTCCTCAGATGTTCGGTTAGGATATCGTAGAGAAGGAGAGGCTCCGGAACCGCATTCAATTCAGGACAGTCTCTTATGCAGGCCAATTCCGCCGAACAGCACTCCTTTGAAAACGCCGCTATCTTAGGCGTGCCCTCTGGTCGAGTAGATATTACTGCTTTGGAAGGATATACCCACGACGACCGAATTCACAGCGAGCCTGTCTGCTTTCACAGCTCATTTACGAGCTGCATGGAAATGTATGCAGATGTGGCAACTGTCGCGCGCTACCTGGATGCACATCGCGCCTGGTTCCCCCGCTGCGCCCAGCCAATGGCCACCGAGCCAATTGGTGACAATGGCTATGCGCTCACCATTGGCAAGTTCGGCTCCTTTGGCTATGAGGTCGAACCCAAAATCGGCCTGAATCTGCTGCCCGCCGATCAGTCAATCTATCGGATTCAAACCATTGCTGTGCCCAACTATGTTCCTCCGGGCTACGAGGTGGATTTTAAGGCCGCTCTCCAGCTGATTGAAGCCGCGCCCGACTCTGAGCTGTTGGCTGCCTTTAAAAAGGCTACGGCTACGGCTCCAGAGTGCGTAACGCGAGTTGAGTGGCAGCTAGATCTCCAAGTGATGATTCAGTTCCCGCGCTTTATTCATGCGCTGCCTCTGTCGCTGATTGAAACCACAGGTGACCGTCTGCTCAATCAGATTGTGCGGCAGGTCTCGCGGCGGCTGACGCAGAAGGTGCAGGAAGACTTTCACAGCAGCAGCGATTTGCCGTTTCCCAAAAAGTACCGCAAGCTCTGGCAGCGTCATCCCAATCTACAGGCTGACCCACAAGCTGACCCACAGGCTGAAGACTAAAGGCGCGCAGCTTAAAGATTGTATGCCTAAGAATTATATTTAGCGATCCAGATATCGTAGTTGCCCTGGTTCGCTGCCGCCGGGAAGCTGCCCTGCGTTTGGCCAGCCAAATAGATCGCCCCCGTCGCATCTGTCGTGAGGCTGTAGGCTTCGTCGTTTTGAGCCGTGCCGAGCTGGCTGGCGCTGAGTAGATTACCGTTCGCGTCGGCTTGGGCAATCCAGGCATCCGAGCCGCCTAAGGCTGAGCCGAACAGACTGGTGTTAGTTTCGCCCGTCAGGTAAATTCTGCCTGCTGGATCAATCGCAACTGCCTGAGCCGTATCTAGGCCACTGCCGCCAATCTGTTTTGTCCACTGCCAGCTGCCGCTGCTGCTGAACTTGGCTAGGAACGCATCTGACTCGCCGCCGCCATAGGAGTTGGCCACCAAACTGCCAGAAGGTAACGCTGCTGCGGTCTGGCCGACGATATACAGATCGGAACCGCTCACCGCAAGACCTCGCCCATAGTCAGTGTCACTCCCACTGCTCAGCGTTTGGTTCCAGAGCAGATTGCCTGTCATTCGGTCGAAGCTTGCCACAAACGCATCACCGCCGGACAGATTGACCGAGCTGCCGGAGAGATTCAGCGTCGCGTCAGAAATGCCAGTAATGTAGATGCTACCGTTAGTCACCGTGATATCAGAGGCAGCTGTAGTTTTGGCATTGCCGAATTCTAGAATGCCGCTATCGCCAAAAGCGGTCTCCAAATCGCCGTTGCTGGCATACTTAGCCACAAATGCTTTGCCCTGACTGATCGGATCTGGGAGGCCGCGTCGAACGCCGGTAACGTAGATATTGTTGTTGTCGTCGATCGATACGCCCGCAGCCGCATCTGCGGCATTGATGCCCAAGACCGAACTCTGAATGGTTCTCAGCCACTGCTGCTGGCCGTTTGAGTTGTACTTGGCGATAAAGGCGTTGCTGTTGAGACCGACAATCGTTGCGCCCACTACATAGTAGTTGCCTGAATCATCGACAGCAATATCAGCAACGGCAGTCGAACCTGACAGCGCCAGCGTTCGCTGCTCTAGCGAAGTTCCATCTTGGGCATATTGGTGGACAAATCCACTGCCTGAAAAAGCGCTGCTGGGGCTAGACACACCCGCAACATAGGCGCTGCTGTTTTGAGTCGCAGTCCCAAACGCATAGTCGTTCTGCGCTGTACCAAACTGACGCAGCCAGGTCTGGGGACGAAAAGCAGCTAGAGAGAAGATGGGAGGCGGAGCTGAGCCAGGGACTGGGGATGGAGGACTAGCGCCGGGAGATGGACTGAGGGCTGGACTAGCGCCGGGAGAGCCAATTAAACCATCTGCAGGCAGGGCTGCTGTTGCCAGCCTGAGCCGATAGCGACTATCGCCCCGCGCCTGGGAGACTCGCAGGTAGTAAGTGCCCGCTGCTAGCTCCAAGTCAACAGTGCGGCCATTGGCGCGGCTAGCTGCCAGCGGATTTAGATATCTGCGGATTTGCTTGCGGTTCAGATCGCTGAATTCAGTGCGGCCAATCTTTTTCAGAGCCTGATTCTGTTGCAGGTTGAAGAGCCGGACGGCAGCTCGTCTGCTGCCCGTGGCTTTGAGCGTCAAGCGACTGGCGCTGCTGAGTTTCAGGCGGTACAGATCGTCTGGGTCGGTTTTGCCGACTCGATCACTCAGCAGCTGACCACCACCGAGATTGCGAACGAGCCGAGCGGTTTTGAGGCTATTTCTGGCGCGATCAGGTGCCATAGAAGTTTAGAGGCGATTTTTGAGTGCGACTCGTTCAGGAAGCAGGTTAGGAAGCAGTGCTGAAACGTAAGCTTTCTCTAGCTTGCGCTCAGTTGTTCTTGACCAGATTAACATTCTGCACCCGTCTAGTGCCCACTCATCGCCCAATCCTAAGCCCTGTAACGCTTAGCTTGCCGCCATCCGATTGGTGCGAAACGTCACGTTAACGCCTTCATTGGTTTGCTCCAAAACCAGCAGCGGGGTTGGCTTGGCTTTTTGATCCCAGCGGACGCTAGCGATTCGTCCCTGAATTGTAGGCTGCCAGGTGTCATCTGCTTCCAGGCTCATGAACTTCTGCATACAGTTAATGATCTGGCTGATCGTGACGGAAGTAGGCTGAGTCGGCAGCTTCATCAGCTTAATCTGAATTCTAAACAGGACGCGGCGCGTGCCCTTGGGAGAGTTGGTCGGATCGTATTCCACGTCAAAGATTTCATCTACCTGCCGTCCGGTTGAGCTGGCAATCCCCACGACTCCTTGCTCAGCCTGAAGCGGACGTAGGGCAATCGAGATTTTCTCTTTGACACGAATTTTAATCTGATTCATCAGCGCGAAATGGAACTGCTCTTCCTCCATCCGCATCCGCAGATAGTCGAGGTTAAATTCACGCGAATGGATCAGATCCGGATTTCTCTCCATCTTGCTAATCGTATTTAACGCTAGCTTCAGCTTCTTTTGCAGCTCGCGATTCTTAAACTCTTCAAATCGCTTTTGCTTGGCGAGGTGAGTCATCATCACCTGGCTATAAGCTGCAAGTGCAACTAGCAGAATCCCCAGCGCTCCGGTTCCTAGCATCCAGGGATTGTTGAGCAGCTCTAGCTTCGGCGGCTTGATTTGCGCCAGTTGGGGTTCTACAAGAATGACGTGGGCTGGCATAGGTACTGAATAGGCTGGCTTGCGCCAATACGGTGAGGAGTAATCTTAGAATGCCCCCAGATAGCGTAACCTGATCACTACGATTACACCACGACAGCAGGTCAACTGTGAGCTGCGCGGTTTGATCTGCTGCAATCTTCATCAAAGCAAAATATTCCGCCCAACGCTCGCTGACTATTCCCTAACGCTCAAGGCTGCCTCCAGCGGCTGCGATGGGGCTGGGCATCTACATAGCAAAGGTGGGGATAGCGGCTATAACGGCCTAAGCTACCTGTCCACCAAGGATCAAGAGCGCGGTAGATCTGATCGCCCGTTAGCCCGTCGCAGTAAAACTGGATTGCGTCGCCAATTGCATAGCGCTCAGGTTGCTGCTGATCTGTTGGCTGATACCAGGTAGTGATGCAGAGCGGGCGACCGATGCGCTCAATCGCCTGCTGCGCTAGCTCGGCAATCCGAATCACGGCTTCTATAGCGGCTGGATGCGCTGGCAAATAGCGCCCGCCCTGAGTCGCATCCGCCCAGCTTAAGCTGCCGCTGGGCAAAATGGCGGCAAACAGCTGGAGGTTGTCAGATGTCCAGACGGCTGGACGCGGTGGCGACGGAATTGGCTCTGGCTTAGGAGCCGCATCGGGTGAGTCGCGTCGAGCTGTTTCTAGCCGCTGCAAAGTATCCAGCAGGTTTTGCAGCGTTGGATCGCGGCTGTCCCAGCCCTGCCAGAGCTGCCAGAGCCGAATCAACGCCTCGCGCTGGAAGTCTGACTCGTCGTAGAGTGCCGGAATCTGCTTTACAAAATCGAGCAGCGCGCGGTCGAGCTGACTGGCAGCAGTGAGCATGGCGCGTCGATCGGGGCTGCTGGCCGTCATCACCTGAGCATCTAGGCCGAGCTGCTGGAGGGCGGTGCCGCGTGAATCCAGCCTGTACCAGAGGCGATAGGCTTCAGTCAGAGCATTGCGCTGGTCGCCTTTACCCTGATAGGCCGGAGGAATCCGCTGGATGCAGGCAATCAAGGCCGGATCAATGAGCTGAATGCTGGTCTCGGCGGTGGGCGCAGCTTGCAATTGGGCAATTGCCGCCTCGCGGGATGGGCACTGATGCCAGAGCTGCGCTAGCCGCAAGAGAGCCTCCCGCTGGTGGGGATAGC
The DNA here is from genome assembly GCA_019359155.1 of Pegethrix bostrychoides GSE-TBD4-15B. Classification (GTDB taxonomy): domain Bacteria; phylum Cyanobacteriota; class Cyanobacteriia; order Elainellales; family Elainellaceae; genus Elainella; species Elainella bostrychoides. The sequence goes on from JAHHHV010000078.1 coordinate 50,062, forward strand.
CGCTGTAGCCAGCACTATAGTCTTGCAGGGCTTGCAGCAGCAGCGGATCGAGCCGCGCTTCGTCAAAATTGGCGGGCAGCGGATCGGCAGGATCGCGCTCTAGAAAGAACGCAATCGTAGCCAAGCGATCATCGAGCTGCCGCCAGATGCGGCTAGCCTCCAGCAAAGCCTGCCGCTGATAGCTCAGCCCCAAATAGTAGCGGGGCAGCGCTTGGGCAAACTTGAGCAGCGTTTGATCTAGCCAGCCAAAGCCTTCGTCTAGCGGCAGACCAGCTGCCTTACAGTCTTGTCTCCAGTCTTCTAGATAGGCTTGCAGCAGAGCCGTATCGTGGGTTAGCTCCAGGCGGGCAGCATCAGCATCGCTGGCAATCGGCACATAGCCACTGGCGATCAGCTGAATGAGTCGATCGCTGTAGCAGCCCCGGTCGGCATTCCAGAATTCCGCTCCCTGCCAGCCTTGAGCCGTCAGCCGTCCGATCAGGCTCCGCAGGCTGTTGGCCGCATACTGCACCTGCTTGGCAAAGTGATTCACCTGGTCGAGCGGGATGCGGTTGGCCGGAGAGATGCCCAAGCCCAGCTCGCCGTCCGCTAGGCTGGGTCGCTGCTGGGCTGCTGCAAGTGCCGCCAAGATCGGCTTGTGGAGTCCGGTGCGAATCGCGGCCTGAAGGTAATCATCGTTGCGCTGCTCAGCGCTTAATCCTGCCATAGCCCGTAACCTACGCTTGTAAATCTTCTGCTAAATGTTAGATGACTTTGGCAAATAGGAGGCAGATTGGGGCAGGTTGGCCACAAGATTTTTGGGGTCTGGGCAGGATTTACGCCTTAACCAACGAAGCGAGCGGGTCGGGAATGCTGGCCGAGGGAGCCTGAAACTTGCCTGTGGCAACGTATTCTAGCCGCAGCTTCAGCCAGGTAATAAACTGCGGATCGGTGGAGACAATTGCCACAGATGGCTGCGGGCATTGGGCTTTGACGCTGGCCATCTCTGGGGCTTCTAGAAAAGCGGGCTGGTGAATCAAAAAGAAATCAATCGCCTTTTCCTGCTCTTGGTAGTAGCGGGTTCGCTCTTTGAGGACTTCGGCGGTTGGCTCTTCTTCAAGCAGATAGCGCTGGCTAGCCGCCAAGTAGTAGTAGGTCTGCATGTCTCGTCTGTCTATGTCCATACTATAATCTGTCAATCGATCATACCGGAGCAACGCCACAGGTCTCTCTCCACAGGTCTCTATCGTCTCTACAAACCCTGGATTATCTGCTTCATTTCCCGTACAGCCCGCTCCATGCCCACGAGTACGGCTCGGCTGACGATGCTGTGGCCGATATTTAGCTCCTCCATTCCGGGCAGGCAGGCTACTGGATAAGCGTTCCAGTAAGTGAGGCCATGTCCAGAATTGACCCGCAGACCTAGCCCTAATGCTTGCTCACAGCCCTGAGCCAAAATTGCCAGCTCTTTGGCGCGGTGCTGTTCAGTCTTGGCTTCGGCATATTGGCCTGTATGCAGCTCTACAAACCGCGCTTCTGTTGCAGCCGCCGCCTCAATCTGAGCCGGGTCAGCGTCAATAAACAGGCTGACTGGAATATTGGCCCACTGAAGTTGCCCAACCACCTGCTGCATTCGCTGCTGCTGTCCGGCAATATCTAGCCCGCCCTCAGTGGTGACTTCTTCACGACGCTCTGGTACCAGCGTCACGTAGTCGGGACAGATCTCTAGGGCAATTCCCACCATCTCATCGGTGGCCGCCATCTCCAGATTGAGATGCGTCCGTACGGTTTGACGCAGCAGCCGCACATCTCGATCCTGCATATGCCGTCGGTCTTCGCGCAGATGCACAGTGATGCCATCTGCGCCTGCTAGCTCGGCTAACACCGCTGCCGCAACTGGGTCAGGCTCAACCGTACCTCTGGCCTGCCGGATCGTTGCGACATGATCAATATTGACTCCGAGAGTTGGCAACTTCTTGCTCCTTTGCTGTCGAATCTTTAGCGAATATATATAGGTATGCTGTGAGTATGCTCTAAACTCTTAAAACTTTACCCCCGAGTTCTTTACCCCTGAGCTTGAGTGAATGGCTTACTCCAACTAACAGGTGCTCAAAACAAGATATTTCTAACTCTTCAAGGTTTCACGCAGCAGCTTTACGGCAATTTCGAGCGAGCTTGGTACTCTGAACTATAGAGGGCAGAAGAGGGTAGAGCAAGACCATAGGCGAAACCATAGGCGAATTATCAGGGGCAAGCCAGTGACTAGCTGCCCTGACGGGACAGGATCACTGATCAGATTACCAAATTCCCAAACAATGATTGGTTTCTGATGTCACTTTGCTCTTTTCAGGGGCAATCTACTCGATTGGGTTATGCAGCAAACAGCACAGGCGTTTAGTCGCGGCCCCAGTCTCCTACCTCACCCTAAGCGCCATGAGAATTTTTGAACGGCAGTCGGGCTGGAAGCTGAGCCTCCAGAGCCTGGGACATTACTGGCAGCGGGTCTTGGCACTAATTTTGGCGACTCTGCTCATCTTGAGTCTCCAGCAGCTGGGCTGGGGAGAGGCGCTCGAAAATCAGCTCTATTCCAGCTTTTTTCACTGGCGCGGCGCGTTGCCGCTGGATCAGTCTGTGGCAATTGTCGAAGTTGACCAAGCCAGCCTGCGCCAGCTTCAGATGTCGCCCTGGTCGCGCTCACTCTACCGGCAGCTGGTCGATCGACTGGGTGAAGCCAACCCAGCTGTGATTGCTTTAGATCAGCTGTTTGAGGGAGTTGATCCAGAGGATTTGGAGCTAGCGACCGCCATTGCTCAACAGCGAGTCGTGCTGGCTCAAGCCTGGAAATCCAGCCAGCCACTGCTGACTAGCCCGACTTTGACCCAAGCTGCCACTGCACTGGGACATATCGAGCAAACGGCTGATCCCGACGGACTCGTGCGGTCTGTGACTGCTACGGTTAATCATCTGCCGGCGCTGGGGCTAGCCGCCATTCAAGTCTATGCAACCTATACGGGCAGACCTATACGGCCTGTTCAACCGCAAATCTGGCTCAACTGGGAAAATGCCATTCAACAGGCAGCGCATTATTCAGCGGCGGAGGTTTTGCAGGGGCAACTGCCTCCTCAGCAGTTTCGCAACAAAATTGTTCTGGTCGGCAGTACGCTAAATCGTCAGCCAACGCCCTTCGATGCGGCGAGTCCGGCGATCTACTTCCAGGCGACGCTGGTTAGCAACTTGCTCCAGCAAGATCCACTCATCAGAATCTCGCGGTTCAAGGCTGCGCTGGTACTGCTGCTGTTGACGCTGGTGGCTTTGAGCGGCGCTCGGTGGCACTGGCAGCAGCAGATCTGGCTCTGGGTGAGTTTGGGGGTAGCCTGGGCAGGGCTGAGCTGGTTGGCGTTTAGGGCAAATCTCTGGCTGCCAGTGGCGCTGCCGCTAATCTGGCTTTTGAGCGTCGGCGGACTGCTGCTGCTGATTCGGTTTGTGACGACCTTTTTTGAACTGCGCCAGAACGCAACTCGCTATACGCTGATGACGCAGGGCTTCAATGAAGGAGTCTGGGACTGGGATTTAAAGACTAATCGCTTCTATATTTCACCGCGCTGGAAGCAGATGATTGGCTACAGTGAAGCCGCGCTGAGCGACCAGCCGCAGGAGTGGTTTGACCGCGTGCATCCGCTTGATCGGGCCGCTTTGGATGCCGCGATCACAGACTATCTAGCGGGCAGAGGTAGCCACTTTGAGCAGGAGTATCGGCTGCGGCATGAGGACGGCAGCTATCGCTGGATGCAGGGACGCGGGCTAGCGGTTTTTAAGGTGGGCAAAGCAAAGCGGCTGGTGGGATCGCAGGTGGACATTACAGCGCAGAAGCAGGCTGAAGAGGAGCTATGGCGCAGCACCTTTTTTGACCGACTCACCGAACTGCCGAGCTGGACTGGCTTTGTCGATCATCTTCAGCAGGCGATTGACCAGGTGCAGCAGGATGCTCAATTCCGATTTGCTATTCTCTGGCTCGACCTCGACCAGTTCAAGCTGGTGAATCACAGTCTGGGTAACAGCCTGGGGGATCGGCTGCTGGTGGCAATTGCTCAGCGGCTCAAGACGTTTTTGCCAGCCAGCGAGATTGTGGCGAGACTCGGCGAAGATGAGTTTGCGGTTTTGCTGCGGCAGATCCAAGATCGCGACGAGGTGATCCGCGTGGCTGAGCAGATCCAGCAGGAGTTGACTCGGCCTTTTAATCTGGAAGAGCATGAGGTGTTTGTTACGGTTAGCGTCGGCATTGCGCTGAGCGCGCCTTACTACGCCGAGCCTGAGCATCTGCTGCGGGATGCCGGAACCGCGATGTATCGAGCGAAGGCGATGGGACGCGCCAGCTGTCTGGTTTTTGAAAGGAGTATGCGGACTGGGATGCTGGTGAAGCTACGCTTAGAGAGCGACCTGCGCCGCGCGATTGCTCAAGGGATGGCGCAAGGTGAGCGTCAGGCGGGAGAAAGCCTATCTTCAGTCACCGATTTACCAGTCACCGATTTACCAGTCGCCGATCGAGGGTTTGACGCAGAGTTCGCTGAGCTGCCTAGCACTCTATCGAATGGCGCTCATCCTCAGGTCAGCAGCGCCATTTCCAGCAGCCGATCTGACGAGCTAAACCTGCGGCTAGAAGCGCCGCCGACTCCTTCTCCAGAGCAATATCCAGAGCTAGAGCTTTACTACCAGCCGATTGTCCGGCTTTCGACAGGTCAGGTGACGGGGTTTGAGGCACTGGTGCGCTGGCAGCATGCTCAGCAGGGACTGCTGTTTCCGTCGCGGTTTATTTCCATGGCAGAAGAAACCGGGCTGATTATTCCCTTGAGCTGGTGGATTTTGCGAACGGCCTGTCGGCAGATGAGCCAGTGGCGGCAGCTATTTCCAGAAAATGCGGCGCTGACGATGAGCGTCAACCTGTCGAGCAAGCAGTTCTCGATGACGAATCTGGCCGAGCAGATCCACCAGATTTTGCAGGAGAGTCAGCTCGAACCGACTTCGCTGAAGCTAGAGCTAACCGAGAGCATGGTGATGGAAAATGCTGCCAGTGTGGTGGATATGCTCTATCAGCTGCGAGCGTTGGGGATTCGGCTGGCGATTGACGACTTTGGCACAGGCTACTCGTCACTCAGCTATCTGCCGCGCTTTCCGCTGACGACGCTCAAGATCGACCGCTCGTTTGTCGAAAAGATCGGCGACTGCAACGATAACTTGGAAATTGTGCGGACGATTCTAGCGCTGGCGCATAATCTGCGGATGGATGTCGTGGCCGAAGGGGTGGAAACCGAGGCGCAGGCAACCCGGCTGCGCGAGATGGGCTGTGAGTATGGGCAGGGCTTCTTCTTTTATAAGCCGCTGAACGTTGAGGCGGCGACCCAGCTTTTGGCAAAGTAAGCTCAAAGATGCGCTAATTTTCCACTTTTGATATTTCTTATCTTTTCCTCTGCCTTTTCCCGGGTTTTCCCCAGGTTTTCCCCAGGCTTTCCCCAGATTGATCCAGGTTTTCCCCAGAACTGTCGAGTTATCCACAGCCTCGGGCAAGCAGATTCGCATCAAGCCTGAGTTTGGAGTAAATCTGGGGGAATTCCGCCCTCAGGACAGACCTCTGCGCCGTCGCCCTGAGTTTTGATTAAGACATGTAACGAAAAATAGGCCACGATGCCGATTCTCTCGTCGGCTAATTTTTTAAAAGGGAGATTGAGTATAAAGACTCATGATTGCCAGAGTCTGCTGTGATCGCGCAAAATGATTGCGGCTAGGGTGGCAGATTAGCCATCAACTCCAGATGAAAGCCCTGCACTCAGGGCGTTTGAGGCAGTTTGAAATCACCGTCACAGTCAGGATAAAGTCAGGGCAAAGTTGGGGCAAAGTTAGGGTTGCGTTCTGGCTGCTTTCCGCTACAATTCAGCATTCCTAGAGCGCCGAGGCTGGAACTGGCTTCCGCTCATGGTTTTGCAGATTTGCTGCATTGCCGTCTCCATCGCAGTCTGCCTTTCAGTTCACCTTCAGAGTTATCAGAGTTAGAGGTTTCTATGTATACAACGGTCAGCATTCTGGCGGAAATTCCCGAAGAGCTTCACGAGTCCTTGCAGAACTACCTAGATAGCCATCCCGACTGGGATCAAGATCGGGTGTTTTCGGCAGCGCTCTCGCTGTTTCTGCTCCAAAACGGCAGCAGCAACAGCCCGGATGCCTCGCGCAGCTATCGACGCGCCGCCAGAGTCTATCTCGACACGCTGTTTAAGCACGCGGTTTAGCTGGCCTAGAACGCTGTAGCTCATCCTGTAGCTTAGCTCTATAGGTCCCTGAGCCTTGTCCCTGAGCAGAGCTGAGAGAATTGGCTTCACCCGACACGACTGCATCGATTGTTTACAGCTTTCGGTGAATCGCCAAATCCTTTCAGTTAACTCGGTAGAATAAGTGATCAGGCTGCGGCTCTCTATCAAAACAGGCTAAAAGGCGAGGAAGCACTTATGTCCTATCTCTGGTTCAAAGCACTGCATATTGTCGGCATTGTGGCCTGGTTTGCAGGCATGTTTTATCTGCCCCGCCTGTTTGTCTACCATGCCGAAGCCAACGAGCAGCCTGAAGCCGTCCGCAGTATCTTGCAGCAGCAGTATCAGGTCATGGAAGCTCGACTTTACAAAATTATTATGACCCCCGCCATGCTCCTGACCGTGGCAATGGCGATTGGTATGCTGGTGATGGCGCCTGAGCTGCTTCAAGAAACCTGGATTCACGTCAAGCTGAGTCTGGTGGTGGTGCTAATTGGCTATCACCACTTTTGCAAGCGGTTGATGAATGAGATGGCGGCTGGCAAGTTTCGCTTCAGCGGCCAGCAGTTTCGCTGGTTTAATGAATTTCCGACCGTCTTGTTTGTGATCGTGGTGCTGCTGGCCGTGTTCAAAAATAGCTTTCCCACCTCGGCTGCAACCTGGGCGGTTGTCGGCTTAGTGGTGGCAATGGCCGCAATTATTCAGCTTTATGCCCGCAAGCGGCGACTGGATCGAGAAGCCGCTAGTCTAGAGGAATCTGGTTCAGCCCAGGCGTGACTTCAAGCTCAGGCGTGACTTCAAGCTCAGGCGTAACCGTAAAAGTCAGCACGGTTTCATCCACGCCCTTGAGCTTTAGCGGACTCATTTTGGTGATCGTCGCTTCGTCGAGGTAGTCGGCCACCGCCGCCGAAACCAAAATTGAGCCGGGATCTGCGGCCTCTTGCAGCCTTGCCGCAATGTTAATCGTGGGGCCAATCGCCGTGTAGTCAGAGCGCTCGGCGCTGCCAAACATGCCGACGACTGCCGTGCCCTGATGGATGCCGCAGCGAAACTGGATCGGGGCAATGCCTTGCGCTTGCCAGCGGGCGTTGAGCTGATGCAGCGCCTGACACATTTGGCGAGCAGCGGCAATTGCTCGGCGCACCTGCTCGTTGGGCGTTAGATCTTCGGGCGCACCAAACAGCGCCACAATCGCATCGCCAATAAACTTATCGACCGTGCCGCCATTGTCGAAAATGGCGCGGGTCATCTCTGAGAGATATTCGTTTAGCAGCTCGGCCACCCGCCGCGACCGCAGCGTATTCGAGAGCTGGGTGAAGCCGACAATATCGCTAAACAGCACTGTAATCATGCGGGGCTCGGGGCTGAGATCGAGCGTCAGATTTCCTGCTGCTGCCTTCTGCACCAGCGCGGGCGGCAAAAACCGCTGCAAGACGGATTGGGTCAGGTAGGTATTTAGCTCGGCCACCCGCCGCTCGTTGGCCTTGAGCGCCAGCAGATTTCGCACCTCGGCCAACAGCTCTCGGTCGTTGAATGGCTTGGAAAGATAGGCATCTGCCCCGGTTTCAGCCCCTTCAATCCGGGTGTTTTCGTCGGCCTTGGCGGTGAGCAGCACGATGGGCGTACCTTGCAGTGCCGCATCCTGACGGATCATTTCAATCAGCTCCAGCCCGGAGACAACTGGCATCATCAGATCGGTCACGATCAGGTCGGGAGCCTCAGCTTTGGCAACTTCATAGCCTTCTGCCCCGTGCCGCGCCGTCCAAATCTGGTAGCCCGACTGCTGCAAGACGCTAGAGACATAGCTGCGCATGTCGCGATTGTCATCGACAACCAGCAGCTTGGCAGTCAAGGCGGGCGCGATTGCCGATAGACCCGTACCAGTCGGCGTGATTGTGGGTAGCCCAACAGGCTGAGGCAAAGTTTGTTGCGCCGACTCTGTCTCTAGCTCTATATCTGCTAGCTCAACTACAGCCCGACTCTGCTCTAGCTCCACTGGCAAATCAGTCACCTGCTGGGCAGGCAGATGCGCTTTGCCCAGCGGCAGCCGTACCGAAAAACAAGTGCCGCTGCCGTAGGTGGACTCAACCTGAACCGTGCCCCCATGCAGCTCGACCAGCTCTTTGACCAGCGCCAGTCCTAGACCGCTGCCTTCATAGCTGCGGCTGGCCGAACCGTCCGCCTGCCGAAATCGGTCAAACAGATAGGGGATTTGATCGGCTCGGATGCCGATACCGCTGTCGCTGACCTGCACCAGACAGTGCTGAGCCTCAGATTTGAGCGTCAGCTGAATCTGGCCGCCGGCCTTGGTAAATTTGATTGCGTTCGAGAGCAGATTATAGAGCACCTTGTCAAATTTCTCAGCATCAAGATAAATTGCGCCGCAGGGTTCTAGGCTGGCGGTTAGTCGGAGCTGCTGCTTCTCGCAGTAAGGCCGGAATGCCTCGACAATTTGAGCCAGAAACTGATGCGGATCGCAGGGGCGGAAGCTCGACTGCATTTGGCCAGCATCCAGACGCTGAAGATCCAGCAGCTGATTCACCAGCCGTAGCAGTCGGCGCGAGTTTCGCAGCGCCATCACCGATTGATCCAAGCTCAACCCTTGCTGCTGCGCCACCGCAGACTCCAATGGCCCAATTGTCAGCGTCAGCGGCGTGCGAAACTCATGCGACACGTTCTGGAAAAACTCGGTTTTTTGGCGATCAATCGCGCGCAGCTGTTCGGCCTGCTGGCGCGTGGTTTCGTAGAGCTGTGACTGATGCACGGCAATCGCGGCCTGAGCCGCCACCGCCTCTGCCAAATCGACTTCGGTTTGCGCCCAGTCGCGCGGCTGCTGAATTTGGCGCAGCGAAATGCTGCCGATAATCTGGCCGTCATAGAGCAGTGGCACGACCAAGAGCGCTCTAGCCGTTGAGCGCAGCGGCAGATCAGGGTTGATTGCGTCCTGCTGGCTCAGATCGTTCACTACCACCGGAGCCTGCGTGGTCAAAAGCTGCTGCAACAGCGGGTTGCCGTCAATGGGCGCGACCGATTGCGGCAGCTCTGGACGTTCTCCGTCAGGCAGCGTTGCGTCATGCAGCCCCACGCATCGGACAAATGCATCTTCTGCCGTCCAGAGCGACAGGGCGCAACCATCCACATGCAGCGCCTGCCCCAACTGCTGCGTGATGGCCGCAAAGATTTCTTCCGGCTCAAGGCTAGACCGAATTGCTACCGTGATCGTGTTCACCAGCGCCTCACGTTTGGCCAGCGCCCGCGCCTGCTCATATGCTAAAGCCTGCGACAGCGCTGGAGCTGCCTGATCCGCCACCATCGTAATCAGCGCAATCTCATCGTCCTGCCAGTGGCGCAGCTGCTGTTGGAGCAAGGCCAGCACTGCCATTGGCTCCTGTTTATAGACCAGCGGCACGACCAGACTAGAGGCAATTTGAGCGGACTCATAGGCTTGGAGTTGGCAGCTCGCTTCAGGTGCAGTCAATTCAGCCTGGACATCGTGGATCACCTGAATCTTTGAACTGTCCCAGAGCGTTTGCTGCAAGAGCGCCAGCTCCATCGTACTGAGCTGTGGAGCTTGATAGACAACTGTATCTTGCGGCTGATCCTGCGCCCGCAGCAGGCAGCAGTCTAGCTCAAACATCTGCCCTACCGTATCGACCAGGGTTTGCAACAGCGTCTGGTAGGTAGGAGCCTGCCGGATGGCAGTAGCGACAGCGTTTAGCAGTGACTCTTGCCGCAGGGTACGCCGAAGCTCTTGAGTGCGCGTTTTTAAGACGCTATGCGTATCTACCGCCTGCCGCACCACAGTTCTCAGCTCTGCTTCGTTCCAGGGTTTGGTGACATATTTGAACACCTTGCCAGAGTTAATCGCCTCGACTAGATCTCCGACATCGGTGTAGCCCGTCAGAATGATCCGAATCGTGTCGGGATACTGTGTGGCGGTGAGGCTGAGAAACTCCGTACCGCTCATCATCGGCATTCGCTGGTCGGAGATAATCACAGCCACTTCGCCTAGCTCGGCCAGCATTTCGAGTGCCGCAGGGCCACTTTCAGCGCGCAGCACCTTAAACTCGCGGTGAAAAGTCCGGTAGAGCAAGTCGAGGTTATCTGGCTCGTCGTCTACGACCAGGATCGAGACTTTTTGGGGATTAGCAGATTTCATATACCGCTCTTCATCGGGCTGAGGGCAATCGGGTCAACCAGTTCGGTAACGTAGCCGAACAAAACAACGCTGCCCTTATTATTGAGGATTATTGAGGCAGGAGCGAGTCTCGGAAAATTCAGGAATCTATCTCCCAGACTGCCCAGTCTCGGTCAAGCCATAACTGCGTTTGCCGATACAAACAGCATCCAGCTCGCAGTCTGCCGCTACGCGAACTGGCGCTCAGGCTTACAATAATGGCATCCTCGCTTTCTCACCGCATGTCTATGCCGCGTCCAGATGCTCTACCGCCTGCCCTCCCCGAACTGCCGCCTCCGCTCTCTATGCAGATAGCATCTGATGAAGCCTTAGATCCAACGTTAGCCTCCAGCCCCTTTCTGATTCGCACCGTGCGGCTAGCCGATCTGGTAGCCTTATCTGAGGTGCTGGCTAGCAGCTTTCACAGCCCGGACGGCTGGATGCGCTGGCTCTATCCGCTGCTGAGGACGGGGATCTATGAGGATCTCAGAAGCCGGATGCATAGTCGGGGCGAGCATTATGTCTGTCTGGTGGCTGTCAGTCCTGGACGCAAAGAGCCAATCGTGCAGTCGCCTGCACTCAGCCTGCTGTCTGGCAGCGATACGATTGTAGGCAGCGTTGAGATGAACCTGAAAACGCCCTCGCTGCTTCAGCCCTGGAATCAGAAGTATCTTTACCTGTCAAATCTGGCGGTACAGGCGGATTATCGACGGCAGGGCGTAGCTCAAATGCTGCTCCAGCTCTGCGATCGGATTGCCTTGGACTGGGGCTTTAGCGATCTCTATCTGCATGTGCTGGAGAGCAACCATGCGGCTAGACGGCTCTACTGGAAGTCGGGTTACCGGGCGCGGCGGATTGAAACCAACCCGCTCAGCCTGATGCTGGGGCAGTCGCGGCAGCTCTTGCTGCACAAGCGCTTGAAATGATTTTGTAGAATTCCGAGTTTTTGGAGCCATCTTTATGTTTTTAGTCACAGGGGCAACGGGCGGACTGGGGCGGCGAGTAGTGCGCCTGCTGCGCGAACAGGAACAGCCGGTGCGAGCTTTTGTGCAGCTCACCTCGCGCTACGGCGAACTCGAACATCGGGGGGCTCAGATTTTCATTGGCGATCTCGGCTCTGAGCGCGATATCCAGAAAGCCTGCGAGGGCGTGCGGTACGTGATTAGCGCCCACGGCTCAAATGCCTCCAGTCGCGGCGGGGCAGAAGCGCTAGACTACCGAGCCAATCGCGAGCTGATTACGGCGGCGCAGGCGGCGGGCGCTGAGCATCTGACGTTTATTTCGGTCCTGGGAGCTGATCGCGGCTACGAGGATGCGCCTGTATTTAAGGCGAAGTGGGCAATTGAGCAAGAATTAAGAGCCAGCGGCCTCGGCTTTACGATTTTCCGGCCTTCTGGGTTCGCCTCAAATTTGATTTCGCTGGCCGAGCAGTTCCGGCAGACAGGCATCTATCTGCTGGTGGGCGATCCGCAGTCCCGCAGCTCGATTATCAGCACCGATGATCTAGCGCGAATGACAGCAGCGGCGGCAACCACATCCGCAGCGCTGAACAAAACCCTGGCGGCTGGTGGCCCTGAAGCACTCCAACGCCGCGAGATTCCGCAGATCTTTGGCCGTCTCTTCAACCGCGAGCCGCTGGTCATCAACCCGCCGCTGGCCGCAATCGACGGGTTACGGACCTTGCTGGGCTTCGTTAACCCGACCGCGCAGACTTCGCTGGGTACTTTGCGGACTCTGCTGGCCAACGAGTTTTTCTGCAAGCCTACCGAGATAGAGCAGCTGGAGTCGATTTTTGGCTTTCCACTCGAAACCCTGGAAACCTTTTTGCGGCGCTATGTCAGCATTTAGGTTTTGACTCAGGTTCGCAAAGCGATCAGCGAGAACAGAGTCACTACGGCAATTAACACTGCCGTCACTGCGCCAATCAGCGTGTTGATGATGTTGACGACCTCGTTGGTCAACCAGTCAAACTTGGCCTGAAGCGTTGCCCCAATCACGCTCTCCAGATTCGTCGCCACAAAGGCAGCCACCATGCAGATCGCAATATCAATTGGGTAAATTAGCCCGAGTGCCCAGCCCGTCGTGGCTAGAATCGCTGAACCCAGAATGCCAGCCAGCGTCCCTTCTAAACTCACAGCGCCTTCTGTGCCGCGTGCTACGGGCTGAAGATTGGTGATTAAAAACGTATGCCTGCCGTAGGCTTTGCCAACTTCGCTGGCGCAAGTGTCGGAAAGCTTGGTACTGATGCTGGCCACATAGCCTAACAGCAGCAGCTCAGTCGTGGGCTGCACCCAGAGTCCCTCGAAGCTATTGATGGCATAGATGCTCAGGGCGCAGATTGCGGCCACCAGCGCTGAACCCCAGACGTTTTCTGGCCCCCGCGCCCCCGACCGCTTCTCAGCGATTCCGGCAGCTTCCTTCTGCGCCATCCCAACGCGCGTCACGGCTGATCCAACTGCAAAATAAACTAGCATCAGCAGATAGCCACGCAGTCCCAAAGTGCCCCAAAGAATCACGCCGAGGATGCCTGCATGGAGCAATCCGGCGGGAGTCAGCAGCTTTTTGGGTGCGAACCAGGCTACCGCCATCAGGACGGCATTGATGCCGAGCGCAACCAGCCAAGGTGCAAAAATATCTAGCAGTTCAGGATCTAGTCCAGCCATTAGGGTCGTCATAGTTTTTGCCCACTGACGCAATGCCACTCATAGGCTACCCCAGTTTTGGGGCTAGACCCGCACCGAGTAGCCGAGAGCTGTCTTGACTTTGTTGAGCGTCGGGATAGCAATGGCCTCGGCTGTTTCGCACCCCTGCCGCAGCACTGACTCTAGATACCCTGGCTCGGCCATGATTTCGCTGTACCTATCCTGAATAGGTTTTAAGGCGGCAATCACCGTGTCGGTCAAGAGCGGCTTGAACTGCCCCCAGCCCATCTCCTGGCATTCGGCGGCGACGGCGGCTTTAGTCTGATTAGAAAGAATCATGTATAGCCCCAGCAGGTTATGGCATTCGGGGCGGTCGGTATCATCAAACCACAGTCCGCGCACCGAGTCGGTTTTGCAGCGCTTCAGCTTGTACTGGATCTGATCGGGCGGGTCAAGCAGGTTGATTCGGCTCAGATCAGAGGGATCGGATTTTGACATTTTTTTGGTGCCGTCGCTCAGGCTCATTACCCGCGCTCCTTCGGCTCGAATCATCGGCTCTGGCAGCTTCAAAATCGGCGACTCTGGCTTGCCGTAGAGGTAATTGAGTCGAGCGGCAATATCGCGGGTGAGTTCGAGATGCTGCTTCTGGTCTTCGCCGACGGGCACTTTATCTGGCTCATAGAGCAAAATATCGGCAGCCTGCAACACCGGATAGGTGAGCAACCCCGTGCCGACGTTTTCCCCCTGCTTGATCGCCTTCTCCTTGAACTGCACCATATCTTGCAGCCAGTTGAGCGGCGTAATGCAGCTAAACAGCCATGCCAGCTCGCTATGCGCCGGAATATGCGACTGCACAAAAATCGTGGCGCAGTCTAGGTCAATGCCGCTGGCGAGATACATGGCCGCGACTTGGTGAGTGTTGGCAGCAAGCTGAGCCGGGTCGTGCGGCACGGTGATGGCATGCAGATCAGCCATAAACAAAAAACTGTCGTAATCCTGCTGGATCTCGACCCAGTTGCGGATCGCACCCAGGTAGTTGCCCAAATGCAGGTCTCCAGTGGGCTGAATTCCAGACAGTACGCGAGGCTTAGCCATAGGTCTTGAGGGGGTTTGCAGGTGAGAGTAAAGTGCGAGATTCAGGACTTCGATTGTAGCTGTCGCAGCTCTAACTATTGAAGCTTGCAACTCCAGCTTTCAATGCCCTTCGCTCAATCGAGCTTCAGAGCGTTTACGGGCACTTCGTCCCAAGAAGCAACCGTCCGCATCTGAGCCACCCAGCCTTCCTGCTTCTGTTCGTTGGTGAGATTGGTATCAAACGAATCGTGGCATTCGTGAGCCTGAGTTTCATCAACGCAGGCGATGCAGGCGCGAATGATGCCGCAGGGATCGATCTGTTCGTTTACCCAAATGACCACAAGCTTGCTCCCACCTGATGAATGTACTTCACTGAATGTACTTCACTATCGACTCCGCGTAATCTCCACCACAATCTGACCGTTGAAGTCAGGAATCGGTGGATTAGGTTTGATCAGCCGTACCTGTACTTGCTCAATTCGAGGTGAAGTCAGCGCAATCGCGGCGATCTCGTCAGCCAGCTTTTCCAGCAGACTGTATCTAACAGTTTGGATCAAATGCTGAATTTTCGGGACATCAACGGAGTAATCGTAGGTCTGAGTTAAATCGTCACTTTGACTGGCGGCTGTCAAATCGAGCCAAAGCGCCAGATCTACTTCGAACCACTGCCCCAGGACCTGCTCTTCAGGCAAAAAACCAACATATCCATAGGCACGAATGCCCTTAATGTGGATGCAGTCTAGAGATGCTATGGAAGCCATTGGGAATGCGATAGAGTCAGAACAGAACTCTATGCTAGGCGAATTTCTAAACTCATGGAACGCTCAAAAATTATTGCCGTAATCACTGGCGCAATTGCCGTTCTGCTCAGCCTCGCCTATCTGCTGGTCGTGCAGCTACTCGACTTCCGGGGGGAAATGCTTCCTGCCCCCATCGATCTCTCTGAGCTAGTGTATCTGAACTGGATCGGATAGCAGCATCGCCTCAGCCTCTCTTGGGTCTGTATGCCGATGCTAAAGTGAAAAAAGCTAAGCTATTTCTATCCAAGCACCTGAAGTCCAAGCATGAATACTGTCGCTTCTGATATTGCTGCCGCTGATTCTCAAAATACCGCTCAAAACCCCTTGCTGATTGGCATGGGACTGCCGCCATTTGAGCAGATTCAGCCAGATCAGGTCGAACCAGCAATGATGCAGCTCTTGCAAGAACTGGAAGTGGCTCTCAGCGCACTTGAGGCCAATATCAACCCAAGCTGGCCAGGACTGGTCAGGCCGCTAGAGCAGATTGAAGAGCGGCTGTCTTGGAGCTGGGGAATTGTCGGACATTTGATGGGCGTTAAAAATAGCCCGGAGCTGCGGCAAGCCTATGAAGCTATGCAGCCCAAAGTTGTGAAATTTGCCACCCGCCTCAACCAGAGCCAGCCAATCTACACCGGGTTTAAGGCACTGCGTCAGAGCGACGACTGGCACCAATTTGACAGTAGCCAGCAGCGTATCGTTGCAGCCGCCATCCGAGATGCTGAACTCTCAGGTGTCGGACTAGAAGGCGAAGCCAAAGCCCGCTACAACGCCATTCAGCTAGAGCTGGCCGAACTCTCAACCAAGTTTTCAAACAACGTCTTGGATGCCACTAAAGCCTTCAGCCTGACGCTCACCGATCCAGATGATGTAGCTGGACTGCCACCCAGCGCCCTGTCTTTGGCGGCGCAGTCTGCCCGCGCCGCTGGAGAAGAATCTGCCAAGCCGGAAGCTGGCCCCTGGCGGATCACGCTTGATATGCCCAGCTATCTGCCGTTTATGCAGCACAGCCGTCGTCGCGACCTGCGCGAAAAGCTCTACCGCGTGTTTATCAGCCGTGCCTCTAGCGGCGAACTCAACAATGCGCCGCTGATTGAGCGGATACTAGAGCTGCGGCAGGAGCAAGCCAAGCTGTTGGGCTACGGCAGCTACGCCGAAGTCAGCCTCGCAGCTAAGATGGCTCCCAGCGTCGAGTCAGTCGAAAAACTCCTAGAAGAACTGCGTCAGGCTAGCTATGCCGCCGCGCAGGAGGATCTGTCGACGCTGCAAGCCTATGCGGCGTCTGAGGGCGAAACCGAACCGCTTCAGCCCTGGGATGTCTCGTTTTGGGCAGAGCGGCAGCGCGAGGCCAAGTTTGACTTCAACGCTGAAGAGCTACGCCCCTATTTCCCATTAGAGCAGGTGCTGAACGGGCTGTTTGATCTCTCCCAGCGGATTTTTGGCGTGACGATTACGGCAGCCGACGGCGAAGCCCCGATCTGGCATCCCGACGTGCGCTACTTCCGGGTGGCAGATGAGTCAGGCGAAATTGCCCACTTCTATCTCGACCCTTACAGCCGTCCGGCAGAGAAGCGGGGCGGAGCCTGGATGGATGAATGCATCAGTCGTGCTCAAGAAAACGGCACAGAAAACGGTAAGGTGCAGCTACCCGTGGCCTACCTGGTCTGTAACCAAACGCCGCCCGTGGATGACAAGCCCAGCCTGATGACCTTTGGCGAAGTCGAGACGCTGTTTCACGAGTTTGGCCACGGTTTGCAGCATATGTTGACCCGTGTTGATTATGGTAAAGCCTCTGGGATTCGCAACGTGGAGTGGGATGCAGTCGAGCTCCCCAGTCAGTTTATGGAAAACTGGTGCTATCACCGCCCTACATTGCTGAGTCTGGGACGGCATTACCAAACCGGCGAGCCCATGCCCGAAGCCTACTATCGCAAGCTGCTGGCGGCGCGCACCTATATGAGCGGCAGCATCATGCTACGCCAAATTCACTTTAGCTGGGTGGATTTGGAGCTGCATCACCGCTATCAGCCCGGTGGCGAAACGCCTCAGCAGGTGCGTCGCCGGATTGCCGAAAATACCACCGTGATGCCGCCGCTACCCGAAGATGCTTTCTTATGCGCCTTCGGCCATATTTTTGCGGGCGGCTATGCGGCAGGCTATTACAGCTACAAATGGGCAGAAGTGCTGAGCGCCGATGCGTTTGCCGCCTTTGAAGAAGCCGGACTTGAAGACGAACAGCAGATTGCCCAAGTCGGCCACCGCTTCCGCGAGACGGTGCTGGCGCTGGGCGGCAGTCAGCATCCGATGCAGGTGTTTGCGGCGTTTCGAGGCCGTGAACCCAACACGCTAGCGCTGCTGCGGCATAGCGGACTGGCTGCTTGATGACAGGCACAAGTTTGACGCAGGTTGAAGCGGCTGCAACCGTAGCGATTCTGGGAGCCGGAGCCTGGGGGTCGGCGCTGGCGATGCTGGCGGCTCATCGTGGGCATCGCGTCCAGGTCTGGTCAAGGCAGGGCGAAGCTTCCCTAGAATCGGTTGTCTCAGATGCTGATCTGATTCTGTCGGCAGTTTCGATGCAGGGCGTGCCAGAAACCGTGGCGCGGATGCAGCAGATGGCCTTGCCCATCCGCGCCATTTTGGTCAGCGCCACCAAAGGACTCGACCCTGCTAGCCAAATGACCGCCTCCCAGGTCTGGCAGGTTGCTTTCCCTAAGCAGCCGTTGGCCGTGCTTTCTGGCCCCAATCTGTCGGATGAAATTAGGCGGGGACTGCCTGCGGCCACGGTTGCCGCTAGCCAGGACATCCAAACTGCTGAGCGGGTGCAGGCGATCTTCTCGTCCGAGCGATTCCGGGTCTACACCAACAGCGATCCGCTGGGAACAGAGCTAGGCGGTACGCTCAAAAACGTGGTAGCCATTGCGGCAGGCGTTTGCGACGGGCTGAATCTGGGCACCAATGCTCGCTCGGCCTTGATCACCCGTGCGCTAGCCGAGATCATTCGCGTCGGTCTAGCGCTGGGAGCCAGACCCGAAACTTTCTTTGGTCTCTCTGGCCTAGGCGATTTGCTGGCCACCTGTACTAGTCCCCTCAGCCGCAACTACCGCGTCGGCTATGGCTTGGCTCAGGGCAAGTCGCTGGCCGAAATTTTAGGCGAGCTGCAAACTGCCGAAGGTGTCAGCACCACGCCAGTTCTGATTGAGCTGGCTCAGCGTCAGGGGATTGCCGTGCCGGTTTCGCACCAGGTCTATTTACTACTGAATGGCAAGATTACGCCGACTGCCGCCCTAGAGGCGCTAATGGAGCGGCACTTGAAGCCAGAAGCAGGTGTTTGATAGAGCCATAAATAATCAAAAGCTCCGCCCTACTCGCGTAAGACGAAGCCTTGAAATTCCGATATACCCGCAGTCTATTGAAGTGGTTGGCGACTCTCGCGGCTCAAACAGGCTAAATCAGATGCTGCTTAACCCAGAGACTCGCCGTTGAGTCCAGCCATTGCTACAGCTTAGTAGTAGTAGGAAGAGCGGCAAGGACGGTAGTAGGTGGGGTAGGCGTAGTAGTGGCGAGGATAGTAAACCGGACGGTAGTAGCTCACCGAGCGGTAGCTCCGACCATAGCAGCCGTGGTAGCCGCAAGCCGAAGCTGAATCAGCCGACATCGCAACAGTACCAGCAGTCACGCCAGCTGCGATCAAACCAGCGGTGACAACGGTTTTTACGCCGCCCAGGTTCAGTTCTTTGGCTTCAGACTCTTGGCCTTCAGCACCGTACATGTATGCAAGGGTTTCCATAGCTTTTCCTCAAAGAGAGAGTGGGTAGACTGTTTGAGCGATTTCAACTGCCTGATAGAGGGCTATCAAACGAGCTGACCTCGCCGTTTGTCCTTGAGACAAGGACTCGAAAATCCAGGCATTTAAGCCGGATGCTTCTGGATTCAACGGATCTGAGTATGCGTCAGGAAAGTTTTCTGTAATTTAGAAAATTCTTTCGTTGCTTTTTATAATTAGCACAATTGAATAATAGAGGCGATGTATATATGTACTATTTTTTGCTCTGAATATATATCGAAGGGTGCAGATTCTACAGCGGATTTTCTATATATAGAGTCTCCTATAAATATTTATCCTTTCATGGTCTACAGGTAGCGTTCTAAATAAATTTGTAAATTAAAAACATACTTTAGAGAGGATGAATTTCCTCTAGCATTTCGGCATTTTGATTTCTATAAAAAATATTTTAGAGCAACTGTGATAGTTGGCAACAAACTGGGAAAAATATTCGATTGTAGAAAAACTGGGAGTAACGCAGACATAATTGCTGATTGAATTTTTCTTTGATTGATAAAAAATAGGCGGCGCTAGCATAGGGTGATAGATGATGATTTTTCTAGCTTGCGTCAACCGCCTCTGAGCAGCATCGCTCTAGACATCGAGACCTGCTTGCCACTCCGACCCTCAACGTTCTCAAGCAAAATGCCTGTCTTTCGAGTTCGCAACTGGCTTCGGAGAATCCTGCTAACTGGGCTGGCAGCTATCTGCTGCGGACTGGTGCTTTGGGGGCAGCTAGGTCGCACTCAGCCGCCTGTTCATCTCACAATGCTGACCTCGGCGCTAGATGCGGCGCAGGGTCAGAGTCTGGTGGCGGTGTTTGAGGCCCAAAACCCCGATATTAAACTAGACGTGGTCGAGGGGCCAAACGCCTCAAATTTGATCGAAGACCTCTACACTTCGTCGTTTTTGCTGGGTGACTCGCCCTACGACCTGGTGATGATGGATGTCGTCTGGCTGCCCAAGTTTGCGGCAGCGGGCTGGCTGCTGGATCTCACTGACAAAATTCCAGCCGCCGATTTGGCCGACTTCATGCTGCCCGATCTCGAAGGCGGACGCTACAACGGCAAACTCTATCGCTTGCCCGTGCGCTCTGACGCTCAGCTCCTATACTACCGACAAGATTGGCTAGAGCAGGCCGGACTCGCCCCGCCCGAAACCTTTGGCGATTTGGTGGCTGTCTCCAAGGATCTCCAGCAGGCCAATCTAGCGCAGTGGGGCTATGTCTGGCAGGGGCGGCAGTTTGAGGGGTTAGCGGCGGTTTTTGTGGATATCCTGGCCGGGTTTGGCGGCTACTGGGTGAACCCAGAACAGCTGGAAGTCGGCCTAGATCGGCCAGAGGCGATTCAGGCGGTCGAGTTTTTGCGTGGCACAATTGATCAAGGCATCTCGCCTGCCGGGGTGAGCAACTACCAGCACGAGGACGCAAGGCGGCTGTTTCAGCAGGGCAAAACGGCCTTTATGCACAACTGGCCTTATGCCTATCCCCTGGGCAACGCCGAGGATTCTCCGGTCAAGGGCAAGTTTGGCATTCGGCAAATGGTGCATCAGCCCGGACTGAGCAGCGCTTCCTGTTTGGGCGGCTGGGGCATTGGAATTGCCAAGCAGACGGCGCATCCGGAGGCGGCACTGCGAGCGGTGCAGTTCTATGCCAGCCCGCAGGCGCAGCGGCTGTCGATTTTGGACAATGGCTACCTGCCAACTCGGCGCTCGCTCTATGCCGATCCAGAGGTGCTGGCCAAATATCCCTACTTTGCGGGCATGAGTACAGTCGTCGAAAACGCGGTGCTGCGTCCGCCAATTGCCCAGTACGCCCAAGCCTCCGACATTTTGCAGCGCTACTTAAGTGCCGCCATCACCCAGCGGATGTCTCCTGCCGCCGCCATGCAGGCTGCCGCCACCGAAACCCGCGCTCTGCTAGAGCGAAGAGGTTAGCCCATGCTCAAATCTCCTGGAAAGCTCAACCTACAGCAGCAGGAACAGCGCACAGGCTGGCTCTTGCTGGCTCCGGCCTTGCTGCTCTTGCTGCTGGTCTACGTCTACCCAATTCTGCGCTCCTTCTGGCTCAGCTTCTACAGCCAAAATCTCGGCACCGAGCTAAAGCCACTGTTTGCGGGGCTCGATAACTATCAGCGTATGGCCATCGACGGTCGCTTCTGGGAGAGCTTGGCCAACACCAGCTTTTTTACGCTGGTCTCAGTGACGCTGGAGCTAGGTCTGGGGCTAGGGATGGCGCTGGTGCTAAATCAGGCGTTTCGAGGCCGAGGGGTGGTGCGTACCGTGGCGCTGCTGCCTTGGGCGCTGCCGACAGCGCTGATTGCTACAACCTGGACTTGGATTTTCAACGACCAGTTTGGGGTCTGGAATGACCTGCTGCAACGGCTGGGGCTGATTCAAACTGGGGTGAACTGGCTGGGCGATCCGGGCTGGGCAATCTGGACAGTGATTGCGGCAGATGTTTGGAAGACCACGCCGTTTATTGCGATTTTGCTGCTGGCGGGGCTTCAATCGATTTCAGCAGATTTCTATGAGGCGCATGCGCTAGACGGAGCCTCGCCCATCCAGAGCTTTTTTCAGATTACGCTACCGCTGCTGCTGCCACAGATTGTGATTGCGGCGCTGTTTCGATTTGCCCAAGCCTTCGGGATTTTTGATCTGGTGCAGGTGATGACGGGTGGCGGACCCGGCGGCGCGACTGAAACGGTGTCCATCTATATTTATGCGACGATCATGCGCTACCTTGACTTTGGCTATGGAGCGGCCTTGGTAGTGGTAACGTTCGCGGGGCTAGGCCTGGCGGTGCTGCTGGGAGCCTGGAGCCTATCTCAACTGCGAAGAGGGGCAAGCTAATGGCAAATTCTGCTCGTTCTACCGCGCCGCGTCTTGGTCTCTGGCTGGCTGTCGGGCTGATTCTGCTGCTCAGTCTTGCCCCAATTCTCTGGCAGCTGCTCACCTCACTCAAAACAACAGCTGATATCACCGCCATTCCTAACGTCTACTTCCCGCGACAGCTGACGCTAGAGCACTACATTGATATCTTTCAGCGGCAGCCTTTTCTGAGATATATGCTCAACAGCGCCTTTGTGGCAGTTGTTTCAACGCTGCTCTGCCTGTTGATTGGCACACCTGCGGCCTATGTGCTGGCGCGGCTGAAGCTGCCTGGAGAGCAAATTATCCTCACGGGCGTGCTGATTGTGACGCTGTTTCCCTATATTCTGCTGTTTTTGGGGCTGCTGGAACTGGTGCGGAATTTTGGGCTAGCCAATAACTATCTGGCGTTAATTGTGCCCTATACAGCTATTAACTTGCCGCTGACGATCCTGGTAATGCGGAGCTTTTTTCAGCAGTTGCCGCACGAGCTAGAAGATGCGGCTCGCGTCGAGGGCTACAGCACCGCCCAAATGCTGCTGCAAATCCTGCTGCCACTGACGACTCCGGCTCTGGTCACAACTGGCATCCTGGCTTTTATCGCCGCCTGGAACGAGTTCATTTTTGCCCTGACCTTTATCACCCGCGACTCGATGAAAACCGTGCCGGTGGCGGTGGCACAGCTCAGCGGCACGGCGGTGTTTGAGGTGCCCTACGGGGCGCTAGCGGCGGCAACCGTGGTAGGGACGCTGCCGCTGGTGCTGCTGGTACTGCTGTTTCAGCGGCGGATTGTGCAGGGGCTGACGGCAGGTGCAGTTAAGGGCTAACTCTGGGCGAATTCTCGACTTAATTACGCGAGGCGTGATCTGATGGCAAAACTTGAACTGCAAAACCTGAGCAAATCTTACTCAGCGAAAGTTACGCCGCTCAAACAGCTCAGTCTCAGCGTCGAGGACGGCGAGTTTTTGACGCTGCTGGGGCCGTCCGGCTGCGGTAAATCGACAACGCTGCGGCTAATTGCGGGGTTAGAGCCGCCAACCCAGGGTGAAATTCGGATTGGCGGGCGCGACGTGACGCAGAGCCTACCGGGTGAGCGCAATATCGCCATGGTGTTCCAGAGCTACGCGCTTTATCCGCATATGAGCGTCTATGACAATATTGCCTCCGGGCTAAAGCTGCGTCGCGTCGCGTCCAGCGAAATTCGCCGCCAGATTAGCGAGGTGAGCCTGTTTCTGGGCTTAGAAAACCTGATGCAGCGTCGTCCAGGCCAGCTCTCAGGCGGGCAGCGGCAGCGGGTGGCGCTGGCAAGAGCACTAGTGCGCCGACCGGATGTGTTTTTGCTCGACGAGCCGCTCAGCAACCTGGATGCCCTGCTACGCGAGCAGGTGCGGGCGGAGCTGAAGCAGATTTTCTCTCAGCAAAATGCCCCAATTGTCTACGTGACGCATGACCAAACTGAGGCGATGACGCTTTCCTCTCGCGTCGCTGTCCTGAACGATGGCTTGCTCCAGCAGCTGGACTCACCCCGCCGCATCTACAGCCGTCCGGCCAATCGCTTTGTGGCAGGCTTTATCGGCACGCCGCAGATGAACCTGCTGCACTTAGACTGCAACCGCTCCTGCGCCATGCTGGGGCAGTACAAAATTCCGCTGCCCGTCGGTGCCCGCAGCCTCAGCGAAGTGATCTTGGGGATTCGGCCAGAGCATGTGCGGCTCGTGCGTCCCGGCGACCCGATTGTGATTCAGGGTGAGGTGGTAGTGGTCGAGAATCTGGGCATGAGCGATTTGCTCACGGTGCGCGTCGAGGGCAAGCCGGAGTTTGTGCGAACTATGCTCTCGCCTGACCAGTCCTGGAGTGGCAAATCGATCAAGCTGAGTATTCCGCCCGAAATGATCCATTGGTTTGATGCTCAGACGGGTAACCGAGTCAGCGATGCAACCAGATAGCTTGCAGCTAGGCAACCGTTTAGGCAACCGTTGAAGATTGCTCGTCGCCTGCGCTGCTCTTTGAGGCGGGCAGTTCTAGACAGTAGCCCGCGCCATATACTGTCTTGATATAGCGCGGATGACGCGGATCGGGTTCAAGCTTGGTCCGCAAATGACGAACATGTACCCGAATTGTCTCAATGTCATCGTTGGGATCGTAGCCCCAGACTTCCTTGAGGATTTCGCTGGGCGAGACAGTTTGGCCGTGGCGTTGTAGCAGACAGTGCAGCAGCTCAAACTCCAGATGCGTCAGCTTCACCGTGTTTTCAAACCAGATCGCCTCTAGCCGTTCCGGAACCAGGGTTAGCTGACCAAAGCTGAGAATCTCGGCATGTTTAGCCGCCTGCGGAATCCGGTCGGTACGGCGCAGCAGGGCGCGAACGCGAGCCAGCATTTCCTCAATTTCAAACGGCTTGGTTAGATAGTCGTCTGCTCCAGCATTGAAGCCTTCTACCTTATCTTGCGTTTGGCCAAGCGCCGTCAGCATCACAACTGGAATATCAGCAGTGCGTTCATCGCGGCGTAGGCGCTGACAGACGGTGAAGCCATCGACTTTTGGAAGCATGAGGTCGAGCAAAATCAGATCGGGCAAAAGCTGGAGCGCTAGCGCCTGACCTTTGATGCCGTCCGGAGCTTGGCTGACATCATAGCCCGCCATCTCAAGGTTTACTGCGACCAATTCTGAAATAGCAGGGTCATCATCGATCACAAGAATACGGGGCATCGCGATAAGGGAGACGGAATAACTGCGGCAAGTCGCACAGAAGCCTTGGAAATTTTTAACAAAGATCAAAGATTCCTGTACAGATTATAAGCAATGATCCGAAGTTTTACTCAGCGGAGCAATAGATTGCCGAAATCAGTCCCGATCCAGCTCGCTGGATCGGGACTGATTTCCAGTGGTCGTCAGAGACGGTTCAGGGATTCCGGCAATTTATCGTCTGCTGCTCCACTACTGAACTGCTTTAGCTTTGTCTCCCACCCGCAGTCCCGCGCCGCTGATGATTCGGCCTACTGCCGAGCTAGCATCGACCTCAGTCAGCTCGATCCGCCCCACGGGTGAGCTGATACTCCGCAGCACGGCTCCAGTCTGCGGGTCCAGCACCTCGCGGTCAACCCGCTCAACGGAGAGTGTCATGCCGGTGCGGAATCCGTCCTGCGCGCCTTTGTTAATAATCACCGTATTGCCCGACACGTCTGCAACGACGGCCTCGACAATTGGCATCGTCTGGGGCTGAGCAGTCAGGGTCGAAGAAGAGTCCACAAGCTTACTTGCTAGCTGAGTCACTGCCGCATCGGCTGCGCCGCTCAGCAATTCGTCATCGTTGTTAGCGCTGCTGCCGACGCTGCCCAAAATTGAAATCGAAACGCCGCCGCTGCCTTTTTCTTGGGTGCCGGAGCCGTCGGCCACCGCAATAATTTCGCCCGTTGTGGTATTGACGATACGAGCGGTCAAGGCCACTTCTGCGGTGCGGACGCTGCGGTTACCGCCAAAGCCGAGAATCGAGCCGCCACCGCTCTCTTCATCCAGGTTGAAGCGAGTCACTGAGCCAATGATCACAGCATCTGCTCCCAGCAGTCGTCCAATTTGAGCAGCAGTGCTGGCATCCACTCGGCCAGAAGCTCCTAGGTTTTGCTCGGCCAGAATATCCGCAATCCGGCTGCGCTCAATCATCGTGTAGCGCCCGCTGTTGACGAGCTTGTTGGTGAGCAGGTCGCTCACGCCCTGTGCCGCGCCGGGATTGGCATACCACCAAGAGTCAGCCCCAGTGCTGGCATATTCAAAATCCAGCACGGCGACTCGCAGGCGCGTCTGGGCTTGAGCCAGCTCCAAAGGCACTGAGGCAGCAGCAGGCGGCAATATGGGTGAATAGAGTCCGCTAACTGTGACTCCGAGAGCAAGCAAGCTTAAAGCGGCAGATTGGGTTGAAGTCATAGTGAAAGAGGGAATGAATGAGGGACGGATCATCTAGAATTTAAACTTGAATGAAGGGCAAGAGAACAGCTTGATGCAGCATTAGTTTAAGCAGCATTAGATTACCCAATGCTGATCACCTGACTAAAATTTCAGTCCAAACTCGGCAGATTCCGGATTCAGCTTTGCTTTAAGTTTCCCCTCAATTCGCCTTATGCCCTCTCAGTCTTTAGCCGTGCAGACTTCAGCCGTGCAGACCTTATCGGTGCAAGTTAGCGGCTCTGGCTATCCGATGCTCTGTCTGCATGGCCATCCCGGCACGGGGCGCAGCATGAGCGTTTTTACAGAGCATTTCTCATCTCGATTCAAAACGCTCGCGCCTGATT
This sequence comes from Pegethrix bostrychoides GSE-TBD4-15B, assembly GCA_019359155.1. GTDB lineage: Bacteria > Cyanobacteriota > Cyanobacteriia > Elainellales > Elainellaceae > Elainella > Elainella bostrychoides. The sequence continues at coordinate 76,004 of JAHHHV010000078.1, forward strand.
TACGTGGATATGGCCGCAGCCGTCCGGCTGGCGAGTTTCAGCTTGCAGACCACCTGAGCGACCTCGAAGCGCTGCTGGACACGCAAAATATTTCGCAATGCCTGCTGCTGGGCTGGTCGCTGGGCGGCATTTTTGCAATTGAGCTAGCGCTACGCTACCCAGAGCGGATTAGCGGCCTGATTTTGGTGGCCACGGCGGCTCGCCCTTGGGGCAGTCATCCCAAAATCACCTGGCAGGACAATCTGTTCACTGGGATCGCATCTGTCCTCAACAAACTCCGACCGGGCTGGGACTGGAATATTGAGACCTTTGGCAAGCGCTCGCTCTACCGCTATTTGATCCAGCAGCATACCTCAGCTGCCTATCAGCACCTAGCCGATGAGGGCATGTCGGCCTATCTACAAACTTCTGGTGCGGCAACTCGCGCCCTCAACCGTGCCATCCAAGGTGGCTACAACCGAGTGCCCGATCTCCACCAGATTCATTGTCCGGTGCTGGTGCTGGCCGGAGCCGAAGACCGCCATATTACCGCACCTGCCAGTCTGGAAACAGCGCAGGCTCTCCCCAACTGCGAGTCCTGCTGCTACCCAAACGTGGCGCACCTGTTTCCCTGGGAGATCTCTGAGCAGATGCTACAAGATATGGATCAGTGGATTGCCAAGCATCCGGCGGTCGTTCAGTTTACTGGCTAGCGCTAGGCTTGCCCAGTCAAAACGGGTGAGATTCCGGGTGATCCCGATTGATCAGCGCCCTCTGATGATAAATTATCTGACTCATCAAACATGGTGAGTCGCTCTGGTTTAAGCCGTTTGATTTCAACTTTGATACCCTTTGCCCCTTCCTGTCGCAGATCGCTGACAAATCCCGGTTTGGCAACCTCTGCCTCTTCGGCGCTAATGTAGGGACCGAAGTAATAGGTGCAGCTTGGGGTTTCAGTCACAATCTCAACCCACCAGGCTAATCCCAGAAATTCAAGCGCGCTTAACCAAAGTTCGTTCATATACTCTCACCACTGTGCCAGGATGCGATGACCTATGGAGCCTTCTGCCAATCTTGTCAATTCACAAAACGATTTACCAACTCAATATGCTCACTGTCGCTGTATTGATCAATTATTACGTTAATGAACCAATCAATCAACGAGTTAATCAGCGAGTCTACCGTTTAGTCTGTTGCTTTGTTGCAGGCTATAGCAAGAATAAATCTTTTTACATTCTGGTTATACTGTGTCGCATCTATTTTTGCAAAGCACCTTTGGATAAACTTTTAAGATCATGTCGCTGGGATCGCCGCTGCCGAAAAACCTCGTAGAGCACCATGCCCGCCGCCACCGAGGCATTCAGACTAGGCACTTGCCCCTGCAAAGGAATCGAAACTAAAACGTCACAAGCTTTTTGGGTGAGTAAACTCAAGCCCTCCCCTTCCGATCCCACAACTAACGCGATTGAGCCATTAAAGCTCACCTGATCGACTGGCTGACTGGCTTCGGCGACGGTGCCGTAGATCCAAAATCCCTCGCCCTTCAGCTCGGCTAAGGCTCGCCCTAGATTGATGACTCGCGCGACTGGAAATGTTTCGAGCGCGCCTGCTGCAACTTTAGCTACGGTTGCCGTCATGCCGACCGCTCGTCGCTGCGGGATCACCAAGCCTTGTGCGCCTAGCGCCTCGGCTGAGCGAATAATTGCGCCCAGATTATGGGGATCGGTAATGCCGTCGGCAACCAAAATGATTGGGCTATCGGTCTGAGCTTTGGCCTGAGTAATCAAATCTGCTAGCTCAAAGTAGGGATGCGCAGCCATCTGAGCAGCAATTCCCTGATGAATGCCGCCTTCCGTAATTTGATCGAGGCGACGCGGCTCAACTTCATCAATCACCGCGCCGCCAGCTTTGGCATCGCTCAGCAGCATATGGAATCTGGGATCGTAGCGCAGACGCGGTGTCACCCAGATGCGGTTAATCGAGCGCTCGCCGTTCAAAGCAGCCAAAACGCTATGCCGACCGTAGATGAGTTCTGACTCGGTTTCGGAGTCGGGCATGGCTGGGTCAATGTCGTTACGCAGCTCAGCTCGCAGTCCAAAGGCAGAATCTCGGCTGGAGTCACGCTCTAAACGGGGTGCAAACTCGCGAGCCTGATCTTTGCCGCGTCCAGGTCTTGCCCAATCTCTATCTCTACCCCGATCTCGATCTTGATCTTTACCCCGAAATTCTTTACTGTACCCGGATTGCTCTCGGTTTTTGCCCCGGAACTCACGGCTAGGTGCAGTATCGCCATCTCGATTCATGCCATCTCGATTAAACTGGCGGCGCGTTGGCTTCACCTCTGATCCCGCATCTGGACGGAACTTTCCGCGAACTGGCTGCTCTGGTCGCTCGCGACGCTGGGGGCGATCAAAATCGCGACTGGGTAAATCACGGCTGGGTAAATCTGAATAGCCATCTGAGCGCTGGTCTCGGTCTGAATAGCTATCTCGTTTGGGGCTACGTGGTGAAGCTGATCGCTCGGCGCGGCGGCTAGGCTGGGCAGAGCCACGAGATTTGGCGGGCTTTGGAATAGGGCGAGGTTCTGAAAACGCTTCGGTTTCTGAGGTGCTGCTCAGACGGATAGGCTTGGCGGAGCGGGACTTTGAGCCGACAGAGCGTTTAGCGCCGAATTTAGAGCCAGATCTTGCGCCAGATTTTAGACCCGGTTTCCCACCCGATTTGCGAGCAGGCTTGGCGGAATTAGAGCGGCGAGGTTTATCCATGATTTAGTCTATAGCCTGTATGTCGGGAGTATCTGTAGGATATCTGTGGAGGAAAAGGCAGTTATCAAAAGCATTAAATTAATAGATACCGTCTGACTGAAATAACTATGTAGCAGATTGGGTTGACTCAACAGCGGACTCCTGAAGCTGGCTGAGAAGCTGCTTCAGCCGCTGGGGATCACAGAGATAGAGGTATCCCAATAGCGCTTCGAGCGCGGTGGCCTGCTGATAGACTTCAGCAGCAACGCGCTTGGGGCGACCCGAAGCTGCATTCCTGCCCCGACGCACCAGCGTCTGTTCAGCTTCGCTCAAATAAGGCTGAAGCAGGGCAAGCTGCTCAGCCTGTGTTTCAGCTCGCACCTGTGACACAACTTGCTGATGGTAGACCCGCAGGCGTTTGGGCGGCATCAGGTAGCGAGTGCGGATATAAAGCTCGTAGACAGCATCTCCAATATAAGCTAGCGCCGCCGGCGAGAGCTGCTGAAGCTGGAGGGGATCAAGCGAGTTCGGATAGGCTTCGGCAAACGTACTTGCAGGATTAGACATCTGCCTTGCCCAACGCTAGATCAACGTTAGATTGAGGGATCTGAGTGGAAAAGTATAAGTGTTAATTCTTAAGTGCTAATTTTAAAGACTGCTTCATAAAACCGTGAGCTGATGCTGATGCAGTGGGTCAGCAGTCTGCCTGCAATCTGCTGCTAGTATTACTGACCAATCACCTACTTGCCAAGATTGCTCAGTGCCACCTCAACCGAAGGCTGAAGCGCCAAAAACTGCTCTAGCCGAACCAGCTTAACAGTCTGGGTCACACGCGGATTTGTAACAATTTGTAAGGTGCCGCCTGCAGTCTGCACCTTCTTGGCAATCTGCACGAGTGCCCCAAGCCCGGAACTGTCGATAAAGTCGATTTGGGAGAGGTCGAGTACAAAATTCTTGGGCCCTTCTTCGACAAATTTGTCCATCACCTTGCGGAATGTAGGCTCGGAAAACGCATCCAGTAGCCCAGCAAGGCGATAGAGCTGGCAGTTGTCCCTAACTTCGCGAGTGCCTCTCAAACTGACGGTCAGGGTAAGTGCGTCTGGAATAAAACCCTCCTCGCTACCAAAGCTTCTAACAGGAAAAAATGCACAATCCGAGGTTCAAGTATAGGTCAGGATGCTGGCTTCTGCAACCTGATTTTTAGATCTCGTTACAGCTAGATCCGCTTACGGCCAGATCAGCGCTAGATCTCTAGTCACCCTGCGGTATTTCTTGCCAGAGCGTCGTAGTTTGTCTGAGGCTGGTAAAGCCGCCGTTCCCTAAAATTAGGTGGTCGAGCAGTGGAATGGCTAAAAGCTGTGCGCCAGCCAAAAGTTGACGGGTCAGCGCGATGTCTTCAGGGCTAGGATCAAGGCTGCCGGAAGGATGATTGTGAGCAATAATGGCGCGCAGTCCGCCCTGCCGAATGATTTCGCGAAAAATCTCGCGCGGGTGAGCCAGCGTTTCGGTAGCTGTGCCAATGCTGATAATTCGGGTGCCAATCAGCCGATGCTTCACGTCGAGCAGCAAAATCGCAAATCGCTCTTGCGCCTGCCACATCAGATCGGTACTGAGCACGGCGGCAGCAATCGCCGGATCGTCGATTACGGTTTTTTCGGTGGGAGCCGCCGCCAAGACGCGCTTGCCCAGCTCGACCGCCGCCAAAATCGTGCAAGCTTTGGCAGGTCCCACGCCCGAAACCTGCGTTAGCTCGTGAATGCTGACTTCGCGCAGGGTTGCCAGCGGGTCGCGTTGGTCAGCTCCCAGCGTCTGCAGGATTGTCTGTCCCAAACCTACCGCCGAAACTCCGCCCTGCCCAGTCCCCAACAAAATTGCTAACAACTCGCCATTAGATAAACTCTTGACCCCCTGTGCCATCAGTCGCTCACGCGGGCGTTCGGTGGGCGGCAGGTCGATAATTCTCAGGTTGTAGGTCATGCGGTATTTGGGCGACGGGGATGCAGGCAAGATTCTGGCAGGATTCTGTATATCTCAGTTATCCCCAAACTCTGAGCCAGTGATAAACTCATCTAGACTTGCCGCTGCATGAACCCCTGCATTATTAACCCCGCATTAACCGCTGCATGAACCTGCCCCTGTTTGAAATTGAACATTTGCGCGTCGCCTATCCGGGAGGACGTGGCAGCTGGGCGATTGATGATGTCTCGCTGACGCTCCGGCAGGGCGAGCGCTTGGGACTTGTCGGCGAGTCAGGCTGCGGCAAAAGTACGCTGGGTCGAGCGGCGATGCGCTTGCTGCCTCCCACAAGCCAGGTTGAAGGCCGGGTGCTGTTCAACGGCGAGGCGGTGCTGGAATTTCCCCCAGAGCGGCTGCGGCAGTTTCGGGGCGAGGCGGTGTCGCTGGTGTTCCAAGACCCAATGACCCGGCTTGATCCACTGATGACGATTGGCGCTCACTGTTTAGAAACGCTGCTGGCACACCAGCCGCAGCTCTCGAAGCAGGCAGCTAAAGAGCGGGCGATTGAGACCTTAGAGGCCGTCAAAATTCCGGCGAGCCGCTGGGCGCAGTATCCGCATGAGTTTAGCGGCGGGATGCGGCAGCGGGTATCGATTGCGCTAGCGCTGCTGCTCGACCCGAAGCTGATTGTGGCCGACGAGCCAACCACCAGCCTAGACGTGACGATTTCCGCTCAGATTTTGCAGGAGTTAACTCGCCTTTGCCAGGAGCTCCAGATGGGGCTGCTGGTGATTTCGCACGATCTGGCGATGATTGGCGAATACTGCGACCGGATCGCGGTGATGTATGGCGGCAAAATTGTCGAAACAGGCGCGTCGCTCTCGGTGCTAACCCAGCCGCAGCATGACTACACGCAGTCGTTGCTCAAGTCGGCGCTGCATATCCAGACTCACAGCGCTCTCACCCGCGATCTGCTGCTGGCCGAGGTGCAGCAGCAGATCGCGCCAGAGTTTGAGCCAGATCCAAAACCAGATAAACCGCCTTTACTGCGTCTGCAAGATCTAGAGCAGCACTACATGCTGGAGCAGAACTTGATCTCGCGCTGGCTGTCAAAATCAGGCGACCGCACTATTCGAGCAGTAGACGGCGTGACGCTGGATCTATATCCCGGTGAAATTCTGGGTCTGGTGGGCGAGTCAGGCTGCGGCAAAAGCACGCTGTCTCGGAGCATTTTGCAGCTGGTGCGGCCTACGGCTGGGCAGGTCGAGTTTTTAGGCCAGGATCTAATGCGTTGTAGCCGCAGCGAGCTTCAGCGGCAGCGTCGTCAAATGCAGATGGTATTTCAAGATCCGCACGCCTGCCTCAACCCGCAGATGACCGTGAGGCAAAGCGTAATCGATCCGCTGCTGATTCACCGCTTGGCCGAGCCTGCCGAGGCTCAGCAGCAGACTTTGGCGATGTTAGAGCGCGTTGGACTAACTCCGGCCTCAGACTATGCCAATCGATATCCTAAAGATCTCTCCGGCGGTCAGCAGCAGCGGGTGGCAATTGCGCGCGCCCTGATTACCCGCCCCAAGCTGCTGATCTGCGATGAGCCGGTGAGTATGCTAGATGCCAGCGTTCAGGCGCAGGTGCTAGATTTGATGCTGGATCTGAAGCGCGAATTTGAGCTGACCTATTTGTTTATTACGCATGATCTCTGGGTGGCGCGGTTCCTCTGCGACCGGATTGCCGTGATGAACGCGGGCAAAATTGTCGAGCTGGGCAGCACTGAGGCAATTTTTACACAGCCGCAGCACCCCTATACCCAGACGCTCTTGGCCGCAGCACCTTTGCTGGCTCGACTGCAATCTACCGCAAGCTAGAGCGATTTGAGCCGCATCTGAGCCAGACTAAGCCCAGGTTTAATTTTTATTTGCCGCTCCGTAGTATTCTGAGTAAGACCTAATTCTTTTTGTGTTCAAAGTTTGGCCTAAAGCTACCTGGGTAATGTAGCAGTGGGCGAACTCTAGACTTAAAAGCTTGAGTCATTCCCCTTCCACTTGATTTAGCAGGCTGAGCCAGAACCGTACATGTTTGGTTTAATTGGTCATCTCACGAGTTTAGAACATGCTCAATCGGTAGCCCGCGAGCTTGGCTACCCCGAATATGCCGATCAGGGCTTAGATTTTTGGTGCAGCGCCCCGCCGCAGATTGTCGATACCATCACTGTGACGAGCGCCACGGGGCAAAAGATTGAAGGTCGCTACGTCGAGTCTTGCTTTCTGCCCGAAATGCTGGCGACACGGCGAATTAAGGCGGCAACCCGCAAGATTATTAACGCGATGGCTCATGCCCAGAAGTATGGTATTAACATCACGGCGCTGGGCGGCTTTTCGTCGATCATTTTTGAAAACTTTAACCTGAACCAGATTCAGCAGGTTCGCAACATCAAGCTGGAGTTTGACCGCTTTACAACTGGCAACACGCATACGGCTTACATTATTTGTCGGCAGGTGGAGCAGGCTTCTAAGCAGGTGGGAATCGATCTCTCTAAGGCCACCGTGGCCGTCTGTGGCGCAACGGGCGATATTGGCAGCGCTGTCTGTCGCTGGCTGGATGCCAGAACCGACGTGGCCGAACTGCTGCTGATTGCTCGCAACCAGGAGCGGCTGCAAATCCTGCAAGCTGAGCTAGGGCGGGGCCAGATTTTGGCACTTGAAGAAGCTTTGCCCAAGGCCGATATTATCGTTTGGGTAGCGAGTATGCCGAAGGGCGTTGAAATTGACCCGGCAACGTTGAAACAGCCCTGCCTGCTAATCGATGGCGGCTACCCGAAAAACCTGGGCACTAAGATCAAGCGTGCTGGTGTGCATGTGCTGAATGGCGGCATCGTCGAGCATTCGCTAGATATCGACTGGCGGATTATGCGAATCGTGAATATGGACGTGCCCGCTCGACAGCTGTTTGCCTGCTTTGCCGAGTCAATGCTGCTGGAGTTTGAACGGCTCTACACTAACTTTTCCTGGGGACGCAACCAGATCACGCTAGAAAAGATGGATCTGATTGGCCAGGTTTCGGTAAAGCACGGCTTCCGGCCTCTGCTGATGCCGACGAGCTAGGGTCAGCTTTCTGCTACTCCTTCAGCGACTGAAGCAAAACCAGCGGACGTGCTGCCTGGATTGCGCCGTAGCGTCGAGGATGGCGGGTCATCACGTAGTGCTCATATTCGTACCAGTGCATTTCGGCTTTTTCTTCATTGCAGATCTGGCAAATTACCCAGAAATTGCGGAAGTCTAGCGACAGCCAGGGATATTGAGCGCGAGGCAGCTTGTGATCGATGGTGCGTCCGCCGCGCTGCGTAAATTTTTCTAGACAAATGGGGCAGTACCAATCCGAATGAGCGTTCACCCAGTCTCGGCTAACCTGCGTAGTGCCGCATTCGTAGTCGCCCTGGACATAGCGCCAGTAGTCAAACTTACGATAATCTTCAAAATCGGCTGCCGTCAGCCTGTGATAGCGACGTTTGCCGACCTTGTTAGCCAGCCGAAATAGTTCTTCTAAGGATTGATCTTCCACGGCTATCTGCGCTTTTTCTGAGTCTTAGGTTGGCTATGGCTGAAGTCAATAATTTCGACTTCGGTATCAGGAAACTGCTGATCAATTAGCTCAGAAACCTCGCTAACCTCCTGCGCTAGCTTTTGGTTAAACTCGGCAATTTCGGAGTCGCCGAGATACTTATTGCCAACTCGATCAGCCTGTAAAAACAGCTCTTCTAACGTCGGATCATCAGGCGGCGTTTGATTTTGGAATTCGCTGATTTTTTGATGCAGCTGAATCACATTGCTCCAGCCCAGGTTCTTATATCCATTTGCCTTGAGCCACTGCTGCTCGGTCTTAGAGAGCAAGCGCCGCTGTTTGCTATTCGACTGCTGCAAGGCTCGATAGCTAAAGCCATTAAATTGCTTTGCTCGGCTTGCCATGTTGCTTCACCCCAACGTCCAGCGAAACAGCCGAATCGCCATTTTGCGAAGCTCGCTATCTTCATATTTCAGCAGCTCCTTCATGTCTCTCGTCAGGCGCAGCTTAATCAAGTCAACTGTATTTTTCAGCTCTTTGTTGTCTTTTTTGAGCTGAGTATTGGCTTCAGTTAAATCAGTATTTTTGCTGGCCAGATCTCCAACTTTGAATTCGAGCGTCAGAATATCGCCTTCAAGCTGCTGCTGCTGCGATTCGAGCTGCTGTTTGCGAGCTGCCAAAGCGGCGTTGGATTGCTCTAGAGACTGCACAGATTGCTCTAACTGCTGATATTCAACTTGCAGAGTCTCTAATTTCCGTTCAGCCCGCCCTCGCTGCTGCCCATATTGAGCGTTATTGCGACCCAGACTCAAGTTTTTCTCGGCAAATGTTTCAACGAGCTTCAAAGCACTCGGCTCTTGTTCCAGCAGCGCCAACATCCGTTCACAGTCAGGCTGACTCAGGGCATCGCTGATATTTTTGTTGATACCGTATCTGTCTTTCAGAATCTCTTGAAGTTCACGCTTCGATGCCATAGTTGTCTCCGACTCGTTCTCAGTCAGGGGCACGCTTCTCTAAGCTATCTCGATTAGGCTGGAGCGTCAAAGTGAGAGCCATCAGGACTTGGCGATCTGCTGCATTCCTTGGAAAACGAGCTGGAGGTCAAGCCGAATCTGCGCTGCCAGTTCAGGAGCCTGCTGAGCGAGCAGATTGATTAGCAAAGCCGCATCGCCGCCTGTGATCAAGATAGCGCTGTCTGGATGCTGCAACTGCCAAGCCGCCACAAAATCGCGCAGTCCAGCCAGCAGGCTGTGCAAAACGCCGCTGAGGATTGCGTCAGATGTGCTGCGGCTCCAGCGGCTGGGCAGGTTGGGGGGATGGGTGATGAGCTGGGGAAGTGCCGCCGTATGGTCGCCTAGAGCGCGAAGCTGAAGCCGCAGACCTGGCAGAATTGCACCGCCAATGAGCTGGCTCTGAGCATCTGCACCTGTAAATGTGAGCGCGGTTCCGGCATCGATGACTAGACAGGGGGCACCGTAACCCTTCACAGCCCCCAGCAGCGCCAGCGCCCGATCAATTCCCAGCGTCGGGTAAAGTCCGGCGAGCGGAACCTGATCGAGCGTGATCACCTGCGTTTCTGGGTATGCCTGCCAGAGTGCGGTTTGGGCGGGAACCACGGAGGCCAGCCAAAGCGGCAGAGCAGGCGGTGGCGTGATTTCAGGCCAGTCCAGACCGCAGGCGGTAAAGTCAAGCTGCGTTGTGAGGCAGGCGATCTGGGCGACTGACAGGTGCGCTGTATCGCAACTGTACAGCGTCTCAGCCTCAAACCAAGCCCAGTGCAGCCGCGAGTTGCCAATCATTAGCCCTAGCCAGGATGCAGACATTGTGTGAGCTTGCTCAAATGATGGGTTGAAGCACTTTACCGCGCCACTTTACCATCGCTCAATCGTCAAGTCTCCTGTAAAGTCTCGGTGTTTTTGCTCAAAACAAGCCAGAACTGCTCTGATGAATCTGGATGAATCTGGTAAGTTGATGAAGACTTTTCTATGTTGGATGATGCTCAGCAGAGCCAGACCTTGCTCTGGCTGACTCATTGCCGATTCAATTGGCAGTTGCCTGGGAATACTACGGAGTGACGTTTGACTGAAGCCGCTACGAGGATGAGTCGCAGAAACTGCCATGGCTTGAACGCCATCTCTTGAGTGGTGAGATTCAGCACGATTCAGCGTGATTTACAGATGCGATTTATAGAGGATATGCAAGCATGACGACAAGCAAACGCGCGCTCATTACCGGGATTACAGGTCAGGACGGCTCTTATCTGAGCGAACTGCTGCTAGAGAAAGGCTATGAAGTGCATGGGATCATTCGCCGGACTTCCACTTTCAACACTGACCGGATTGATCATATCTATGAAGATCCGCACGACGAGCAGCCGCACCTGTTTTTGCACTATGGCGATTTGACCGACGGCACAACACTGCGCCGCATCCTGGAAGAAGTGCAGCCCTGTGAAATCTATAACCTGGGCGCTCAGTCACACGTACGGGTCAGCTTTGACTCCCCCGAATATACCGTCGATGCTGTCGGCATGGGCGTGTTGCGGATTCTGGAGGCCATCCGCGACTACCAGCAGCGGACTGGCAATGAGGTGCGCTTTTACCAGGCAGGCTCCTCAGAAATGTATGGCAAGGTGCAGGAAGTGCCGCAGAAGGAAACCACGCCCTTCTATCCCCGCAGTCCCTACGCCTGCGCGAAGCTTTATGGCCACTGGCAGACGGTCAACTATCGCGAGTCATACAACCTGTTTGCCTGCAACGGCATTTTGTTTAACCACGAGTCGCCTCGGCGCGGTGAAACCTTTGTCACCCGCAAAATCACGCGGGCGCTGGCGCGGATTGTCGCGGGTCAGCAAAAGAAAATCTTCATGGGTAATCTCGATGCCAAGCGAGACTGGGGCTATGCCAAAGACTATGTGAAGGCAATGTGGCTCATGCTGCAGCAGGATACGCCCGATGACTATGTGGTGGCCACAGGCGAAACCTACTCAGTCCGCGAGTTTTTGAATATTGCCTTTAGCCATGTCAATCTGGACTGGCAGAACTACGTCGAATTTGACGAGCGCTATCTGCGCCCTGCGGAAGTGGAACTGCTGATTGGCGACCCGACTAAAGCAAAGCAAAAGCTGGGCTGGGAGCCTTCGGTGACGTTTGAGCAGCTGGTGCATCTGATGGTGGAAGCCGACCTGAAGGCGATGGGTCTGGTGCCGCTGAATGGCCATGTGCTCCAGCCAGTTTTGGATCACGCCACCGTGCGGCAGGCTGTGGCTGGCATCATCAGCTAGTTTGAGCTTGACTGAGTTGGAGCTAGCGCGATCCAGCCCGATTTATTTCTTTAGCAATCTTTAGCAATTCTGGTAGCCATATGACTTCAACCCTAGATCTGAAGCATCAGCGAATTTTAGTGACGGGCGGGGCGGGCTTTCTGGGTCGGCAGGTGGTCGAGCAGCTCTGTCAGGCTGGAGCCGACCGCAACAAGATTTCCACACTGCGCTCGCGGGACTGCGACCTGCGCCAGATGGAGTCTTGTCAGCGTGCCGTTGACCAGCAAGACATTGTGATTCACCTCGCCGCCCATGTGGGCGGCATTGGACTCAACCGCGAAAAGCCTGCCGAGCTGTTTTACGACAACCTGATGATGGGGACGCAGCTGATCCATGCGGCCTACGAAGCGGGTATTCAAAAATTTGTCTGCGTTGGCACAATCTGCGCCTACCCGAAGTTTACGCCCGTGCCGTTCAAAGAAGACGACATCTGGGACGGCTACCCCGAAGAGACCAACGCGCCCTACGGCATCGCCAAAAAAGCGCTGCTGGTGCAGCTTCAGGCTTATCGGCAGCAGTATGGCTTTGACGGCATCTATCTACTGCCGGTGAATCTCTATGGCCCCGAAGACAACTTTGATCCGAGCAGCTCGCATGTGATTCCGGCGCTGATTCGCAAGGTGCATGAGGCACAGCTGCGGGGCGACCGCCAGATTCCAGTCTGGGGCGACGGTAGCCCAACGCGCGAGTTTCTCTACTCAACCGACGCAGCGCGCGGAATTGTCATGGGCACGCAGTTCTACGCTGAAGCAGAACCCGTGAACCTGGGCACAGGCAATGAAATTACGATCAAAACGCTGATCACGACAATTTGTGAGCTAATGGGCTATGACGGCGAGCTGGTCTGGGAGTTGGACAAACCGAACGGTCAGCCGCGCCGCTGTCTCGATACCCAACGCGCCAAGCAGAAGTTTGGCTTTGTGGCTGAAATGGAGTTTAAGCAGGGCTTGAAAAACACGATTGACTGGTATCGGCAGCATGCAGTGTAGTCGCAGTTGAATCGCATCGAGCTGGCGCTAACAAAACCAGGGCGAGGGGAGAAGATGGCTTCTCCCCTCGCCCTGGTTTCAGCTATATCAATTCTAAGACTGCTCTAAGACTGCTTTTCTAGCTCAGTTTTCATCCGCTCTAGCGTCACCTGCATTTGATCAAACATTTGCTGCGGCGTGACTCCAAACTGATTGAGCTGGGTTTTGAGTTGCTCCACGGTCATTTGAGCCATGAAGTCTTCGGAGAGTTCAAACCGCTTCATGAAAATGCGGTAGCGCTCCATCATCGCTTCCATTTGGTCGATATAGATTTTTTTGCCTTCGCGGTCAAACTTGCCATAGTCGGAGCCGAGTCGCATGAGAGACTGATAGTCATCAAACAGCTGCTTGGCCTCGTGCTGCACAATTTCAGAATCAAAAAATCCCATCGCTCGCCTGTCTTCGCCTACTGCGGATGAAGTGAATCTCGACCTGCCAACGCAGGCTTTGCAGCTCGCTATTTGTCAAATCGCTATTTGTCAAATAGCTGCTGGTCAAACTGAGCTGCATCGAATCAATACGCCCATTCTAAATCACTCTTTTGCGAGTCCAGCGGGAGTTCAGAGATCGGATATCTCTACTCAATTCTCTCCAGGCTATGAATCGACCGGGAGGGGAAGTATGATGACAGCAGATTTGACGATATTTCAGGTTGCTGTGGGCTTCTGAATTGAATAGCTGTTTTCATAAACTAACCCAGCCGCTTCTGCATGGCTCTAATTCAGCTTGCCAAAACGCCAGGGTTTTCAACTGATTTATGACTGTTTATGTGAGGACAACTGTTTAGTGCAACCTGCGACTCAAGACGATCTGGAGTTTCCTCGAGAATTTCCCAGCGGGCCACTCAGCCTCGACTCACCGCTTTACGTTGAGCGTCAGCCGATTGAACAGCTTGCCTATGCCGAGATCTCCAAGCCCAGCAGCCTGCTGCGGATTAAGGCAGCACGTTCAATGGGTAAAAGTTCATTGCTGAATCGCCTGCTGGCTCATGCTGAAGCCCAAAACTGTCGCTTGGTGCAGCTTGACTTTCAAGAAGCAGATGAGCAAGCCTGCTCGTCGCTCAATAGGCTTTTGCGCTGGATTTCGATCAACGCCAGCCATAGCCTGCAATTAAAGCTGCCTCTAGAGGACTATTGGGACAGTGAAGTGGGCAGCAAGATGAGCTGTAGCCTCTACTGGCACGCCCTGCTCAGCGCCGATGAACGGCCTTTGGTGCTGGCGCTCAACAATATTGATCTGCTGTTTGACCGGACCGCAATTGCCCGCGATTTCCTGTCGCTGCTGCGCTCCTGGTACGAAAAGTCGAAGCAGACTGGCGCTTGGCAAAAGCTGCGGCTGGTAGTGGTCTACTCCACCGAAGCCTATGTGCCGCTGGATATTAACCAGTCGCCGTTTAATGTCGGTCTGCCGCTGAAGCTGCCGCCATTTACGCTGGCGCAGGTCAAGGAATTGGCGGATCGCTATGAGTTGAGCTGGTACAAGAGCGAAATTGGTGGTCTGCGGCTGGCGGCCTTGCAGCAGCTCACCGGGGGGCATCCTTACCTGGTGAATCTGGCGCTCTATCACGTTTGCCGCGCCGAGCTGCCTCCAGAAGAGCTACTCCAGCGCTCCACGACCGCATCTGGGATCTATGCGGATCATCTGCGGCGATTGCTGAGCCTACTGCAAGCCGAGCCAAACCTGGAAGATGCGTTCAAGCAAATCATCTCAGTCGATGCGCCGATCCGACTCGATCCGGCCTCAGCCTACAAGCTGGACGGTCTGGGGCTGGTGACGCTGCAAGGCGATCGGGTGACAGCCAGCTGCGAGCTGTATCGGCTCTACTTTCGAGAAAAGCTCTGCTCCTACCGCGAGGTGATGCTGAAGCTGGATCGGCTGAATCGGGCGGGAATTCGAGTGGATAGCCTGCTGGCAGCGGCTCGTTTGAGTGAAGCAGATCAGAGCCTGGAGCATCTGGAGGAGGGGCAGCTGGATCAAATGACCCAGCTGATGAACCGTCAGCAGTTTGAGGCGCATCTCAAAACCGAATGGCAGCGAGCCAGTCAGCGACCTACTGAGCTAGCTTTGATCTGGCTAGATATTGACTATTTTAAGGTTTACAACGAAACTCACGGCGAGACCGCAGGCGACCAGTGCTTGCAGCAGCTGACCGGAATTCTGCGTCAGGTGATTCAGCGCCCGCACGATCTGGTCGCGCGCTACGGCGGCGAGGAGTTTGTGCTGCTGCTGCCGCAAACCGATTTAGACGACGCGGCTTTTGTGGCAGAAACCATCTGCGCTCAGGTGGCGGCGCTAGAAATCGCCTGTGGCTCTGCCACGGTTGATGGGCTGCCTAGCTCGGTTCTGACCGTGAGCGCTGGCGTTGCATCTATTGTTCCGCCAGCAGGCAGCAGTCCAGCCATCTTGCTCGATGCCGCCAGCCATGCGCTCTACCAGTCAAAGCGGCAGGGTGGCAACCGCGCCACAGCTGTGAAGGCGGCTGAGCAGTGGGAGTAGCTGCGGAATGGAAGGAGAGGAATGAGAGCGACAGATGGCGAATGACTATCAGGTAGGAGGCAGCCTTCAGGCCGATCATCCGACCTACGTGCGGCGACAGGCTGACGAAGACCTCTATCAGGCATTGCGGCAGGGCGAGTTTTGCTACACGTTTAACTCGCGGCAGATGGGCAAATCTTCGCTGCTGGTTCAGACCAAACATCGGCTAGAGCAGGCTGGCTACCGCTGTGCCGTGATCGACATGACCTGCATTGGCAGCGAGCTGGTCACGCCAGAGCAATGGTACAAAGGGCTGGCCTACGAGCTGTGGCTGGGCTTTGAGTTGAGCGACCGTCTGCCCCTGAAGCGCTGGTGGGAGGAGCACAAAGATCTCTCTTGCTCCCAGCGGTTAGGAGAGCTAATCAGCGAAATTTTGCAGGTCTATTTGCCGCAGTCGCCGCTGTTGATTTTGGTGGATGAAATCGACAGTCTGCTCAGCCTCTCGTTTTCGACGGACGATTTTTTTGGGCTGATTCGCTCCTTCTACAATCAGCGCGCCCTCAACTCAGAGTTTAACCGCCTCA
Source organism: Pegethrix bostrychoides GSE-TBD4-15B (assembly GCA_019359155.1). Taxonomy (GTDB): domain Bacteria; phylum Cyanobacteriota; class Cyanobacteriia; order Elainellales; family Elainellaceae; genus Elainella; species Elainella bostrychoides. The sequence goes on from JAHHHV010000078.1 coordinate 91,650, forward strand.
GCTTTGCGCTATTTGGGGTGGCTACGCCGTCGGATCTGGTGCAGGATCGGGGCAAAACGCCGTTCAATATTGGCAAAGCGATCGAGCTAACTGGCTTTCAGCTTGCCGAGGTTGAGCCATTGGTGCAGCGGCTGGACGGCATGGTCAGCAATCCTGATGCGCTGCTGCGCGAAATCCTGGCCTGGACGGGTGGACAGCCCTTTTTGACGCAGAAGCTAGGGCGGCTGGTGGCTTCCACAATTCAATCTGCGGGGCAATCTGCGGGGCAATCTGTGGGGCAATCTGCGGGCAGCTTCTTGACGATTCCTCCCGGCACCGAATCGTTTTGGATTGACGGGTTAGTTGAGGCGCAGCTGCTGCAAGACTGGGAATCCCAAGATGAACCAGAGCATTTCCGCACGATTCGCGATCGGCTGTTGCGAAACGAGCAGCGAGCGGGTCGGCTGCTGGGGCTGTATCAGCAGGTCTGGCAGGATCAGCCTGTTAAGCCTGACGATAGCCGTGAGCAAATTGAGCTTTTGCTGTCGGGGCTAGTGGTGCGGCAGCGTGGTTTATTGCGGGTACGCAACCGGATGTACCGCCAGATTTTCGATCAGGACTGGATTGGGCAGCAGCTGACGGCCTTACGCCCTTATGCTCAGTCGCTTCAGGTTTGGCAGGCTTCTAGTCAGCAGGACAGCTCGCGGCTGCTGCGGGGGCAGGCGCTACTGGATGCTCAGGACTGGGCGCAGGGCAAGAGTCTGGGAGATGCTGACTATCAGTTTTTGGCGGCCAGCCAGCAGCGAGAGCGTCAGGCCATGCAGACTGGCCTAGAGGCAGCGCGTCTCAAAGAAGTAGAGGCACGTCTGACCGTGGAGCAGCGGAGTGTCCGGCGGCAGCGGCGCTGGCTGGCCTTTGTTGGGAGTTTGCTCTGGCTGTTAAGCCTGCTGTCGGGTCTGGTGTTCTGGCAATATCAGCAGGTGGCATTGGCCGAAATTAAGGCGATTGCCACAGCCTCCGAGACCTACTATTCCTCCAACCAAGGGCTGGACGCGCTGACCACGGCGCTGAAGGCCAACCACAAGCTGCGGCAGGTGGGGCGAGTCGATCTCGAAACCAGCAATCAGGTGGCTAAAGCGCTACGGCAGGCGGTCTATAACACCAGCGAGGTGAATCGGCTGCGCGGCCATCAGAGCAGTATCTTGGCAGTAGCCGTTAGCCCAGACGACCAGCTGATGGTGTCGGGCAGCGAAGATCGCACCCTGCGGCTCTGGCGGCGAACCGGGCAGTTTGTCAAAGCTTTTTACGGGCATAGTGACCCGGTGAATTCGGTAGACTTTAGCCCCGATAGCCGCTTGATAGTGTCGGGCAGCGCAGATCGCACAGTGATCTTATGGAATCGGGATGGCCAGCGGTTGCAGCGCCTGCTGGGGCATAGCGGCAGCGTGCTGGCAGTGAAGTTTGCCCCCGACGGACGGGATTTGGCCTCGGCGAGTCAGGACGGCACGGCCAAGCTCTGGTCAACTGACGGCACGCTCTTGGTGACGCTGACCGGACATCAGGATGCCGTGCGCGACGTGGCGTTTAGCCGAGATGGACGGCTGATTGCCACTGCCAGCGACGACAAAACGGTGCGGATCTGGGAGCGCAGCGGCAAGCTTGTCACGACGATTCCAGCTGACTCGGAGCGAGTCAGCGCTGTGGCCTTCAATCCCACTGACCGGACGCTGGTTTCGGGCGGCACAGATGGCACGCTCAAAATCTGGCAGCTTGATGGCACGCTCTTGCAGACGCTCAGCGGACATCGAGCCGCGATTCAAAGTATTGCAATCGGCACCTATGGACGCAACATTGCCTCGGCCAGTCGGGACGGCACGATCAAAATCTGGAATCGGCAGGGCGTGATGCTGGCTACGCTGAGAGGGCACAACAAGCCCGTGCAGGATGTGGCCTTTAGCCGCGATGTTCGCCTGCTGGTTTCGGCCAGCGACGACGAAACGCTGCGGCTCTGGCGGATCAAAAATTTTTTTTTAACGCCGCTGGTGGGGCATGAAGCGGGTGTGACGGCGGTGGCTTTTAGTCCAGCTAATCGCATGGTCGTCACAGGCAGCGAGGATCGAACGCTGCGGTTTTGGAACCGAGAGGGCTTCACATTGCAAACGTTCACTGGCCATAAAGCGAGCATTTCCAGTCTGGCCTTTAGCCCCGGCGGAGAAACTCTGGTCTCTAGCAGCCGCGACAAAACGGTAAAGCTCTGGAGAAGCGAAGGCAGGCTACTCTCTAGCTTCACGGAGCATCAGGCTGCCGTTAACGTGGTTCGGTTTAGCCCCAACGGTCAGCAGCTTGCCTCAGCCAGCGAAGACGGCACAATTCAGCTCTGGAACCGGAGCGGCAAAATTATGCGGACGCTGATGGGACATGTCAGTGCGGTCAACGACCTGGCCTTTAGCCCTAGCTCACCGCTTCTAGCCTCTGTCAGCGCCGATGGAGCAGTCAAGCTCTGGCGCAGCAACGCCGTTCAGGTGACTCAGACCTTAGACAGCCAGTGGCGCAGTGATGGCGATCTACTCACCAGCTTTGGCGACTACAACGCCAAAATTGCCGCTGTCGCCTTCCATCCCAACCGCCCAGAAATCGCCACCGCCTGGAACAAAACCGTCAAGCTCTGGCAGAGCGACGGCAACGCAATTGCCACCCTGCGCGGACATCAGGGCAAGGTGCGCGATATTGCTTACAGCCCCGACGGCCAGATCCTCGCCTCTGCCAGCGACGACCAGACCATCAAGCTCTGGAATCAGGCCGGTCAAGAACTCACCACGCTCGACAGCCACAGCAGTGCCGTGCGTGCGCTAGCCTTTAGCCCCGACGGCCAGATGCTTGCCTCTGCTAGCGATGATCGCACTAGCCTGCTTTGGGACTTAAAGCTTGTCTTAGATACCAAAGCGCTTCAGAAATACGGCTGCGACTGGCTGCAAGACTATCTGCACAGCGGCCAGCTCTCGGCCAGCGCCCAGCAGATTTGCCGACGCTAGTTTGACCTGCCGAGCTTGACGGAAATCCTCACTCTGCCCAGCTCTGCTCATTGTGGGTAGCAAGATACAATGAAGGCAGCTATTTTGCCCTATGACTCAGGGTGAGAAAGGGCAAAAATCAGATAGCCGCTGAATTAAATCTATTCATGGGCAGATCGCAGGCAGAATAGGATTTAAGATTTAGCACAAGATTTACCCTAAGATCCGCCTAAAAGAGCAGCGAGGAGAGCCTGGACGCATGGGAAAAGTAGTTGGCATTGACTTAGGAACCACCAATTCGGTTGTGGCCGTCATGGAAGGCGGCAAGCCTGTCGTCATTGCCAACGCGGAAGGGATGCGAACCACGCCCTCAGTGGTAGCCTTCACCAAAGACGGCGAGCGCTTGGTGGGGCAGATGGCGCGTCGTCAGTCGGTGCTGAATCCACAGAATACTTTTTATGGCGTGAAGCGATTTATTGGCCGTAGGTATGGCGAGCTGAGCGCTGAGTCCAAGCGCGTCCCCTATACAATTCGGCGGGATGAGGCAAACGGCGGCATCAAGATTAAATGCCCGCGCGTCCAGAAAGACTTTGCGCCCGAAGAGATCTCAGCAATGGTGCTGAGAAAGCTGACCGAAGATGCCAACCGCTACTTGGGCGAACCCGTGACGGCAGCGGTGCTGACGGTGCCTGCCTATTTCAATGACGCTCAGCGGCAGGCGACCCGTGATGCTGGTCGAGTAGCGGGTCTGGAGGTGCTGCGGATCCTCAACGAGCCAACTGCTGCTTCTCTGGCCTACGGACTCGATCGGCGCGACAACCAGACGATTTTGGTGGTGGACTTAGGCGGCGGCACGTTTGATGTCTCGGTGCTAGATATTGGTGATGGCGTGTTTGAGGTGCGCTCGACCAGTGGCGATACGCAGCTCGGCGGCAATGACTTTGACAAGCGGATTGTAGACTGGCTGGCGGAGCAGTTCCAGCAGCGCGAGGGGATTGACCTGCGGAACGAGCGGCAGGCGCTCCAGCGCTTGATTGAAGCGGCTGAAAAAGCCAAAATCGAGCTATCAGACGCTGGGGCAACCGAGGTGAACTTACCGTTTATTGCCGCCAGCGCTGACGGGCCGCTGCATATCGAAACCCGCTTGAGCCGCGACCTGTTTGAAGAACTCTGCGCGGATCTGGTGAACCGACTGCGACAGCCGATCCGCCAAGCGCTGAACGATGCCGGAGTAAGCGCTAGCCGCATTGATGAAGTGGTGCTGGTGGGCGGAGCCAGCCGGATGCCGATGGTGCAGCAGCTCGTGCGGTCGCTAATTGACCTAGAACCCAACGAGAGCGTCAATCCTGATGAGGTGGTGGCGCTGGGAGCGGCGATTCAGGCCGGGATTTTGAACCAGGAAGTCCAGGATATTTTGCTGCTAGATGTCACGCCGCTGTCGCTGGGGCTAGAAACTATCGGCGGCGTGATGAAAAAGCTGATTCCGCGCAACACGACGATTCCGGTGCGGCGCTCAGATCTATTCTCCACCTCTGAAAACAACCAGACGATGGTGGAGATTCATGTCGTGCAGGGCGAGCGCGAAATGGCGACAGATAATAAGTCGCTGGGGCGCTTTAAGCTGATGGGAATTCCGCCTGCGCCGCGCGGCATTCCGCAGATTACCGTCTCGCTGGATATCGACGCGAACGGCATTTTGCAAGTAACGGCGCTCGACCGCACCACCGGACGCGAGCAGGGCGTGACGATCCAGGGAGCCTCCAACCTTAGCGATAGCGAAATTGACCGGATGATTGAAGAGGCAGAGCAGTTTGCCGACGAAGATCGCCAGCGACGTGACCGGATTGAAAAGCGCACTAAGGCCGAAGCCCTAACCTTTGAGGCTGAACGGCAGCTCCGCGAGGTGGCGCTAGACTTTGGAATGCAGTTTGCCAGTTCCTACCGCCGCCGCATTGAGAACTTGATCCAGGACTTGCGCGACTACCTGAAGCAGCAGGATGACCGGGGCATTGATATGACGCAGGCCGATCTGCGCGATGCGCTATATGAGTTACAGCGCGAGGTTTATCAAATCACCAAAGAAGACGAAGCGGACGACAAGGATTTCTTTGGCTCGATTCGCCGCACGCTCTCCAACTTGGGCGAAGAGTTCTTTGGTGATGATGACGACTTCTACGATGACCGCCGTGACTACGGGCGCGATGCCTACGGACGTGATGCTTACGGTAACTATGGCGGTAGCGGCAGCTATAACAGCGGCTATAACAACAGCAGCTATAGCGGCAGCTATAACAATGGCAGCAGCTATGGTCGTGAGCCGGAACGGGATACTTACAGCCGCGATGCTAGCCGCGATGCTGGCCGAGACTATAGCCGTGACGATCGCGGACGTGACTCCGAGAGCTATCGCCGCGACAGCCAGCGCAATGCCTATGGACGCGAGCCTGAACGGGATGACTATGCTGATCGCTACGACAGCCGCCGCTCCTCCCGCGATCCAGCACCTCGCCCAGAAGTTCGCAGCGATCGCAGTGCTCCCAGTTCCTCCTACAGCCGCGATGACTATAGGGAAGACAGACCCCGTGAAGGTAGATCCGCTGAAGAGAGATTCACCGAAGAGAGATCTGCCGAAGAGAGAAGCCGTCGCCCGCGAGAAGACTACGACCTGCCAGAGCGCGATCGCTCCATCTCCGACCAGCCCAGCCGTCGCCGCCCCAGCGAACCAGCCGACTATCCGGTACGCGATGCCTATCCTAGCCGCGATGCCTACCGTCGAGAAGCTGAATCGCGCCCAGCCGAACGCAGCGAACAAGACAGCTCTCGCCGTGAGCCAAGCAGTCGTCAGCCAGAAGGTCGTCAGCCAGAAGGTCGTCCGCCAGAAGGCCGTCCGCCAGAGCGCGAGCCAGACAGCCGCAGCCGCGACCCCTATGGCTCCGATCGTCCACGCCCAGAGCCACGCCGCAATCAGCCCGACCGCCCAACCCTCCCAGACGACGAATGGGGCGACGACGATGAATGGCTGTAGCTACTAAGCCGCACATGCTTTAGTTCGCTCAACCTCCCCTGCCTGTTCACTTCTTTGTCTCTTCCATGCAAAACTTTCGGAACTACTACGACATTTTGGGAGTTTCCAGAGATGCGACAGTTGACGAAATCAAAAAAACCTTTCGCAGTCTGGCTCGCAAATATCATCCCGATCTAAATCCGGGCAACAAGGAATCTGAGGAAAAGTTCAAAGACCTGGGCGAAGCCTACGAAGTGCTATCTGATGAAGGCAAGCGCGCCCAATACGACCAGTACAGCAGCTTTTGGAAGCAGAGCGGCTTTCAGGGCGCAGCCGCTTGGGCGAAAAACTGGGCAACCCGCAGCCGCGAAGATGCTGTCAACGAAGACATGGACTTTAGCCAGTTCCGTGACTTCAATTCATTTGTAGACGAGCTGTTGAGCCGCCCCGACGAGCCGGTTCAGGACACCTACCGCGATGATCCCTACCGACCCGGCAAAACCAAAACCGCCTACACTGTGGGCCGAGAGGGCGGTCGAGACAGCGCCCGCAACGCTGAAGCTAACTTGACTGTGCCGCTAGAGCGCGCCTACACGGGCGGACGCGAGCGGATCCGACTCGAAGACGGGCGTTCACTAGAGGTGAATATGCCGCCGGGAATGGTCAGCGGCCAGCGGATTCGGCTGCGGGGGCAGGGCATCGCAGGCGGCGACCTGTTTTTGAACATCACTGTCTCAGTGCATCCATTCTTTCAAGTGGACGGCAATGACATCTACTGCCAGCTCCCCGTCACACCTGCTGAAGCCGTGCTGGGTGGCCCCATTGAAGTGCCGACGCTGGATGGTCTAGTCAAAATGATGATTCCGCCTAGCGTTCGCTCCGGGCAAAAGCTGCGGCTGGGCGGCAAAGGCTACCCGATTGACGAAGAGCGCGGTGACCAGATTGTGGAGATCCAAATCGTCACGCCCAAAGAGTTAACCCCAACCGAGCGCGAGCTGTACGAAAAGCTGCGCCAGTTTGAAAGCTTTAACCCCAGAGCCAATCTGCCAGTCTGATGCCAAGCTTGATGCCGAGATCTGGGATGACGCGCCGACAGTGGCTCCACAGGTGCCTTTACGGGAGTTCGGGGCTGGCGATCAGTCTGCTGACTGCTTGCAATCGCGGTAAAATGGCTGATAATGAAGCTGAATCGCCCGTAGATTCATCAGCAGATTCGTCAGCAGATTCATCAAAAGCCACGCCGCTGACCCTCACGAGTCCAAGCCTTCAGGCCGCATTCATTCCCCCGCAGTTCACCTGTGACGGAGCCAACCATTCACCTGAGCTGAGCTGGAGCAACCCGCCAGCCCAAACGCAAAGCTGGCTGCTGCTTCTAGAATCTGAAGCCAGCGCTCAGCCATCTGCCCAGGCATTAGGCAAACTATACTGGCTCGTTTATGATCTACCTGCCAGCCTGAGTCATTTGCCCGCTGCTCTGCCCAATCAGCCGTTTTTGAGTCAGGGTGGACTACAAGCCAAAAACGACTTCGGTCAATATGGCTATCGCGGCCCCTGCCCAGCCGACGGCTCAGACCGGTATCAGCTGAGGCTTTATGCCGTTCGCAGTCTGCTCGATCTACCCCCCGGTGTGAGTCCAGCCGCAGTGAAAGCTGCTCTCCAATCGCAGATTTTGGCCGAAACTCGCCTCAGCCTGCGGGTCGCACCCGCCTAGCTTACCCGCCCAGATCCCGAACTATGGAAAAAACCAAAGTTAGCCTGCGGTCGCGCTTATTCTTTTCGCATGTGATTGTGATGATAGTCGGGCTGCTGACGCTGCTGGCGATTGGCAAAATTTCTTCGCCCCGCTTCTTTATTTTGAGGCTGCGCCAGATTGAGGTGGGCGGCCTGACCGTGCAGCAGCGGCGCACCCAGCTGATTCGCAGCTTTGATGATGCCTGGAGCAAAGGCGCGTTTTGGTCGGTGGCAATTGGTGCGACGACAGCAGGCGGACTCAGCTATCTGATCGCTCAGCGGATTGTGCAGCCGCTGATCCAGATGGAAGAAATCACCAAGAAATTTGCCGCTGGCAACCTACAAGAGCGCGTACCCGCCAACGATATTCCCGAAGTCGATCAGCTCGCCACCAGCTTTAATCGGATGGCTGCCACGCTCGAAGGCGTTGAGCAGCGTCGCCGCGAGTTGGTCGGCGACCTAACCCATGAGCTGCGTACCCCGCTGACCGTGCTCAAAGGCTACTTGGAGGGGCTAGCCGACGGCACAATCGACCCCACCTCTGACATCTACGAGCGCCTCGCCCGCGAAACGACCCGGATGCAGCGCTTGGTCAACGACCTGCAAGAGCTATCCAAAATGGAGGCGGGCTACCTCCCCATCGATGCCCGACCGCTGGAGCTTCAGCCGCTGCTCGCCTCAATTGTGAACCGCTTTGCCGACCAGCTGACCGAAAACAGCCCCACAATGCTGCTGGATTGCCCTGCCGATCTGCCGCGCGCCCTAGCCGATCCGGAGCGGGTCGAGCAGATTGTGGTGAATTTGATTAGCAACGCCCTGCGCTATACAGCTCAAGGCTCGGTGGTGGTGAAAACCTATCCAGAAGTTGATAAAGTCTGGATTGCCGTAATTGACACCGGACAGGGGATTGCTGAAACCGATCTGCCACATGTGTTTGAGCGATTTTGGCGGGCTGATCGCTCCCGCGACCGGCATTCGGGCGGTACGGGCGTGGGTCTAGCGATCTGCCGCCGTTTAGTCGAGCTGCATGGCGGCACTATTGAGGCGGAGAGTCAGTTAAACCGAGGCAGCACCTTTCGGTTTTCGCTACCGATTGCCCGCGAGACATTGAGCGAAAAGCTGGGTGAAAGACTGGGTGAAAAGCTAACGCTTCGTAGGCTGGGCGAAGCCAAAGCCGGAGCGAGTCTGAAGCAAACCAGTCTTGATAAACTGGAGAGCACAGATTAGGCAATTAAAAATTAAGCAGGAGTTCAGGTGACGCTATGCATAGGGATCAGCTTCAGCAGTGGCAGCATTCTCACGACTTTTCTAACAGTCACGACTCTGACAATCACGACCGCGCTGAATCTGTGACCAGCAAAGTCATGCTGTTGACCGCTATGACGATGGTGGTCGAGATTGTTGCCGGAATGCTGTTTGGCTCAATGGCGCTATTGGGCGACGGCTGGCATATGGCAACGCATGTAGCGGCTTTCGGGATAACGCTCTTCACCTACCGCTATGCGCGACAGCATACTAACAGCCCGCGCTTTACGTTTGGCACAGGTAAGGTCAGCGTTTTAGGCGGCTTTGCCAGCGCGATTGCTCTGGCGGTAGTGGCGCTAATTATGGCGCTGGAGTCGGTGATGCGACTGTTTCAGCCCCAGACGATTCAGTTTAACGAAGCGGTAGCGGTGGCGGCGCTGGGTTTAGCGGTCAATTTGGTCACAGGTCTGATGCTGCAAGGGCATGAGCATCATGAGCATCATGAGCATCACGAGCACCATGAGCATCACGCTCCGCAAGACCAGAACCTCAGAGCCGCCTATTTTCATGTGCTGGCCGATGCGCTCACCTCGGTGCTGGCAATTATTGCGCTGCTGGGCGGCAAACTCTTGGGTTGGACTTGGCTTGACCCGGTAATGGGCTTGGTCGGGGCAGCCGTGATTACCCGCTGGGCTTACGGCCTGATGCGCGACAGCAGCACCATCCTGCTAGATGAATCGGCCAGCAAAGCCACCCAGGCCGCGATTATCGCCGCAATTGAGTCAGAGGCCGACAATCGCATCGCCGATCTGCATGTCTGGCATATTGGCCAGCGGCACTTGGCGGCGAGCCTGTCGCTGGTGACGCATTACCCGCAGGCTCCAGAGCATTACAAAAAATTGCTGGGTGAGATGCCGCAGCTGATGCATCTGGTCGTTGAGGTGAACCCATGTCACGGTCAGCCCTGCATAGCGATTCATCAGCCTGCTGATGCAACACCCATGATGATCTCCTAAAACCTCAGATTTTCTGGAGATTTGCTCACGTTGCTGCTGCCAGCTTTGCACTCTCTTCAGCCTGTGCCGCTGCGACAAAACCCCGGTACACTAATCCCAGCGCTTCCAGATTCAATCTAACGCCATGACCCTGATTAAGCTAAATGCGGCTACGCTCAACCGTCTGGATCTGTCGCCCGCTAGAGCCGTGATCGATCCCTGGCTGACAGATGGGTCGGTGACGAGCCATGAGCAAGAGTTGCGGTTTGAAATTAGCTATCCTCAGGAGCCAGAAGATCCCAGAGAGCTATCTGAAATCCCGGAGGTGCGGCTGTGGTTTCTGCGGCTAGATGCGCGCTATCCCTGGCTGCCGTTTTTGCTGAACTGGGAGGCGCAAGAGCTCGGGCGCTATACGGCAATGCTGGTGCCGCATCAGTTTGGCGCTGGCGGTATTGAGTTTAACCCAGAGGCGCTAGAGCTGTTTTTGATGCAAAAAATTTTTGCTCTCTCAGATTGGATGCAGCAGCAGGGCATCGCCAGCCGCACCAAGCTGAAGTTTATGGCACAAATGCTGAGCTACGAGCTAGAGGACGAGTTTTTTGACCTGCTGGATAACTAGACTCTAGCTCTAGGCTCTAGCTTTAGTAGCTAGTAGCTTTAGTGATTCACGCCACTCATCTCTCCAGCTGCCTCCTGCTCCCGTAGCTTCGCCTGCCGCGCAGCCTGATTCTGGAGTAGCATCCGCTCTAAGCCCAGAGCCGTCCCGCCCAGTGTCACTAGCAAGATTCCGGCAATCTGTACGATGCTGAGGGTGGTTAGCGCTCCCGGCACTAAAAAGAAGGCGAGGAGCGCCGTCACGGCAGGCGTGCTGGCCGCAATAATCGACGAACGCGCTGCCCCAATAGCCCGCACCCCGAAATGATTCAGCGCGTAGCTGCCAACTGTCAGCAGCCCCAAAATCACGCCGCCGACCAGCAGCCCTGACCAGTTGACGCTGCCTTTAATGCCCATCACAATCAGGCTGAGGCTGCTGAGCACAAACATGCTAGCAAACTGTACCAGGCTCACCGGCACAGGATGGAGCTTGCGCGCCGTCAGCTGCATGGAGATTAGGTAGAACGTGAATGCCAGCGCCGCCAGCAGAGCGCCCAGAATGCCCCCCGACTCAGCCGCCAGCAGCGGAGAAACCGTCAGGCTCATGCCCAACACAATTGCCAGCATGATGCCGAGCCGATTCAGCGTCAGCCTTTCAGCAAACAGCATCCAGTTCAGCAGCAGCACCCCCACCGGATAGACAAACAGCGTTGCGATGGCGGCACCGGGGCCAATCTTGCCAATCGCCAGATAGAGCAACACCTGTGACAGAAATAGGAAAGTACCGCTGATCAGCACGCCCCACAGCCCGCGCCGATCGCCAGACTGGGTGAAGGCCCGCAGGTCGCGCAGTGTGGCAGGGTAAATCTGACTGGAGAGCCAGAGCAGCAGCGGCACCACCACCAGCATCCGAATCCAGAGCAGCAGTGCCGCATTGCTAAATCCGGCCAGACTCAGATAGCCGCCAATCGCCTGCTGGCCGAAGAGCTGGCTGGAATTACCCAAAATGCCGACTCCGACATAGTGCAGCGACATGACGACTGTTGAGAGCAGGACGAAACTCAGCCCTTGCTTGAGGCTAATCCGCCGCCGTCCCAGACGCGCTGCTGGCTGCTCAGCAGCTGCCTCTGCCTGTCCTAAATCCTGTCCTAAATCGCCCAGATCATCTAAGCTACCTATGGAATCGCTAATCTCGAACTCTGTGGACTCTAGCGACCCAAACTCAATCGGCGGCGCGTTGGTCTGGGCAGTCCGGCTGGCTGAGGCTTTCAGCGCATCTGACCAGCTGGGGCTGGCAGCAGGGCGAGGGGGAGTGATGCGGTCACGACTGAACGGATTGAGTCGCTCTGGGGCAGCAGTCAAAGCATTGGGCGGCATCGTCGGAGAAATGGCAGGGGCAGCAGGCGCAATCTCGCGGGGGGACGGAGCTGCGAACGGCGAACGGGGGGTGCTTTTGCCAGTTGGGTTCAAGCCAGTCGAGTTCAGACCTGTACCGCCGCGACCTGCTTCTGCCTGGAGCTGCTGACTCAGCCGCTTCACCAGCACTTCTAAAATCGCCTCACCCTGCTGACCCATCGTATGCATCCGCTCTAGCTGCTGACCTAGCGAGCTTTGGTAGCTGTTGATATCGTGACGCAGCGAGGCGAACGTGCGGTTCACGGTGTCGTCCAGCGAAGCCATTACCTGATGGGACGATTCGGCGGGGGCACTCGAAATTTGGGGCGCGCCCAGCGTCTGGTTCAGCCGCTCGTTTAAAGCTGTCTGGAGATGATTGGCCAGCACGAGCGCCAGCTGTTTTGCCCAAGCCTGCTGCTGAGCTAGCTGCTGCCGAGACAGCTCGACGCTCTGCTGAGACTGAAGCGCCTGCTGCTGAGACTGGAGCTGCTCGATATCGTTGGCCAAGCGCGTTTTTTCGGCTTGGAGGCGGCTGACATCCTGGTTAAGCTGGGCGAGCAAATCTTGCTGAAGACTCCGCAAATCCTGCGTTACTGATTGCAGCATCATTTCGGCTGTTTGGCCTCCAGCCTGACCTCCAGCTTGACCTGCGGCCTGCGGTGCATCAGTCGGGTGCGACAGGCCGTTTTCTCCTGGCTTCTGCTCTGGTACGTTCTCAAATCGCCCCATTTCTCTGCAACCTCTGGCTTCTTAAACAATAGCTGCGCGTCGCCAAACTCGATTGGCTGACAGTGATGATAGCTCTAAAGTGAAAAGATCGACCCGTTAATCTGGGGATTCTGGCTCTGGTTTCTAGGAGTTTCTGCCGCCAGTTGTTTGCCCAGGCTATCTTTAATCCCGCTCTTCAGTGCTCTATGTCAGTGCTCTATGTCATTCGCCCACTGCTTAACCGATTCAGGAGAGTCTGGCGCAAGTTCCAGACTCTCATTCTATCGATCTATCGATCGCCAGCTTGACTGTTGTAATCTGACCAAACATGACATGACCAAACGTGACATGACCAAACATAACAAAGCAGATGCCTTTCCAGACATCCGCAGCCAATTTAGAAAATTCAGGAATCAGAGCCGGTTGCTGCTACGAATCTCTAGGCAGCCTTAGCGTGGGGCGGCAGTACAATATGGCGCGTGCCGTCAACCACCAGCCAGCCTTCTTCTTGAAGCTGACTCAGCAGCCGCGTCACGGTGACGCGGGTTGTGCCAATGGCGTTGGCGAGCTGCTGGTGCGTCAGCCGAATGCTGAGTCGGGTACCGCTGGTAATCGGCAGACCAATCTCTTCTTTGAGCAGCAGCAGCAGATGTCGCAGTCGATCCTCAACGCGCCGATAGCCAACCATGGCCAGCACCGCCTCGGTTTGCTGCAAGCGGCGGGTGAGCTGGTGAAACAGGCTTTGCGCCAGCAGGGGGGACTGATCCACTTCGCTCATGCTGAGGCGCATCAGATCCACTTCGCTCATGGCCGCAGCCTGATAGGGGCGAATAAACGACAGCGGCAGACCAAACGGCATCAGGGGACAGACTAGCCCTAGCAGGGCTTCATCACCACTGTCATAGAGCGTGCCAATCTGTACAACACCCCGATAAACAACCAAAATCTCGTCGGGCAGCATCCGAATCACCTGCCCCGTTTTGTAAGGCTGTAAGCTCCTACCTTCGTAAAGCTCCTCTAGCAGCTGACGCAGATCCGGTTGAGAGCTTTTGTCTAGGGTAGAAGAATTTAGCATGGGATTCACATGGATGAAGGATTACCTTGCAGCTTAGGGGCTGCATATAAAGGTGCGGTAATCGATAAGTCATGATTAATTTATGAAAAGATTAAGCTCACGTTAAGCTCACGCCAGCTTACTCATTGGCTCACGCCTTAATCTCGCTGCAAATAGCGGATTGCCTCCAGCATTCCCTTTGCTTTGTTGAGCGTTTCTTCGTATTCGCGCTGAGGCTGTGAGTCAGCCACCATGCCGGCTCCGGCCTGGACGCTCACCTGATGGCTGCCGTCGGGCTGGCTGCGGACGACCATCGTGCGAATCGTGATGGCGGTATTGAGCTGGCCTTCAAAGTCATAGTATCCATATACGCCTGAGTAAACGCCGCGCCGACAGCCCTCTAGCGCGTGAATGATCTGCATGGCGCGGATTTTGGGCGCGCCGCTGACCGTTCCTGCGGGGAAACAGGCTTTGAGCAGATCCCAGGCGGTCTTGCCTGCGCCCAGCCTACCCACGACGTTGCTGACAATATGCATCACGTGTGAATATCGCTCAATCACCATTAGCTCATCGACCTGCACGGTGCCGCTGGTGCAAACCCGCCCTAGATCATTGCGCCCCAGATCGACGAGCATCACATGCTCAGCAATTTCTTTAGGGTCTTGCAGCAGCTCCTCGGCCAGCGCCGCGTCTTCGACAGGCGTTTTGCCACGCGGTCTTGTGCCCGCAATGGGACGCAACGTTGCCAGCAATGGCTGCTCAGACTGAATCACGTCCGCTTTGACCATCACCTCTGGACTGGAGCCAATAATCTGCCAGTCCTGGAAGTGGAAGTAGGCCATGTAGGGCGATGGATTGATCAGCCGCAGCGACCGATAAAGGGCAAACGGATCCCCCTGGTAGTCGGTCGTGAGCCGCTGCGAAATCACCACTTGAAAGATATCGCCTGCTCGGATATGCGCCTTTGCCGCCTCGACATGAGCGCAAAACTCAGCTTGAGTGACGCTGCTGCGGTAGGTCAAAGGCTGCTGCGACTGTGGGCTCCACTCCAGCAGCTGGTCGCGGCCACTCAGCGGCAGCTGTAGCTTTTCGACCATTTGCCGCACTTTGGCAACGGCTTGGTCATAGGCTTGCCGCAGGCTGTCGGGCTGCATAGCTTCGGGCTGACGCAGATCGGCGTAGGCAATCGCCCAGATTTTGCGCTTCACTTGGTCAAATACCATCAAATGATCAATCTGCATCCATAGCCCGTCGGGTAAGTCGCTAGCCTCAGGCTCATAGATCGGCACGTTTGGCTCAATCCAGTGAATTAGCTCGTAGCCCCAAACCCCGAACAGTCCACCAATTCCGGGCGGCAGCTCTGGCAACTTTACAGGCTGAAAGTCTGCGAGGCAGTTTGAGAGCGTCTCAAACGGATCGCCCTCAAACTGCTGCCTCGCGCCGTTGCGGTAGGTCTGGGTTGTTTGGCTACCTCTGGCTTCTAAAATCCAGAGCGGATCGCAGCCGACAAAGCTATAGCGGCCAATCCGCTCGCCGCCTTCCACAGACTCCAACAAGAAGCTGTAGGGCTGTCCAGCGCAGACTTTGTACCAGGCCGAAACGGGTGTATCGAGATCGGCGACCCACTCTTGGTAGACAGGGACAAAGTTGCCTTGCTGCGCCAACTGCGAAAACTGGTCAAAGTCTGGGAAAATCATGCCCTAAGCCTCATAGCTGCTGACGCACTCATCAATTGGATGGTGAACCATAGATTGAGTGAGTCATAGTTTACCACCCGCTAGAACTGGATAGCTATTTTGGGCAGTTTGGGCAGCAGCCTTAGATCATGAACGCTTTTCCTGTTGAAAACACATTAATGCAGGGCATAAGTATGCATTAAGCGATCAACCAATTAAAATTAAACTGTATTGAGTATACCAGAAGGTAAACTACTGGTATATTAATCAGCTATTGAAAGTAGATCGTAAATCACCTATGCCACAGTGCCTGCGGAAAAGTTCTTAACTTTTGTTTAAAAATCAACTGCCCCAAACCAGGGTCAGACAGCCGTTCTCAGCCAGCAAAACACCTGAGAATTGTGTTACATTTGTTGACAGTATAAACACTCCCGGAACTGTTGTTCATGTTTACTAAACAAGTAACTGATTCAAAAGCTTTTCAATGGTTCGAGGAGCGGTTAGAGATTCAGGCGCTGGCTGATGACATCAGCAGTAAGTACGTGCCGCCCCATGTCAACATCTTCTACTGCCTGGGGGGCATCACTCTAACCTGCTTCATCATCCAGTTTGCGACTGGATTTGCCATGACCTTCTACTACAAGCCAACCGTGGCTGAAGCCTTCACCTCAGTGCAATACCTGATGACTGACGTGAACTTTGGCTGGCTGATTCGCTCCATCCACCGCTGGTCAGCCAGCATGATGGTGCTGATGATGATCCTGCATGTCTTCCGGGTTTATCTGACTGGCGGCTTCAAAAAGCCCCGCGAGCTAACCTGGGTCACTGGCGTGATTCTGGCCGTGATTACCGTCTCCTTTGGAGTCACTGGCTATTCGCTGCCTTGGGATCAGGTGGGCTACTGGGCGGTCAAGATCGTTTCGGGCGTTCCGGCAGCCCTACCGGTTGTGGGCAACACCATGGTCGAGCTAATCCGGGGTGGCGAAAGCGTTGGTCAGCCTACTCTCACCCGCTTCTACAGCCTGCATACCTTCGTTCTACCCTGGCTGATTGCAGTCTTCATGCTGCTCCACTTCCTGATGATCCGTAAGCAAGGCATCTCTGGCCCCCTCTAAGCCGAGAAACTGCCGAGAAACCGCATCTTTTTCTACCCCTAAGCGCTATTATCCACACTATCTAATGAGAGGACACCGTTATGGCAACCGTTAAGAAGCCGGATCTGGCCGATCCGGTTTTGCGCGAAAAGCTCAAAAAAGGCATGGGTCATAACTACTACGGCGAACCCGCTTGGCCGAATGACTTGCTCTATATTTTCCCCGTCGTGATCCTGGGCACAATTGCCTGCTGTGTCTCGCTGGCCGTGCTTGATCCGGCGCTGGTGGGAGAACCCGGCAACCCGTTTGCCACGCCGCTGGAAATCCTACCTGAGTGGTATCTCTACCCCACCTTCCAGATTCTGCGCGTGCTGCCCAACAAGCTGCTAGGTGTGGCTTGCCAAGGCGCGATTCCAATTGGCCTGATGCTAATTCCCTTCATCGAGAACGTCAACAAGTTTCAGAACCCCTTCCGCCGTCCGGTGGCAATGGCCTTCTTCCTGTTTGGCACTGCCGTCACCCTCTGGCTGGGCATCGGGGCAACCTTCCCCATCGACAAGTCGCTGACTCTGGGCTTGTTCTAGTTCTAGGCTCCTGATACTGGCCTAAATATTTCCTGATATTCAAAAGCCTCCGAGCAGCAAAACTCGGAGGCTTTTGAACGCCTCCATTCATCTCCCGTTCCTGAATCTCTTGTTCCTGAATCTGCGATCAGATAGAAGCTTTAGGAGCCAGCACCTTCGCTGGAATCCCTACCGCAACATGGTGGGGGGGCACGTCGTTTAGCACGACCGCATTTGCCCCAATGGCCGCCCCGTTGCCCACTTCCAGCTTTCCCAATAGCTTTGCGCCTGCGCCCACGTTCACGCCTTTGCCCAGCTTGGGAGCCTCCAAGGGCTGTTCGAGCGAGCGGTTGCCGATGGTTACGCCCTGACGAATAATACAGTCGTCGCCGATTACCGCGTAGCCGTGAATCACGATAGCGCCCTGATGCTCAATCACCACGCGCCGCCCCAGCTGCGTGGTGTAGGGCAGCTCAATGCCGTAGCCGTTGCGGATTTTGCGGTAGAGCATTCCGTAGAGCAGACTGAGCGGGGCGCGCAATAGCTTCGGCTGAACCGTCATTCGCCAGTTGCCGAAACGATGCACCGCCACAGCCCGAAATCCCGGTCGCGTCCAGTCGCGCTCATGAGCCTGCCAGTCCTCCTGGATCTGCTGCCAGAGGCTCAGCGATGCTTGCTCTTGAGGTGGCTCCTGAGGTGCGTCGAGCTCAGTCAAAGCTGGCCTCCTTTAACAAGCGTACTGTTCCGCAAGAAATCTACCAAAAAGTAAGGTGGGTCGCCATCGGGCTTGCGCTGCACCCAGCGCCGCATTCGCCAGACAGAATAGCTCGAAGCCAGCGCCACCTCGCTCAAAGCCGCATAGAGCCTGCCGTAGTTTTTGATAAAGTAGCGGCGGCGCGAGTCAAACCAGTAGGTCGGTATCCGCTTGCTGACCTGCCGCGTTTCGCTAATGCCTGTGCTCTTGCCCACATAATGTACAACACGGCTATCGGGCACGTACCAGCAGGGCCAGCCTGCTCGGGCTGCTGCCAGACAAAAATCAACTTCCTCAAAGTAAAGAAAATAATCGTCATCCATCAGGCCAGCCGTTTCAAACACCTGCCGCCGCACAATCATGCTGGCTCCAGCCACCCAATCAGTCTGGGCGTTGGCTTCTGGAATCGGCTGCACGACGCGCCAGTTGGCCAACAGCTGGGAAATGACCCCTAGTCGCAGCCCGCCCTCGATCTCGCCCAGCAGATTTGGGAAGCGAAAGGCTGAGGCTTGGGGCGTGCCGTCCGGATCTTGGAGGCGGCTCCCGGCAATGCCCACGTCCGGATGCTGCTCCATGAAGTCAACCAGTGTCTTGACAGCACCGGGCTGCACGACCGTATCCGGGTTGAGAATATGAAAGTACTGGGGCGGCTGCTCCAACGCCAGCGCCGGACGAATCGCGGCGTTGTTACCTGAGGCATAGCCGCCATTCTGCGCCAGCGGCATCAGCGTCACCCAGTCCCAGCCCTGTTCGGCAATCGCTGCACTAATCTTGTCAGCCGAGCCGTCTTCAGAGTTGTTGTCAACGACGACGACGTGAAATTCTGGAAAGCTCTCCAACTCTGGCAGCAGCGAATGCAGGCAGGCTACAGTCAGTTCAGGAGTGCGGTAGTTGAGAATGATCACCCGCAGCCGTGAACGAGGATCTGGAGAAGAAGAGTCAGACATAGGCGATATCAAAAGTGCTGACGTTAGCAGTTTAAATCTATCCGGTGAGTCGCTCTAAATAGCGTTCAATCAGCAGAATTGCCACAATATCATCAACCGGGCGCGGCGGTTGGCGTAGACCTGAGGGCAAGAGTCGGGTCAGACCAGTCGGGGGATACATCTGCCAGTAGCGGTCGCGCGCCTCCAGCGTGGAATAGCGCTCGTCAATTAAGACTAGGCGCAGCGGATTGGCCAGCTCAGACAGACGCTGCTTCCAGTCGGCTGAGCTGGTCTGGTTGCCCATCACCAGCAGCGAAACTGGAAAATCTCGGCGCAGCTGTTCAATCTGCATAACCGCAGACTCAGCTGCCACGACTTCGTGATAGTAGAGCCGCCGATCTAAGCCCATAATAGCCAACCCACACTTCTGACGACCAGGATCAAAGCCGAGGATGACTGGCTGATCAGGCAAGGAGGCAGTAGACATGGACAGTTAGCAGGTGACAGATGGCACCTAGACTGTAGAGCATGAGGCTCGGCCTGTCTACTAGTAGTCTGTCAAGCTAAAAATTGTGAGTTTAAGGGAAAATAGAGCGGTTATTCACAGTCAACCTTTCGAGATATCGTGACCACTCACTATGCCCAAGAACTATATTGTCCGGTTAAGTCAACAG
>JAHHHV010000079.1 GCA_019359155.1 Pegethrix bostrychoides GSE-TBD4-15B
CGTCATCTGGGATTGGGATGTCAGGTATCGGCATGATGTCAGGAAGTGGAATGTACACAACATCCGGTGTGGGTATGTCAGGTATCGGCATGTATACAACATCCGGCATGGGTATGTCAGGTATCGGGATGTATACGTCATCTGGGATTGGGATGTCAGGTATCGGCATGATGTCAGGAAGTGGAATGTACACAACATCCGGTGTGGGTATGTCAGGTATCGGCATGTATACAACATCCGGCATGGGTATGTCAGGTATCGGCATGATGTCAGGAAGTGGAATGTACACGTTATCCGGGATTGGGATGTCGGGAATTGGGATGTCAGGTATCGGGATGTCGGGAATTGGCATGTCGGGAATTGGCATGTCGGGTGCAGGGATGTACAGAGCATCTGAGATGAGCATGTCGGGAGTTGGCATGCATACAACATCTGGGATGGGCATGTCGGGTGCAGGGATGATGTATGGCATGTCAGGAATTGGCATGTATGGCATGTCAGGCATCGGTATGTCGGGCATCGGATTTTCCGCCTCCATGCCGCCAGAGCGCTCTCGCAAATTTTGGATGATTGGGGATGCTGAGCTGATCGTCTACGGAGCTACCGAACCCGATGCCACCGTCACCATTGCCGGACGACCCGTTCAGCTCAATTCAGACGGCACGTTCCGATTCCAAATGTCGTTCCAAGACGGCCTAATCGACTTCCCAATTCTTGCCGTTGCCTCCGACGGTGAGCAGAGTCGCGCCCTACATCTTAAGTTCCTGCGAGAAACGCCTTCCCAAAACACCAACAGCAAGGCAGAAGCTAGAGAAGAGCCGTTTTAGGCTAGTCCTATTTCATACTTCGTAAAGGACAGAAGAAAAAGCCTACTTTTGAGAGCTTTGTCAGCCAAGGCTTCTGAAGCAGACAGGTTACGAGCAGTCTTAGGAGATCGCTTTATGCAGCGCGTAGAATTTGATGACTCTATCAAGAATACTTTGAAAGATCTGTGCGATCTGGATGGGCAATACGTCACCCAGGTGTTTGATCCGAATGAGGGGTTTCTACAGACGCTATAGGCGCTGAGCTAGCTGTGCGTTTTCCTGTCTTGCCTTAAAATCCCTATCTACAACCCTATCGACAATTCTCACCCTACTAGCGAATTCGTTTCCTGACTTGTCATCAGTCACAATGCCAACGCTCGCTCTACAAGATGATTGGCTCATCTCTGCCTTGGAGCACCTCACCGCCCAATGGCTGCAATCTGTAATGGCAACATCCCTGCCGCTGCTCGTCGCTAACAAAATCACAGATGCCGAATTTGCTGCACAGCTCACCTCGCTGCTCGAAGATCGGGGGCTAATCACTCCGTCCCAGCAGAAAAACTACCGCTCGAATGTTACCCAGGCGCTCAAAACTATCGATCCGCAGCACCCGGCTATCCCACTCGTCGCGCTTTCCACTGAAACTTATCGCCAGTTGAATGACATCCAGCGCGGCAGGCTAGGGCATACCCAGACCAAGTTCATCTCCAGCACTACTGCTGAACAGCTAGTAGGACGGGCAACCCAACTGCTCTCTAGCGCGCAGTGGTCAGAAGTTGGCGCTGGGCTAGCTGTCCTCATCGGTAGACGAGTCAGCGAAATCCTGCTCAGCCGCTTTGAGCCGCATTCAGCCTGGTCGATCCTGTTTCGGGATCCCGCCAAGAAACCCCCTGAGTTAGCGGCTAACTTCATCATTGAAATTCCCACGCTGGCCCCCGCTGATATCGTCATGGCGGCTATTGCCAAGCTGCAACGGGCGCTGAAAATTGATCATCTCAAAGCCGATGCTCATACGCTGAAGGGCGCAAAGCAGAAGATTAACCAACGCTTTAGCGCTCCCATTTCTGCGGCCTGTAATCGTCACTTCGCAGGTATGGTGGAGAGCCGCGAAGGACGTGATGACCTCTATAGCCATTTGTTTCGGGCGGTCTATGCCACCGTTGCCGCGCACTGGTTCTGCCCGCCCAATGTACCAGAGCATAACTTCAAGGCGGAAATTCAAGGCCATTTCACTATCGCCGCCGATGGCGCTAAGCTGCCCAACTACTCAGCCAGAGCCAACTACGATGACTACGCGATTGGCACTGCAGATGGCAACCGGGATGGCAGGTTGGGGATCAAGCTGGAGCTGCGGGGTATCCAGGTCATTGAGGCATTTAGGCCGCAGAGTGATCAGCCTAGCTGTCTATCTGCTGATCCAGCTATCGATCCTGCCATCGATCCGGCTGAACCCAGCTCAGCGCCAAGTGATGCTTGCTCATCTCGTCTGTCCAATCTGTCTTCAAAACAACAGCCCATGTCTCAGCCTAAACCCAGCTCGCTCAGAATCGACGGCAATCACCGTGACCGTTGGCTAGAATTGCTTGATGATATCTGCCCTGATTGCTCAAATCAAATTGAACGCATGGAGGCGCTACTCATCTGGGCAGAAACTCAGCTAGACCAGGATGACGAGCAGGAGAAGCAGGCCAACCAGCAGGCCAACCAGCAGGCCAACCAGCAGGCCAATGCTCAAGCTCAAGTCGTGCCGGAACTTGCCAAAACGCTCTCCTGGTTGACTAACCGGATCGAAATACTGGAAGCTGAAACCCGATCTCTTAAGGCTGAACGTGACCAGTTGGTTCAGCAGTCTCAGCAGTCTCAGCAGTCTCAGCAAGACCAGCAGCAGCTAATGCAGCTCCAGACCGAAAACCAGCGGCTCAGAACCCAGCTCAACCAGACTCAGGCTACGCTCAGTCATATTCGTAGCTCTTTGGGCATCGCCAACGGCCAAGATCCCGCAACCGACAGCGCGGCGGCAGCTAGGCCAACAGCGACAAAAACTACAGCACCCGCTCTAATCGATGTACCAGTAGATGCACCAGAAGCGGTAGTCCTACCCGCAGCAGCGAAACCCTTCACCGACAAGCCTCAGCGCGATTCACAGGCTTCGACTGCCAAAGTTCACCAGATTGTCGATGCCCTAATGAGCTGGAATTCGGCGCAAGATGATCCTGAAACGATGCTCAGGATCTCTATCCCTATCGTCAAATCTATCGGTGTGGCCATGGGAGCTAGCTACCAGCAGTCGATCCAGCAGGTGCTCAAAGAACGCGAGACCGAACTGGAGTCGTGGCATCGTCAGCATATGCTGGGTGTCAGACATAATGCCTCAGTGCAGAACAAAGCGGCGATTCTGCAACAGGTGGCGCGGGATTACTTAGGGCTGGAAAACTGGCAGGAGGTTCGTTAGGCTCAGTCAAAGCCCCACGTTCCATGACCATGAGTCTGGAGCTAGCCCGTCGTCCGACAAAACTTGCTGATCGCCTCCACAAATTTAGGGCCGTACCGAGCGAGCTTATGGCTACCCACGCCCGAAATCTGCGAGAACGCTGCTAGGGTTTGCGGCTGAACCTGCGCCATCACCCGCAGGCTAGAGTCGGCAAACACCACATAGGGCGGCACAGACTGCTCGTCGGCCAACTGTTTCCGCAGCTTGCGGAGCTGTTCAAACAGCATTTCGGCGTTAGCTTTGCCGGTGGAGGGCGCTTCGGCAGTGACAGTTGGGCGGTTGGGCAGGGCGATTTCGACTTGGCGCTGCTTGCGGAGCACCTCCCAGCTGAGGGCGTTTAATTTCAAGACCGAGTAGCCGTCGCTGGTTTCGTCCAGCAAGCCCTGATGTAGCATTGAGCGCCCCAGCGTGCGCCAGTCCTCGGCGCTGTGATCTCGGCCAATGTTGTAGGTGGAGATCTGGTCGTGGCGGTTGGCGAGAATCCGCTTGTCTTTGGAGCCGCGCAGCACATCCACGATATAGCCCAGGCCAAAGCGTTCCTGCACCCGCGCTATGCAGGACAAAAACTTCTGAGCTTCAATCGTCCAGTCTTGCAGCAGGCGCGGGCTGAGGCAGTTATCGCAGTTGGCGCAGTTGCCGTCAAACCGCTCGCCAAAGTAGCCAATCTGGATCTTGCGGCGACATTCGATCCCCTCAGCGTAGTCAATCACTTGGCGCAGCTGCTGGCGAGCGATCTGCTGCTCCTGCTCTAGCGGCTCGCCCGTGGTGGGATGGATCTTTTGGTCAATTAGAAAATTAATGGTGCCAATATCGCCGTAGCTAAACAGCAGCAGGCAGCGGGCGGGTTCGCCATCGCGTCCAGCGCGCCCCGACTCCTGGTAGTAGCCCTCCAGGTTGCGCGGCAGGTCATAATGCACTACAAACCGCACGTCTGGCTTATTGATGCCCATGCCAAAGGCTACCGTCGCCACCATCACCCGCACATCGTCACGGATGAATCGCGTCTGGTTCACCTGCCGCACCGAGTCGCTGAGTCCGGCGTGATAGGGCAACGCCTGTACACCAGAAGCTTGCAGCCGCTGCGTCAGATCTTCAACCTTCTTGCGGCTGAGGCAGTAGATAATCCCAGAGCCGGGGGTTTTCTGGACGTAGCGGACTAGCTCTTGATAGGCCTGCTTCGGCTTGGGGCGGACTTCGTAATGCAGATTTGGGCGATTGAAGCTGGCGACATGGACAAACGGCTGCTTCAAGGCGAGCTGCTGCATGATGTCCTGGCGGACGCGAGTGGTGGCGGTGGCGGTGAGGGCAATTACGGGCACGGTCGAGTAGCGCTGGCGGATCTGGCGCAGCTGGCGGTACTCAGGCCGAAAGTCATGCCCCCATTCTGAAACGCAGTGGGCTTCGTCAATGGCCAGCGTCGAGATGCCAATCTCTTCGGCCACCCGATCCATAAAGTAGAAAAACGACTCCGACATCATCCGCTCTGGAGCGACATAGAGCAGCTTGATTTTGCCCGCTAGAATTTGGTCGCTGCGCTGCCGCACTTCTGCGCCGCCGATCGTGCTGTTGAGGAACGTTGCGCCAATGCCGTTGTCTTGCAGCGCCTCCACCTGATCCTGCATCAGCGCAATCAGCGGCGACACAACAATCGTCAGGCCGGGTTTCAGCAGTGCAGGCAACTGATAGCAGAGCGACTTGCCGCCGCCAGTCGGCATAATCACCAGCAGATCCTGGTTTTGCAGCACGGCTTCCACGATCTCTTGCTGCCCCGGACGAAAGCTGTCGTAGCCGAAGTAATGCTTGAGCGCCGCTGCGGGCGAGCTGAGGGGGGAAGGAGAAGCTGGTGCTGCGGCTGGCAGAAAAGCGGCAGGCAGATCGGGCGGCAGTACAGGCATGTCGTGCAAACAGATGTTCTAGTAAAGGTTCACTTTTACCATGTTGCCTGATGTGGAATCAAGCGCTGAAGCTTGAGAAATTCTTGACATGATCGGCAACATCGTTGCTAAAATAAGTGAGGCCAACGCGATGGGGTGTCGCCAAGTGGTAAGGCAGCGGGTTTTGGTCCCGCCATTCCTAGGTTCGAATCCTAGCACCCCAGTTTTTTCGCTTTAATACTCTGCATTTTCAAAGATTTACATCTTCAAAGCTGCTGTATCATCAGGATGCGGTTTTGAGCGATTCGCAGATGCAATTGACCCCCCAAGAGAAAGACAAGCTGCTGATTTTTACGGCGGCGCTGTTGGCTGAACGTCGTAAAGCCAAAGGACTCAAGCTCAACCATCCTGAGGCTGTGGCTTACCTCTCGGCAGCAATCCTGGAAGGCGCGCGCGAAGGCCGGACGGTGGCTGAGCTGATGAGCTACGGCGCAACGCTGCTCAGCCGCGATGACGTGATGGCTGGCATTCCCGAAATGATCCCCGAAGTGCAGGTCGAAGCCACCTTCCCAGACGGCACAAAGCTGGTGACGGTGCATGATCCGATTCGCTAGCGAGCTGCTGCCCTAAACATCGACTCCACTACAGCGCTTCTGGCTCATCCAGCAGCGTTTCAATCAGCAAATCGACCTGCTGCTGTTGCCGATTTAGAAAAGTTTCGCACTGCCGCAGCCGCTCTACGGCGGTTGAGAACCGCTGAAACACGTCGGCTAGCTCCAGTTCGCCCAGCTCAATCTGGCTGATAATGGTCTCAACCTCGCTGACGGTGGCTTCGTAGTTCCAGTCGCTCGGAAAACGAATGGCCGCAGCCTCGCTCTTGGAATTTGCTTTGGTCATGGGTTTAGCTCATCGATTGACTTAGTTGATTGCCCGGAACTTGATTTGAGGCTGATGCACCGTTAGTCTTATCAGACTTATCGTTCGCTGCTGCGCCATTCACCCCTGCATCACCAATCTGGCCTGCTTCCAGCACCCGCACCGTTGCTGTACCGTCAGCGAGCTGTAGCGTCAGCTCTTGGCCAACCGTCAGCGCTGCCGCCGAGCGCACCACCGCGCCGTTTTCCTGCCGCAAAATCGCGTAGCCTCGACTCAAAACGGCTGCTGGATCTAGCGTAATCAGCTTTTGGCGCAGCAGATGGCAATGCTGGCTAGCCGACTGGAGCCGATGCGTCGTACTCTGCAAAAGCTGCTGTTGCTTCCAGGCAATCGTTTGGCTCTCCTGACGGATCTGGCGGTCGAGATGCAGACGGCGCAGGCGAGCTTTTTGGCGATAGAGCTGATCTGCGGCAGTCTCCAAGCTGCTCGTCAGCACTTGGCTCAAGCGCCCAACCCGCTGCTGATGCTCAGCGTAGATATCGGAGAGCAGCGGCACGGCTTGCTCAGCGGCAGCAGTTGGCGTGTGGGCGCAGATATCGGCCACCAGATCGGCCAGCGACTCGTCCCGCTGATGCCCAATCCCGGCCACTACCGGAATCGGACAGTCGGCAATTGCCCGCACCACCCGCTCGTCGTTGAAGCAGACCATATCTTCGGTTGCGCCGCCGCCCCGCGACAGGATCAGCACCTCGGCGCGCCCGTCCCGCACCACCCGCGCAATGGCGTTGGCAATCGAGAAAGGAGCCTGATCGCCCTGCACCAAAGCCGGCGAAAACAGGACTTTTAGCCCCGGATGGCGATGCTTCAGGGTGCGTTTGATATCGCCCCAAGCCGCCGCCTGCGGAGAGGTCACCACGGCAATGCTCTGCGGATAGGGCGGCAGTGGTCGCTTGCGCTCTGGGTCAAACAGCCCTTCGACTTCCAGCCGATTGCGGAGCTGACGATAGCGCAGTGCCCGTAAGCCTTCTCCGGCGGGCAGCGCCTGCCAGATAATCAGCTGGTAGCTGCCACGCTGGGGATGCACATGCACCCGGCCTAGCAAAATCAGCTGTTCGCCCGGAGCGGGTAAGGTCGCCAGTCGATTCAGCTGATTGCTCCAAACCACACAGCTAATCGCTGCCTCGGCATCGGGATCTTGCAGCGTAAAAAACAGGCCGCTGCGATAGCGAGTGGCGCTCGACACCTCGCCCGTCACCCAAACCTGCCGCAGCTGACTATCTTGCTCCAGCAGATCCTGAATGTAGCCCGTCAATCCGGCGACCGAGAGCGCAGTGTCTGGAATTAGTAGACTAGGAAGATTAGAGGACATCGTGGCCAAAGCAAACTCACTGCGGATTAGAACGGGCCTGATCTGGAGTAACTGGGGCAAACTTGATCAAATCGATCAATTTGCAAATAATTTATTCATTCCAGTGGTTAAATCTCCCTTTATATAGTACATTTGTATGGTGACTTAATTTGATGGTGGCTTAAATCGGGTGATTTAAAACAGCTCAAGCCTGCCAGATGGTTCGGGATAGAACTATCTAGGGTAGCTGGATAAAATCTATAGCTCTGAACAGGTTGCCAAAGGTCTGCCTATAGGGTAACGAACTTGACTAGAACCGAACAGTCAGCTGAGCTGCATTCTTTCAACTCCTGCTGATCCGAGCCTTGAGCTGATCCAAATCATGGCTCTGCCAGTAGACTGAAGCCATCAGGCTAGAGGCATTCTGCGCGGGCTTTCTGCGAACCGCAGAGCTGTCCCCCCAATCCACTAATTATTACTCTGCGTTGAGGTAGGAATGGCTAAATCGACGACCACAAACGAAAGCACCGAGCGCGAAAAAGCCCTAAATCTGGTGCTGACCCAGATCGATCGCACCTTTGGCAAAGGCACAATCATGCGGCTTGGGGATGCCACCCGCATGCGGATTGAAACCATTCCCAGCGGCGCACTCACCCTGGATCTGGCGCTGGGCGGCGGCCTGCCCAAAGGTCGGGTGATCGAAATCTACGGCCCAGAAAGCTCTGGTAAAACGACGCTGGCGCTACATGCCGTCGCCGAAGTTCAGAAAAGCGGCGGGGTCGCGGCCTATGTTGACGCTGAACATGCGCTCGATCCGGTCTATTCTGCGGCGCTGGGCGTAGATATCAACAATCTGCTGATCTCCCAGCCGGATACCGGCGAGCAGGGCTTGGAAATCGTTGACCAGCTGGTGCGCTCCAACGCGGTTGACATTGTCGTTGTAGACTCGGTGGCGGCGCTCGTGCCCAGGGCTGAAATCGAAGGTGAGATGGGCGATGCCCATGTGGGGTTGCAGGCGCGGCTGATGAGTCAAGCGCTGCGGAAGATTACGGGAAACATTGGCAAAACAGGCTGTAGCGTCATTTTTATCAACCAGCTGCGCCAGAAGATTGGCATCAGCTACGGCAACCCCGAAACCACAACTGGCGGCAACGCCCTCAAGTTTTATGCCTCAGTGCGGCTGGATATTCGCCGCATCCAGACCTTGAAAAAAGGCAACGAGGAGTATGGCACTCGCGCCAAAGTCAAGGTCGCCAAAAACAAGGTCGCGCCGCCGTTTCGGATCGCCGAATTCGACATTATCTTTGGCAAAGGCATTTCCACCATGGGCTGCCTGGTAGACTTGGCCGAAGAGACGGGCGTGATTGTGCGGCGGGGAGCCTGGTATAGCTACGGCGGTGAGAATATCAGCCAGGGTCGAGACAATGCCGTCAAATACTTCGAGGAGCGTCCCGAACTCGCCAAAGAGGTTGAAAAGCAGGTGCGCGAAAAGCTAGAAATGGGCGCTCAGGTTTCGGCCAATTCAGTGCTGCCCTCTGAGAGCGAAGACGCAGATGCAGAATACAGTGAGGAAGAGTAAGCCTTAGCGTCCAGGCTAGGTCTCAACTAAAATCACCATGCCCGACCCCACAACCGCCGGTCGGGCGACGGTCACGCCGTTTGGGTCGGTCACCTCAACTTGCCTGAACCCCTGCTTTTTGGCCTGCTTCAGCAGCAGTTCGGCTACCTGACGGCGTTCTGCGCTAGTTAAGCCATACCAGCGCTCGGCTAGACTCACCGTCAGCTGCTTCTGATTAAAGTTTGCCTGCACCGCCTGCACCAGATCGGCACCATAGGGTTCAGCCTGCTGGGTCAGCGCCTCAGCGATTTCGGCTTGAATTTGGCTGAGCCGCGCCTGATCTCGATCCGGCTTGGGGATTGCAGGAGCCGTAACGGGGGCAGGCTGTCTGGCTCCTGCTGATTCGTGGCCAAGCAGCGCTGTCGGAATCCAGATCGACAGCCAGATCGAGAGTGCCAACAGCCCAATCGCCATCGCCGTGAGCAACGCATCCGGCAGGTTCCGCAGCGGCGGGGGCAAAATTGGACGCAGCTTGGGCAACAGCGCTGCCCACTGACGGCTCAGCCATCTCAGTAGCGCTAGAGTCGTTTTCCAGATCAGCGGCACAAAGGCCAGCAAGATGCCGCCCAGCTGACCAAGCAGATTCAACAGTGCTCGAAACGGTGAGCGCTGCTGAGATGGCGGCGTAGAACTTGATTTAGATTTTGGCTGAGATTCTGGCTCAGAAGATGATTTAGAAGATGATGCGACTGGCTCTTGAGACATAGCAGATTCCTCTAGAATGACAAGCTGGCTTCAATAAACTCGCTCCAGCCGCCATTTTCATACTCATTTTTATACTAAGGGATTCTAAGCCATAAGCCGCTGCCGCTGCGGTATTCTGATAGAAAGCGATGCTGCAAGCACGGAGTTGTTCTGATGGCAGTCACCACCCAAGAGCTGATTCGATACAAGAAAGAAGGCCGCCCCATTGTGGCGCTGACTGCCTGGGACTATCTGATTGCGCGGGCCCTAGATGAAGCGGGCGTGGATCTGATTATGGTGGGCGACTCGCTGGCGATGGTGGCGCTGGGCTACAGCACGACGCTGCCAATTACCCTAGATGAGATGATCCATCATGCCAAGGCCGTGCGGCGCGGCGTGGAGCGGGCACTGCTAGTGGTGGATCTGCCGTTTATGAGTTATCAGGAAAGCCCGAAGCAGGCGCTCAGATCGGCAGGGCGGATCATCAAGACCACGGGAGCCACGGCAGTGAAGCTGGAAGGCGGCTACCCAGACATGGTGGAAACGGTGGAGCGTCTGGTGCAGGCTGGGATTGCCGTGATGGGGCATATTGGCCTAACGCCGCAGTCGGTGCATCAGCTGGGCGGCTTTCGCAAGCAGGGCAAAACGGCTCAGGCGGCTGAGCAGATTTTGCGGCAGGCGGTGGCGCTTCAGGAGGCAGGCGCGTTCTCGATTGTGCTAGAGCATATCCCGGACGATCTGGCGCTGAAAGTTTCGCAGGAGCTGACGATTCCCACAGTCGGCATTGGCGCGGGGCCGCACTGTGACGGGCAGGTGCTAGTGACAGCAGATCTGCTGGGGATGTCGACCTGGCGACCGAGCTTTGCCAAAGCCTATACCAACCTGCATGAGACGATCACGCAGGCGGTACAGAGCTATGCTGAAGAAGTGAAGCAGCATCAGTTTCCTAAATCTACTTCCTAAATCTACTTCCTAAATCTACTTCCTAAATCTACTTCCTAAATCTACTTCCTAACCTTACTGAAAATAAGCATTCACAGCAATTACCCCTGCCGAACTCTGGGCATCTGGACGCACCAGACCTGTGGCGTTAATCAACAGATCGCGTTTTGCGCCAAATGCCTGAGCGCTGTCATTCACAGAGAGGTAGCTGCCGCCCCGCCAATCCAGCAAAACCGCCTCGTTGGTGCTCAGCTGCTGCTTGCCCTGTTGCTTTTGGTTCTTGTCGGCATAGGCTGAGCGAACTGCGGCAGCTAGGTTCTGGCCTGTGACTACCCCGGCGTTGAACAGCGCTTTGGGACGCTGCGCGGTCGCGAGGTTGTTGTCATAGTCGAGCTGGATGCGGTCGCCTGCAATCACGTTGAAATCAGTGATTTGATCAAGGCGATTCAGCTGTGATCCGGCCAAGGCGGCGCGCTGGGTTGCGCCCCGATAGAGAAACCAATCAGCTCCCAGTCCGCCCGTGAGTCGATCGGCTCCCAGCCCCCCCGTCAGCTGATCGCGGCCTGCGGTGCCAATCAGGTCGTCGTTGCCATTGGTGCCGCTGATGCTGCCCGAACCGCTCGAACCGCCTGAACCGCCCGAATTCGCCGCAGTCGCCCCAAACTCAAAGGCTCCTACATCAGCCTGTCCCACCCGACCCAAGCCGCGAGCATCTGTAGCGGGCGCTCCGGCAACGGCGCTATTGATGGCTGGACTGCCTGAGAGCAGGGCATGGGTGAGCAAGCCGCCGCCATTATCTTGGAGCGCGCCCAATTTGGGGTCGGCTACTCGGCTGTTGGCTGATATTCGGTCGTCGTTGGCCTGCGGAAACTGGATGTTGCCGCCGCCGTCGATGAACTGGCGGTTGGTATGCTGCTGAATATTCCAGGGATTGCCGCCGTTGAGGGCGCTGTTGTTGGCAAAGATTGTGTTGGTCAAGGTTACCGGAGCGTCATTGGCTGCCGTGATGCCGCCGCCCACCCAGCCCGCCCGGTTGTTGGCAAGGGTACTGTTGGTGATGTTGAGCGGTGCGCCGTAGGCCGTGATGCCGCCGCCATTGCGGTTGAAGTCATTGGCGGCTGGCGTTTCGCTAACCAGCGCTCGGTTTCCGGAAAACGTGCTGTTGGTGATCGCAGTCGGCGTGTCAAAGATCCACAGCCCGCCTCCCTGGCTTGTCGCACTGTTGTTGACAAACGCAGTCCGATTCAGCGTTAGACCGCGATTATCTCCGTTGCTGAGCACGACTAGCCCGCCGCCATTGCCGCCGTTGCCGCCTGCCAACGCTGCCACCTGATTGTTTTGAAAGCTCGTGGCCTCAATGGTGACACTGTCTTGGGTACCCGTATAAAGATAAGCGCCGCCGCCTTCGGCCAGCCCTTGATTGCCTTCAAACAGCGTGCCGACAATCCGAATTGCGCCAGATGCTTCGCTGGTTGAACTGGCTCGGTCGGTGAACAGCGCTCCGCCGTAGCCGCGCAGATCTGGGCGCGGTTGACCCGTCGCGAACCGGGCGGCAGTGGTGCGGTTGTTGATAAACTGCGAATTTTCAATCGTCAGCTTGCCGTTGAGGCTGTTGACCGCGCCACCGTTGATGCCTTCGTTGTTGGTAAAGCGGCTGTTGCGAATCGTAAACAGGCCAGGGCTGACAAAAGCAATTGCGCCTGCGCCGCGCTCGTTGTTGCCTGCGACGGCCTTGTTGCCATCAAACTGGCTGTTGAGTACCGTCAGGTTGGTGTCCCATAGTGAAAATATGGCCCCACCGCCCTGGTCAGCCACGTTGTTTTTGAACCTGACGGACTCTAGGGTGAGGCTACCTTTGTTTTCAACCAGGATTGCGCCGCCCTGACTGGCAGTATAGCCATTCTCAAACGCCAGGTTTTTGATTGTGACATTGGTGTTGAAATCAACGTTAGAGTTGACAAACAGGATCTGCGTCTTGTTCTGACCGCTGATTTTTAGATTTGCTGCGCCCATGCCGTCCAGCGTCAGATTTTTACCGGGCGCAATTTCAACTCGACTATTGAGGCTGATTGTCTGGTTGGCTAGCGCTGGCGCAAACCGAATCGTATCGTCTGAGCCTGCGGCTGTGACGGCGGCTCTCAGTGAACCGGCTCCGCTGTCGGCTGTAGATGTGACCGTGATAATTGCCATGTGAATCCTCGCTAAATCAGGCTGCAATTCTGCGCTTTGCTAGAGGCAAAGCGTGGTCTATCGCGGCATGATGGGAACTACAGTTAGAGCTAGGCTTTTGGCCAAACTTAGAATAGATCTGTATGAATAGCCACAGCTGTTCTGCAAGTAATTCAAAACAGATCCAGAGATTATCTCAATATCTCGTCAGATATTTTTCTATGTTGATGCTTTGTCTAGTCAGAGAAGGATACAGAGTCGCAATTCTGATTGATTGATCAGATCACTCAGAATTAGATTGCTGAGACATTGCTCCTCAAGCTGAGCAGACGAAAGCAGAGTACAAGCATGAACTCTCGCCCTCTTAGGTTTTCAGATATTCTTCAGAGCAACCGGAAGAGAGCTTGTGATAATTTAAAGCTGAGCGCGTGACTTCCATCACATGAATCTGTGCCAGTATTCATCAGCAACGCTATGCTGATCTGTGAGAGTATGTTCTAGGATAGAATTTAGCCTTTTCCAGCATTAATCTCTGATATTCGTCACTACAGGCTAGAGACACATACTCTCAGCTACTCTTGGCTTGCACTGGATAACGCACCATTGAAACGTAAACTACAGCCAGCGTCAGACGATTCCAGTTAGGCTGATTGAGGATGAATAGAATATCTCCAGCCAGCGCTGCCCAACCGACTGGGCCGAGTATGAGTGCAATTGTTTGGCTCATGCCCATATAAATCGCGAAAGGTGAGAGATGATCCAGCATATTCTGGAACGGTTTGACAACCACAGCAGCAAATCCAAACATAGCTTGAGTGTACTCAGGCTAAGATCAGTAAGCCGTTGAGCCTGAGCCGTATTCTCAAAACTATCGTCACGATACCGATACTCTGGGCAGTTTTCTGAACGAGCAGACGAGGCTTTCAGGGTTTACAGTTCAGAAGTTAAACTGTTATTTCAAAGTCAGCAGTACTGTCACCGACCTAGATTGACTGACAAAACTCGAATCGCCCTCACCCCAACCAATCTCCCGCCCTGGGAGATGGGCTTTAAGACGGATTCTCTGATCCGGTTCCCTCTTCTCCCACCGGGGAGAAGAAGTTGAAGGTCTTCATAAGCTAAACCGACATGCCCTGGGAAAAACTGAAAAATGGCAGCTATTCAGTTTAAGCCGTTTTTGAGCGTTCCGCGAAAAAAGGCAAATAGCTGTTTAATACTGATGAGAGAATGAAGCGTCATCAGAGAAGCCTAAATGCTAGGCAGTCATTTCAGGCTATTCTTTTACGCTGATACTAATTCTTTAGACTCGACAAATGACTCTTTCATGGACATCTAGACTACCTATGCTCCGTGGCTATAGTGTAGGTCAGCGCCCGCTAGCTCTGCGCCAGTTAGATTAGCACCCTGCAGATCAGCATGAGCTAGGTTGGCATAACTCAAATTGGCATAGCGCAGGTCGGCACAACGCAAATCAGCATGACTCAGATCAGCGTTGGCCAAATCGGCTAGCCGCAGATCGGCGTGGCTTAGGGAGCCGCAGTGCAGATCGGCGTGGCTTAAAGTGGCGCGAATCAGCGTAGCACGGCTCAGATTGGCGGCAATGAGCGCGGCGTGGCTCAAGTCCGTGCGCCAGAGAAAGGCTCTCGATAAATCTGCATCACAGAGGTTAGCCCGACGCAAGACTGCTCCAGATAGGTTCGACTTGGACAAATCTGCTGCAACTAAGCTCACGCCTGCCAGCCAAGCCTCTAGCAAATGCACCTGCCGTAGCGCAACGCCATTGAACTCGCGCCGCCCTAGCCTATAGCTTTGCAGCAGTCGAACTGCGCTGATCTCTTCTAGTGCCCCTATCCCGGCTTGCATGACCTGCATTCAGAAGTTAGGGCTTAGTGCAACAAGCTAAGCCAGAGCAACAAGGTCGCGGAGATCGCAACGAAGCTCTGCAACAAATAGCGTTGATCTGGGGTTGATTGGGTGGCTGCATAAACAGCAACGCGGGCTTGACGAGACTCTGACTGATAATGGCGATTCATATTGGGGCTTCCTGATAACGACTGAATTTGTAAACGTATCTATCTGTAATGTAGTGTAACGAAATATTTACATAAATGCAATCTCTTCTCAGATTGACCTCAGGTTTGAGTTTAGATTTGGGTTTAGATTTGGACTGGTTGCTGGAATCAACCAGCGCTCTTATAAAACGGACGCTTCACTACAGTGGCCGGATATAGCTTGCCGCGAATCTCCACCTCCAAAATTTGGCCTAGCTTGGCAAACTCTGTCGGCACATAACCCAGCGCAATTGGATAGCCCAGAGTTGGCGACAGGCTACCGCTGGTAATTTTCCCGATGGGATTGCCGCCTTGCCAAATCGAGTAGTCATGCCGAGCGATGTTGCGACCTGTCATTTGCAAACCCACCAGCCGCTGCCCCACGCCAGCCTGCTTTTGCTTAAGCAAAACTTCGCGCCCCACAAACTCGCCGACGCGCTCAAGCTGCACCAGCCAGCCCAGCCCCGCTTCAAGCGGCGTTGTACCATCGTCAATATCCTGTCCATAGAGCGCCATTGCCGCCTCTAGCCTCAGCGTGTCGCGTGCCCCTAAGCCGCAGGGCAAAACGCCTGCCGCCAGTAGCGCTTCCCAAAGTGCCCGCCCGCTGACCGCATCCAGCATCACCTCAAAGCCATCCTCACCCGTGTAGCCCGTCCGCGCCAGAAATCCTGTGCCGCCCATCACCTGACTCTCGGTGTGGCCAAACCGCTGCACGGTTGAGAGATCGGCTTGTACAAAGGGCTGTAGCGCAGTTGCCGCCTCTGGCCCCTGGATCGCCAGCAGCAGCAGCTCAGATCGATCTTCTAGGTGGATAGCAGCATCTAGATGCGCCAGAAACCAGTCTTTGTCTTTCTGCGTCGTGGCGGCATTGACAATCGCCATCATCTGCTGGTCACCCGCTGCATCAAAGCCCTGATCGTAGAAAATCAGATCGTCAATAATGCCGCCGCTGGGATTGAGCAAGACGGTGTATTGCGCTGCGCCGACTGTGAGCTGGCTTAAGTCCGTGGGCACTAGCTTTTGCAGCTGCTGGAGCAGATTCTTGCCCCGGAAGCAGAATTTGCCCATATGCGAAATATCAAACAGTCCTGCCCGTTGGCGCACCGCCTCATGCTCTTTGGTAATGCCGCTGTACTGTACCGGCATTTCCCAGCCTGAAAACGGCACGATCCGAGCGTTTAGGGCGGCATGGCGGTCATAGAGAGCCGTGCGGCGGAGAGTATTGGGCAAAGCAGGCGAAGCATCGGGGATCATGGGGGCTTGTATCACTCACGGCAGACTAGCTGCATTGAGCCTAGCGCACCTAGCGCTAACGGTGCTATCGAGTGGCAGCTATCGAGTTGAGCGGACTGGCAGCTTGATAGTTTCTAAGGCAGCCATTGGCTTGGCAACCTCACAGGGCTTGAGCGCAATTGCAAACAAGCTTTTCCAGGTCGAGAGGTTGCTCGGCATAGCTAAAGCTGAGCGGATTCCTGTTGTGATGGCCTGCCGCTTTTGGCCAGTCTGATGCTCATACCAAGCCCGCCAGAGCAAAAACTTTTGAATATGCTGAGCCGCAGAGAGCGGACGGCGGTTGGTCAACTCAGGCAGCGGCGGCGGCTGACCGCGATCTAGGGCATCAAGCCCATCGACCTGCCGCTGCCGCTGAAGTTCGCGGGCGACCGAATCAAAAAACTCCCGCTCAACCGTGCTGCAAGTATGCGTGATGGAGGTGCGATGCAGCCGATACTGATACCAGACTCCGGGCTGATACCAGACGCGGCAGGCTTCTCCTAGACGCAGCTGGAAGTCAATATCTTCGCCAGTTGTGAAGTAGGGCCGAAAGCCGCCAATCCCACGCGCCAGCTCGGCTCGGAGCGCATAGGTGCAAAAGTGGGTACGGACGAATCCGGCAGATAGCTCTGAGGTAATCTCTTCAGATAGGCCGCTATCGTTGAACTCTACTAAGGTTGCCCCCTTGGGATCAATGGCGGCATAGCCTCCGCAGACTGCACCAAATTCAGGATGCTGATCTAGCCACTGCACCTGCTGAAAGATCCGGTCTGCAGGATAGAGATCATCTGCATCGCAGCGCACCAAGAACTTGCCTTGAGCCGCAGAGAGGCCAACGTTGAGGGTAGCTGCAATTCCTTTTACGGGGCTGTGGATCAGCCGCAGGCGGCTATCAGAAATGCTGTTCACCCGCTCGCACGAGCCGTCGGTGGAGCCATTGTTAACCACAATTACTTCCATTGGGAGCCGCTGCTCTTTCAAAATCGAAGAGAGTGCAGAAACCACATAGCGTTCAGCGTTGTAAAGCGGCACAATTACGCTGACTAAAACCGACTTGGGATACACCATGGGCTACTCCTCATGCTCGTCAAAACTACTCAGGGCGAATACTAAGCTGTGGGAAATTACAGTCGTGCGACATTCATCTGTCAAACTTTGCATCCCGCGCGACTCATAATCCTGCATCACATGTATCAACAAGAGCCGCCATCAGACGGAATCTGTCTTGAAACCTGTTATTGAAGCCTGTATCAAAACCTATATCGAAAATTTTCCCCAGCGATTTTTACTGATTTGCGTTTTACTGGGTTTCACGCAGGGCTCACGAACGCTACATCTTAACGAATGCTTTTACATCTAGCCTATGCGGCCATTCTAAGTGAGCAATCTACAGGCTTAGTAAAGCATGGCTCCTCCATGCTGAATATGATCTAACTCACTTCGGCTGAGATTGATCGGGGTCAGGCTTAAGGGGAATTTCTTCCGTGATTCTACTAAATTCATAGCTAGAATGCTAATTTTCAACGTCTTTTTGCTGGTTTTTTCCGTAGTCTCACGCGAATATAAAGAGCGAATGATACATGGCGATATCATGTGATTAAAACTTACAGTTTTGGGTACTCTAGGAGGCTTTGACCCGCTATAGTTCGCAAAGCCTCTGTCTAATAAAGCACTAAGCGCAGCGCAGCGGTTCAGTCTGTGGGCTTAGATTTATGGGTTCAAACTATGGCCTTGGATTGTGGCCTTAGATTATGGCCTTAGATAGTCCGCAGCGCAGCAGCTTCCAGCCCCCCATGTGGCTTGGACAGAGGCGAATTGCCTTGAGCGCATAAACCAAAGCCGTCTGCCGCTCGCCGCTGTTGAACGCCCACCAGCCGTACTGCATAGCAAAGCGGTGCTGCGAGTCGCGGTCAGCTCCGGGTCGCCAAGCGTCGGTGGCTTCAAATTTTCCGGCTAGCCCGCGCCGCTGCCAAGCCTGCTGACAGGCTTCTAGCGCTTTCTGCCGCTGTAGAGCGCAGTCTTGTTCACTGACTGAGTTGGCATGCAGGCGATATTTCACCAGCGACTCCGGCAGGTTGGCCAGCTTGCCGATCTCGCCCAGCCGCAGCCAGAGATCCAGATCTTCGGCCTGCGTCATGGCGAGACTGTAGCCGCCGACCTGCTGAACTGCGTCGCGTCGCATCATCGCGCAGGGCTGAAAAATTGCGGCATGTCCGGCCAAAATCTGCGGCTGAATCTCGGCATCTTCTAGCGGTACGGGCAGGCTGGTAATGCGGCGATTCTGGGCATCGATTAGCTCAAAGGCGCTGCCTAGACAGACCACCTCTGGATGCGCTTGCAAAAACGTTACCTGCTGCTCCAGTCGATCCGGCAGCGCCACATCGTCTGAGTCCATCACGGCAAGCAGCTCGGCGGTGGCTAGGTGCAACAGCTCGTTGCGTGTCTGAGGAATGCCGCGATTTTCCCGGTGGCTGAGCCGGACGCGGGGATCTTGGGCGGCGTACTGCTGCAAAATTGCTAGCGAGCCGTCGGTGGAGCCATCGTCGATGATGATTAACTCTAGCTCGCGCAGCGTTTGCTTCAGCACGCTCTCGACGGCCTGCGCCAGATAGCGCTCGCTGTTGTAGACCGCCATCATGACCGAAACCCGAGGTGGGGGCGCGCTCATTTGGAAACCTCCGACTGAGACGGCATGGGCTTAATTAGTGCACAGGCCAGTAGCTTCCAGCCTTCAGTTGCCCAGGGTAAGGCGCTGATGGCCTTGAGACTGTAGATGAGCGCCGCCTGCCGCTGACCCGCGTTGAAAAACCACCAGCCGTAGATCGTCATAAACTGATGCCGAGAAGGCCGATCGACGGGTCGCCAAGGCGGAGCTTCGTGGAAATTGGCCTGCTCGCCCTGAAGTCCACGTCTCGTCCAGGCTTGCTGGCAAGCCAAACGGCGTTTAGCGGTCTGCTCAAGCTGGCGACGTTCGCTGACCGAACCCGAATGCTGGCGGTATTGCAGCACGGTGTCGCGAAGGTTGGCGAGCTGGCCAATTTCCCCCAGCTTCAGCCAGAGATCGAGATCTTCGGCAGGGCAGAGCGCTTCGTCATAGCCACCGACTTGCAGCAGGGCAGCGCGGCGCATCATGGCCGACGGATGGTTGATCGGGGTTTGGCCGCTGAGGGCAAGCTGCTGGATTTCGGCGTCCTGCTCGGCTTCCGGGTGATATAGCAAAACTCGTCCGGCTGCGTCGATCCAGTCCTGTGCCCCGCCCAAACAGACCACTTCCGGATGCGCCTGCAAAAATGCCGCCTGCAGGGCAAATCGCTCTGGCAGCGCCATGTCGTCTGCGTCCATCCGGGCAATCAGCTCGCCTGTGGCCTGGTGCAGCAGGGCGTTGAGGGCGGAAACATAGCCGCCATTTGCGCGATGCGTCAGGTGAATGCGCGGGTCTTGGGCGGCATAGCGCTGCAAAATCTTCAGCGAGCGGTCGGTGGAGCCGTCGTCTAGAATTAAAAACTCGAAGTCGCTCAAGCTCTGGTTCAGGATGCTTTCAATCGCCTCAGCCAGGTAGGGCTGAGCGTTGTAGACCGGCATCAGAACTGAAATTAAGGGCATAGCACTGAGGGGATCAAGACTCGCGGGGGGGAATTGGCTTCAGTAGAGCGCAGATCAGCAGCTTCCAGCTTTCGAGGGTTTGGGGTCGCGCCCGAATCGCCTGGAGTCCGCAGCGGGCGGCGGTGAGTCGGAAGCCACTACAAAATGCCCACCAGCCGTAGCGATGAAAAAACTGCTGCTGCGAGGCGGCATTAGGCAAGGGGCGATACCAGGGCTGAGGTGAATCAAACTTGCCCGAGATGCCGCGCCGCTTCCAGGCTTGCTGACAGGCAGTTTCAGCCATTTCGGTCTGAAACAAAATATTCTGGGCGCTGACTGACTCCAGATGAAAGCGATAGTCCAGCACGGTGTCGCTGAGGTTGGCCAGCTTGCCCAGTTCGCCCAGCTTCAGCAGCATATCCAGATCCTCGACGGTCGGCATTCGCAGGTCATAGCCACCGATTTGCTGGAGCGCCTTGCGTCGGATCAGGGCGCAGGGATGGTTGATAATCGTCCGCCCCATCAGCAGCATTTGCTGGATCTCGTCGTTCTGTTCGGGCATTGGAATCCACTGCACGGTGCGGCCCTGTGCATCGATCAGGTTAAACGCGCCGCCAACGCAGACATATTCGGGATGGGCTTGCAGAAACTCAGTTTGTAAAGCCAAGCGGTCGGGAGCAGCCACGTCGTCTGCATCCATCCGCGCCAGAAACTCGCCTTCGGCCTGCGCCAGCATTTCATTTAGCGTCAAAATTAGCCCTTTGTTGGCGCGGCTGCTAAGCCGAATCCGCGAGTTTTGGGTGGCGTAGCGCTGCAAAATCGCCAGTGAACCGTCGGTGGAGCCATCGTCGGTAATGAGCAGCTCAAAGTCGGTGAAGCTCTGGCACAGGATACTTTCGACCGCTTCACTCAGGTAGCGTTCAGCGTTGTAGACCGGCAGCAGCACAGAGACTCGCACCATTCGCGCCTCCTTATGCCTGCATCGGAATTGGCTTGACCACCGCACAGGCCAGCAGCTTCCAGGCTTCCAGGTTAAGTGGCGCTGTGGCAATTGCCCGCAGGCCGCAGCGCCGTGCCACGTCTCGCTCGCCTGCCAAAAAGCCATTCCAGCCGCAGCGTAGCCAAAACTGGTGCTGCTTCAGGTGGTCGGCAGGGGGGCGCTGAAACTCGCCCTGAATGCCGCGTCGCTGCCAGGCACGTTGGCAGGCAGCCAGCGCGTCAGCCGCCTGTCGGGACTGCTTGGCTTGGGTGATGGAGTCAGAATGCAGGCGATATTGGAGCACCGTATCGGATAAATTGGCAAGCTGCCCGACTTCGCCCAGCCGCAGCCAGAGATCGAGATCTGAAGAAGTCAGCATGGTTTCGTCATAGCCGCCGACTTGCAGCAGGGCATCGCGGCGCAGCATGGCGGTTGGGTGGTGCAGCAGCGAAACACCCGTCAGCATGTGCCGCTGAAGTTCCGCGTCGGTTTGCGGCATCGGGCAGTGGCCAATCAGCTGGCTGCGGGCATCAATCCAGTCGAGCGCCCCGCCGACGCAAACCACTTTGGGATGGGCCTGCAAGAAGGCCACCTGTCGAGCAAACCGCTCTGGCAGTGCAATGTCGTCTGCATCCATCCGGGCAACTAACTCGCCTCTGGCTTGAGCAATCAGCTCGTTTAAGCTTTTGGTAATCCCCCGGTTTTCGCGCAGCGTCAGGTGAATTCGGCTGTCTTGGGCAGCATAAGCCTGTAAAATCGCGGCTGAACGATCCTGCGAGCCGTCGTCTAGAATCAAAAACTCGAAGTCGCCAAAGCTCTGATTCAAGATGCTTTCAACTGCCTCAGCTAGATAGCGAGCGCTGTTGTAAACCGTCATCAAAACGCTGACTTGGGGCTGGGTTACTTGGGGTTGGGTCATAGGTCTGCGGCTGGAGAGATCTGCCAGTTGTGCGGCTGATAATACTGGCCGCGATTCAGCTTTTCTTTGCCCGTCACCGAAAACCGAATCGACTCGTAGGCATCGAGCACATACAGCGAGCCATCTTTAAGATAGACGCTGAGCGTGTAGGCTGCTGGCAGTAGCCCCAAATGCGGCAGCTTCACCCGCAGCTCATAGTCGCCTGCCGTGACAGCAAAGGTTTCCTGGTCGTAGGCGCTGCTGAGATGCAGCATTAAACTATTGTCTTTGGCAGGCAGATAAATGGCGACAAACAGGCTGAGCGCGCCAATCGCACGACTGCCTCGACAGCGGACGCAGATCGACAGGGGTTCCCCGCTCACTGGCGACTCGACGAGCTGCCCTGCCGCATCCTCAAAATGCAGCGAAACCAGCTCAGCGCCTGTGCGGTTCGTCGCGTCGGGTTGGGCCTGTTCGGCTACTGGCTTGGCCTCTGGCTTAGCCTCTGATTTAACCGGAAAATAAAATGGAAACCGCGTTGCCGTCTGCCGCACCGAAAACAGCTCTTCCTCATAGCGATCCATAATCTCGCGGGCGCTGCCGCAGGCGACCAGCTGGCCTTTTGACAGATACAGCCCCTTCTGGCAGGTGTTCAAAATCCCTTGGAAAAAGTGGCTGACCAGCACAAACGAAGTGCCGTTTTGCAGCAGCTCAGCCAGCCGCCGCTCGCACTTGGAGCGAAACCGCGCGTCTCCCACCGCCAGCACTTCGTCAATCAGCAGTACGTCCGGGTCAGTGTGAATCGCGCAAGCAAAGCCGAGTCTTGCCGCCATACCGGAGCTGTAGCTCTGCACGGGCGCATCAATCGCTTCGTCAATTTCGGCAAAGGCCACCACCTGCTCAAACCGCGCTTCAATCTCCTGAGTCGAAAGCCCCAGAATCGACATATTGGCGTAGATATTTTCGCGTCCGGTCAAAATGGGGCTAAACCCGGCTCCCAAAGCAATCAGCGGCGCAACTCGACCCTTGACCCAAATCGAGCCGGTGTCCGGTCGAATCAGGCCACTAATCATGCGGAGTAGCGTCGTCTTACCGCTGCCGTTGGCTCCCACTAGGCCAATCGCCTCGCCGCGCTGGAGCGTAAAGCTAATGTCCTG
The DNA here is from genome assembly GCA_019359155.1 of Pegethrix bostrychoides GSE-TBD4-15B. Classification (GTDB taxonomy): domain Bacteria; phylum Cyanobacteriota; class Cyanobacteriia; order Elainellales; family Elainellaceae; genus Elainella; species Elainella bostrychoides. The sequence continues at coordinate 22,748 of JAHHHV010000079.1, forward strand.
TAACGCCCAAAACTCCTTGGGTCGCAGCTTAAACTCGGCCTGACGGCGACCCGTCAGCTCTGCCCCCATATCCTGCAAGCCGTAAAACATCGACTGCTTCAAGCTGCGGCAAAATTTCTTAGAAATTCCCTCCACGACCAGCACGGTGTCTGACTCAGACTGAGGCAGCGAGGTGGGCGACGTGACATTTAGATCTATCATGCGCTGATCCGCTCAATCACAAAGGGCATTGCCAATCGGTACACCAACCAGCTGGCGCCCAGCCCCACCAGCGCCAGCAAACTCGCCGCCCAGAACTGCATCGGTTCTGACAGCACCCCCGTCGTCGCCAGCTCCCGAATCGTCACCAGCAGCGGCGTTACCGGATTCCAGCGTACCGCCATCGCAAACAGCCCTGTCTTCGGCGTGGGGTAGATCACGGGCGTGATCACCAGCCAAGCGCTCAGCAGCAGCGCCAACCCGCGCGAGACATCTTCGTAGAGCGTGCCCAGCGGAGCCAGCAGCAGCCCGAACGCCGTGCCCAGCGCCACCAGATGGATCAGCGCCACCGGAGCCAGCAGCACCGTCCAGGTTACCGGAATCTGGAACCACAGAAACAGCGCCACAATCAGCAGCAGCTTGATCGCAAAATTGAAGCCCACCTGCCCCAGCTGCGACAAAATGAGCGCTTCACGCGGGAAGTTGATCCGCGCCAGCATCGGTTTTGCGGCAATCACCGCCTGCACTGGCCCTACTAGCGATTCGGTAAAAGTCTGCCAGAGCGCCATGCTGAACATGACATAGGCCGGATAGGGAATGTCGGTTTCGCCAATATTGAGTACGTTCGACTGGCTGGCAACCGTGAACCCCAGTCCTGCTACTAGCGGCGGCACAAACGCCCAGAAAATGCCCAGAAACGACTGACGATATTGGCTGCTCAAATCGCGCACCAGCAGCCGCCAAGCCAGCTCACGCGAGGCCAGCAGGTCACGCCACATGTCCTGCCCAAGCTGGAGCGGCTGACGCATCCGGCTATCGGGGCTATAGGTGACTTCAGGTGGCGGATCAGGAAATTGGCGATTGCGCCCTTTGCTCATTGCGAACTTCCGAGCTGTGTGACGAGGCAAAATTTAGACAGATGCAGGTCAGCTCTCATAGGCGATTGTAAGAGCAGTTTGCCTGCTGGCGGGGGCAGAAAATATGAAGACTGGATGAACCTGACTCGACTTAGGCCGCAGAAGCCTCTCATATCAGCATGTCAGAGTTTACTGATATGCAGCAGCTATTTAGGGAATGCAGGGAAATCTGATCGTAGTAGTATCTAAAGATACAAAAAAGAAAATTAGTCTTCAGCAACGACTCTTCATCCTTGAGAAACCCCCATGAACTTGAACCGTGATTTGAACCGTGATTTGAACCGCGACTGGAACCGTAATTTATCGAAGTTCGTCAGTACAGAGATTGGCGGTGGATATGATCCCCAACCGAGCCATCAACCTTTGGAGCTGGAATCTTTAGAAGCACCCGAAGACATTCAGGCGGTACTTTACCCGGAGGTGCTGCCGCTGACTGCCTCAAAAAAGCACAGCGCTGATTTCCTAAATAGCCGCCGCAAAGCCCGCCAGATTGCTGAACAGAAGCTAACTCAGCTCTCAGATGACCTGCTAAAGCTCGCCGATGCGGTACGCTACCATCACCCACTGATGGCCGAGGCGATTGATGATGCTTGGGACGCGACCGAAACCGCAATTACGCTGATGAGCAGCGAAAGTTGAAGATTAAGGCAACTCAGCGCGGCGGCTCCATTTCATAGAGGTAGAGCAGGGCTTCAGCAGATTGGTTGCCATCGGGACTGTAGATCTCTAGATAGGCGTTGGTTAACTCTGGGCGGGCGCTGTCTCGGTAAATAATGTAGCTGTAGCCTGCGTTTCTGAACATGAGCTGACGCGCTTCGTCAGGGTCGGTGCTGGTAATTTCTAGTCGGCTAGAGTCAGTTTTAGATTGGCTAATGTAGTATTTGGGCTGCCAGGGATCGTACTCGGCTGAGCAGATCTGTACTTGATAGTGAGTGCTCTCAGCGAAAGCATAGGGGCCGGAGTCGGCTGGGCATTCAGCAATCAGGCGATCTAGCGCTAGACTGCGAATATCGGCTCGAATCGTAACTTTTCCTGTGGCAGGTAGCGGAGTCGTAGGCGCATAGTCTGGCTGGATATCTGGCTGGATATCTGGCTGAGCATCGGCTGCCGTAGGTAAGACAGTAGCCGCTGGTGCCGATGAGGCCAGCGAGTCTAACGGTGAGGCTATCGGCTGCATCTGCGATTCAAAGCCACAGCCGATAACATTGAGCAAGAGCAGCAGCCAAAGAGTCTGATATCTCATGTGACGCAGCGACATTGTAGGAAATAGCAATATTCGGAACTCCTCCCAGTCTCAAGGTAGAGTTTTTTTATGCCGATCAGCAAGCTATTCTCTCTATAGGTGGAAGCCAACCCGCTTGACATCCTCCATAATCCTGATTAGCTAATCTAAACCTGAGGACGATACGGGTGAGTGTAATGGGTGAAATTTCTGTCGCTTTAATCGAAGATCATGACCTGACCAGAGTCGGATTAAAGGCTGCCCTGCAACGCCAGCCAGGAATTTCGGTGGTTGGGGAAGCGGCAAACGCCGGTCAGGGACTACAACTCCTAGATTCCTCAAAGCCAGATGTGGCGATTGTCGATATTGGCTTGCCAGACATGGACGGCATCGAGCTAACGCGGCGGTTTAAGCAGGCTCACCCGGAGCCGATTGAGGAGCGCACCAAGATTTTGATTCTGACAATGCATGACAGTGAAGACTCAGTGCTGGCAGCTTTTGCGGCTGGGGCTGACTCATATTGCATGAAAGATATCAGCACCGATCGCCTCGTCGAAGCTCTGCATGCAACCTACGGCGGCAACTCCTGGATCGATCCAGCGATTGCTAGCATCGTGCTGCGCCAAGTGCGTCAAGCCCCAGAGGGCGAGACGGCAGATCTCTCCAAAAAAGTGTCAATTGGCGCAGTTGAGCCCGAGTATGAGCAACTGCTAGAAAATTATCCGTTGACCGAGCGCGAGCTAGAAGTTTTGCAGCTGATCGTAGCGGGTTGCAGCAATGCCGCAATTGCCGAGAAGCTTTACATTACGGTTGGCACGGTCAAAACGCATGTTCGCAATATTTTGAACAAGCTTTGCGCCGATGATCGCACACAGGCGGCAGTGCTGGCGCTGCGCTCAGGATTAATTGGCTAGGGGCTAGAGCCATTCATGCCTTACAGATATATCAGTCCAGTCGATCAGCCTAATTTATCCTGGGCTTTTGAGAGAACCTTGTTGTTTAGAGAACCTTGTTGTAAAGAGCCTGTCTTAACTAATCTGTCTAGTGACGGATACTGTTTTCTGACATATTGGATACATTTAAGACATAACAGTTTCATCTAAAAGAGAGGTGTCTATGAGCGCTGATGAGAAAATGAAGGCAAATGCCAAAGAGTTTGAGGGTAAAGTGCAAGAAACCGCAGGTGATGTCACAGGTGACCGCGAGGCGCAAACTGAGGGTAAAGCCAAGCAAACTGAAGGCAAAGCTCGCAACGCTGCGGAGAATGCGAAGGAAGCAACTCAAAATGCTGTCCAAGATGCTACAGATGCTGTGAAGCGGGCGCTAGACTAAGCCGAGTATCCCAGAGCTATAGATTAGCGATGGAAGGGGGGTGTAGAACAGCTACACCCCCCTCTTTTTAGGACTCTGTTGGTTGCCTTTTTAATCATCCATGCAGCATGACCGAAAAATCTAACCCGCGATAGAGACAGAACAGAATCAGTCGTTAGAAGATAGCTATATTGTTTAGACAAAATAGATAAGAGACAATAAACATGAGTAATAAAGATGTATCGAGTAAAGACGTAGCTGTGGATAGTTACGATTCGCATATTGTACCGGCTGAAACGGCAGCCCGCAAGGAACGCGAGGGCGATGCGTTCAAGCAGACACCTCATCAAGACGAAGACGAAGATCTAGATACCTCGGCTGGCTACACGGTCGATAAAGAAGGTCTGGTTAACAACTACGCAATCGAACCAGAAATGTATATCGACGAGCCTGGTGATCTGCGTGAGAAAGAAGAACAGCTAGCGCGAGAGCGAGGGCAGGAATTAGCCGAGGTCAGGCAGGACGATGAAACGGGTAAGCTAACAGAGGATGGCGATCAGCGTGGCAAGGGGCCTGGAATCATTTAGATTGGTCTGTGTTGCTTCGTCTGAATACACAGTTTTATACAACAGTTTAGCTCAATAGAACCGGAGGTGTAGCCTAGCTGTCCTTCCGGTTTTTGCGTGACTGCTTGTAAAACTTTTTTTGTGAAACTTTACGATGGCAGCTCGCCCAATCGAGCGCGATGTGAAACAGGTTATCGCGTCACACTATCGCGTCACACTGCAAAAGTTATTCATCCAGAGTTGAAAGTAATGATGCTGAAAGTCTGTAAACTGCGTTTCCTGCAATACTTTCTGGAGGCAGACGCGGTTGTAATAGCGTTTATGATCGCGGATTTCCTGCTCGTCCACCAGCTTCAGGCGATAGGCTAGCAGTTCTAGCACCGGCTTTGCCCAAACAGAAGGCACGGTCAGCACCAGCTTGCCGTCAGGCTTCAGCACCCGCCGCACTTCCTGTAAAATCGGCTGCTCATGCTCAAGATGCTCTAGCACTGCCAGCATTGTCACCCGATCAAAGCTAGCATCAGCAAAGGGCAGATTTTCAGTTAGCCTCAGCGGGATGGTTTGCAGATTGCCGATCTGCATAGGCTTCACCTTAAAATCTACGCCAACTCCTTGCTCAATTCGCGAAGACATCTGCTGCAAAAACCAGGCCGAGCGACCACAGCCGATGTCTAGCAGCCTGCAACCTGCTGGAATTTGAGCGGCAATTTTGCGAAACCGCAGCCAGCGCAGCCGAGGTTCAAGCCAGGGTTCCTGCAATCGTTCACGCACAACGCACCTGAGTCATAGCCTACCGCAGGTTAGACCGCTTCAGGCATGGCGTTGGCGTGAATGGCTGAAACCGCTTCAGGCTGAGCATTGGGTGTATCCGCCCGCCGCAGTTGGGCCAGATTTTTCAAAGCCTTCTGGGCGTTGGTTTTGTTGCCGCGCAGCCAGAAGAGCTGAGCCGCCTGTTCAAAATCGCTTATGGCTTCATCCAAGTAGCCCAGCTGCCGAGCGGCTAGCGCTCGGTGATAGTGCGCCACAGGCGAGTCAGGCGCGAGCCGCAGTGCCGAACTGTAGTCCGCAATCGCCTCAGCGTAATTCTCTAGCTGCTGGTAAGCCACACCGCGATAAAAGTAGGTCGGAGCCTGCGGCGAAACCTGAATCGCACAGCTATAGTCCTCAATTGCCTCCCAGATCTCTCCCCGCTCAGCCTGGATAAAGCCCCGGTTGCAGTAGGCCATGCTCTGCTGCGGGCAGCATTGAATCGAGGCGCTAAAGTCAGCGAACGCCCGGTCATAGTCACCCTGGTCATAGTAGGCCAGGCCGCGATAGTTGAGTGCCCCATAGTCCTCTGGACTCATAGAGAGCAGATGGCTAAAGTCGGCAATTGCGCCAGTTTTGTCGCCCAGAATATAGCGGGTCACGGCGCGGTTCCAGTGAGCGGTCAGATCTTCATCTGCCAGCGTCGGGTTGTCAAAGCGCTGCACCAGCTGCCCAATGACGGCAGCGTCCGTTGTCCGCAGCTTGAGCTGGAGTTCGGGGAAGGGGCTGGTGGTTTTCAGCGCCTCAGCAATTCCCAGTACTGCAAAGCTTTGATCTGCAACCAGGAAGTTTTCGGCAGTGCCCAAAATTTTGAACTGGAAGCGATCTGGATAGATCCGCTTGAGCTGGAGAAACTGGTGCAGCGTCTCTTGCAGTAGGCTGCGCTGACTCTGGTCACTGCTCCAGCCGCGCTGCATTTTGCTGAGCCAGCGTTCTTCGTTACGCTCTGCCAGATAGCACCAGCCGATCTCTAGGCGCTTGCCCTGATCCAGAAAATCTTCAAACTTGCGGCACAGCTCTGCGTCAAGTCCCTGCTGGTTAGACCAAGGCCAGATCAAGATGAGCCGCTGCTCAGTCACGGCCAGCGCCTGCTCTAGTACGGCTCGACTGCCTGCGGCCGCAGCAGTTTCAGAATTTGCAGAGCTAGCAGAAGCTGGCAGATCAAAAATCAGCTCTGACTGAGGCAGGTGCGTCACGGCCTGCATCTGCTGGCTGATATAATTCAGCTCCTGCTGCATCACGTCCTGAATCCGGATTCTAAAGGCATTGAGTTCGGTCTCGGAGGCCGGGATGCGCTGCGAGAGTTCGCTAAACTGCCGTTGGAGCGCCACCACATCGAGGGTTTGGGGCAGCTGACTCAGCTGATCTTTGAGCTGCTGCTGCTGCTGGGCTAGCTCCCCTGCAAAATCCTGAATCGCGCTGAGCTGCTGCCGCAGATTGCCCAGGTAGCTGGCTGCAATCTCTTGTAGCTCAGGATAGAGCTGGGAGCCACCGCTGGCTGCTAGCTGGCTCTGTTCGGCTAGCTGTTCAGACAAAGCTGCCTCAAGCGCGTCGAGTTTGCCGCTGGTCTGCCCCAACTGTGCCAGCGCCTCTGCTTTGGGCAGGCTATTGAAGCTGCGGCGAAAGTTGAGCGCTGCTGTTTCAATGGCCACGACCGACTGGCGCAGATTTTCCTGCCGCTCTTGCAGCGTCTGAATTTCGTTGGTGAGGCTGATCAGATCGCGCCTGGGCACCAGATCAGCCACAATTTTGATCAGCTCACCCACCTCACGCTTGAGCGAACTCACGTCTACGGGCGGCGGCAGCTTACTGAACTGGCGATCGAGTCGGGTGATATGCTCTTGCAGCACGGCCAGATTTGGCTTGGCCTGCCCTAGCCCGTCTAGATTGGCTTGCAGGCTGCGGATATCCTGCTTCATTTGCTCAACGGTGGCCTTCAGGGTTTCGGCCTGCACCTGGCTGGAGAGATCGCCAAAGTCCGTCGTGAGCTGTTGCATATTTTCCATCACGTAAGCGCTGCGCTCCATGGCCTGCCGCAGCTCTTTGCGAACCGTGCTGCTCTGCTGCTCAACTGAAGCTAGCCGCTGGTGAACGCCCTGTCTCAAGCTGCCAATCTCACTATGTAGCTTCTCAGAGACCTCCTGATTTTTGAGCAGCAGCGTCCGGTTGAGGCGATTGATCGTCTCTGGGGTTGGTAGCGATGCAATCTGGTGGTGCAGTCGATCAACCTGGAGCGCCAAATACTGATCGGTTTCTGAGAGCGTTGTGTCACGGCGCTCGCTCACCTGCGCCAGCTTGCGGCGGCTCATCAATCCCAGCACCACCAGCAGGGACAGCGGCGCAGTTGTAAATAGAAGTTGATTCAGCAGTAGTGATGCAACCGATCCAGCCCCTAAGCCGACGAGCGACATATTTTCCAGGGCGTTCAGCCAGGAATGCTTCTTCATGATTCAACATGATCCAAGTAGTGAAATGACGGCCTTGCAGCTTCGTCAAAAGGTTTGCAGATGTTTTTGGGGAGATAGATGCGTCTGGGCGAATATTTTTGGGCAAAGGCCAGCTTGTAAAGCACCTCTGGAGCTATATTTCTTTCTACGAAGCTGACTGCTGTGGTCAGGAAATCTAGCTAAAACTATGGCTCATATCAACGAAAATCCGTAATTGCACCCAGATTTCCAGCATTTTTCTAGGATTTTTATAGTGAAAATCCTAGAAAAATGCTGGAAATACCAAAAAAGGAGCGCCAGCCGCGCTCCTTAAGTGAGTCTTTAAGTAAGTTATGAAGTAAGCAGGCTACAAAAGAACGAGCTGCTAAACAGAGAGCGTCCGGCGCTTAGAGACGAGCTTGAACACCTCGATAACATCGCCAACTATCCAGTCTTTGAAGCTGTCTACGCCGATGCCGCACTCATAGCCAGCGTTCACTTCAGCCACTTTTTCCTTCATCCGCATCAGCGAGTCTAGGCTGCTCTCATGCACAACATTGTTACCGCGCCGGACGCGAATTCGGCTGTTGCGAATCACCTTACCCGACAGGATATAGCAGCCAGCAATGGCGCCACGACCCACCGGGAAGACTGCCCGCACCTCGGCCTGACCTAGCGACTCCTCAACCATTTCGGGTTCGAGTAGACCTTCCATCGCGCCCTGGATATCTTCCAAGAGCTTGTAGATGATCGCGTAGTCGCGCACGTCAACGCCTGCTTCATCTGCTGCCTGACGTGCTCCGCTGGCCAGAGTGGTATTGAAGCCAACAATCACGGCGCTGCTAGCTGCGGCAAGATCCACGTCTGTTTCGGTGATTTCGCCTGGAGCGGCCAACAAGACCCGTACCTGCACTTCTTTTTGGGGCAGCTGCTGAAGCGAACCCAGAATTGCCTCCAGCGAACCCTGCACGTCTGACTTGACAATGAGGTTCAGCTCTTTCAGTTCGCCTTCCTGCGCCTGTGCCGAGAGCGTGTTGAGGCTGACGCGCCGCGAAGCCAACGCCTGCTGCAAGCGAGACTGACGCTGTTGATCAACGCGATCAGAGGCAACCGAACGGCCTTCTTTTTCGTCTAGATAGACCTCAAACTCGTCTCCGGCGGCGGGCACATCGCTCAGACCCAGCACCTCAACCGCAAACGAAGGTCCAGCTACAGTGACGCGCTTGCCTCGGTCATCGACCATGGCGCGCACCTTACCGAAGGCTGAGCCAGCCACTAGCACATCGCCCACTTTCAGCGTGCCGTTCTGGACGATCAGGGTTGCGACCGGGCCTTTGGCTTTATCAAGGTTGGCTTCGATCACCGTACCTTTGGCCGGACGGTCGGGGTTAGCGTAGAGATCTTCGACCTCAGAGACGAGCAGCAGCATTTCTAGCAGCGAGTCCAGGTTTTCGCCCTTAATAGCGCTAACCGGCACCATAATCGTATCGCCGCCCCACTCCTCTGCAACCAAGCCATATTCGGTCAGCTCTTGCTTAACGCGGTCTGGCTGCGCCTCTTCTTTGTCGATTTTGTTGATCGCCACCACAATCGGCACGCCAGCCGCCTTAGCATGGCTGATCGCCTCGATAGTTTGGGGTCGCACGCCATCATCAGCAGCCACGACCAGCACGGCCACATCAGTGACGCGCGCTCCGCGTGCCCGCATCGCCGTGAAAGCTTCGTGACCGGGCGTATCCAAGAAGACAATCTGCTGCTTCTGGCCAGCATGTTCGACATCGACGTGATAGGCACCAATATGCTGCGTGATGCCGCCAGCTTCGCCCTGCGCCACCTTGGTCTTGCGAATTGAGTCGAGTAGGGTGGTTTTGCCATGGTCAACGTGACCCATAATCGTCACAACTGGCGGACGGCGTTGCAGGCTATCGAGATCGCTAGAATCTAGCATCTCGGTCAGCTTGCGAGCTTCGGCTTCCACTTCGGCCATCTCCACCTTCACCCCATATTCTTCGGCTACCATCGTGGCAGTCGGCAGATCTAGGATCTGGTTAATGTTGGCGGCAATCCCCTTCATGAACAGAATCCGAATCAGCTCAGTTTCAGGAGCCACCAGCTCGTCGGCCAGCTCATGCACCGAAATGCCGCTGTGCAGAGCGATTATCTCAGGGCGCTGCCGCACTTCTTCTTGGCGACGATCGCGACGGGCACTGCGAGCTTCGGCGGTCGAGCGGCGTGAGCGCTGGTGCGTGGGTGCCGCGATCGCAGGCTTGGCCTGACTGGGGCGACCTTTGGGCTTGGGCGGACGCGCCAGCGACAGGCTCACCTGTACGGGCGCATCTTCGTTGTCGTCGTCGTCATCGTCATCCAACACCTCATCTAGCGTTGTGATGTTGATGTTTTCCTCTTCCTGAGTTAGCTGGGTGCGCCGCTTGGTTTTAGTACCAACCTTACCAGCTGCTGCCTTTTGAGCTGCTTCTTCTTCCTCTTCTTCCTCCTGTCGCGTTTTAGCCCGCTTGGGGGCGCGGATTGAGGTAGGTCGAAGCAAATCGACTTCGGCTCCAGCCACACCTGCTTGCCCCGCGCCGGGACGTGTCGGCATAGCGCGCGCCCCTGGCTCACTGGGAGCATCGCCTGCGGGACGAACCGGCTTGCGCCGCAGCTCAATTACCGGCTTTTGCCGCAGCGCTGCTGGCTCACCTGTAGCAGGGGCTGGGCGGCGCGGTGCCTGGCGGCTCACTGGTGCTTCTATGCCCGCTTCTCCAGTCGCCTCTCTCAATGGCGGTGAGTCAGTCCTAGCGCGCTTTAGAATCGGGCGATTGACGGAGCTAGTCGGCAGATCGTAGCTGTAGCTTGGGGCAGCAGAGGGGCGAGCCGGCGGTGGCGTCAGCTCAGCCTCTTCAGCTGCTAATGTTGCCGATGAGCTGGCGCTGCTGGCAGCACTGGCTGGAGCAGGGGCTAGGCTGCCGTTAACTCCGCCGTTAGTTTCAGAGTTGGTTTCGCCAGCGCTGCCGTTCTGGCCATCAAGATTAATTTCTGTTACCTCAGTCGCAGCCTGCCGTTCGTCCTGGTTCGGAGATTCAGCTACGGCTGGCGCAGAGCTAGGACGGGAGGGCTGACTAGAACGCTGGGGCGGCTCAGCAGCGGTCTGAGAGACTTCTAGGGGCGAGCGCGCGGCGGCAACAGCACCCCCAACAGGTTCACCGTCAGGACGCTTTGGGGGTTCTGTCAGAGGGCGGTTTTTACGAATTTCGAGAATCTGCTGCTTTTTCACAGGCTGGGCGTTGGCAGGCTTAGCAGCAGTGACGGGCTTAGAGCTAACCGACTTTGCAGCAGCAGCCCGGGGCGGAACCAGTTTGGCAGCAGCAGCGCTATTGACCAGATTTTCGGCGGCGCTCCGAATTTTTGCAGCCTCAGCCTCTGTGATCGTACTGCTGTGGCTTTTGACTGAAATATCAAGCTGGTCGCAGACCGCCAAAATTTCTCTGTTGTCCAAATTCAATTCCTTTGACAATTCGTATATTCTCACTTTTCCGTTGTTCATCCACTGCCCTCTCAGCGTCCCAATTGTTATGACATATTGACCTACTGTTTTTGAAACTACATTTACACCTGCACTAAAGTAACCGACTTTGAACTTTACGTCATCGTAAATGCGTCACTGGGGATAGAGACACCCATAATTATGACGGAGCTATGACGGAGAATCAGCTTAAATTCCCCTTTGTCTGGTGATCCGCTCTCAAAAACTCGACCTGAAATGAGGCCGGAGCGACCTGCAACTACCCCTACTACCATCTTGCACGAATTCTTGAAAAATTGAAGCCGCCTGCTGCAATTCAGATTCTATGCGTTGCTCTCACAGCCAATCTTACCGCTTCAGTTCTGTTCTTGCCGATCTTTCAGCCAATCTTCGCTGCTGCTCAAGTTTGAATGGGCTGGCTCAACTGCCGGAGATGAAGCTGCAGCTTCTGGGCTGTTTGAGCTTTGGAGCCGCAGCCAGAGCACTTGGTAAAAAGATTCTGGTACTGTCAGCCTCAGCGAGCGTCCCAGCCGATCTTTCTTCTGAGCGAGCTTGAGACAGTCGGCCTGCGGACAGAGATAGACCGAGCGCCCCATCCCTTGATCTAATTGTAGCTGTTGGGATGGGAAGACTCGGACAATTCGCCAGAAGCTGTTTCGATGGTCTAGCTTGCGGCAGCTGACGCAGCGACGGTAGTTCTGAGGCATCGGGATTAAGGGCGCTGGAGCGCTTCTGTAGCAGCAGTGCCAAAGCCGTCGCGCTCCAATTCATCGCTGGCTTGGACAGCCTTGCTCTCCTCAGTCACCGTCTCGGCTTCACCCATCGCGGTCTCGGCTGGCTCGGACTCTAGGGCTTCAAATGCTTCTAGCTCCTCGTCGTAATAGTCCTCTTCATAGTCTTCTGCTTCGGCCATTGCGGCTTCGCGGGCCAGACGACGCTCTTCCATCAGGGCTTCCATCTTCAGGGTTTCGGCATCGTAGTCGTATTTGGCGCTGTCTTTGATGTCGATTTTCCAACCGGTCAGACGAGCTGCCAGCCGGACGTTTTGGCCTTCTTTGCCAATTGCCAAGCTGAGCTGATCGTCAGGAACCAGCACATGCGCTTGTCGTTCGTCGGGGTTGATCAGTCGCACTTCTTGGACGCGCGCCGGACTAAGCGCGTTGGCAATATAGGTGGCCGGGTCGGGCGACCAGCGAATCACGTCAATTTTCTCGCCACGCAGCTCGTTGACCACCACCTGAATTCGCGACCCTCTAGCTCCAATGCAGGCTCCGACGGGATCGACATCGCGCTCCAGCGTATCGACCGCAATTTTGGTGCGGGGGCCAACCGAGCGAGACGGCGGGTTGGCTTCGCGGGCAACCGCCACAATCCGCACGATCTCATCTTCAATTTCGGGGACTTCTGTGGCAAAGAGATCGACCACCAAGCCCGCATCCGCTCGTGACACTAAGAGCTGTGGCCCTCGATGCGAGCCTTCTAGCACTTTTTTCAGGAAAACTCGGAAGGTGGCGTTGGCGCGGTAGTTGTCGTTGGGAAGCTGGTCGCGCTTCGGCAGTTCGGCCTCGACCTCTGGCTGACCAAAGCCGCTGCTCACCGCCATCACCACCGACTGTCGCTCAAATCGCAGGACGCGCGCCTGCAACACTGTGCCTTCAATCTCCTGGAATTCTTCCTGGATGAGCTTGCGCTGTTGATCTCGCAGCTTCTGAGCCAGCACCTGCTTGGTCTGGATCGCCGCCATCCGGCCAAACTCACCCTGCTCAGGCGTGACATCTAGCACCACCGTATCGCCGAGCTGGGCTTCATCGGCCACTTCCTGCACTTCGGCCAGCGAGATCTGGTGATCCGGATTGTCAACTGCCTCGACGATAGTTTTGGTGGCCAGCACCCGAAAGCCTTCGTCTTCGATATCTAGCTCAACTTCAAAATTAATGAAATACTCTTCGTCAAAGCTGGCAACATCAGGGCGATTGGTGCGGCGGTAGCGCTCGTAGCCTTTGAGCAGGGCTTCACGTAGCGCGGCCTGGACGGCATGTTTAGGCAGATTGCGGTCGCGGCTGATGCTGTCGATCATCTCTTGCAGACCCGGAAGTGTAACCATTGACATCGGAGGAGCCTCCTTCAGAATTATTCGGAATGATTTAGAAATTGTGGAATTGACAACTTAAATTGACAGACGCCAAGGGGCAGGACGAGAACCTTGCTCAACAGTCTTCTCAGCAGCTTGCCAGGGGTGGATCAGCCAATTGGAGTCAGCCCGCATCCTGATCCACCAGCTGTACTGCTTTGATCAGGTGACGTGGCACTGTCACAGAGCGACCTTTTTGACTCAGGTAGACTGCCGTTTCATCCCGCTTGACGAGGCGGCCTGCCCAGGTTCTATCCCCTGCCTCAGGCTCTTCGGTGGTGATCACGACCAGAAATCCCTTAAAGGAAATAAACTCGCGGTCAGTGGTGAGGAACCGAGAAATACCGGGGCTGGAAATCTCTAGCACGTAGGCATCTGGAATGATGTTGGCCGCCTCTAGCGCCGCCTCCAGCGCATGGCTCATCTGCTCACAGTCGTTCAGCCCAGTATCTTGCACCAAGTTGCGAATATCCACCCGCAGCACGGGAGGATTCTGGTTGGTTTGGAATACCGCCGCCACTACGTCCAGTCCGAGCTGGGCTGCAACTGGAGCCGCGATCTCCAGAACTTGGGGAATGAGTGGATGGGGCATTGCAGTGATCAGGGGTCTAGCTGCTGGCAGGTTCTTTACGCCTAATGCCTGCCAATGCTTCTCAATAAGTTGACGCAGCAAGACAGCCAGAGACGATAAGAACTAAAAAAAGTGGGCACTCACCCACTCCTCGCAAAACGCTAAGCCAGCTTGGCTGGGCGCATTTTACTGGCAGGAAATCAAACTGACCTCCTGCTAAGCATCAGTCTAGCGTATTGGTCTGAGATTGGTCTGAAATCGCGATCAGAAACTATTCTGAAGCCTGATCCTGGGCAGCTCTATTCTGGGCAATTCTATATAGACGGCCAGACTGGGCTTGCAGCTCAGCGTGATCGGTGGCGGCTATCCGCTCGACATAGTTGACTTTAACCTCGTCGAGCAGCGCAATCGTCAAAGCCTGAATCTCGTCTGCCGCCTGACTTTGCTTCAGCTCAGCGCTCAGCGAATCACCCAACTGCCCCACCAAACGCCGCAGCAGAACAGCGCCCGTTTCATCTTCCAAGGCCGAACGAATCGCCTCGTAGGCGTTTTTGGAGAGATCGGCGACGAGCTGCTGGGTCAGGCTGTTGGAAGCAGCGCTGACTCCCGGCAGATTTTGCAGTCCGGCATAGACGGGCGAACGGCCTAAAATCTGAGTGACGCTGTGCGTCAGCAGCGCTTCTAGCTCCGGCTGGACTTTGGGCAACACCTGATAGATCAACAGATCGCTAAACTGCTTGGCAATCGCCTCTACCTCGTTGACTCCGTTCAGGTCGATGTAGCGAGACCGCAGCAGCCAGCGCGTCACCTCGCCGCGTCGAATCAGCTCTTGGGCTTGGTCGATCAGGCGCAGCACGACCATTTCGGTGAGTTCGACTGCCACAGTGGCAATCAAGCCGCGCAAAATTCGCCGCTCCAACGGCTGGAAGTTGACCAGACGGGACTGATCGAGCCGAATCACGACTGGAATCAGCCGCAGCCAGCGCCAGAACGGCAGCAGCAGCAGTAGGTCGTAGCTGCGCCAAATCACGGTGTCGAGCCAAGCCTGCTGGTAGCGCCGCTTCAAATAGAGCGTCCGGATGACAAACTCAGCGGCAAACAGCCCCACAAACCAGAGGTCAAGCTGCCAGAAGTGGTCGATGAATTTGCCGTTTTCGCCAATGTTGCGATAGTAGGCGGTGGCCAGCAGCGGCTCGATTTCGCTTTGAAAAAACTGCATTGATGACTCCCAGCCCGCCTGCGTCAAGTAATCCTGCGTCCAAAACTGCGCGAAGGCGGCTTTGGATGACTGAAGCCCCACCTGCCGCCGGACGCGATTTTTGATCCGCTCTAGCGTGCCGGACTTGTCGCTGGCCGCAAACGGGTTTTCGGTGATCAGATCTAGACTCAACTCCTGAAGCTGAGCCAGTTTGGGCAAGACTTCCGGCGACTGAACTCCTGTCAGATCAACCTGTGTTTCCAGCTCTTGTACTGCCGTAAGATAGGCTTCTATTAAGCGATGCGGCTCAATCCCCTTGAATCGCTCGCCGTACCACTGAGTCAGCTGCGGCAAATGTCTCAGATAAAAATCTCGCCAGGGAATATAGCTTAGATCAAACAGCACCAGCAGCAGATTCAGCAGCGCCAAGGCCGCCATCACCTGCTCAAACCAAAGCCTGCGCGGTCTGCCGCTAGATTTGTGGCTGGATTTGCCAGCAGAACCCCTGCCTGATTGCAGTTGCCTCGCCATAGCTGCCCTAGCTTTTGCCTACTTTCCGAGAGTATCTTATCTGAGAGACTTAACTTAAATTGAGAGACTTAAATAGAGACTTAATTCAGAGCACTCTTGCTTGGCTTGCGCTATCTGGGACTCCCAAGCGGTGAATGAGCCTGCGCTAAGATGGTCAATATATCTTCACAGATATTTATAAAGTCATTACGCAAAACGAGCGCAATCATGCAAACTGCAGCGGCTTCTACAGGACAGGCTTCTACAGGGCAATACTGGACTTGGCGCGGCCATTCGATCTACTACATCCGGGCAGGGCAGCCCAATTTTGAGCGACCACCGCTGCTGCTGGTGCACGGCTTTGGTGCTTCCACTGACCACTGGCGCAAAAACATCCAAGGGCTGAGCCAAGAGTTTGAGGTCTGGGCGATTGACCTGCTTGGCTTCGGGCGCTCGACGAAAGCGGCTGTAGACTATGGTGCAGATCTCTGGCGCGACCAGCTGCAAGATTTTATTGCCAGCGTGATTGGCCGACCGGTGGTTTTAGCTGGCAATTCGCTGGGTGGCTATGCGTCGCTTTGTTTAGCGGCTCAGCGCCCAGATTGGGCAGCAGGTCTAGTCTTGCTCAACCCAGCAGGGCCGTTTACCGAAACTCAGCTTGAAGCGCCCGCTAAGCCCGATCCATTGCGTGAGGTGCTGTTCAACCTGTCGCGACAGGTCATGCTGCTGCCCTTGCCGAGCTGGCTGCTGTTTCAATATGTGCGGCAAAAATCTGTGATCCGCCAGACGCTTGAGAAAGTCTACCTGGATAAAACGGCAATCACCGACGAGCTGATTGAGGATATCTACCGTCCATCCTGCGATCCGGGGGCGGCAACGGTGTTTGCGGCAGTGTTCAAGTCGCCGCAGGGTGAAAAGAACGACCTGCTGCTCAGTCAGCTGACCTGCCCTTTGCTGATGCTCTGGGGCGAGGGCGATCCCTGGATGAGTGGCCGCAGTCGCGGTGCAAGATTTCGCCAGCACTACCCCCAGCTCACCGAATACTATTTGCAGGCAGGCCACTGTCCGCATGACGAAGTTCCAGAGCAGGTGAACGCACTGATCCGCGACTGGATGCTTAATTTGGCAAATAAGCCAGAGGCTGTAAACCTCGCTTGAGATAGAGCGGATGGCTGGGCTGTCCAGATCGATTGATGCCCAGGCAGAAGCATTTTGCCGGAGCAATCCTGCTCAAAACTTGCCGATCTCGACCATATAGACTGCCCCAGTTGCCCCAAGCCAAAATTACGCATTCGGCTTGCGCTACCGCCGCCTGCAAATGCTGATCGCAGTCAGCTCCCACTGGATCGACTGCCTGCCGGAGCTGGGCTGGATGCGTTGCCCGCAGGCCAAATAGATTCACAACTTCTAGGCCACCATAGCCCCAAGTCTGGGCAAAGCTGAGGCAGCGGCGAATTGTTGGATCATTAACGCTAGCATCGGCAGTGCTGGGATTGAGCATCACAAAAGTGATCAGCGGCGCAGCAGGCTGCCAAATCCGCCAGAGTCGGTAGCGGTAGGCTGCTGTTGGATCAAAACAGGCTCCGGTTTCCACGGGCATTGCTGAAGGGTTACCAAGAGTTTTAAGAAGGCACTCTCTGAGTATGCTATGACAGGAGAAGGCTGGAGAGCAGCCTTGTTTGGCCGGACAATTCTGCGATAGATTCGGTAGGCTAGAGAGTAAAGATTTCTGGATTGACTTACGCCCGACTTTCGATAGCTGTTTCCGTAGCTAGATTTCTAGCGCTAGCCGCTGACCTCGTACACCCGAAAGGAAAATTAGAGTCATGGGACTATTTGACCGTGTGAGCCGCTTGGTTCGAGCCAATATCAATGATGCTGTGAGCAAGGCTGAAGATCCAGAGAAAATTCTGGAGCAGGCCATCATCGATATGCAGGAAGATTTGGTGCAGCTGCGTCAGGCTGTCGCTACCGCTATCGCCAGCCAAAAGCGCACCCAGCAGCAGTACCAGCAAGCCCAAACCGAGGCCGATAACTGGCAGCGTCGGGCACAGCTAGCCTTGCAAAAAGGAGACGAGAATCTAGCTCGCGAAGCGCTCAGCCGCAAAAAAGTTCAGTCTGAGAGCGCCACGGCCATGAAGACCCAGCTCGACCAGCAGTCGGGCACGGTGGATACGCTGAAGCGTAACCTGATTGCCCTCGAAGGCAAAATCTCGGAAGCCAAGACCAAGAAAGACATGCTCAAGGCCAGAGCCGGAGCGGCCAAAGCTAACGAGCAGCTGCAAAAAGCTGTCGGCAATATGGGCACCGGCAGCGCCATGAGCGCCTTTGAGCGGATGGAAGAAAAGGTGCTGCAAATGGAGGCCAAGTCACAGGCGGCAGCTGAGCTAGCGGGAGCCGACCTGGAAAGCCAGTTTTCGATGCTGGAATCGGGCAGCAACGTGGATGACGAGCTAGCAGCCATGAAGGCTCAGCTGCTCGGTGGATCTGCTCCCGCTCAGGCTCAGCTACCCAGCAACCAAACCGCAGCCCCCCAGGATGCTGCAGTCGATGCGGAGTTAGAAGCCCTGAAAACACAGCTCGATCAGCTTTAGGGCAGCTTCAAATGTTCAGCCAGGATTTTTACTAGGGTTTACTAAAGGGTTTTTAACTAAACGGTGAGGAGCCTATCCTCACCGTTTTTTGGGCTAACTGCTCACTAGTCACTCTTTGCCCAGAATCATTTCTGTATCCTGAGACTTATGCTGGCGGTTTGGCCAGAGTAGTCTCTTGTGACTAAAATTTGGCAACGTCCAAACTGATCTTTTCTTTCAAGTAATTTTTCTATGAAACGACTTCGCTTTTGGCTCACGGCCTGTTTGACGGCTCTTCTAGCGATTGGCACGGTGACAGCCTGCAATTCAGGCGGCGGTGCAGGCAGCAGCAATACGCTGACAATGGCGACCTCAGCCGACTATCCGCCCTATGAATATGTAGATTCCAGCAGCGGCAGTCAGGAAATTATTGGGTTTGATGTCGATATTGCCAAGCACATTACCGAGAAGCTGGGATATGAGCTGAAAATTGACAACGTAGATTTCAACGGCCTGATTCCGGCGCTGCAATCCAAGCGAGCTGACTTTGTGATGGCGGGCATGACTCCCACCGCCGAGCGCAAGCAAAACGTCGATTTCTCAACCATTTATTACGATGCCAAAAACACAATCGTCGCCAAAAAAGGCAGCAGCCTGACCACAGCTGAAAGCCTGAACGGTAAGGCAGTCGGCGTGCAGCTTGGCTCAATCCAGGAAACTGCCGCCAAAGATATCAAAGGCATTCAGGCTAAGCCGCTGAACCGGATTAGCGAGATGGTGCAGGAGCTGAAGGCTGGTCGCGTTGAGGCGCTGATCATGGAAGATACGGTGGCCAAGGGCTTCATTGCCTCAAACCCTGATCTAGAGTTCAACACGATTCCCAATACGGGCGAATCTGGCTCGGCTGTGGCCTTCCCCAAAGGCTCGGAGCTGGTCGCCAAGTTTGACCCGATTCTGGCCGAGATGAAATCCAGCGGCAAAATGGAAGAGCTGGTGACGAAGTGGTTTGGAGCCGATGCGCCCGCGCCCGCCAAGTCGCCAAGCTAATCACCCGGCTAAGCTTTTAGCCAGAGCAGCACCAGAGCAATAACAGCATAACGAGACAGTAGCCTGCTGCATGGGCTACTGTTTTTAATTTCTTTTGGCAGTAAACTCACGGTGATTTTGTAGTAATAACAGCAATAAATGCTTCAGGCATGTTGAGATTTACGTCTGCTCTTCTGGCTCAAACGGGGCTAGCTCTAGACTTTTCCAAAATTGTCCCCAGCATTCCGTTTATTTTGCAGGGCATCGGCGTGACGCTGGCCTTCACGCTGGTTTCAGCGCTGATTGGCTTTAGCTGGGGCACGATTCTCTCGATTTTTAAGATCTCGAATATCAAGCCGCTGAAATGGTTCGCCGATTTTTATACCTCAATTTTTCGCGGCACGCCCTTGATTTTGCAGCTCGCCATTATCTACTACGCTACGCCGCAGCTCCTGGGCTACCCGATTCCGGGCTTTCAGGCAGGCGTGATTGCCTTTGCGCTCAACTCAGCCGCCTATAGCTCGGAGACAATTCGGGGCGGGATTTTGGCGGTGGACAAAGGCCAGCGCGAGGCCGCGATGACGCTAGGGGTTTCCTACCCACTGTTTATGTGGGACATTATCCTGCCGCAGGCGTTCAAAAATATTTTGCCGGCATTGGTGAATGAAAGCATCGCGCTGCTGAAAGACTCGGCGCTGGTTTCGACGATTGGGGCGCAGGACTTGATGCGGCGGGCAGATATTGTCAGAGCCGAGAAGTTTATTTACTTTGAGCCTTATATTTTTGTGGGCTTGATCTATTACGTGATGATTACTGGCTTTACGCTGGTGGCCAGAAGACTTGAGTTAAGGATGCGAAAAAGTGATTAGAACCGAGTTTCTCTGCAAATCGTTTGGCAAGCTAGATGTCCTCAAAGATATCTCTACCAACATTGAGAAGGGTGAGGTAGTTGCGATTATTGGCCCGTCGGGCAGCGGCAAATCTACCTTTCTGCGCTGCCTGAATCTACTAGAAGTGCCGACGCGTGGTCGGGTGTATATCGACAATGTTGATATCACGCAGCCACAGATTGACATCAAAAAAGTGCGGCAAAACATGGGAATGGTGTTTCAGCACTTCAACCTGTTTCCGCACAAGACCGTTTTGCAAAACGTCACCTATGGCCCGTGCAAAGTCAAGCAGATATCCAAACCGGAAGCTGAAAAGCTAGGGCTGGATCTGTTGACGAAAGTGGGGCTAGCTGAAAAAGCCAACGTCTACCCATCTCGACTCTCAGGCGGCCAAAAGCAGCGGGTGGCGATTGCGCGGGCGCTGGCAATGCAGCCGGAAGTCATGCTGTTTGATGAACCCACCTCGGCACTCGACCCAGAAATGGTCAAAGAGGTGCTAGACGTGATGAAAGGACTGGTAGAGAGCGGCATGACGATGGCCATTGTCACTCACGAAATGGGCTTTGCCCGTGAGGTGGCTGACCGGATTCTGTTTCTCGAAACCGGACGGCTCGTTGAAGACGCACCGCCCGACGTATTTTTTACGCAGCCCAAGAGCGAGCGCGCCTGTCAGTTTCTGGAAAAGGTGCTTTAGTTGCCAAAATCTGCACCGCTCAGGCCATAAGACTGCTGCGCCTGGTTGATGGCGTTCTGCGTGGCAAAGTCGTACTCGCCAGTTATTTCTGCTGGCTCAAAGCCATTAAGTTGCAGTCGCCTTTGCAGTTCAATGACGCTAAAGCGACCGCCTTCGCCGGGAAGGCTGGGTGACTGGTAGGACGGCTGAACGGAGGGTTGCGTCGGCGTCATGGCGGCTTCTGGAATTGCGGGAGGCAAGGCTGGAACCTGCACGGCAGCCGCAGGCAGCGCCATCGGGGCAGGGACAACAGCGGGCGCAACGGCTGTCTGCGGGATGGCGGCAGGGGCAACGACTGGGCTAGCTGCGGGGATTGCGGCGCTGGCGAGGGCTGATTCGACCTGCGGTCCTGCAATGCCGTCTGCAGTCAGACCCTGCGACTGCTGAAAGGCTGTCAGCGCCACCTCTGTCTGCTCCCCAAAGCTGCCGCTAATTGGGCCGTCATAGTAGCCCAGCGCCTGCAAGCGACTCTGCAAATCGCTGACCTCAGAGCCAGTATCCCCCAATTGCAGCAGACCGTCCGCTGGGGTGGCCGCCGGGGTCGCTGAGGTGTAGGTCGTTTCGGTGGTTTCACCAGCAGATTGGGCAGGAGCCTGATAGAGCGCTGATTCTGTAGCGCTGCCGACAATGCCATCTACCGCCAAGCCTCGATCGCGCTGAAAGCGCATGATGGCTGCTTGGGTCGCATCATCAAAAACGCCGTTGACTGCGCCGTTGTAGTAGCCCAACTGCACCAACTGCTGCTGCAAGGCAGAGACCTCACCGCCCGTAGAGGCTGCACCGCCTGGATCTGCCGCTCTAGCTTCCCCATTCAGCGCTGCCTGGGTTTCTGCTCCGACAATGCCATCTGCCGCCAGACCGTTGGCCTGCTGGAACTGCAAGACAGCGGCTTGCGTCGCCGTATCGAAATTGCCTGTCACCCCAGCTCTGTAGTAGCCGAGTCTGGCCAGATTCTCCTGAAGTTCAGCGACAGAACCGCCCTGGTCGCTAGGTTGAATCAGATCAGAGGGATAGGATTGAGCCTGAGCGGCAAGAGGCTGGCCAAGCGCTAGCGTCGCGGCCAGCAGTCCTAGCAGTGATGATTTGGAAGTTTGGGTCATAGTGCTTCGTGGGGATAGTCAACCTACTGCGTCTAGAGTTTAAAAAGCATCTTAAGTTCTGGATCTAAGAAGCTGTTTGTAAAAGAGTATGAAGAACCTTGCAACCCTTGCAGGACAGGCTCTTCGAATATTTAGTTCAATTGTTCTAAAAACACCGGAAAGCCTTGCATGACTAAGGGATACACATTCTTTTACAAACAGCTTCTAAAGCGGCCTCGAATAGTGAGGAATTTTAGAACAGTTTTCAAAAAATGAACGATTTATTTTTGAGCCAGCTTGATGCAAATTCAAGATTCGCATCAAAAAACCAGCCCGTTGAAGCTGGGCTGGTTTGAAAGCGGGTACATAACTCTTGCCAATTACCAGAAATGGTCAATCACTAGCGCTAATGAAATGGCTAGACCGGTAATGCCCAAGGCAATCAGCGGGTTTTGCCCCTGCGTGACCGCAAAATAAGCCGGAATTCCAGCTCCCATGCCCGCCGTTACCGAAGCCGCCAGCCAGTCTTTCTTCGTATTCTTGTTATACATGCTAAATTCTTAAAGCTAATTGAGCAGGCTCGAAAAATCCTTCTCATTAACTTATCACCGAAGCCCAGTCGTCTGGATTTGCAGCCCTCATCTTGTAACCAAGCGTTAGGTTTGCTTAAATTTCTTAATCAACTGCATCTTAACCCTAGCTTTGGCGCTCGGTTCATAGATCTCAGTTCGCGCGAGCTGTGTTGCCAGATTTGACCCAGCCCTGCGCGCCGTTTGCCACCTGCACCTTCTGCCAGCTACCGTCCGGGCTATCTTCCAAAACCGTGACAATCTGGTTATATTCAATGCCGCCAATCGTGGCCGCATCGATATTCGGTTCTTGGCGCAGTCTCAGACCAATCGGCTGAGTGACGCGAGCGGCATAGCCCACCGGACTGGGCGAGGGGCTAGGACTAGGGCTAGCGGCTACGGTCGGTTCTGGGCTAGCCAGACTAGGATCAGGACTAGCTGCCGGACTGGCATCTGGATTAGCCGCCTGCGCCGCCGGACTGGGAGACGGATCGTTGGTAAAGCTGGGGCGTGGGGGCGGCGTGGCTAGACGGGTGAGCATGTAGCGGGTCAAGCCAGCCCCGGCGAGAAACAGCAGGGCAATTGCCAAAATGAAGCCCAGCACGAACTGGGATATCTTAGACATCGTCGCCATAGAGCACTCGCAGGATCAAGGACTCCTCATTGTAGAGACTGCCGTAAGATTTTGCTACCGGATAGCTACCAAACGGCTACCGAGGCTGAATGCCCTGACGTGAAGCCAGCCGCACCTTGCCCGCCGCCGCCCAGTCTTGCAGCAGCTGAATCTGATCCTGGGCTGTCCGCGCCAGAGGAATCAGCTGGCTGGCAGCCTCCAGAATATCTTGATTGGTAAAGTCGCGGTTCTGGCTAAAGCCGAGGTGCATGGCCTCAATCAGCATCTGTTCAATTTCGGCTCCCGAAAAGTCGGGGGTTTCGTAGGCCAACCTGTCCAGGTCATAGCTCTGTAAGTTGTGAGGGCGCAGCCGCGACAGATGCACCGCAAAAATGGCGCGTCGCTCCTCTTGGCTCGGTAGCCCCACAAAGAAAATCTCGTCAAACCGCCCCCGCCGCAGCATCTCCGGCGGCAAGGTCTGGATATTGTTGGCCGTGGCCACGACAAACACGGGCGACTTTTTCTCGGCCAGCCAGGTGATAAAAGTGCCGAAGACGCGGCTGGTCGTGCCTGCATCGCCTCGGCCATCAAACCCAGTAAAGGCTTTGTCGATTTCGTCAATCCAGAGCACGCAGGGAGCCAGCGCCTCGGCTAGCTGGATCATCTGACGCGTCCGGGATTCTGACTCGCCCACCAGCCCCGCAAACAGCCGCCCCACGTCCAGCCTCAGCAGTGGCAGATGCCAGTGGTGGGCAATTGCTTTGGCGCTCAATGATTTTCCCGTGCCCTGAATTCCCACCAGCAGCAGCCCGCGCGGATGCGGTAAGCCATACTGTCGCGCCCGCTCCGAAAACGCGCCGCCCCGTCGCAGCAGCCAGTCTTTGAGATTGTCCAGCCCGCCAATGTCCGAGATCCGCTCGGTGGCGGGATAGAAGTCGAGGATTTGGGTTTGGCGAATGGTTTGCCGCTTTTCTTCCAGGATCAGCTCTAGGTCTTCGGCCTGCAATGCGCCATGCGTGACGATACCTTTGGCCAGCACTCGCCGGATTCGCTCCATCGACAGCCCCTGACAGCAACGCACTAGCTCGTCCATCAGCTTCGGATCGGTAGATTGCCCGGTGCTAGCCAGAAGCTTTTCTAGCTCGGCCTGGATTTCGGTGAGGCTGGGCAGCGGAAACTCCAGCACCGTCAGCGCCTCGCTCAAATCTTCTGGAATGGTAAGCTGCGGCGAGATCAGCACAATATTTTTGGGCTGCGATTTCAGCAGGCGCGCCAGGTTACGCAGCTTGCGGGCAATCGCCACATCCTCTAAAAATCGGTGGTAGTCGCGCAGCACAAACACCGCAGGCACAGCGGCTGGCAGCTTTTCGACCAGCTCCAACGCCTGCAAAGGGTTACGGCGGCCAAAGCCTGCATCCGTGGGATTGCCCTGATAGCCCTCGACAAAATCCCAGATGTAGATGCCGCGATTCCCTTGCCGCTTCGCCGACTGAGCAATCGCCGCCTCCACCCGCTCCTCTTCGCGCGTTGGCACATAGATGAGCGGGTAGCGGGCGCGCAGCAGCAGTTCAAATTCGTCGTTAAAACTCATGGGTAAAAGCAAGACGATGTTTTCATCATCTCATCCTGAGCCTAAAAGCAGAGACCGCTAGTTTTGCAGATTCTCGCCCTGCAAGTTTTCACTGAGCAACTGCAAAGACTGTAAGGAAGCCCAGCGGTGGTCAATCTGAGTCGGCGGCTCAGCCTCAAAGGGAATGCCCTGGCAAGCTGGATCGCAGAGCTGTTTAGGCGGCAGCGCTAGACAAAACTGCTCGTACAGCCAGTCTAAGGGCCGAAAGTAGCCGTCTGGCTCTAGCGTTTCAACCAGATCTTCTAGAGCGACCTCACGGTCTAGCAAATCAGCCAGCGGATCGTCCTCGGCGCGCTGGAGCCAAATGAACTCAGCCGCATCTACCCGCACCCGATGGTTGTACTGTTGCAGGCAGCGATCGCAGCTCAGCGTTACAATTGCCTCGGCATGGCCTTTGACATCCAGGTAAGTACCACAGTGCGTTACCAGCACTTCGCCCTGCACCGGAGTCAGCGTTTCCAGATGGGGTAAATGGTGCAGCACGGTCAGCTTCTCGGTCTGCTCTGGCGCTTTGGCCAACTGCGGAATATAAATAACTTCCATAACTGCGCTCCTGCCTTTCTCCAGCCCTGACTCTACGGGGCTGTTTCCGTTTCGCCCATCAAACTCACCGCCAAACTCACCACCAAGCGTCGGTCAGGTTCCTTGCCGCGACTCTGGGTGGCCAAATCGCTGTAGGTGGCTTTTAAGTAGGTATGCACCTGCCGCCGCTCAGCTGCAGAGAGAGCCGCCATTTCGTATTCGCCTCCCGTTTCGCGCACCTGGAGTACAGCAGCTTCTGCAAGGGCTTGCAACTCGGCCTGTCGCTGCATCCGGTAGCCTGCCAGCTCCACGGTGTAGGCCGTCTGTGCTCCTTCAGCTTTGCCAATATTCAGGATCGTGTTGGCCAGATACTGGATCGCGTCGAGACCGCTGCCGCCTGTGCCAATCAGCGCCTCAGTTTGAGCGGGGCTGAGAGCCGCTTGGTCAATCACTAGCCAGCAGCTGCCCTCGGCCTCAGTCTGGCTCTGGTCAACCTGCACGGCGGCGGGCAAGCAAGCGAGCCGCAACATCTCTTCTAGCCACTGCTGGCCTTGCTGAATCTGCTGTGCATCCATGGGCTAAGCTTTCTTCTGAGGGCTAGAATCTCCGCTGGGGGAGGCTTTCGTCACTTTTGACTTGGTGGCTTTGGGGGTTGCCTTGGGGGGTTGCTTGGAGGTAGCCTTCGGCGTCTGCTTGGCTGACTTGGCCTCAGGCTTGGTCTCTGCCTTAGTGGCTTCAGCTTTAGCTTTTGGCTCAAACGGCAGAGCCTCACGCGACTCTAGCTTTTTCTCTTCGGCATCCACAATTTTTTGCAGATTTTCGGGCAGCGGCTCTTTTGACAAGATGTAGGTCTGAGCAGTCTGGAAAATATTGGCAATCACCATATACATCAGCACCCCAGCCGGCAGCGGAAAAAACAGGAACATGCCGGAGAAAATAATCGGGGTGAAGCGGTTGACCGCCGCCTGCTGAGGATTTGCGCCAGTATTCTGCCCCTGCCCTGACAGCAGCTGGTTGATGTACAGGCTGACTCCGAAGAACAGCACCATGATCAAGATGTCCCAGTTGATGCTGTTGTTCTCGCCAAACGCGCCGACCCGACCCAGCGCCTTAATGAACAGGAAGCCCTTATTGGCTGCCAAACCGGGAACTGTGCCTTGCAGGGTGACTTCGCCAGGGCTGACAGCTTCGAGATTGCCGTCTTCGTCTACGTTGACGAGTTCCTCCCCTTTGGTAATCTGCCAGTGGGGTTGCAGCTCGGTCTCAGGATATTCAGCGATCAGCTCGTTCAGCGGCGTGCCGGTGGCGGTCTGAAACAGGACATGCGTTTTTTCGCCCACGGCAAGCTGGTTGCCGCCGGGTAAGACAGCAGAAATAGGCGCATGTACGTTGTCTGAGACGTAAATATTTTGCGGTTTGGTGACAAATGCCTGCGGCTGGATCTGCTCAATTTGTTCGCGGGGCAGAATCTGCATATCCACCGTGTAGTTGATGTCTGAGAACGGCGATCCCCGCAGTGTGGCGAACAGCGCAAACAGGATCGGCATCTGCAAAATCACCGGAAAGCAGCCCGCTAGCGGGTTGCCAAACTCCTTGTAGACTTTGCCCATTTCCTCCTGCTGCTTGGTCGGATCGTCTTTGTAGCGCTCCTGCACTTCCTTGACGCGCTTCTGCATGGCGGGTTGCGCCACCTTCATGCGGCGCATACTCCGAATTGAGCCAGCGCTGAGCGGATAGAGCGCAAACCGAATCACCAGCGTGAGCGCCACAATGGCTAGACCGTAGCTGGGCACAATCCCATAGAAAAAATCTAGGATCGGCAGCATTACATTGTCTGAGAGGAATCCGATGCCAAAATCCATGCGCTGTATCTACCTAACGTGGGTTCAAATTCAGATCTGATGCCTTGCTGAGTGCCGCGAGACTCTGCCACCTGCTACTGGCCAATTGCGCCGCTGGCGTTTTGAGCCTTGAGAGACAGCTTTTGGTTGATGTAGTCATAGATTTCGCGGAAGCGGGGCAAAGCTCGCAGTTCCAAACGACTGCCGTCTTTGAGCGTAATCACCATGTCGCCCCAAGCCCCCAAGCCGCGAGGCACGGTCACGACTTTAGCAATTTCTGAGTAGATGATATCGGAGCGGTCGCGTCCCATCCAACCCCCAATAACCGAAATGCGTCGGTCGGTAATCCGATAGCGTAGCCAGATGGCTCGACTCACTGCCCCAGCAGTCAGCGGCAGGCAAATCACCGTAAATCCCAGCAGAATATTAAAAATCAGGTCGCCAAGATGGGGGCCACCTTCGTAAAACACTTCTTCTTTAACGCCCATTGATCACTTTTGCCCTGCACAATAACTGCTCTAATTCTTGCAGAAATTGTTCATAACTGCACTGAGTAGCGCTGGGCTTCACGACTACTACAAGCTGCCAGCCTGCGGCAACCTGCGGCAGCAACGCCCGAAAGCTAGCCTTAAGTTGACGCTTGATCCGGTTGCGGATCACCGCTCGCTTACTCACTTTCTGACTAATTGAGATGCCAATCTGAGTGGGGGCATTCGCTGGCTCCAGCGTCAGCGATGCCTTGATAGTAGGCTTCAGTCGTAGCGCTCTTAACGCCAAATTTGGGCTGGACTGCCGTGAGCCAACCTGATAGACCGCATTAAAATCCTGCCGATGCCGGAGTCGATGAGCTTTGGGCAGAGACACGATCAGAATTGGTCTCTAGGGGATTCAGCGCTCAGCCCGATACCGACAGCCTAGCGCGACCGCGACTCCGGCGTGCCCGAATCACGCGCCGTCCGGTGGCTGTCCGCATTCTCGTCCGAAACCCCGACACTCTTCTCCGCTTACGGCTGGTTCCTTCAAGCGTCCGCTTCGTCATAACTACCTGCCCTACATCTCAAAAAGTCACAGTCTATAAATATAGCATTTTGTTTCAGATGGTGAGGGAAGCGCGCTCAAGCTAATCTCGGGCACAGCGTCTTTACGGCTGCCGCTGCTTGAACAGCGCTTCTATCTGAGGCGAAAGATTGAGCGTGCCGGAACGCAAGTGCAAATCTCGCTGCGGGAACGGAATCTCAATTTGCCGCTCTCGCAGCAGTGCAAAAATCCGAAAATAGAGATCGCTTTTTAAGATGAACTGATGGCTGGGCTGAGTAATCCAAACGAGTAGATCAAAATCTAGCGAGCTCTCGCCAAATCCAGTAAAAAAGACCTGCGGCGGCGGACTGCTCAGCACCTCATGATGGCTTTGAGCCGCCTCTAAGAGCGTTGTTTTGACTGCTTCGGGTTCAGAGCTGTAGGCTACGCCAACCGGCAGGTGCAGCCGCGAAATTGGGTTGCGGTGGCTCCAGTTGATCACCTCTTCTTCTAGAAAGCGCGAGTTGGGCAAAATGATCGAGACGTGATCCATCGTGCGAATCTCGGTGCTGCGTCCGCCAATCCGCTCCACGGTTCCCTTAAAGCTCCCCACCTCCACAAAATCCCCGACCTGGATGGGTCGCTCAAAAACTAGCACTAGGCCGCTGCCAAAGTCTTTGACGATATTCTGCAAGCCGAAGCCAATCCCGACGCCCAGCGCACTCGCCAGAATCGTCAGCGAGCTGATGTCCAGCCCCCAAATTTGCAGCACCACCAGCGTCCCAATGGTGATCAGGCTGTATTTGGTCAGCGTGGCAATCACCTCTTGCCCCCCTCGGCTCAACCCGGCTAGGTGTAGCACCCGCGAGCGCAGCAGATTTGTCGCCATGCCCGCCAGTGAAAACAGCGCTAGCAGCAGCAGCGCCAGCAGCAGCAGATCAATGACTGAATAGGCATTTCGACCCAGCGTCATCAGCGGCGAAGTCAAGCTGGTGAACAGTGCCTCAGAAACTCGGTAGCTCCAAGCGCGGCTGAGCGGGAACAGGTTGGCAATATAGAGCGCGGCACCTATCCAGAGTCCAGCCTGAACCAGCGCCAGCAGCAGCTTTGAGAG
The DNA here is from genome assembly GCA_019359155.1 of Pegethrix bostrychoides GSE-TBD4-15B. Classification (GTDB taxonomy): domain Bacteria; phylum Cyanobacteriota; class Cyanobacteriia; order Elainellales; family Elainellaceae; genus Elainella; species Elainella bostrychoides. The sequence continues at coordinate 51,732 of JAHHHV010000079.1, forward strand.
TCCCTCAACAGGCCGCGAAGGTTTACTGGCATCTGTTGGCATGTGCAAGAGCTGCTGCAAAGACTGCAAGCCTCGCTGCTGTGCCCGCCTCAGCCCGAGATGCAGCGCTGCCACAGCTAAGATAATGCCGATGGCTAGGGCGATGGTCTTTTGCAGGTAAGCCGGACGACGCTCGGCCAGTGCCTGCCGCAGTTTGGTTTGCAGCCGCTCCTGCCAGATGATCGCCTGCTCGTCGGGCGTGCTGTTGGGCTGGGCATCCTGCTCGGTGACGGTGAGCAGATAGCGGTCGTTGAGCAGCAGGGTCGGCAGGCGGTTGCGCGGCTCAATTTTGACGCTCAGCGGTTTGGCCATCTGCAAGGCGGCTTGGAGCTGAAGGCTGATCAAATCGGCTCGCGCTTGGGCGCTGTACTGCCCCGCGTCGCTGATTTGAAAGATCGGCTGACCGTCTAGCGTCACGGTTGCTTCGGATGTCGTTGATTCAGGGGCAGTCCGCGAGCCAGCCTGAGCCAGCGCTGAGGGCGATCCCAGTCTCAGCACCAGCAGCAGCGCAATCCCAAAGCAGATGATCGCTCGCAGCAGCCGGATCGGGAGTTGATTTCGCATCGTTTTTGAGAAGATTGAGGAGATTGGGAAGCAGCAGTCTATCCAAAATAGTAACGATATCAACACCCGTCTCTCTTGATTGGCGGCTCGCAGTTCTAGCCACGCCCGTAGAGCCAAACCCGCATCAGCGACAGCAATTGCTCGGTGTCAACGGGCTTAGTAATGTAGTCGGAGGCTCCGGCTTCGAGGCACTTTTCGCGGTCGCCCTGCATGGCTTTAGCAGTGAGCGCAATAATCGGCAAAGCTAGGAATTGAGGTTGCTGGCGGATGGCGCGGGTGGTTTCATAGCCGTCCATTTCTGGCATCATCACGTCCATTAACACAATGTTCGTATCTGGATTAGCAGCAAGCTGTTCGATACCGTCTCTGCCGTTTTCAGCGTAGATAATCTGCATCTGGTAGCGCTCTAGCAACCCCGTCAGGGCAAAGATATTTCGCACGTCGTCATCGACAATCAGCACCTTTTTGCCAGTCAGCACCGGATCTTCATGGCGAGACTGCTCCAGCATATTACGCTTGGGCTGCGGCAGGTTGGCCTGGACGCGATGCAAAAACAGGGCTGTTTCGTCGAGCAGTCGTTCGGGCGAGCGTACGTCCTTAACAATGATTGTTTCGGCAAAGCGACGTAGCTCGGTTTCTTCCTGACGGCTCAGTTCTTTGCCCGTGTAGACAATAATCGGCAGCTTGGTCAAGCGCTCGTTCTGCTTAATCTGATTGAGCAGTTCAAAGCCGCTGATATCCGGCAAGCCCAGATCCAGGACAATGCAGTCAAACAACTGCGACTGTAGCAGATTCAGCGCTTCTGCTCCGGTATGCACCGCTGTACTCTTCACGTCTCCGTTACCAATTAGCTCAATGATACTCTGTGCCTGCATCGGATCATCTTCAATGACTAAAAGCTGCTTCACCCGACGTTCTACAAAACCTTTGATGTTGGTCAGCGCCTGCCGAATGGTTTCCGCCGAGACTGGCTTTTGCGAATAGGCAATGGCACCCGCCTGCAAGCCGCGCTGCTGCTCCTCATCCACCGAGAGAATATGCACCGGAATATGGCGCGTGTTGGGGTTGTGCTTTAGCCTGTCGAGAATTGTCCAGCCGTCCATGTCGGGCAGCCGCAAATCGAGCATCACCGCCACGGGCAGGAAATTTTGCGCCAGCGTCAGTCCATCGCCGCCCGTCGCTGCCACCAGCGCCTTGAAGCCTTGCTGATGCGCCATTTCCAGCAGAATTTGGGCAAAGTTGAGGTCATCTTCAATGATCAGCAAAACTCGATCATCTGGCTGAATGCTACTGCGATCATCTGCGAGTGCGGCGGGCAGCGGCGGCGCAGCAGACAGGGACGGCAGGGCAGCAGGCAGGGACGGCAGGGCAGCAGGCACAACAGGCAGCGCTGGGGCAGCAGGCGGCAACGAAGCGGCGGGTGGCTGGGTCGGCAAATACAGCGTGAAGCGGCTGCCCTGATTAGGCTGACTTACCAGCTCAATTTGACCGCCCAACAGCTGAGCCAGCTCGCGGCTGATTGACAGCCCTAGTCCGGTGCCGCCGTATTTGCGGCTGGTTGTGCCGTCCGCCTGCTGGAAGGCTTCAAAAATAATTTTCTGCTTGTCGGCCTGGATACCAATCCCGGTATCTTCCACGGTGAAGGCAACTGCTGCCTGCGGCTGACTGGACTCTCGCCCCAGCGCTTTTTGGACAGGCGCAATTTGCAACTTCACGCTGCCCCGCTCGGTAAATTTGAAGGCGTTGGAGAGCAGATTTTTCAAGACCTGCTGGAGGCGCTTGGGGTCAGTGGTGAGGCTGGCGAGCAGCGCTGGATCGAGGTTGACCTGGAACTCTAGCTGTTTGTCCCGGGCAGTCTGCTCAAAGGTGCGAGTCAAGAACATGCTGAGGTCAGCAAAGGGCATCACTTCTAGGTTCAGCGCCATCATCCCTGACTCAATTTTGGCCAGATCGAGAATATCGTTGATCAGCTCCAGCAGGTCAGTTCCGGCTGAGTAGATCGTGCGGCTGTAGTCAACCTGCCGCTCGCTGAGGTTGCCGTCGCTGTTTTCAGAGAGCAGCCGCGCCAGAATCAGCAGGCTGTTCAGCGGCGTTCGCAGCTCATGCGACATATTCGCCAAAAATTCCGACTTGTATTTGGAGCTGAGCGCCAGCTCTTCGGCCTTTTGAAAGAGCTGCTGGCGAGCCGCCTCAATCTCCTGATTTTTCTGCTCGGTTTCGCGCTTTTGCAGCGCCAGCAGCTCGGCTTTTTCTTCCAGCTCTTCGTTCAGCTGCTGTAGCTCCTCGTTGGTTTGCTGTAGCTCTTCCTGCTGCTCTTTGAGCAACGCCTCTGAATCACGCAGATCGCTGGCCTGGATCTCTAGCTGGCGGTTGCTGTCTTCTAAACGCGCCTGTCGATTTTGCAACTCTTGCGCCAGCGCCTGCGACTGGATCAACAGCTCGCTGGTGCGGTTGTCTGCGGCAATCGTGGTTAAGACAATGCCAATGCTATCAGCAATCCGATCGAGAAACTTGAGGTTGACTTCGCTGAACGGCTGAAGCGAGGCTAGTTCGATCACTGCCGTCACCTGATCTTCAAACAGCACGGGCAACACTACAATGTTAATCGGTGGAATTTCGCCTAGCCCAGAGCTGATCTGAATATAGTCGCTGGGGACATGGGTGAGCACAAACCGCTGCTTTTCTAGCGCCGCCTGCCCCACCAGCCCCTCCCCCAGTTGAAACTGATTGCTTAAATGCTTGCGTGACTGATAGGCATAGCTGCCCAAAAGCCGCAGCACTGGCGGCTCGGCCTCTGCATCTAGGCGATAGAACAAGCCCTGCTGCGCCTCTACCAGCGGCGCAATTGCCGAGAGGATCAGCTGCGCCACCTGAGTCAAGTCGCGCTGCCCTTGCAGCCGTTGAGTAATCTGAGCCAGGTTGGTCGTTAGCCAGGACTGCTCCTCGTTTTTGCGGGTACTTTCGCGTAGGTTGCTCACCATCTGGCTGAAGGCGTTATTGAGCTGACCGATTTCATCTTGACGCGGAGTTAACGGCAGATCTGTGGAGAGATCGCCGTCGCTGATCCGTTCAGCGGCTGTCACGAGATTTTCTAACGGTCTAGAGATATTGCGAGCTAAAGCCAGACCAATCAGCCCTAGTAGCAGTGCATATAAGGGGATACCGTAAAGAATAGTATTGAGTGAATCAACCGTAGACTGGCGGGTTAAGGCTGAGCGCTTCTCTAGAAGATTCCGCTCTTCTTGTTCTATTGCACCCAAAATTTCTTTGATCTGGCCAGTAATTTGCAGCCCGCGCCCGCGCGGCAGGTTTTGCTGATTAGATTCAATGCCCTGTTGCCGCAGTTCAATTCGCTGCTGCATCAAATCGATTCGGTTCTTGATCACTGGCTCTAGCTGATCGAGACGGCGCTGCTGCTCAGGATTATCTAAGGTGAGCCGTCGCAGCTCTTGGAGCGCCTGATTGAGTGCCACCACAGCTTGGTTATAGGACGGCAGATAGGCATCGTCAGCGGTGAGCAAATAGCCTCGATTGTTAGACTCTGCGCCATTGAGCTGACCATCCAATAGCTTCAGCTGCCCCAGTACGTTGAAGGTATGGGCTTCGCGCTCTGAAGTCTCGATCAGCCGCTGAATGCCTTGATAGGCCACAGCAGAGATTATGCTGAAGATGGCGAGTCCGAGGGCAAAGCTGGCCGCAACTTTCGTGCCAATTTTGATGCGTCTAAACATGAATCGAGCAAATAACCATAGACTAACTCTATCTTTTGACGCAAGAAAATCGCCCGAAAGATAGATTTGTAGCGCTGCCCTATCTCGCGATGGGTGAAGGTTGAGCAGGCGAAATTCTATGCTGGAGGCATTTGCTGGAGACGTTGTGATCAACTGGTTGGAGCTAGGTTATTTGAGCGGAAATGGACATTAACAGCGCTAGAACAGCTAGACCAGACTTGGAGGATATCGAGTTAGAACTGCTGCTCGAAGGTCTCTATCGATATTACGGCTGCGATTTTCGCAACTATGCTCGCGCCTCGCTGAAACGCCGCATCCGCAAAGTTCTAGAAACGGAAGGCTTAACGCAGATCTCGGCGCTGCAAAACCTAGTGCTGCACGATGCTGCTGCCTTCAAGCGAATGCTGCTGGGCATCACGGTCAACGTCACGTCGATGTTCCGCGATCCCAGCTTTTTCCTGGCATTTCGGCAGCAGGTGGTGCCGCTGCTCTCCACCTACCCCTACATTCGGCTCTGGCACGCTGGCTGCTCGGAAGGCCAAGAAGTCTACGCGATGGCCATTTTGCTGCAAGAGGCAGGGCTGTATAATCGCTGCCGCATCTACGCCACAGACAGCAATGAGCGGGTGCTGCAACGTGCTCAGACGGGCATCTATCCGCTAGGACTCATGCAGCAGTATACGCAGTTCTACTTACAGTCAGGCGGGCAACGTTCGTTCTCGGAATATTATACTGCGGCATATGACAGCGCTATTTTTCGCTCTTCGCTGCGCGAGAATATCTTGTTCTCCCAGCATGATCTAGCGATTGACGGCTCGTTTAACGAATTTAATATTATCCTCTGCCGCAATGTCTTGATCTACTTTGATGCCGTCTTGCAGCGGCGCGTTCACAAACTGTTTCACGAAAGCCTCTGTCGGTTTGGCATTCTGGCGCTGGGGCGGCAAGAATCGCTGCGGCTCAGTCCTTATGAGTCAGAATACGAGGCATTGGTCAAGAGCGAAAAGATCTTTCGGAGGCTGGACTGATGAGTTCGCTTGTGAGTTCACCGATTGGGGCAGCTACAGCACCCGCTCTGATTGTGATTGGCGCTTCGCTGGGCGGACTGCGGGCACTGCGAGAGCTATTGCAGCAGCTGCAACCAGAGTTCTCGATTCCGATTGCGATTGTGCAGCATCGCTACTGGGATATTCAGCATCGGCTAATGGAATCCATGCAGCAGGGCGTGCGGCTGCCGCTGCGCGAGGTGGAAGATAAAGACGAGCTGCAACCTGGGAAAATTTATCTGGCTCCGGCTGACTACCATCTGCTGGTCGAACCGGGTTCTTTTCTACTCTCAACCGATCCGCCAGTTTCCTACGCGCGCCCTTCGATTGACGTGCTGTTTGAGTCGGCGGCAGATGCTTACGGTCAGCGGCTAGTTGGTGTAATCCTCACTGGAGCTAACCACGATGGCGCGGCGGGTGCAGCTGCCATCAAAGCCAAGGGTGGACGGGTGCTGGTGCAGGAACCTGCCACGGCTGAGAGCGACGTGATGCCCGCAGCCGCCATTGCCCAAACCTGCGTGGATGCCGTGCTGCCGCTATCCGAGTTAGCCACACAGCTCAACAAGTTTTGTGCGGCTAGCTCTCTCTAGTCGGCAGTGACTTCATCCGCTTGCCGCTCCTGAGCAGGGCGGCAAACTCCAGCGGCGGCAGCGGCTTGCTAAATAAAAACCCCTGAATTTCGTCGCACTGCTTCTCGAACAGAAAGGCTAGCTCGTTGATGGTTTCTACGCCCTCAGCCACCACCTTCAGGTTGAGCTGATGCGCCATCGTGATAATTGCCGTGGCGATGGCGGCATTTTTAGGGTTGGCGTGAATATCTTGAACAAACGAGCGATCCAGCTTCAGGATGTCAAACGGAAAGCGGTAGAGATTGCTCAGCGACGAATAGCCCGTGCCAAAGTCGTCAATCGCAATTTGCAGCCCCAGCGCCTTCAGCATTTGCAGGCGGTGCATCGTCAGCTCAACGTTTTGAATCAGCGTGCTTTCGGTCAGCTCCAGCTCCAGCCAGATTGGGTTCACCTGCGTCTGCTGCAAAATCTGCCGGATACGCTGATGAAACTGCGGCTGGCTAAACTGACAGCTCGACAGGTTGACCGCAATTTTGATCGGCGGCACGCGCTCTAGCTGCCAGTCGCGCAGCTGCTGACAGGCGGTTTGAATGACCCATTCGCCAATCGGCTCAATCAAGCCACTCTCTTCAGCAATTGGGATAAACACAGCTGGAGAAACCATGCCCTGCTTGGGATGCTGCCAGCGCAACAGCGCCTCGGCCCCAGTGACTTTGCCGTTTCGTAGGTTGACTTTGGGCTGATAGTGCAGCAGTAGCTCCTGTCGCTCTAGCGCATGATGCAAATCTGATTCCAAGACCAGTCGGTCAATCGTGTCGCTGCGCAGCAGCCTGCTAAAGAACCGATAGCTATTGCCCCCCTGCTGCTGGGTGTGATGCATAATCCGGCGACTGCGGCGCAATAAGGCATCGGCTTGCTCCGCATCCCGCCCGTAGAGTGCAATCCCGATGCTCGCCGTAATAAAGATCTCCTGATCGTTGACCCAGAAAGGAGCCGCAATGCTCTTCAGCAGGGCTTGTGCCATAATCTCGGCCTGACTCTTATGCTCTACCGACTCCATAATCAGGGCGAATTCACTCATATCCGTGCGAGCCAGCTTGCCGCTCTCGCCCATGCAGGCCGTAATTCGGTCGGTGATGGCCTGCAACAAATCGTCGCTGACTTTGTAGCCCCAGTGATTGCTAATCCGATGGAATCGATCGAGTCCAACGCAGAAAACTGGAATCAGCGGTGGGTTCTTAGATTCGGCAAAGGTTACCGCGCCGTGCATCTGCTCAACGCGTTGCTCAAATGCCGCCTGCAATACGCTCCAGGTCGGCAGTTGAGTGAGCAGGTCGCGGTGGGTGAGCTGAGTGAGCTTGGTTTCGGCCTGCGCGAGCTGCGCCAAATATTCAGCCTGCATAGCGCTGTCGGTGCGATGCTTTTGCAGGGCAATCTCAATCGTGGTTCTCAGATCATAAGGCTTGAAAGGCTTGACCAAATAGCCATAGGGTTCGGTCTGCTTGGCGCGCTCTAGGGTTGTATCATCGGCGTAGGCTGTCATATAGACCACCGGCAAATTTAGCTCTTGCCGAATAATCCCAGCAGCGTCAATGCCGTCGAGTTCACCCTGTAGCATAATATCCATCAAGACAATATCTGGACAGGTATTCTTAGCCTGTAAAACCGCATCTTCGCCGGTATCTACAATATCTACTGCGATATATCCTTGTTTGCTCAGATTTCTGGCAATATTTTCAGCCACAACTAGCTCATCTTCAACGATTAAGACCTTAGCTTGCAGCCTGACGATTTCTGGAACTGAATTTGTCATAGTTCAAAGATCTATTGCTCCTGATTTAAGGAGATGAGCGTCTCTCTGCCGCTCTCCTCATCCAATCGCGCAATGCCCTAATTTACGAAAGGAAAGATCGTCCTGTTAAGCGCCCTGTTCAAGACTTCACTCGGCAGTCCATTCAGCAACCCGCTGATGAGCCCCCGAAAGCAAAGCCAGGTTGGCAAATCGAAACCAGCAGAACAACTTCTAGACGACTCAGCTTAGGATGCCCGAATCTGAGCAAAATTGCTTGAGGTGCTGCTGACTAGAGAAATTGCTTGGTGACAGTGCCGCTGGAACTTATGATTGAAGATGAGGCTGTTGAGCTGCTAGCGTCAGAAGGTACTCGACTCGGTATGGTTGCAACGATAGAGATTCAGGGGTTTCCCCATCGCTACGAGCTTTCTGCTCCTACTGATTCGCCGATTGTTTTGGTGTTTGTGCATGGCTGGCTGCTGAGCCGCGCCTATTGGCAGCCGCTTGTTGATCGGCTCTCTGCGGTTCATCAATGCCTCACCTACGATCTGCGCGGCTTCGGTGAGTCGCAGCGTCAGGCTACCTGGCCGTTAGGTCTTGATGCTGCTCAGAGTGCCGCTCAGAGTGCTACTTACAGCGCTACTTACAGTCTAGAAGCCTACGCCAGCGATCTCTGCCTGTTGCTGCGTCAGCTTAAGATTGACAACGCTTGGCTCGTCGGGCATTCGCTAGGCGGCAGCATCGCTCTCTGGGCTGCCGATCAAGCCCCTGACCAAGTGGCAGGCGTAATCTGCGTCAATTCAGGCGGCGGCATCTACCTCAAAGAAGAATTTGAGCGATTTCGCGCCGTGGGTCAATTCTTGATTCGCTCTCGTCCGCGCTGGCTGTCGCAAGTATCCCTGCTGGGCTTTCCGCTGGCCTGGCTGAATGTGGCGCAGCCCTTGCCGCTACGCTGGGGCAAACAGCGACTTCACGATTTGGCCGTAGCTGAACCCGCCGCCGCGCTGGGCGCACTGCTCGAATCCACCACTGAAGCTGAGGTGCATCGACTGCCGCAGGTGGTGGCTCGCCTACGGCAACCTGTGCAGTTTATTGCTGGAGCCAACGACAGCATGATGGAGCCTAAATATGTACATCATTTAGCCAGCTTCCACCCGGCGTTTGAATGCTGCGGCAACAATGTCAGCGAGCTGCCCAACTGCGGCCATCTATCGATGGTGGAGCAGCCAGAGGCGCTAGCCGCAGCAATCCAGATGACGCTAGCCAAATACGCGCAGTCTGCAAGTCTCCCAGCCTAAAGCTCCCAAGGTCAAGAGCTTTGAGGCTAAGCTTACGGCTGGACTGCTGCCAGGGTGGCGCTAGCAATTGGATCTACAGTTGTCCAGCCGCTGCTAGTCGCCACCTGCGATTCAAAATGCAGGTGCGGTCCGGTTGAGTTGCCAGTGCTGCCCACCCAGCCCAAAATTGTGCCCTGCTGCACCTGTGCTCCCGGCTGAACGGCAATCCCGGAGAGATGCGCGTAGAGGTTGCGCTGATTGCTGGCCTCAACTACGACCGTTAGCCCATAGCCGCCCATCTCGTCGGCCGCCACCACCCGCCCGGTAGCAGCGGCCAGCACTGGCGTTCCCATTGGTGCACCCAGATCCATGCCGGTATGAAAGCTCAACGTCCCCGAAATTGGATGGATGCGCCAGCCAAATGCAGAGGTGAGCACGGCTGCTACGGGCAGCGGGAAACTCAGATTCACCCAGCCCATCTGCTTTGAGCTAGCAGGGTCAATCATCTGATCACCGCTGTAGTGAGTCAGCGAGCTTTGAGTGCAGTTCATCGCCAGTAGCGCTGCTGCATTATAAAGGACGGGCTGAGCGGGAGCGGTTGCTTGCAGCGGAGCAGGCTTGGCAAGCGCTGGCAGGGTAAGACTGGACAGTTTTCGCATGTCGCGGCCAAGCTGCTCGCGGCCAAGCTGAATACTGCTGCCCCGCTGTGGATCGGTCAGCGATTGCTCTAGCGGCTCCAGATTCAGCGACGCAATCCGCTCGGCAGCAGGACTGGACTGAGCGATGGGCGAACTCCACCAGCTGGCGCTCAGCGGTTTTGCGATCCAGTCTGGCAGACCAAAGCTAAACTGCTCCAGTGACTGATCGATTGCGGCTCCCAAGATCTGGTCGAGACTCCAGAACCCTGGTAGCCCTGTAGAGGTCTGAGTGAGGATCTGAGTAGAAGCCTGACTGGTTGCCTGATTGGTCGCCTGACTGGTCGCCTGACTTGCAGCTAGACGCTCAGCCGTAGGGCTGGCGAGGGCAACCTGCTGGCGAGAGGCGACGGGTTGAGTGATGGGCTGAGTTACAGTCTGAGTCACGGGAGCGAGTTGCTGAGCCTGAGCGACTAGTCGCGTTTCGGGATTTGCTGGCTGTGCAGCTGGCGCAACCCGCAACTGGCTGACGATACCTGCAAACTGGGCGGGAGTTTGAATCGCGGCTGGCATCTGACTCAGGCGCACCAGCCGAGACGCTAGATTTTGGCTAAGCGCAGGCACCAAGGCGGGAATCTCTGAAGTTGTCCGCTTTGCGGTTGCTGTAGATTGGGCGGCGGGTTTAGAGGGTTTGGCGCTGGGCTTTGCGTCTGGCGTTGGGCATTGCTGTCCCAGAGAGACTGCTGTGTAAGGCAGAACACGCCCGCTGGTGTAGCCAGAAATGCCCGGAACGTCGCGACCGGATGCTGTGGCCGGACGATGAGACTGATTCGAGGCCGGAGTGGCAGGCTGTCCAGCGATTGGGGGCTGCTGCTCCATCTGAACCAGCTCGATTTTGGCGAGTAGCTCAGTTTGTAGCTCAGCTGAGAGGGCAGGATGCTTGGCCACCTGTCTCGCCTCATCAAATCGCCCCGTCCAGGCATACTGCATCACCGTAGAGACTAGCTGCCGCTGCCACTGAATTTCGCGGGTCAATTTATCTTGCTCAACAATTGCCGCCAGCCGCTTCTCAACGACCTGTCGCATCCCGGCTACAGTCCGCACAGATGCAGGCTGGCCTTTTGAAGATTGAGTTGCTGGGGATTGAGCAGCGGTTGGTTCAGGACTTGGCTTAGTTTCTGGCTGAGCGAAATCGTCCGGCTGCTTGGCCTCAGATGGATTCTGAGCTGGGGGCGCAGCTTCTAGCTCGGCCTGTGGTTTGGCTGAGGGTGCAGTGGGGGCTGAGCTAGAGAGGCTGGCGCTGGATTCGGCGGGCAGGGTTTCGGGAGGGGAAATCGCCGGAGCAGGACTAGCGAGCTGATTAGCCTGATTGGCTGGCTGGTTGGGCAGCTGATCGGGCGCTGAGGCAGACGAGCTGTCAGGATCAGGCGTGGCAGCTCCTATGGCAGGCAAAGCATAGAGCCTTAGTAAGGTCGATGTCATTACAGCCGTTGTCAAGCAGTGGCCAAGCGGTTTTAACAAATACTTCATCGCGAACCATCAGTAACGCCAAAAACACCAAAAATCTGCCAGTCTAAGCATGTTGCAACAGCAATTGTGCCATACTGTTGAACATTCTCAACATCTGGCGCTTTTTTGCGCTGGAGTGCCCCTGTGGCGATTTTGCTCTAGAGTCTGTCAATCGCCTTCCAATCGCCTTCCTGATTCAATCCAGTCTGCGGTCTTTGTGATCCGGAACCTACTAGGTCTAAATACCGAAATGCTCTATCTAACTTTGCAACTTCAGAGCGAGCTTTATGCTATTTTCACAGACCGCGGTTCCCCCTTTCCTTGCAGTATCATTTTAGACTAAGTTTTAGGCTAAGCTGCTAGGCTGCTGCCGCATTAACCTAAATTTATTGCGCCTTCAACGCTGATTTTGACCGGATTAGCCTAGATTGGTACGGTACTCTATGTTGGGTACTTTGATCTAGAGCAGCGGGTGAATTTACAGAGCAGTCGGCACTGCATTGATTTAAGCCAAAATTACATCTCTAGGCAAGCCGCCTGAGCCAAGCCCCGTTGAGTTCAGAGAGTCTTTATAAAAGTCTTTATAATAATGGGGCTTACAGAACAAGCTTTTTAAGCTCAGGATTTCATCGCAATAATCAGGTTTTGGCCAGCAGTTAGCTTTTGGTCGTGCGCTACCGCTCTCGAACAATATCCAGGTTCCAGACTTTTCGAGCGGTCAATATTCAAGCGATCAACCATCAACCTATGAACAGCCAGCCTGCTGAAGTTTTTTCCAGCTATAGCTCACTGGATGAGCTTAGTGACTTTACCGAGTTCGACCAGACTGAATGGGAATTCGAGTCGGAGGCCATGCTGCCAGCAGCGCTGAAGCCCTCGCAGCCCAGCCAGCCAGCCAGCCAGCCAGCCAGCCAGCCAGCCAGCCAATCGGCCAGTTCTTCAGCGCAAACTCTACCAACATCACCCGTTATCTATCAGCTCACGCCTCAGATCACTGAACTGGCCGATTGGCTGGAGAGTTGCAAAATTTGCCGGGTTTGGCTAGATCAGCCGCCGCGGCGGCTACTTGCCTTACAGATAGAACGCCGATACTACAGTTTTGTGAGGCTGCTGCCAACACGTGCTGCCGCCTTGAAGCAGGCTCAGCGGCTGAGCGCAATAGCTGATCACCTCCTAATGACTGCTATATCTGGAGACCAGCCGGGAAACCAGCCAGTCTATGCCCTGTGGCGATGGCAACCTGAAGCGAAGCTAGCCGAGTCAGAAGCCGAGTCATCGAATCAGGCGGCGTCCTTCTGCCAAACGGCAGGCGATAGCTTCGCATCTTGATCAGCTGTTTTTCTGCAAGTAACGCTCTGCCGCCAGTTTTTTGCTACCAGTTCTCTGCAAACAGGATGACATGCAGGCAGATTTTTTACTGAGGCAATATGCCGCCGGAGCGCGGGACTTTAGCGGCGCGGCGTTATCTCGATTAGAGCTGTGCCAGCTGAAGCTAGAGGCTATCACGCTATGGCAGGCTGACCTGAGTGCTGCCAATTTGAGTCAGGCTGACTTGAGTCGCGCAGATCTGCGCGAGGCCAGTTTGATCAGTGCCAATCTTAGCCTGACTAGGCTCTGTCGGGCTGACTTACGGCAGGCCAACCTGCTAGAAGCCAAGCTCGATCGGGCTATCCTCCAAGGTGCGCTCTATGACCCATTGACTCAGCTACCGCCAGACTTTGACCCGGTAACCGCCAAGCTCTCTTTCATCGCCCCCCAAACTCAGCTCGCTCAAGCTGATCTCAGTGGTGCTGACCTAAGCGGTGTCGATCTGACTCAGGCTGATTTGACAGCTGCCAATCTGCATCAGGCTTGCTTGTTTGGCGCTGATCTACGGCGGGCTAACCTCGCCCAGGCTGACCTTACTGCCGCTAATTTGACTTTTGCCGACCTGCGGTTCGCGAATCTGAGAGCCACCAATCTAAATGCCACCGTGATCCAGCAGACCCGCTTCCAGCAGGCCATTGCCGATCCAGCGACCTGTTTCCCAGCAGGAGTTAGCCTCAACCGCTTGGGGCTTTATTGGATTGAACCTTGGGCAATCTTGCGGCAAGCAACCTTGAGCAATGCCAATCTGTCGGGTGCTGATCTATTAGGTGCTGATCTATCGGGTGCTAATTTACAGAGCACTAATCTATCGGGTGCCAATCTATCGGGTGCTAATCTATCGGGTGCTAATCTATCGGGTGCCAATCTATCGGGTGCCAATCTATCGGGTGCCAATCTATCGGGTGCCAATCTATCGGGTGCCAATCTATTGGGGACAATTTTTTGAGCCGTCAAACATTGCTCCATCCAGGTTGGTGTCACCTATTTAGTGACTCTCTATACTATTTCTTTAAAAGAAACAGATCCCCAGCCAAAACTTACCGCATCTTTACGGATTACAAACCGAATTTTTAATGTAGAGACGATCCGTTTAACGATTTCATCTGATAGTCTTAAAAGCAGGATCGATTCAATGACCCGTTGATTCTCAAGCCATTTCTGGCAAAAGTTCCCCGCCTTTAGGCTGCATCTGATTAGGTTCACTAGGCTACAAACTATCTAGCTGATCACGTTTCGCCCACCCTGCTCAAAATCTGCTCAAAGCCAATTCACGGCGAAGAACGTCTTTGCTGACTCTAAGCGTTCAGAGCTATGTCAGGCATTGTTCATCAGGCCATCAGCTCGCGGGTTGCAAATGGCTCCAGGTAATCTACTGCCTAGCAAGTAGCTTAACAGTCAGATCTGCTGTGATCTGTGCGTTCGCGTTCGGCTCATCTCCGGCATCAGCTCTAGGGTTTTACATCCCTTTGAGCCGATCTCGGTTAGCTTCGTTCATCCCCTGTTCAGTTGCTTTGGCTAGTTTTTAAGCAGGTAGTTCGTGGGTAATCGGTTGCGTTAGGCAGGTTGATTTTATAGGTCTAATTTTATAGGTCTAATTTCGACTGCGGTTATCTTGGCTTCAAGTCGTGTGTGATGAATCGGAGTACTCATGAATACCATTTCAAATGGGGTGTATCGGCCTGCTCAAAGGCTGCATCCCCTCAATCTGCTGGCGCAGTATGTCAGTCATGATGCAGAGGGCTGTCTCCAAATTTCCAGCAGCGGCAGCACCTGGTTTTTGCACCTTGAGCAGGGCAGTCTGGTCTACGCCTCCGATCTAACCGATCCCTTTGGTCGTCTAGATCGGCATCTGCGATTGCTCAGCATCCAGGCTCCCAGCTTGGTTAGCGCCATCCGCGTCCAGGTGCGGCTGATGTTTGAAGAGATGCCGACTGCCGAGCAACTCTCACCCAACGGCGACTACCGAGCCATTTGCTGGCTAGTCGAGCAGCAGTATTTGACTCCCGAGCAGGCCGGGACGCTCATCGAGGCGATGGCGCGGGAGGTGATCGGGGCATTTCTACCGATTCAGATGGGCAGTCACGCCCTGATTGAACGAGATCTGCTGGCCGATCTGCCTAAGTTTTGCTGGCTTGATCTCTGTCAGATTGCCGAGGATTGCCAAACCCAGTTTCAGCGGCGGCAGTCTGCGACTCAACCTGTGACTCAATCTGCAACTCAATCTGCAACCTCTCAGCCATACTTAGAGCGGTACTCAGATCAGTTTAATTCAGCCAATTTAGACCGATACAGCCGCCCTGCTACCGATCGGTACTTGCCTGAGTATCAGAGAGAGCAATTTCTCCCAGACTTCCCGGAGGATGACGGCGAGTGCATCCCCCCACAAGCTGAGGAGCAGGGGTACGTTGAGCATGCTGAGCATCCAGCGGAGTTGGTTCAGCCTGCGCTAGAGCCACTTCACGCCACGCATGAGCTATATACCGAGCTGGAGTTTCCCTCCAGCCCAGCTGCTACAGAGCAGGTTGCGCCGCAGCCTCAAGACGCGCCGGCCGCGCTGCCCAGTCACTGGCCTGCTGCCAATGCAATCAAACCTCTCACGCCTCAGTGGTTCTCAGACCATATCCAGGCGGCATCGAAGCCGATCGCTGATGTCAATACCAAGACATATACAATTGCCTGCATTGATGATAGTCCTGCTGTCCTTCAGAGGATTAGTTCATTCCTAGACGATAAAAGTTTTTCGGTTGTGTTAATCAGTGATCCGATCAAGGCACTCATGCAGGTAATTCGCAGTCGCCCTGACTTAATCTTGCTCGATGTCACCATGCCGAATCTGGACGGCTATGAGCTATGTTCGCTGCTGCGTAAGCATCCCAGCTTTCGCAGCACGCCGATTGTCATGGTCACGGGCAGCACTGGCTTCATCGATCGGGCGAAGGCTAAGCTTGTCGGCTCATCGGGCTATTTGACTAAGCCGTTTACGCAGGCCGACCTGATGAAAATGGTGTTTAAGCACCTGAGCTAAGTTTCCGGCTAGTTTTTGGCTGGGCTGGCTCAGTTGGCTTTAGAATATTTGCCCGAATCATCTCAAATAATGGATGCATGATGAGAACCATATTAATTGTCGAGGATACGCCGTCTGAGATGGCGTTGATTAGCCACTATCTGCGCGAGTTTGGCTATGCGGTGATCAGCGCTGAGACGGGCAAAGAGGCGATGAGTAAAGCCATTGCCCAAACGCCAGACGTGATTTTAACAGATGTTGTGATGCCTGGGATGAGCGGGTTTGAGCTATGCCGCGGCCTTAAAAAACATCCTGCAACCAAGAAAGTGCCCATCATAATTTGCAGCTCCAAAAATCTGGAGATTGATCGGCTCTGGGGGATGAAACAAGGCGCAGATGCCTATATTACCAAGCCCTTCACCCAAGAGCAGTTAATCCGCGTCCTGCGCTCGGTCGAGGCCAATCGATTCGTCTAAATTTCGTCTAAATTTCAGCTGGATTTCGGTGCCGTTAGCCTCTCAATTTGCAGCTCTATGGATTCAGCCATTGCCTTGCCCCCACGCCCGATTCAGTCGGCTGGGGATGCCTATCTCAAATTTCGGCTCAATGCCCAAACGCCTGCCGTTTTCTCGATGCGCTCGGTGCAAGAAGCGATGGTGCTGCCGACGCGGCGGCTCACACCCATGCCGAACCTGCCACCCGCCATGATGGGGCTGATGAACCGCCGCAGCCGGGTGATCTGGGTCGTAGATTTGGGGCAGCTTTTGGAGCTCTCAACGCTCGACTTCAACGCTCAGCAGCACAGCATTATTTTGATCCAGGTGGGGGCAGTGCCGCTGGGGCTGGCCGTGCAGCAGGTTGAAGGCATGGTGCGGCTAGACTCTAGCCAGATTCAGTCGCCAATTGGACAGGTGAGTAAAGCCCTTGTGCCCTACCTGCGCGGCTGTGCGCTTCAGCCCGCCGAGAAGCCAGAGATGCTGCTGATTCTGGATACAGAGGCGATTATTCAGGCTCCAGTGCTGCGGCATCACGCCTAGCGTCGCAGCTGGTTTTTTGGGCAGGGCTTTACACGACTTTATGCTCCTGCTCTTCCGTCTATTTTTGGCCTGTTTCTCTTAGATCTGTTCGCTGGCTGTTTCCTGTTCGTTTAAGGTGTTTCCTTGATGACTATTCAACCTCCAACATCTCCGCATCGTCAGGCTCGACCGGGAGCCGCTGATTCACCTGCTGATTCACCTACTGGGCCATCTGCTGATTTACTGGCCGATTCGCCTGCCGGGAATAATACTGTGACTCATGCCGGAACTGATACAGTGCCTCTCGCTAGCACGCTCGGCTGGCGCGGTGCAACCCGACAGATTGTGGATACCGAGCAGGCTCCGCCCGCCACTCCAATCACCCGCTGGTTTCACAACTTGCCGATTCGACGCAAGCAGCTCTTGGCGCTGTTCGCCTCCGAGGTGATTTCGGTGCTGGGGCTGGTAGGGGTTGGCTCCTGGCTGATTGTCAGCGCGGGGCGGGCGCAGCTGCTCAACCAGGCCAAGTCAGAATCCGCCGTGACCGACATTCAATACAACATCAAAATCAACCAGATGGGGTTTGGCTTTCGGGGTCAGTCTGAAAATGCCGCCGTGGTTGAAGCGGCTCAAGCCCACCGCGACCGTCAGGCTCTAGGTGCCTTGCAGGCTCAGGTCAGCGAAATCTTGGCTAACGAAATCACAGCCCGCGAGATTGAATATGCGACGCTGGTTGGCTCCGACCTGCGGATCATCGCCAGCGCCAACGCCGACCGCAGCGGCCAGAAGTTTGATCCCCAAGGGCTAGTCGGTACAGTGCTTGCCAACCCGCGTCAAATTAAAGTCAGCGCGATTGTCAGCTGGGCAGAGCTAAAGGCCGAGAACCCGCCGCTGCCCGCCAATTTTCCACAGCAGGACTCGCTGATTCGCTATACGTTCACACCCGTCAAAGATCCACAGACCGAGGCCGTGATTGGCGTACTGATTTCTGGCGATATAGTCAACGGCAAGCTGCCGATTGTGCGGAATACCCTAGAAGCCTTTGACAATGGCTATAGCGCCATCTATCAGCGCCAGCCCGACGGCGCATTTGATCTAGCAACCTCAATGCATTTGGGCAACGCCAGCTCGCTAGATCAAGCGACCCGCGACGTGGCGCTGCCCCAGACTCAGCTCTTGGAGCAAGCGGCGGCAGCAGGCGGCAAGGTGGTGACTGAGCGGGTGAGGCTGGGCGATCAGACCTACACCATGGCGGCTCAAGCCATCACCGACTTCAAAGAGCAGCCCGTTGCCATTCTGGTGCGCGGCACCTCTGAGCAAAACCTCAACACCATGCTCAAACGCAGCCTGCTGGTGCAGCTCGCCATCGCTGCCGTTGCTGTCGCTACCGATATGCTATTGGCCGGAATGCTGGGTCGCTCGATTGCCCGCCCGATTGAGCGGCTGCGGCAGACGGCCATGCAGTTTGCCCAAGGCGACCGAACAGCGCGAGCCAAGGTTTTTGCCCAGGACGAAACAGGCGAGCTAGCGCTGGCTTTTAACGACTTGGCCAGCAACGTGGCGGCCTCGGAGTCTTCGCTGGTGGGGCAGAGTGAGCAGCAGCAGCGCAACGCCGAACGTGCTCGTCTGCTCACTGAAGTCACCTTGCAGATCCGGCGGTCGCTGGAGCCAACCGAAATTCTGAGCGTCTCGGTGGAGGGCGTGCGGCAAATCCTAAAAACCGATCGCGTCTTGATCTATCGCTTCAGCTCCGACTACCAGAGCAGCGAGATCATGGCCGAATCGGTGGGTGAACCTTGGCTGGAGGGGCTAGGGCAGACGATCTACGATCCGCTGACGTCAGAGTCGCTAGAGCGCTATCGGGCCGGCCGGATCTCCACGATTGAAAACCTGGCTGAAGCTGAGCTGAGTCACTGCCACTGCGAAATTTTGGAGCGGCTGGAGGTCAAAGCCAATATGGTTGCCCCCATTTTGGTCGGCGCAGATTTGGTCGGGTTGCTTTGCGCCCATCAATGTTCGCAGCCTCGCCGCTGGGATACCGGAGAGCGGGAGCTGATGCAGCAGCTCTCAACCCAGATTGGCTATGCTCTGTCGCAGGCCAATCTCTTGCAGCAGCAGCGGATGCTCGTCGAGCGCGAACGTCAGCTCAACGGCATCATCTCAAACATGCGGGCTTCGCTGGATCGGCAGCAGGTGTTTCAAACCGTGGTGCAAGACGTTCGGGAGGTGCTGCAAGCCGATCGGGCGATTGTCTTTTTGTTTGACGACCAGTGGCAGGGCACAATCGTCGCTGAATCGGTCGCAGCCGGGTGGAATTCAGCGCTGCGAAAGCAGATCCACGATCCCTGCTTTGCCACCAAATACGTGGAGCAATATCGCCAGGGTCGAGTGCAGGCTACTCACGATATCACCGAGGCTAATCTCACCGACTGCCATCTGCGGCAGCTTGAGCCGTTTCAGGTCAAGGCTAATCTGGTCGCGCCGATTCTGGTCAGCGAAGAGCTGCTGGGGCTGCTGATTTTGCATCAGTGCGCTGCGCCGCGTCAGTGGCAGGAAGACGAAATTAGCCTGATGCGGCAGGTCGGCATCCAGCTGGGCTACGCGATTGAGCAGGTCAGCCTGTTTGACCAAAAAGAGGCGGCGCGTCTCCAGGCCGAAGCCCTCTCCACTGAGCAGCGCGACCAAAAAGAGGCTTTGCAAATGCAGCTCTTGGAATTGCTGGGCAGCGTCGAATCTGCCTCAGATGGGAACCTCACTGTGCGTGCAGATGTCTCGGCGGGCGAGATTGGCATCGTCGCCGACTTTTTCAACTCGATTATTGAAAGCCTGCGCCAGATTGTCACCCAGGTGAAGCAGTCCGCTGAGCAGGTGAACAGCGCCTTGGGGCAAAACGAAGATGCGGTGAGGCTCTTGGCCGACGAGGCGCTCCAGCAGGCCGACGAAACCACCCGCACCCTCAACTCAGTCGAGCAGATGACCGCCTCAATCCAGCAGGTGGCAGCCAAAGCCCAGCAGGCGGCAGAGGTAGCGCGCAATGCCTCAACCACTGCTGAAATGGGCGGTAGCGCCATGGACAAGACCGTGCAGAACATCCTCAGCCTGCGCGAAACGATTGGCGAAACGGCCAAAAAGGTAAAACGACTGGGCGAATCTTCGCAGCAGATCTCGAAGGTGGTGTCGCTGATTAACCAGATCGCATTGCAAACCAACCTGCTGGCGATCAACGCTGGCATTGAGGCGGCTCGTGCGGGTGAAGAAGGCCAAGGCTTTGCGGTCGTGGCCGAAGAGGTGGGCGAGCTAGCAGCGCGTTCGGCGGCGGCGACTCGCGAGATTGAGGCGATTGTGGCAACGATTCAGCGGGAAACCACGCAGGTGGTAGAGGCCATGGAGCAGAGCACCAGTCAGGTGGTGGAAGGCACAGAGCTGGTCGAATCGGCCAAGCAGAGCCTCGGCCAGATGCTGAGCGTCTCGCGCCAAATTGATGCGTTGGTGCAGTCGATTTCGGCAGAAACCGTGTCGCAGGTGGAAACTTCCGGCGCTGTTTCTAGCTTGATGCGCCAGATTGCCCAGGTGTCCGTACAAACCTCTAGCTCGTCGCGGCAGGTATCAGATGCGATTCGCCAAACGGTGGCCATCGCCCAGGAGTTGCAGGCTTCGGTGGGTGCGTTTGAGGTGGAGGCTGATCTTGAGCCGAATCTTAAATCTGCCGCGATATCTGTTAAGGCTCTCTAGTCATGCTCTCTAGTCATACTCTCTCGCCCAGTCCATTCTTTTGCAGGCTGAACCCATGTCGAATCAGACACAGAATCAGGAACTCGAAATTCAGCTTCAGTTTCTCGACGAGGCCGCAGAATATCTCGGCACGCTAGAGTCAGCGATTTTGGGACTATCCCAAACCAGCGTTGAGCTAGAAAAAGTCAACGCTGCCCTGCGCTCCGCCCATTCGATCAAAGGCGGTGCGGCCATGATGGGCTACTCGACGCTGAGCGAGCTGGCGCATCGGCTAGAGGACTCGTTTAAGGTGCTGAAGGTGCAGCGGTCGGTGCAGGTCGATGGCCAAATCGAGCAGCTGTTGCTGGCGGCAGTCGGCTGTCTGCGGCAGGTAATTGACTGGTATCGTCAGCGGCAGGCTGTTGCCCCCGACTGGCTGGCGGGCTACGCCCATCCCATTTTTGAGCAGCTGCACCAGCAGTTGGGCGATCCTGCCCCCGAAGATGCCCAGTCGATCCTCTCGCCCGAAGAAGGCCAAGAGGTGGTGGTTTTGCTGTTCCAGACCGAAGTGGAGGGCTGCTTAGAGCGCTTGGAGTCTGTGCTGGCGGCCTCTGACCCACGCCTGCGCGAAGAAGTGGAAATTCTGACGCAGGAGCTGGGCGGCCTGGGTGAGATGCTGCAACTTCCGGCCTTTACACAGCTCTGCGGCTCGATTGCTCAGGCGCTAGCAGCCTCAGCCCCGACGCAGATTCCCGAAATTGCTCAGCAGGCTTTGCAGGCTTGGCGAGAGTCGCAGGCGCTCATCCTGACTGGCCAGCTTGACGATTTGCCGAATCAGATTGCACAGATCACACGGATTGCACAGATTGCACAGATTGCACAGATTGCTGAGCCAGAATTTGCAGATCAGACAACTCAAGGAATTGAGGTTGAGCCGATCGCCATTCCCTTCCGCCTGAGCCAGCCCATCCCGCAGTCCAGTCCGCAGTCCAGTCCGCAGCCCGCCCGCAGCCCCGAACCGCAGGTCGCCGCCGAGGAAAATCCGGTCGAAAACTTGACTGACAGCACCGTGCGCGTTTCGGTAAAGCAGCTCAACCAGCTCAGCGATCTCTTCAGCGAGCTAATCATTGAACGCAATGGCCTGGATCTACACCTGAAGCGGCTGCGCGGTTTGGTGACGGGACTCACCGAGCGCGTCAAGCTGCTGGAGTCCTCCAACATGGATCTGCGCGATGCCTATGACAAAGTGGAGACGCAGGCGTTGGGGACTGGAGCTAGCTTCGGAAATTCGCTCTCAGCGCCTCCCGAAACCAGCAGTCTCGCTAGCTTCGATTTACTGGAACTCGACCGCTACAGCGGCCTGCATTTGCTCTCCCAAGAAGTGATGGAAACCATCGTGCAGGTGCAGGAAGTCACCAGCGATATTGACCTAGGGCTGGACGATGCTGAACAAACTACCCGCGAGCTGCACAAAACCTCCCGCCAGCTCCAGACTCGCTTGACGCAAGTGCGGATGCGTCCGTTTGCCGACATCACCAACCGCTTCCCGCGGGCCCTGCGCGAGCTGTCGCTGCAATACCAAAAGCCCGTCCAGCTGAAAGTCGAAGGCGAACAGCTCTCCATCGACCGCAGCATCCTCGAAGCCCTGAACGAGCCGTTGATGCACCTGTTGCGGAACGCTTTCGACCACGGCATCGAACCCCCGGAACTGCGGCAGCAACAGGGCAAACCCGCTGAAGGGAGGATTCAGATTCGGGCATCCCATCAGCAGAACCGCACCGTGATTACGCTCAGCGACGACGGTGCAGGCATCCCCATCGAGAAAATTCGCCGCCGTGCCCGCCAGATGGGACTCGACGAACTGTTGCTAGATGCCGCCACTGATCACGAGCTGCTGTCGCTGATTTTTGAACCCGGCTTTAGCACCAGCGAGCAGGTAACGGCGCTCTCTGGGCGGGGTGTGGGCATGGATGTCGTTCGCAGCCGCCTCAGGCAAATTCAGGGCGAGGTGACGGTAACCACTCAGGCCGGAGTGGGCACGACCTTTACGCTGTCAGTGCCCTTCACGCTCTCCGTGGCGCGGGTGCTGGTGGCCGAATGCCGAGGGATGCTGCTGGCCTTCCCCACCGACGCAATTGTCGAAATTATGGTGGTGCCGCCGGAGCAAGTGCTCTCCACGGCGGGCAATCGCGCCTTTAGTTGGAATGGCCATATGGTGCAGCTGCTGCAACTCTCGCAGTGGCTGAAGTTCCATCGCCCCTATCCAGTCGATCGGCTGGACAGTCAGGCAGCGATTAGCGTGCCGACAGTGCTGCTGATCAACCAAGCCAATCTAGATCAGGCGTCAGGTCAGACAAACCAGTGGCTAGGGCTGCAAGTAGACTGCTGCTGGGGTGAACAAGAGGTGGCGCTGCGACAGGTGGAAGGCGGTCTGCCGCTGCCCTCCGGATTTAGCAGCTGCGCTATCTTGGGCGATGGTCGCGTCGTGCCACTGGTCAATTTCACCGACCTGCTGCGCTGGATTGCCAGCTGTGAACATAGCCAGATCGAGAGCCTGAGCGTTGCCGCCCTGCCCGCTCAGCCCGCCGCCCTCAGTAGCCAGCAAGATCGCCAGCCGCCAAATCGCCAGCCAACGGTACTCATTGTCGATGATTCGATCAACGTGCGGCGCTTCTTGGCCTTGACGCTGGAGCGAGCGGGCTATCAGGTGGCGCAGGCCAAAGACGGTCAAGACGCGCTGGATCGGCTCTTGGCAGGGCTGGCCGTGCAGGCAGTGATCTGCGATATCGAAATGCCGCGACTGGACGGCTACGAGTTTTTGACCCGCGTCAAAGCCACGCCGCAGTTCAAGACAATTCCGGTCGCAATGCTGACCTCGCGCAGCGGTGACAAGCACCGACATCTGGCAATGCGGCTGGGAGCCAGCGCCTATTTCTCCAAGCCCTACAACGAGCAAGTGTTGCTACAAACTCTAGAAAGCTTGATGACTCTCACGCCTGCCTGACGGCAAATCTTAATTTATCCTGAAGTCAGCTCCTGCGGCGCTTGACCTGCGGGTGCGTTGCTTTGCCCTGACCCGCCGCCAAATTTCTCTAGAGAGTGTGTCTAGCTTACTAAACTTGTCAGAATTACCTGCCTTATAATCCTGAGGACTAATACCGCTTTCGGCTGAAAAAGGTCTAGTTAACCCCTCAGGGATTGGATGCCAGGTCTCTCCAGCAAATGATCCCCGTGAATGCTTGTGCTGATTGGGCGCTGTCTTAGCTACCCTCTCGGCCAGGTCAACCCATTACCCCTGTCACGCATAGCATTATGGTAGCAACCCCCGAAAGATCCACTGTTGACAGCTCTTCTGACCTCTCCTCCTTAAGCGCATTTGGCAAGGCGCGAGCTACTGTGCCAGGTGCGCCGCTCTCCTCAGATGAACTGTACAAGATGCACGCCTTCTGGCGCGCCGCCAACTATTTGGCAATTGGGATGATTTACCTGAAGACCAATCCGCTGCTGCGAGAGCCGCTCACCGACGACCAGATCAAAAACCGCCTGCTTGGCCACTGGGGTTCCAGCCCTGGCATCGCTTTCCTCTACATTCACATCAACCGGATCATCAAAAAGCTCGACCAGGACATGCTGTTCATGGTCGGGCCAGGGCACGGCGCACCTGGATTCATTGGCCCCTGTTACCTAGAAGGTAGCTACTCCGAGTTTTTCTCGCACTGCACTGAAGATGAAGCGGGGATGAAGCAATTCTTCCGGCAGTTTTCGTTCCCCGGCGGCATCGGCAGCCACTGCACGCCCGAAACCCCTGGCTCAATCCACGAGGGCGGCGAGCTGGGCTACAGCCTCTCTCATGCCTTTGGCGCGGCCTTCGACAACCCCGATTTGATTGTAGTGACGATGCCTGGAGACGGTGAATCTGAAACCGGCCCGCTGGCCACCTCCTGGCATTCCAATAAGTTTCTCAACCCAATCCGAGATGGCGCGGTGCTGCCTGTCCTGCACTTAAACGGCTATAAGATCAACAACCCAACAATTTTTGCCCGAATCAGCCATGAGGAGCTAGAGCAGTTCTTCCGGGGCTGCGGCTGGACGCCCTATTTTGTCGAAGGCTCTGATCCTGAGTCGATGCACCAGGCAATGGCCGCCACAATGGATCACTGCATTGCCGAAATCAAGAAAATTCAGCAGGAAGCTCGCAGCAGCGGTATTGCCACCCGCCCGCGCTGGCCGATGATTGTGCTGCGGAGTCCCAAAGGCTGGACTTGCCCCGGCGACATTGACGGCCATAAGGTGGAAGGCTTCTGGCGCTCGCACCAGGTGCCAATGGGCGCAATGCACAATAATCCAGAGCACCTGCAGATTTTGGAAGACTGGATGCGGAGCTACAAACCCGAAGAGCTGTTTGACGAGCAGGGCACGCTCAAGGCCGAAATCAAGGAGATTGCCCCGACTGGCACCAAGCGGCTGGGCTGCACGCCCTATGCCAACGGCGGTCTGCTCCGCAAAGAGCTGAACATGCCGGACTTCCGCCAGTATGGGGTGAATGTCGAAAAACCAGGCACAATCGAAGCAGGCAATACCCAGCCGACGGGCGTGTTCCTGCGCGACGTGATGCGGAACAACATGAATAGCTTCCGCGTATTCGGCCCCGACGAAAACACCTCCAACAAACTGGGCGCTATCTACGAAGTCAGCAAGAAGTTCTGGATCGCTGAGTACTTCCCCGAAGATGTAGACGGCACCGAGCTATCGCCCGACGGTCGGGTGATGGAAATGCTGAGCGAGCATACCTTAGAAGGCTGGCTGGAAGGCTACCTGCTCACCGGGCGGCATGGCTTTTTCTCCACCTACGAGTCGTTTGCTCACGTGATTGATTCAATGGTGGGTCAGCATGCCAAGTGGCTGGAAATCTGCAAGCATATCAACTGGCGGCAGTCGGTTTCTTCGCTGAATCTGCTGATCACCTCCACCGTTTGGCGGCAGGATCACAACGGTTTCACCCACCAAGATCCCGGCTTCCTAGACGTGATGATGAATAAGAGTCCGGAAATCGTCCGGATCTATCTACCCCCAGATGTCAACTCGCTGCTCTCGGTGGTTGATCACTGCCTCAGAAGCGAAAACTACGTCAACGTGATTGTCTCGGACAAGCAGGCTCATCTGCAATACCACGATATGGATGCCGCCGTCCGCAACTGCATCAAGGGCATTGATATCTGGGAATGGGCGAGCACGGATGAAGGCGTCGAACCAGACGTGGTGCTGGCTTCGGCAGGCGACATTCCGACCAAAGAAAACCTGGCTGCTTCGGTGATGCTGCGGGAGCATTTCCCCGACCTGAAGATCCGCTTCGTCAATGTGATCGACCTGTTTAAGCTCTCGCCCGCTACCGAGCACCCGCACGGCCTTAGCGACAGGGACTTTGACAGCCTGTTCACGCTCGACAGGCCGGTCATCTTCAACTTCCACGGCTACCCCTGGCTGATCCACCGCATGACCTATCGCCGCACCAACCACAACAATCTGCATGTGCGCGGCTATAAGGAAAAAGGCAACATCAACACGCCGCTAGAGCTGGCAATCTGCAACCAGATCGACCGCTTCAGCATTGCCATGGACGTGATCGACCGGGTGCCGAAGCTGAAGGTGGCTGGGGCGCATGTCAAAGAGATGCTGAAAGACGAGCAGATCTCCTGCCGCAACTACGCCTTCGAGCACGGCATCGACCGCCCCGACGTGATGAACTGGAAATGGCCTTACTAAGCTAGTCGCCTAGCTTTAAGGGGTGGGCATTGGCTCACCCCTTTCTCATCTAAAATCACGATCACGATTACATCTAGAGGTTGACCATGAGCACAGCAATTCAGTCGATTCACGCCAGACAGATTTTGGACTCGCGCGGCAATCCGACCGTGGAAGTGGATGTGAAGCTCGAAGACGGCAGTATGGGTCGCGCTGCGGTGCCTTCAGGTGCTTCGACCGGCAGCCGCGAGGCGCTGGAAATGCGCGATGGTGACAAGGCTGTCTATGGCGGCAAGGGCGTACTAAAAGCGGTTGGTATCGTCAACGACGCAATCGCCACAGCCCTCAAAGGCATGGACGGCACGGATCAAGCTGCCGCCGACCACAAAATGCTAGAAATGGACGGCACAGAATACAAGTCCAAGCTGGGCGCGAACTCGATTCTGGGTGTGTCAATGGCGCTAGCTCGCGCCGGGGCTGCGTCTCAGGGCAAGCCACTCTACGACTACTTGAGCAGCGACGACGCCTATCTACTGCCCGTCCCCTGCCTGAATATTCTCAATGGCGGCATGCATGCCGACAACAGCGTGGACTTCCAGGAGTTCATGATTGCTCCAGTCGGAGCCGCCAGTTTTAGCGCCGCCCTGCAAATGGGAGCCGAGGTCTACCACGCGCTCAAGTCGATCCTCAAAGCTAAAGGCTACAGCACGGGTGTGGGCGACGAAGGCGGCTTTGCCCCCGATCTGAAGGCTAACGTCGAGGCGCTGGATCTAATCCTGGAAGGCATCCAGAAAGCAGGCTTGCGTCCTGGTGAGGACATTGCAATCGCGCTCGACCCCGCCACCAGCGAACTGTACCAGGAAGACGGCACCTATCTGTTTTTTAAGTCCGACAACAGCAAGAAAAGCACCGACGAGATGATCCAGCTCTGGGAAGGCTGGGTGAACCAGTACCCCATTGTCTCCATCGAGGACGGGCTGGGCGAAAAAGACTGGGCGGGTTGGCAGGCGCTCACCAAGCGTTTGGGCGACCGCATCCAGCTTGTCGGCGACGATGCCTTTGTCACTAATCCCAAAATTATCAAGCAGGCGATTGCCGACGGTGTGGGCAACAGCACCCTAATCAAGGTGAACCAGATTGGCTCGATCACTGAAACCATCGCCGCGATTGACGACTCCTATGCAGGCGGCTACAGCTGCATGGTCAGCCACCGCTCTGGCGAAACCCCTGATGACTTCATTGCCGATTTGGTTGTCGCCAAAGCCACTGGCCAAATCAAGAGCGGTGCCCCGGCCCGCGGCGAGCGGCTGGCTAAATACAACCAGCTCTTGCGGATCGAAGCAGAGCTAGGCGACAAGGCAAAATACGCGGGCGCAGCCACCTTCAAGCGCAAGCAAACAGTTGCCAGCTAATTGAATCGTGAGCAGGGCGGGAAAGATCCCGCCCTGCTTGATGAAAGCAATTCCTTCTCCCTTCAGAGGTGTCCCGATGAAAATTGCGATGTTTAACACGCGCAGGTATGATCGCGAGTTTTTTAGCGCTGCCAATGCAAAGCACAGCAGCCACGAGCTGATTTATCTAGAGCCGCATCTCGACGCAACTACCGCCGCGCTTGCTGCCGGCATTCCTGCTGCCTGCATTTTCGTCAATGATGATGCTAATGCCGAAGCGCTGCGGATTCTAGCTGCCAACGGCACGAAATACCTGCTGCATCGCTGTGCAGGCTTCAACCAAACTGACTTGAAAGCTGCCGCCGAGTTGGGGATTAGGGTGGCTCGCGTCCCGGCCTACTCGCCCTATTCAGTCGCTGAACATGCGGTAGGCTTGGTGCTGATGCTGAACCGCAAGCTTTACAAAGCCTACAACCGGGTGCGCGACGACAACTTCGCCCTAGATGGCCTGATGGGGTTTGACCTGCATGGACGCACGGTTGGCGTGATTGGCACGGGGAAAATTGGGATGCTGTTCGCCCAGATCATGCATGGCTTTGGCTGTCAGCTCTTGGGCTATGACGCTTACCCCAATCTAGCCTTTGAAGCAATCGGCGCGGCTCGCTATGTGGAATTGCCTGAACTGTTTGAAAACTGCGACATTATTTCGCTGCACTGTCCACTGCTGCCTGCCACCGAACGGATGATCGACACGAATGCCATCGCCCAGATGAAGCAGGGTGTGATGCTGATCAACACCAGTCGAGGCAAGCTGATTGACACCAAAGCCGCCATTGAGGGCATCAAGTCCGGCAGAATTGGCTATCTGGGCATTGATGTCTATGAGCAGGAAGATAACCTGTTCTTTGAAGATCTCTCGGCCACCGTGATCCAGGACGACGTGTTCCAGCTGCTCCAGTCTTACCCGAATGTCGTCATTACGGCGCACCAGGCATTTTTCACCCAGGATGCCCTGAGCGCCATTGCCGAAACGACCCTCGCCAACGCTAATTGCTTTGAGCAAGGGCAAGACTGCGCCAACGAACTGAAATACGAAGAGAAAGTTGTGACTAGAGCGCCTGCGTGAAGTCTACAGCTATGAGTCTGGTTGGATGGCGTTGGGTGCAGCAGCCTGACTCAGGCTAGGCTGTCGAATATTGGCCTGTGCCACAGCGGTTCTGTAGCTCCGCAATCGCCCTAGCTGCTGCGTCAGCTGGCGGTTGGGTTCAGAACTCATGGCTAGCCCCGCCACGCCGCCACAGGCCAGAATGTAAATAGGGTTAATCATCGCGTTGCTGAGGCAGTCCACCATGTAGAGTACGATCATAATGGCGACCGCCACAGCTGGCGCAACCTGCGGATTCGTCCAAGTCCGGGCTGGGTAGCGCGACCAGAAGAGCGTGACGACAGGTAGCAGCATGGCCGAGAACAGGCTGATTAGTCCGACTGCTCCGAACACGCCAAAAGACAGCACCCAAAGGCTGTCTTGGATTGCCAATTTATCGGTACCTGGCAGGAAAACACGCGAGCGGTTCCAGCCTCCCCAGCCCAGCCAAAACTGCTGGCGTGCATGGTCAACTAGCACCTCTTCGTTATTGAAACGAAATGCCAGCGAGTCCAGTCGGTCGGCGGGAAAGAATGGTGCGAGAGCCTCAAGCAGTTGATCACTTGAGTAGGTTGTCGTGCCAGCATTCACATACAAGTAGATGCCGATCGCCGCAACCATCAGGTAGATCGGCAGAGCTGTACGAAACTGCTTCGCAACAAACAGAAATACGATGCCAATGAAGAAAATTGCGAGCGCTCCAGTTGAGCGGGTCAGCAGAAAGGTGAAGAACAGCGCAGCTACCAGCCAGCCCATTGGAATATTCCAGACTTGCTTCACTGCGCCAGTATGCCACAGCCACAGCCCAATCAGCGTCGCTGCCATCATAAATGCTGCTACAGTCAAACCATGATTCATAAAGACGGTTGGCCTGAAGCCGTTTAGGCGAATTGTTTGATCAAAGCCAGCTCCAGCAAAAGCCCCATAAACAATTCGATGAAGCTGCGGACTGAGACGCACTTCAAACAGGCAGAGCGGCACATAAACGAGTCCACCGATGAAAATGCCAATCGCCAAATGCCGCAGCCCCATCAAGCTACTCAAATAAATACGTCCTAGGAAATAGGGGACGCCCCAAGTCATAGTTTGGTCTAGTGATATTGAAAAGCCATCATAGGGGCCAAGTCCATTTGCAAGGGAGGTGACAATCGGGCAGAGGCACCAGATCAGCATTGGCAGATCGAGCCAGCCAAGCTTAAAGGCTTTAAATCGGCCTACGTCGAAGATAGAGGTGGCTAGCAAGATGCCGTAACAGGTCGCTGAAATTTTGGTGTAGTCCGGGATGCCGTTCAGCTCAAGTACGGCCTGCGGTAAGAATAGCCAAGCGCCGAGAAAGCTCGATACCACGGCCTGACGAGCTGGAAGTTTAGAAAATAGGTAGAGCACTACTGGAATCCAGCCAAACATCGCAAGCGGCACCAGCAGGTTGGGTGCGCCCATCGGATTGCCAGGAAAAATAAAGCTCATAGTCTAGTCTTGCGAGATGAGAGTGATTAGGGAGCTATATCGCCACAGCAGAGAACTGCTTCAGCGTTTCTTCAAGTCGATCTGTAGCATCGTCCCAGGTATAGCAGGTTACGCGCTGGTATGCCAAATCCGACATCGCCTGCCAGCTTGCTTCCGGCATCTCACAGACTTGCTGAATGGCTCGCGCCATATCTGCCGGGTCTTCTGGTTTAACTAGAACACCTGCGCCCTCGGCCAACAGCTCTGGTGCTGCCCCGGTCGGTGTACCAATCACTGGGGTACGGCAAGCCATCGCCTCTAGGATGGGCAGTCCAAACCCTTCAAATCGGCTGCCAAACAGCCATGCATCACACTGGGCGTAGAAATTTTTGAGATCAGACTGCTGTGGACATTGGGCATAGAGTGTGTTCTTCGGCAGCGGCAGGTTCTGCGAAGGCGGCTCGGCTCCAAACGCGACAAGCTTCAAATTTGGAATGACTTGACGAGCCAACTCAATGGCCTTCAGGCTAATGTCACAGCCTTTCCAGGTGATCTGTGAATACATCAGGCCGACAGTAGGAATGGGCTGTTTGCCGCGCGGCGGTGCAGAGAACTTGACTGGATCGACGCTGTTGGGGATCAAAGAAATGTCGGTACACCTCGTCTCTCGACGAATCAAGTCAGATAGCCACTGAGCGACGACAATCTTGTGCAGCGGCATCTGCCAAGTTGCCTTGACGCGCTCTGCGGGTTCATGGGTCAAATAACGCTCATCATGCTGAACTAAGTAGAATTTTGCGCCTTTTGCAGGCGGCAGCTTCTCAATCCATTCGGCAGTTTCCCACCAAGTTGCCATCACCACATCGGCATCGGGCAGATCAGATGCCCTGACCGGGCGAAATTGCTTGAGCAGCAGTGGCTTAATCACCGTACCCTCAAAATAAGAAGGCTCAACCAAAGGACGCGGTAGCTTACCCCGCAGCAGTCCCCGTAGATAGCTACGCCAGCTCGGTGAAGCTTGAGGTCGAGCAACCACTAAAACTTCATGCCCTCGCTGGTGCAAGCGATCGGCGTAGGTTGCAACGACTCGCACACCGCCCGCCATTCCATCCTCTGGAAGAATAATTGTAATCTTCATGCGGTAAGTTCAACCCATGCACTATGGTCTAGAGACAATTTCATAAACCAACGTCTATATTCACAAGCTTCAGTGTAGTTTTGATAGTGTCACTTCATCAGAAATTTACAGACACACCTCTTACCTACTACGCTGTCGAAATTGAGTTATCAAAATTGAGTTGTTTTCACACGAGTCATTTTCAAAATATCTTCGCCTAGACTAGCGATTGCCTCGAGCTACACAAGCCAAGAGTTTCCAAGAGTCTATCGCAAGAGGCTTCTTTCTCAAGACCAGCAAAGCATATTTTCGAGCTGTGTCTAGGTGTCCGCCTTGAAGTGCCCACCAAGCCCAAGTTTGATAGGTAATCTCAGAGACTCGGCTCTTAGTATTAATTTGTTTAGGAGGAGGAGGAACTAATCCTCGACGTACATGAGCCTCGTTAACTACCCAGGCATTGGCTTGCTGCTGCCTAACAGATTTGCTATGTCCAATGCTCTGAAAATGCAGGCGGTACTGTAGCAACACATCGGGCAAATTCTCCAGCCTGCCAATCTCAGCGAGCCGTAGCCAGAGGTCAATATCTTCAGAAAGCTCAGCAGCTTTACAGTATCCTTCAATTTTCAAAAGTGCGTCTCTCCGAATCATTGACCCCGAGTGCGGGAAAGTACCATGTCCAGCTAGATGAAGCTGATCAATTTCTTCATGTTCTAAAACATCGTTGGCCTCACGAATTGGCAATCCCGATGGGTCAATAAATAGGACACGACAGCCCACAGCCACATGGTCAGAATGACTATCTAGAAACGACACCTGCTGCTCAAACAGATGCGGTAAGGCGATGTCGTCAGCATCTATCCTAGCCACATATTGCCCAGACAGAAGAGCTAAACCGTCATTCAGTGCGCCTACAATGCCAGTATTAGGACGACTGAGCACAAGAATCCGCTGATCTTGCTTGGCAAACTGCTTGAGGATGTCCAGTGATTTGTCCGTTGAGCCATCATCAACCGCCATGACTTCAAAGTCAGTAAATGTTTGAGACAGAATACTCTCAAGCGCCTTAGACAAATATTTTTCTGCGTTGTAAACCGGTATCAGAACCGAAACCTTAGGTTGTACGTTCATAGGTTGTATGTTCATAAGCTCTCCGTTCATAAGCTACATCTTAAATAATGAAATATCGAACTTTGATGAGTTTGAATAAGGACTCAGGTGATTCATCGCGTAGACATCTATTGGAAATATTTTGGAGATGGGAAAGCCGTTAGGAGAAGTACACGATTGCGGAGAGGCCAACCGCCAGTCCTGCTACAGGTAGATCAACTTCAGGCTGCCAAAGCCTGAGCATAGAGTAGCAGACAACATCAAAGAGATACATAATCCAATAGGAAGCGGCAATTCCAATGATTATCCCGTTTGAGTTGCCCAAACGTGCGCCAAAGTACATCGATGAGAACTGAATCGTCACGCCCAGCACCAGCAGAATGGGTAGCAGGTACGATTTCCCCTTTGCCATGAGCACATCGCCATAGGTTGTGCTGAGCGAACGCGCCATTGAACCAATTGCCAAGATTTGCAAAATTTTCCCGGCCTGAACATAGCGATCGTCATACAAAAGATCAATGATAAATTCGCCAAACAGCACAAAGAATGTAGTGCAAGCTGCGCTAGTGCCAATCAACACAATTCGTGCTTTACGCAGAGTTTTATAGAGCTGCTCCGGACGATCTCTGACCAACTCAGAGTAGGAAGGAAACAGCACCCGATTGCTAATTTGGTCAATTACCTGAACAGCAACACCAGAAAATCCTAGAGCAACCGTGTAAATTCCCAAAAACTCAACGCTCATTAGTCGACCCAGCACCAGTCGATCGCCTTGAGCCGCAAAAAAGCCTAGCACCGTGCTAACAAAAATCCACTGGCCAAACCGCTGTAGCGCCCGGTAGGCTTCCTGATCCCAGTAAAACCGATTTCTAGGGCCTTTCAAGAAATAATGGCCAGCCACCAATCGAGCTAGCCCGCTTACCAATGCCCCCACAACGAGCGCCCAGACACTCTTAAAGAGAAAGGAGCCAATGATCATAATGATCAGGCCGATCACATAGGTACTAAACTCAAGGATAGTCAGCTCTCGCAGCTTGAGATGACGGTGAGCTGTTGCCAGCTTGGTTGAGTTAAACCCAGCAATCAGCGCGCTTAGCCCTGAGACAGGCAATAGTTGAGCCAGCATCGGCTCGTTGTAGAACTGGGCGGCAGGATAGGCAATTGCACAGGAACAGAGCCAGAGCATCAGACCCCGACCTGCCTGAATCGTCCAAGCTGTATTGAGGAATGCGGGATCATCGCCTCGCTTGCTCTGCACAATGCTAGGGTTGATTCCCACATCAGAAAACATTTCTAATCCAGTTAGGAATGTCTGAACCAACGCCATCAAACCAAAGGCTTCTGGAAAAAGCAGCCGAGTCAAAATCAGATTGCCCCCCAGCCGTAAAACTTGGCTACCGCCATGACTGATCAATGTCCAGACGGAGCCACTGAGGGCACGATGCTTCAGAGAACGCTGAGCAACTGGAGGCTGAAGGCTCGCTGAATCTGATGGTTCGATCGGGGTATCTTCAAGCATGGATGATGCACAATGGTAAAAGACGGGATGGAACAGAAATTTTAGTTTAGCTCTGCCATCTACCCTGGCCTGGGTAGCGCCATAAGGCTAGGCTACGCATGAATTAGCTCTGGAGTAAAAAAAGACTGATGTGAACTTGGAGTGATCTAGTCATATCTTGTCTTGCCACTCTCGCTCTAATTTATGATTTGTAAGCTTTGTGATGTATCGCTACAGCTGCTGGATTTAGGTTCCCTTAATCTTAGGCAATCTTGCTCCCGTATTAGGGAAGTTAAGCCATCGGCTTTACCTATTCTTGTCAGAAGCAGATGCTCGGCACAGAAATCAATGAAGATTTGGCAGATTGTTCTGATGAAGCAAGCATTTACCCAGAGATTTTGATCAAGCTGTGGCTAGAGCATCGCGAAACTGCTACTAAGAATGGAAAGGCTTGTTCGCGAGTCGTTATGCTGCTACAACATTGAGTCGGAGCAGTTACAGAGGGCACTAGGATTTGAATGCGGATTGCAATTGTTGGATGTGGGTTTGTTGCAGACTATTACTTAAAAACGCTGCCCAACTACCCCGAACTTGAACTGGTGGGTGTGACCGACCGAGTCAAGTCACGGTTGGAGCATTTCTCGAACTACCATAAAGTGCCCAGCTACGACTCTGTGCAAACGCTGTTGGCTGATTCGAGCGTGGAGCTGGTGCTGAATCTGACCAATCCGCGCAGCCACTATGAAGTGTCGAAAGCGGCGCTAGAGGCCGGAAAGCATGTTTATTCTGAGAAGCCGCTGGCGATGGCGATGGCAGAGGCGGAAGAGCTGGTCAAGCTGGCCGAGCAACAGCAGCGCTTGATTTCCTCTGCTCCATGCAGCCTACTGGGCGAGACGGCCCAGACGCTCTGGAAGGCGCTGCGCGAGCAAAAAGTGGGGCAGGTGCGGCTGGTCTATGCCGAAATGGATGACGGGCTAGTGCATCGGATGCCCTACAAAAACTGGGTCAGCGAGTCGGGAATTCCCTGGCCTTACAAAGACGAGTTTGAAGTGGGCTGCACGCTCGAACATGCGGGCTACTACGTTACCTGGCTGACCGCCTTTTTCGGCCCTGCCGAGACCGTGACAGCTTTTTCGGCCTGTCTGGTGCCTGACAAAGAGACTGACGTACCGCTAGAGGTGAACGCACCTGACTTTTCGGTGGCCTGCATCAAGTTTGCGTCAGGCGTAGTGGCAAGGCTGACCTGTGGCATTGTCGCGCCGCATGACCATGAGCTACGAATCATTGGCGATGAGGGCGTGCTGGGCATCGAAGACTGCTGGTACTACGGCTCGCCGGTTTACATCAAGCGGATGGTGAAGATTCGCCGCAAAACCTTTATGTCGCCCTGGAAGCAGAACTATCCGCTGGTGCGGAAGCCGATTAAGTTTGGCTATAAAGGCTCGCAGCAGATGGACTTTGCGCGGGGCGTAGCAGAACTAGCTGCCGCCGTGCGGGAGAATCGCCCCTGCCGAATTTCTTCCCAGTTTTCGCTGCATAACAATGAGCTGGTGCTGGCCATCCAGAACGCGCTGGAAACTGGTGCGCCTTACAAACTCACCACCAGCTTTGACCCAGTTGAGCCAATGCCTTGGGCTAAGTGAGCTGGGCGAGTGGAGGATTGCTAGACTGGCTGGCTGGCTGGCTGGCTGGCTGAGGCCGTATCGTCTCAACCTGTCCAGCCAGCGCTGCGGTCATAATTTGGCAGAGCCAAGCCGCCTCTTGCTGAATGTCGAATTCTTCAGCCACCTTGAGCCGCCCCGCTGCCCCAAACTGAGTCCGCAGCACCGGATCGTTCAGCAGTTTGTCGATGCGGTTGGCCAAGAGCTGAGGGTTTCCAGGCGGCACGAGATAGCCGCTGACACCGTTCTCGACGAGTTCGCCTACGCCCGCAATCTGGGTGGTGACGACGGGCACGCCAGCCGCTAGCGCCTCCATCAGCGAGACGGGAACGCCTTCAGCAAAGCTGGGCAGCACAAATACATCGGTTTCCTGCATGTGTTGCCGCACCTGCGCCTGTGACTGATAGCCAACAAACTTGACCTGAGCGCTGAGGCCGAGCTGCGCGGCAAGCTGCTCTAGCGACGGGCGATCTGCTCCATCTCCCACCACAGTCAGCAGCAGATCGGGGTGGCTAGCCTTGAGCAAAACTAGGCTTTCCAGCAGAATCGGCAGCCCCTTCACAGTCGCTAAACGCCCGGTATAGAGCAGGCGTTTGCCAGACTGCTTGCCAGACTGCTTGCCGGACTGCTTGTCAGACTGCTGATGCGTCACAGGCGTAAACAGAGCTGGCTCCACGCCGCAATGCACGATATGCATCCGGTTCCATTTCTCCATTGGCGCGTAGATCATGCCTTGGCTGCGGCAAAAATCACTGATGCAGCAGATAAAAAGGGCACGTTTGAGCTTCTCATCCAGCCGCCAGCGCATCGGCTCAAAGAAAATATAGGGGCCATGCATAGTGAAGCTAAAGCTAAAGCCGCCTAGCTCTGCGGCCAGCATCGCTACTGTGCCGCTGGAGTCCGGGAAGTGATTGTGCAAATGCTGGATCTGCTGCTGCTGGATTTGTCTGGCGACAATCCCGGCCTCCAGGAAGTAAAAGAGCTGATAGAACGTGCCCTTGATTCCCGGCTGATGGGTTGCCCAAGCCAGCTTGAGGGCGCTGAGATAGCGCCGAGGTGAGCCAAACAGCAACGCCAAATGAGCCAGCAGCAGCGCAACGGGCTGGACGGGCAGCACATAGGTCGTGCGCTCGCGTTCGGCCTGCTGCTCCGCCCCGACAATATGCTCGTCTCCAGTACGGCGGATCGAAAACGTGAAGACTTCAATGCCGTGTTCGCGCAGGGCGGCTACCTCGCGCTGGATAAAGGTGTCGGTGGCTCTGGGATATTCCCCGGTCAGATAGGCAATTCGCATAGGGGTTGAGAAGAATTTAAGCGTGCAGAATCGCCAGCAGCTCTGCCTCGCCACAGCTACGATCTAGGGCTGAGGCCAGCGAATATTCGGGAGTCCAGCCAAGAATTTGCTTGGCCTGCTGGTTGCTGTATTGCAAAGGCTTGAACCGCGCTTGGAGTCGAGCCGGAATCAGCAGACCGGGCGGCTTTAGCTTACCCGCCAGCACCTTATTGGTCTGCCAAGCCAGATTGGAGAACGGCTGGATTAGGCTCCAAGGCAGGCTGACCAAGCGCGGTGCATCGTTTAAACGCGGCAAAACCTGCGCCAAATAATCGCGTTGAGTAGGTAAATCGTCATCGACAATATTCAGTGTTTTGCCAATCGCGGCCTTGCATTCCACAGCGCAGACAATCGCGCTGGCGCAGTTTTCGACGTAGGTGAGCGGCAGTCTGGCTCCGCTGTTGATTTGCAGCCAGGTTCGCCCCGCCTTTGCGCCGAGACTCGCATTCCAGAGCGCTTCTTTACCGTAGATAATGCCGGGGCGTAGAACGGTGACGGCTCCATGTCCAAACTGTCGCACCCGCTCCTCTTGGATGAGCTTGACCTGGGCATAGATATCGCGAGCGCTGGGGTTGGACTCCAGCGGCGAGGTTTCGTCTAGCAGGCTGTTGGGAGACAGTGCCAGATAGTCGTAGACCGAGAAGCTGCTGATTGCGATTAATCGGGTCACGTTTGCAGCTTGCATGGCCTGAAGCAGTCGTTCGGTAGCGGTGACGGTGCTGGCCATCTGCGCCTGAAAATCGCCTGTTTTGGCAGCAGCCAAATGCACCACCGCATCAATACCAGCCAGAGCGCCAGCCAGATCCGACTGGTTTAAATCAGCCTGAATCTGCGTCAAAGCCGGATGCTGCCAGGAGAGCGGACTGCGGCTAACGGTTCGCAGCTGATGGCCGCGCCGCAGCAGTTCTGCGACCGTGTACCGCCCCAAGAATCCGGATGCGCCCGTTACCAGAATATTCATAGTGCAGATTTATTGAGCGTGCCAGCAGGGGCTTTGTATTCAATCAGCGTGGCCTGCTGACCCCGCCAGCGCGTCAGCCAATATTGCGCCTGTCCCAGCATTTCGGGGAACTTGCCCAAAACGCAGAAAAAGGCGTAGAGCCAAGCCGCTGCCGCTGCATCCTGAAACTGCTGGCGATACTGATAGACTTTCCAGAGCTGCCAAACATAGCCCAGCAGCAGCAGCAGACTTAACCCTCTAGTAAACGGCGCTAGACCCAATGCCAGTATCGGCACAAATAGCCCCCAGATCCAGCGACTCCTGGTTTCTTTGACCCGATAGCGCTCTGGCGTTGCTCCATGCAGCGCTGCCCCCGCTGCCATCGCCCAGCCGCCCCGTACGGTTCGCTTCCACCACTGGCCAAATTTCAGCATTGCCGCATCGTGCAGCGTCATGTCGGCCTCAATCCGCCGGATTTTCCAGCCCTGCTGTCGCAGCCGGACGCACATTTCGGGTTCTTCTCCCGCGATTAAACTAGGGTTGTAGCCACCCACAGCCTGAATGGCGCTGACCCGCATCAGGGCATCGCCACCGCAGGCATCGGTTTCGCCAATCGCCGTGTTCCATTCCATATCCGCCAGTCGGTTGTAGGGTGAGGCTTCTGGGAAGCGCTCTCGCCGTCTGCCGCAAACTACGGCCAGCTTGGGATCGGCTGAGATAACCGCCAGCGCTCGGTCGATCCAATTGGGTAGCAGTTCGCAGTCACCGTCGATAAACTGCACGTACTCAATCTGGGGAAACTGCTCGACTAGGTGCTGAAAGCCAGTATTGCGACCGCGGGCCATCGTGAAAGGGATGGATAGATCCAGGCCAATTGTATGCACGCCCAGCGCCTGTGCCATCTCGACGCTGCCGTCTGTCGAACCGGAATCGACATAGACAATTGGCATTCCGGCAGGCAGCTGCGCTAACAGCGACTTGAGGCAGCGCACCAGCCGTTCACCCTCGTTGCGGCCAATGGCGACAACACCTATCTGGTTAGTTATCTGGCTCACTTGCAGCATCTCTCCCTGAAGTGCCCTTATCATATCAAGCGGCTTGGCTCGATCTCTGTGTTAGCCGCAGAACAGTTTACGAAAGCTTTAGGCATCGCTGCGATTTGAGGGCCATTAGCCAAGTGCCGATAAAGTCGGCAGAGATAAAGCTGGCGAGCTTGACAGGCGAGAGCCAGATTGCCGAACATAGCGACCAGAGTCCAGACTGTACTGCGCCAGCCAATCCTGACTTTCCAGCGACTGATCGACCCAATGGTTCACCAGATCAGCCCATTTCACTGGCAGCTGGAGGCTCTGCCAGGTTGTTTGCGTCGCTTCAGAAATTGCGCCGTAGAGAGCCGGGTCGTTCAAAATAGCGGTAACTTGTGCAGCAATTGCGGCAGCGTTCCCGGCTGGAAACAGCATGGCGTTCTGTTGATGCTGCAATTGCTGCAAGAACATGGGATGGTCAGAGGCAACAATCGGCGTGCGTGAGCAGAGCGCCTCAAAAATTGTCATCGGAAAACCCTCTGGATAGTCATGGCGGCTAGGCACCATAACCAAATCGGCAGAGCGCATCAGCGGAATGATTGTTTTGTTGCCGACCAGCCCTAAAAACTCGACGGATTCCGAGATCTGGAGCAGAGCTGCTTTTTGTTGCAGCTGCGCCAAGTCGCCTTTGCCAGCCATTTTGAGCTGTACCGACAGATTCTGCGTTTTCAGTTGAGCCACGGCTTCCATCACATCACCGATGCCTTTGGACTCCGTCATTGCGCCGACATAAACCAACGTGCGGGCTGGTTGCTCCGGTGCAGCTGAGAGCGTTTTAGCTGGATAGTCGGCGGGTGTGATTGTATGCGGCCAGTCCCAGGGAATTAGCTTGCTGGAGCTAACTCCGATTCCGCTCAGTGACTCAGTTGCCGTAATGCCGTGATTGCCAATCCACTGAACGTTGGGATGATTCAGAGCTTTAGTAAGCTGAAGATTGCGTAGCTTTGCTCGTACCGCCTTGGGCGAAAAACCTTTGGGAAGCGTGAAGGAGTCAGCAAACATAGCCAGGGTAGGCACTTGGCGACTGTTAGCCCAGCTCAAAATCTCGCGGACTGGCATATTTAAGATCAGATGCGTCGGCTGGTAGGCCGCAATTTTTTGAATAACTATATTAAAGTCAACGTCATGCTGAAATCCAGCTCCGATCGCCCGTACGCCATTGGTCAAACGTTCGTCGTAAGGCTGCTCGGTTTTGCAGCAGAGCAATGCAATCTCTTCAGTGCGCCTTCCGATGGCGGCTACTGCATCAACCGAATATTCTTGGGCGTAATAAGTCTCGTCTTGACCTGCCGCAAATCGCTGTACAGCCTCTCGATAATCGCCCGCATACTGCACAATCAAAATTCGCATCATCTGCTAGCTCCTGTCAGGACTTAAGACATACTCCCTTCGTAGCCTAGTCGATGAGATAGTGATATCAGGCACCCGAAACGTGAGTTAATCGTCTTTTCAAGCTTAGATAAAGCTTTGACAAGGCACAATCCTGGTTCCGGGAACAGGACGAGCTGCTAGGGATAAAAGCTAAGGCTCGGCAAACCCAGCGTCTCGGCCCAGCCCATCATAATATTTAGGCATTGAATCGCCTGTCCGGCCTGCCCTTTAATCAGGTTGTCGATGGCTGACATGACGATTACCCGGTCGGTGCGCGGGTCAGTTTCGATGCCGATGTAGCAGAGGTTGGTGCCGCTTGCCCATTTGGTTTGGGGGAATATACCAGACGGCAGAACGCGCACCCAGGGAGAGTTGCGGTAGAAGGCGTTGAAGATGGTGATCAGGTCATCGCGCACCAGCCCTGGATCGCGGAGCGTCGCGTAGACCGTGGAGAGAATGCCGCGCACCATCGGGATTAGATGCGGCGTAAACTGCACCATCACCTCATGTCCAGCTAGCTCGCTGCAAACTTGCTCAATTTCCGGCGTATGCCGATGTCGCGCTACGCCGTAAGCCGCTACCGACTGATCGGCTTCGGCCAGCAGCATATTCACCGCCGCCTTGCGACCTGCGCCGGAGAGTCCGGTCTTGGAGTCGATAATTGCAGTTTCCGAGACAATCAGTCCCTGCTTGAGCAGCGGCGAGAGCGCCAGCAGACTGGCCGTACAGTGACAGCCTGCACAGCCGACGAGCTGCGCCCCGGCCAGCTGCTCGCGGTAGAGTTCGGGCAGGCCATAGACGGCGGTTTCGGCTAGCTCGCGGTCATTGCGCGTTTTGCCATACCAAGTTTCGTAGGTGCTCAGGTCGGTGAAGCGGTAGTCGGCGGAGAGATCGAGTACCTTGCAGCCTTTGGCTAGCAGCGTCGGAGCCATGTCGCAGGCCAGACCGTTGGGCAGAGACAAAAACACCACCTGACAGCACTCGGCAATCTTGTCGAGGTCGATCGGTTCAATCATCAGGCTGAGCTGCGGCCCGACATGCGGATAGAGATCGCTGTAGGGTTTGCCCGCGCTGCTGTCGCCGCCCATATAGACCAGCTCTAGCTTCGGGTGATCCTGTAAAAGACGCACTAGCTGCACGCCGCCGTAGCCCGACGCGCCGACAATACCCACTGATATGCGTCCTGAATCGCCCATGATCTTCTCTAGTCCATGCGGTTAGTAGCAATAACAATAGAGTAACTGGGTAGCTACGTCTATCTGGCAAGCAGCATTTTAAGCCCAAGCTTCATGTTCGTCAGTATCGGGGACTGCGATCGAGTTTAGCGATTGGGCAAGCCGAAGAGGCAGCGGGAAAGACGTTAAAATTAAAAGCAGGTAACGATTAATAAAGTTGATAACAAAAGTTTTTGACTGCCTCAAGCTTTCGATCTATCGCTGCGTAGGATCTAACTGTGGAACCGCTTCATTCTCATGGGCTGGCGAGTGGGCTATCGGCTCAGCCTTCTGTCTTTGATTCAATTGATGCCGCGCTTAGCGACCTGAAGGCCGGACGCTCGATTGTGGTCGTGGATGACGAAAACCGCGAGAACGAGGGCGAC
This sequence comes from Pegethrix bostrychoides GSE-TBD4-15B, assembly GCA_019359155.1. Classification (GTDB taxonomy): domain Bacteria; phylum Cyanobacteriota; class Cyanobacteriia; order Elainellales; family Elainellaceae; genus Elainella; species Elainella bostrychoides. Next base: position 93,428 of record JAHHHV010000079.1, read on the forward strand.
GTGATCTGCGCCGCTCAATTTGCCACGCCGGACATGATCAACTTCATGGCGGTCGAGGCGCGCGGCTTGATCTGTCTGGCGATGACGGGCGAACGGCTCGATCAGCTGGATCTACCGCTGATGGTCAGCCATAAGGCCGACGAAAACGAGCAGACGGCTTTTACAGTCAGCATCGACGGCGCTTTGCATCTGGGTGTCGGCACCGGCATTTCGGCTGAAGACCGCGCCCGCACGATCCAGCTAACGCTCAACCCCAATGCCCAACCCAGCGATCTGCGCCGACCAGGGCATATTTTCCCGCTGCGAGCCAAGGCGGGCGGCGTTTTGAAACGGGCAGGCCATACCGAGGCCGGGGTTGATCTAGCACAGATGGCTGGACTCTATCCCGCCGCCGTGATCTGCGAAATTCAAAACTCAGACGGCTCAATGGCACGACTGCCAGAGCTAATCGAATATGCCAAACGGCACGACCTAAAGCTGATCAGCATTGCCGATTTGATCAGCTATCGGCTCCAGCATGAGCGGTTTGTGCAGCGCGAGGCGGTAGCAAATCTGCCCAGCCAGTTTGGTCACTTTCAGGTTTACGGCTATCGCAACTCCCTGGACAACAGCGAGCATATTGCAATTGTCAAAGGCGATCCGGCCAGCTTCAAAGATCAGAGTGTTATGGTGCGGGTGCATTCCGAATGCCTGACGGGGGACGCGATTGGTTCGCTGCGCTGTGACTGCCGATTGCAGCTTCAGGCAGCGCTGAAGATGATCGAAAATGCAGGGCGGGGCGTGGTGGTCTATCTGCGGCAAGAAGGGCGCGGGATTGGGCTGGTGAACAAGCTCAAAGCCTACTCGCTGCAAGATCTGGGGCTGGATACGGTCGAGGCGAACGAGCGGCTGGGCTTCTCGGCAGATCAGCGCAACTATGGGGTTGGGGCACAGATTCTCAACGATTTGGGCGTGCAGAAGTTTTGCTTGATTACCAACAACCCGCGCAAAATTGCCGGACTCAAGGGCTATGGCCTGGAAATGGTCAGCCGCGTGCCCTTGCTGATTGAAGCAACCTCTTACAATGCCGAATATCTGGCCACCAAAGCCGAAAAGCTGGGGCATCTGCTGCTGCGAACCTATCTGGTGACGGTGGCGATTCAGTGGCAAGACGGGCTGCCATCGGTGACAGAGCGCTACGAGCGGCTGGAGAAAATTCGGCATCTGGCCGACCAGCATAATCTGCTGCTGCAAGAGGAGGCGCGTTCGCTGGCTACTGCGCTGTTTGGGCAGGCAACGCTGACGTTTCATCTCGGCTTTGATCAGGTTGAGTTAGCCAGTTTAGACTGGTATCAGCAGCCCGATCATCCTTATGTGAAGGCAATCGCGCAGATCTTAGACGGTTTGGCAGAGTGGAACTCTATCGAGCGGCTGGAATTCCTGATCTCGACGGGCGGCGATCCACTGCTGAATTTGCAGGTGCAGCTCGACCGCCAGATTTTCCCGCTGGATCATCAGGCTGATTCGATTCGCCCCTCAGCGCTCTGTGCCGATTTGCAAACCCAGCGCATCTACGTGTTCTCTACCCATCTGCCAGACTCAGCAGGCTCCAGCGTCCGGGGAACCTGAGTGCCTAGCAGCAGCACTCTAGCCGCCATGAACACCGCGAGCCCTAGCCAGAGCAGATGCGGCGCTTGCAGATTCCAGGCCAAGACGGCAATCGGCGCAAACCCCAGCAGGCTGGAGAGCAAGGCCGCGTTTCGCAGCGTCGCGCCTTCGGCCAGCCCCAAAAAATAGCCGTCCAGCATAAAGGCTAGTGAGCCAAAGCCCAGAATCGGCAGCAGCCACCAGACATCCTGGCTGACCAGTCGCAGCACCTCGACATGGTTGGTCAGCAGGCCAAACAGCGACGGGAACAGCACAAATACCAGCGCAAAGCTGCTCCCCACCAGCAAACTAATGCCGCCCGCTAGCCGCACCAAAAACCAGAGTGGCTGGCGGTTGCCCTGACCATAAAGCTGTCCCGTCAGGCTTTCGGTGGCGAAGGCCAAGCCGTCGATCAGGTACACTGCGAGGCTGAAAACCTGGAGCAGCAGGGCATTTTCGGTCAGGAGCAGCGTGCTGATGGCGGCGCTAAGGCTGGTAAAGGCCGAGAAAGTGGAGAGAAAAGCCAGCGTTCGGATGAAGATATTGCCGTTTAGCCTTAGGGTTTGCTGAAGCGCGGCGGCGTTCCCAAGCTGCGGCAGGGCAATTTGCAGCTCGCGCCAAGCGATTAAACGGCCAGCCAGCATCAGCCCCAGCCCCGCCATCAGATATTGACTTGCCACAATCGCCCAGCCTGCACCTGCGCTATTCCAGCCCTGCTGCGTAATCAGGAAATAGTCGAGCAGAATATTGGTGCCGTTGCCGACTGCCGAAATCAGCAAAACCTGACCGCTTTTTTCCTGCCCCAGCAGCCAGCCCAGCAGCACAAAATTGAGCAGCGTCGCCGGAGCCGCCCAGATGCGAGCGTCATAGTAAGCCTGTCCAGCCGCCTTAATGGCCGGTTCGGCGCTGAGCAGGGCAAAGCCCAAGTCGCGAATCGGATGCTGCAACAGCAAAATCAGCACCCCCAGCCCGATCGCAATCAGCCCGTTGCGGAAGCCAACCAGCAGCACGGCAGCTCGATCGTCGCGTCCAACTGCCTGAGCTGTCACGCCAGTTGTGCCCATCCGCAAAAAGCTGAGCGTCCGGTAGAGGTAGTTGAACAGCACCGAGGCCAGCGTCACGCCCGCCAGATGCTGGATTTCGCCCAGATGCCCCAAAAACGCGACGCTGATTAAGCCTGCCAACGGCACGGTCAAATTCGAGAGAATGTTGACGCTGGCGAGCTGCAAAAACCTCTGAATCAGGGCTTGATTCGATTCGAGAGACCGTTCAGGCTGGAGTTCGGGCTGGAGTTCGGGCTGGAGTTCGGGCTGGGCTGGGTACATGCGCTCACGCGAGGGAATCGGAAAATCAAAAATTTGCCAGATTGTTGTCTAAAGCTTGCTACGAAGCTGCCCAAAGCTCGCTACGAAGCCCGCCGCCTCGGCTCAGCTAACATCTGCGCGGCCAAAATGCCGCCCAAGAAGCCAAACAGATGGCCTTGCCAGGAGATGCCGATCTGCCCCGGCAACACGCCCCAAATCATGCCGCCATAGAGCAGCCCGACGAGCAGCGACATGGCAATCGAGCCGAAGCTGCGCTCAAAATAGCCCCGCGACAGCAGAAATCCAAGATAGCCAAACACCAGGCCACTTGCCCCAATATGCACCGTCCAAGGCGGCGCGAACAGCCAGGTTCCCAACCCCGCCACCAGCGTCACGATGATTGTGACTGGCCAGAAATCGCGGGTGCGTCGCAGCATCACTAGCCAGCCTAGGATCACAAACGGCACCGTGTTAGCCATCAGGTGCAGCAAACTGCCGTGCAAAAATGGCGCAAACAGAATGCCGCGCAGCCCCACAATCGAACGCGGTCTAATCCCAAACTGATCCAACGCTCCGCCCAGAAACAGATCGAGGATCTCGATTGCCCACATCAGACCAACAAACCCGACCAAAATCCCAATCTGTGCTCTGACCTCGCCGACTAGACCCTTTGCTTCGTCGCTCCGATTCATGGATTACCCTGCTCCTATGCCGCTGAAGACTGCCGAGATTGAATCTATTCTAGCCAGCAGCCTCAGAATCTCAGTAGCCCGAAAATTGGCTGTTTGTGCTTGAGAGGATGGCGGGCTAAGGGGATTGTCATGTCTCAGCCTGTATTTCGCATCCCGGCAGCGATGCCGTTGATCGTCAGCAGCGCCCCGCGCAGCAGCTCACCCCGGCTGTAGCGTGAGCGAATCACGCCCGAAGCAGAACTCATCTTGTGCTGCCGCAGCCGCTTGATCAGCGACACCTGCAAAAAGCCCAGCGGCATAATCGTATTGTTACGCAGCACCACCGAACGCTGAAGGTCGGGATCGCCGTCCAGCAGCCGCTCATGGCCGGTAACTGCCAGCACCAGATCGCGGGTGAGGTAGAACTCGTTGGCGATTTGCTCAAACACTTTTTCCAAGCGCTCGCGGTCTTCCGGGTGACTGAGTTCGTTGACATAGTGCGAGGCAATCCGCAGATCGACCTTAGAGAGCGTCATTTCGCACTTTGAGATCACCATTTTGAAGAACGGCCACTTGTAGTAGAAGTAGCGCAGCAGCTTCAGGTTTTCCTGGGGCGCTTCTTCGACAAAGCTCTGGATCGCTGTGCCCACACCGTACCAGGAGGGTAGCAAAAACCGCGTCTGCGTCCAGCTAAATACCCAGGGAATCGCCCGCAGCCCGGAAATATCCTTCTTGCCGCCACCGCGCCTTGCCGGACGCGAGCTGATCTGGAGCTGGCTGATTTCTTCGATCGGCGTCACCTGCATGAAGAAATCGATGAAGTCAGGCTGCTCGTAGATCAGATTGCGGTAATGCGCCCGCGAACGCGCTGCCAGATCCTCCATGATTTCGTGCCAGGGCTGGATATCGTCAAAGCTGCTGCGGAGCAGGCTGGCCTGCAAAACAGCGGTGGTGACGGTTTCCAGGTTGTAGAGCGCTAGCTCTGGCAGGTTGTACTTGGAGGCTAGGACTTCGCCCTGCTCGGTGATCTTCACCCGCCCATCGATGCTGCGTCCGGGCTGCGCCAGAATTGCGTCGTAGGCGGGGCCGCCGCCTCTGCCCACCGAGCCGCCGCGCCCGTGGAAGATCCGCAGGGCGATGCCGTACTGTTCGGCAATGGCCTGCAAAGACTGCTGAGCCTTGTGGATTTCCCAGTTGCTGCTCAGGAAGCCGGAGTCTTTATTGCTGTCCGAGTAGCCCAGCATGATTTCCTGCAGGGGTTGATGTGCCGGATCCTCTGGAGCGCTGTGGCCACCCCTGAGCAAATCGCGGTAGAGCGGCAGTTCAAAGAGCTGGCTCATCACGGCGGGAGCGCGCTGCAGGTCTTCGACGGTTTCAAATAGCGGCACGACTAAGAGACTGCCCGTACCCGTCGCCGGATCATAGAGTCCGGCTTCTTTAGCCAGCAGCAGCACCTCCAGCAAATCGCTGACATGGTGACTCATGCTGATCACGTAGGTCTGGCAGATTTCGGAACCAAACTCTTGCTGGAGCTTGTGAATCATCCGAAACGTCTGGATCGTCTCCTGCGCTTTCGCCGAGAACGATAGCTCGTAGGGGATCAGCGGTCGGCGGGTTTGCAGCTCGGTGGCCAGCCAGATCGTTTTCTCAGATTCGCTCAGCTCGTTGTAAGGGCGCGGCAGAATTTGCAGATATTCAATCAGCTCGCTCAGCGTGTCGGAATGGCAGGAGCTTTCCTGGCGCACGTCGAGGTTGGCCAAATTGAAGCCGTAGATTTCTACCTGGCAGATCAAATGCTCCAGCTCGCGGCTTTGCAGGCCGGTTTCTTGAAGGTTGTGCTGAATTAGCACTAGCTCTGCGAGAAACGCCTTGCCTGAGGCATAGACCGTGGCCGGGTTCACCTCCGGAATTTCCGGCGGGTAATCGCTGCTGTAGAGCTGATAGCTGCGCGCCTGCGTATTTTCTAAGCGCTTCTGGATATAGGCCAGCTTCAGGCGGTACGGCTCCTGACGGTATCGGATCGCCAGCTGCTCATAGACTTCCGGGATCTGGGCTTGATCCTGCTCCAGCGACTCGAGCAAGTCCGGCAGCACGTCGCTCCAGTGCAGCGACATGCTCAGCAGATTCGTCAGCCGCTTCACCGAGTCGATATATTTGCCCAGCACCAGATTCCGCTGATAGCTGGCGGTTTTCCAAGTGATATCAGGCGTGACCGAGGGGTTGCCGTCCCGGTCAGAGCCAACCCAGGAGCCAAACTGACAGAAGTTATGCGGCGGCGGACGCAGATTGGGGAAGGTCGAATTCAGCGCCCGACAGAATCGCTGATGCAGCAGCGGAATCGTGTCAAACAGCACCTCTTGGAAGTAGTGCAGCGCATAGTCCACCTCGTCGAGCACGGTCGGCTTGAACTGATGCAGCTCGTCGGTGCGCCACCAGAGCCGAATCTCGTCGGTGAGCTGCTGCCGCAAATCTTCCATTTCCCAAGACGAAGACAGCCCCATCGTCTGCAAGCTCTCTTCGGCCTGATCCATCTGCCGCAGGATCTTGGCGACCCGGCGCTGCTTGTCGCGGATCGTGTGCCGCACAATTTCGGTGGGGTGAGCTGTAAACACCAGCCGCACGTCTAGATTGTCGATCAGCTTTTGGATCTGACCGGGTGGCACGTTAAACCGCTTCAGTTTGGGGAAGAGGGCTTGCAGCGTCGGGACTTGGCGCACCGGAGCCTGTAAGTTTTTCTCCAGCTGATCGGCCTGCGGATTGCCCATCGCCTCTTCGTTGTCGGGGGAAGCTTCACCGCTGAAAATCGAGCTTTGGTCGGCCTGCTCGTAGGCAGCGCGATACTGCTGCTGCTGGCCGCGCTGCTCATAGTGCTGCTCGACAATGTTAATCAGCTGAAAGTAGAGTGCAAAGGCGCGAGCCGCCCGGATCGCTTCGTTTAAGTCCAGGTTTTCAATTACGCTCAGCACGGCAGCCTTCTCAGCCCGGAAGGCATCCCCTTCTACCGAACGAATCGAGCGCAACTGCCGCAGCAGATCCACTAAAGTTTGGCCACACTCCTGCTGAAGTACCGACTCCCACAGGTCTTCAACAATCTTGAGACGATGCCGTAAAAACAAATCTGAGGCCGAATCTGGAGTCAACTCCTGGATGTTTTTCTCCTCAACTACTGTGCCGGATTGGAACAGACCGGATTGAACCGTGCCCGACTGAGACGCATCATCTGAGGATTGGAGGGTTGAACTCATGGTTTATCCTGGCAAGATCATTCGCTAATTTTATGGGTTTTGCTGCCGTAAAGATAGATTGAATCAGGTTTATCTAGACTGACCTGTAGCAAGGCTAACCGACAATAGCGCTGGTCTGACCAAACCCGGTTCGATGAGCCAGCTGGCCTGTTTTAAGCCTATAATTTCTCATATTTCATGGCTTTATCTAGTCATCAGAGCGCCTCAAAAAACAGTGTCGTAGAAAACAGTTACTCGAACAGCTGTCGGCATCTCACCTGTCGCTAAGCCAATTGCCATTCCCATGCCTGCTGATTCCCGCCTGACTTTGCTCTACAGCTATAGCGATCCGCTGCTCGAGTCGATTCCCGATATTTCAACCTGGGGCTGGACGTTTGACCGGCTCTACCAGGATTTGGGCGCGCGCACTCAGTTTCAGCAGCTCCTGCAAGACTGCGCCACTGAATTTGGGCAGCAAGATTTGCAGCTGCGGGTGCGGCAGCTGGGCGAGTTGGGCGATTCGCTGGGCGCGATTGGGGACTGTCTGAAGCAGCTCGCTCAGCTCAATGTCAGCCTGCTGATTGGCGAACAGGCCGCACCCAGCGAGCTAATCACTCCCGCTGAGCTGTTTGGGCAAATGGATCAAATTCAGCTGAACCAGCGTCAGCAACAGCTGCGGCGCGGCCATGCCCGCAGTCGCTTAAAGAGCTCGCCACCACCCGGCTCTGCGCCCTATGGCTATCGCCGGGGCAAAGAGCGCTATCTGCTTGACCGCAGCACTGCGCCAGTCGTCAAAGAGTTCTTTGAGCATTTTCTGCTCTACGGCTCGCTGCGGGGCAGCCTGCGGCATTTGCAAAAAAAATATGGAAAAAAGATCTCGCCCGCGACTGGCAAGCATTGGCTGACTAGCCCGGTCTATCGGGGTGACTTAACCTATCAAACTGGCGCAACCATCCGAGACACACATTCGCCCATTCTGTCGCGCCAGGAAGCGGCTCAAATTGACCGATTGCTGCGCCGCAATCGCAGTCTGCCGTTCCGCTCGGCCTCGGCTCCGCGTTCCCTCGCTGGCTTAGTGCGCTGTGCCACCTGCCAGTCGGCAATGAAAATTAGCCGCACGCTCAAGCCGGGGAAAGCCCCAAAAAAATCCCAGCAGAACCCAGACCAGAACCCAGACCAGGCAAAAGAGTATCTCTATCTGCGGCCAGTCGCCTGCACCCAGACTGGTTCACCCTGTCGCGCCATTCCTTACGCCGAAGCGCTAAGTCGAACCATTCAGCGCGTTTGTGCGGATCTTTTGCCAGCAATTGCCCAAGTCGAGCAGCAGGCAGGCTTGCCCAATCCGCTAGATCACAAGGCGCAGCTCATGGCTCAAATCGTCCTTCGGCAAGAGACTCTGACAGAGATCCCTGCACTTGTGACCAGCGCCATCTTAGATCCTGAAACGGCTGAGCTACGAGCCTACAAGCTGCGAACTGAGCTAGCCAATCTAGAAGCCAAGCTGGCTCAGCTCCCCCCTGTCAACCTGAAAGCCACTGCTGAGGCCGTTTCAATTCCCCAGTTCTGGCTAGATCTGTCTGAGCCTGAGCGGCGATTTTATCTGCGTGAGTTCATCCAACAAATTCAGATTGTGCGAGCCACCGAGGACAGAGAAGATAGAACAGTCGAGAACTGGACGGTGCGGCTCATCTTCAACTTCCAGCCGATGTAAAAGCAGCCGATGTAAAGCAGCCGATGTAAAGTTTTGCAGCTAAAAATTCACATAAATCACTAAACAGTTCGCCAAATAATTCAAACCAAAAAGATTGTAAAGAGATTTGGCGGATGCTAATCGCGAAAAGCGAAGAAAAACGGAAAGTTGAAAATCAGTACCTATAGCCAAGATGCTTGCTACCGAAGGCTTACCGTGATTATTTGATAAATTGGCCAACAATCGAGAAGGCTATATTGACAGGCAGCACAGCACAGCTCTTATGGAACTCTTGCAGAACTACGTTTTAATCTTTGATCAAGGTGCAGAAGACCTCCAGGTCTTAGAGTCTCTGCTGGGGCATCTGCGCTGTCCGCTTGTTGTGACCCGCTCTGTAGAGCAGGCCATGGCCAAAGCCAAGCAGTCTCCCCCCTATCTGCTAATTTTGAGCGGCGCTCAGCCAAGCTGGTCGCAGCCGCTCGTGCATCAGTTTCGCAGCCTCGCCGATACCTGCGGCATCACCATCGTCGCTCTGACCGATGTTCATGCTCCAAGCTGGCTGCGTCAAGAAGATAATCCAGGTGTCGATGGCTTTTTGGTAAAGCCGCTGAATCGAGATATCCTCACCTCGGTGGTGCAGTCCGCCTGGGTGCGCCAAAGCTACTGTCTGGCCAACCAACAATTAGCTTAGCCAGCGAGATCTCGGCTGCGCGCTCGCCTATCAACTCAAGCTAAGCTGTAGCTGAAGATCTCTTCAGCCGCCATGCAGTTTGCTCCGCTCTATCCGCTGATCCATCGGTTACTCAAGCCTGCCTTTCCAGCTTGCCTTTGGACTGGAGCACCGGGCAGCCAGCGCATTGCCTTAACGTTTGATGACGGGCCGCATCCGCTACATACGCGACCGCTGCTAGAAGTTTTAGATCGACATCAGGTGAAGGCCAGCTTTTTTTGGCTGGGCGTTTGCGTTGAGCGCTGTCCAGAGATTGCGCGTACGATCTGGCAGTCTGGGCATTGGATTGGCCTGCATGGCTACGAACACCGCTCGTTTACGCAGCTCTCCGCTCCCGAACTGCGCCGCAGCCTAGAGCGAACGCAGAGCGCCATTGCCCAAGCCTGTGAAATCGCTCCGCAGGTCGCCGCGCAGCAGATTCGAGACGTTCGCCCCCCCAACGGCATCTTCACGCCCCAAATTCTCGATCTGCTCCAGGGCTGGGGCTACCGTCCGGTGATGTGGAGCGTTGTGCCGGAAGACTGGGTGAGACCAGGTATATCGATCACAGCGCAGCGGGTGCTGAATCAGACTGAAGATGGCTCGGTGATTGTGCTGCATGACGGCTACCACGGCGGCGAAGACGTGGCGGCGGTAGCGGCAAAAATCATTCCAGCCTTGCTGGAGCAGGGCTATCAGTTTGGCAGCATTGAAGATCTCTGGGGCAAGCGGGGGCAGCCCATACAGCCTACGCAGCCCATACAGCCTATGCAGCCTCCAGTAGAACCACTCTAGCCATCTAGTGGTCTGTCAGTTTTCAATTTGTGGGTAAAGACGCTTGAGACGAATCCGAGCATCTGCTGTTGTGAACTGCCAATCTACGGACTTTTGTGAATGATTACGTTGGATGTACCAAGCAGTCGTT
>JAHHHV010000080.1 GCA_019359155.1 Pegethrix bostrychoides GSE-TBD4-15B
GCGTCTATGTCTGCGGCTCAGAGGGCTTTATGCAGGCGAGCAAATCGCTGCTGGAGACCCTCAGCTTTCCGATGCAGAACTACGCTCAAGAGAGCTTTGGTGCTGCCCCGAAGCCAAAGCCGCCAGCCGCCAAGGCCAGCCCTGAGCCGCCCCAGGTTTCGACCCCCAGCAGCACGTCATCAACGCTGTTGTTTTCTAGTGCTGGCAAACAGACCGAGCATGACGGCTCAGAGTCGGTGTTAGAACTGGCTGAGCAGCTGGGAGTTAAGATCCGCAGCGGCTGCCGACAGGGCGTTTGTGGAGCCTGCAAAAAGCGCAAGCTGGAGGGCGAGGTGCGCTACAATATCGAGCCAGATGCACTAGAGCCGAGCGACCGCGATGCGGGATGTATTCTCACCTGCGTGGCTTTTCCGGTCGGTAAAGTCGTCGTTGAAGCTTAATTCAAGGGACATTCATGCTTAGCGAATCTACCGTTGTCTCAGCTCCCAAACCGCTCAAACAGCAGCATCTTTTCCAAGTTCTGGCAGTTTTAGGCATTTTGTTTGGCGTTCTCGTGCGGCTGGTTCAATATTTGCACCGCCGCTCGCTCTGGGAAGACGAGGCAAATTTGGCGCTGAACATTGTGAATCGTTCTTACCTAGAGCTACTCCAACCCTTAGACTACAATCAGGCAGCGCCACCGCTTTTTCTCTGGATTGAAAAGGCTGCGGTTCAGGTTTTCGGCAATAGTGAATATGCCCTACGGCTATTTCCGTTTATCTGCGGAATCTTAGCGCTCGTGGGATTTTATCAGCTCGCGAAGCGATATACCACAGCGCTGGCAGCTCCTATTGCTGTAATTCTGTTTGCCTGCTTAAAGTACATTCTCTACTATGGCAACGAGGTCAAGCAGTATTCTAGCGATCTAATGGTTTCGGTTACGCTCTGTCTACTGCTCATTCCGCTGCGCCATCAAATTCTGAATCGGCGACAGCTGCTCGGACTGGGGTTGCTGGGTGCGGCTTTCATTTGGCTTTCCCATCCGGCCATTTTCGTGATGGCCGGCATCGAGGTCGGCTATTTTTTGGTCGCCACTCGTCCACAGCGTCGAGATATCTTGGTCAATCGTCTGCCGCTCTATTTAATCTGGCTGATCAGTTTTGCGGCGCTTTATGCGTTGACCATTCAAGGCACTCTAGAAAACCAGACCTTAGCCGAATCCTGGATTGAGCGCTATCCCCGATCGCCACTCGATCTCGTTTGGCTATTTGACGCATTTGGCCGATTTTTCTACAACCCGCTGGGATTTCTAGGCGTGGCAGACGGGATTGCGATTCTGCCATTCGCGCTCGGCTGTATTGCTTACTATCGCCGGGATCGTCTGCTGCTGCTGGCGATTCTAGCGCCAATCGTCACTACGCTGATTGCAGCTTGCCTGAAGCAATATCCATTTCGAGAGCGACTCGTTATCTTTTTAACGCCGCTGGCAATTTTAATCATTGCTCAGGGCATCGCTTCTCTCTTTACTCTATCTAAGCAGTGGCGTAAACCGGGCTTCTTTGTGGGTATCCTGCTGCTCTTCGCGCTGGTCACGCCGCCGTTTTTGCGATCTGGCAGGCTCATGATCTATCCAACTGAAGTTGAAGAAATGCGCCCCGTACTCGCCTATGTTAAATCGCAGCAGCAGCCCAGCGATCGGCTTTATGTGTACCGTTCTGGACTGAACCAGTTTATCTACTATGCGCCTACGCTAGGCTACGCTGCTGATCAGTATAAGCTGGGCAAAAGCCTGCTGGCTGAGGGGGGAGGCAAGAAGCTCCAGTCCAAGCAGGGCGTGAAGCAGTTTAAGCGAGAGGTCAAGTCTTTGCAAGGAGAATCGCGGGTTTGGTTTGTGTTTTGTCGAGCTTCAGAAGTAGAGGAGCAGGCATTTCTATCGACAATTGCCTCGTTAGGCGGTCAGCAGCTTGATCAGGTTCACCAGACTGGAGCGATGGCTTATTTGTATCAGATGAATGTAGATTAGCTTGAATTGCTGTCCTGCTGCCGGAACTTGAGCAAATGACTCCGACGGCAGAACACCCTTTTCTTTAGGCAAAACCGCGTGATCGGCTAGCTGCCGAGTTGGCTCAGGTTGCGAGGCGGCGGCAGGTTGCTCCCGCCTGTGGAGAAGGCTTTAGCGGTAAGAGTAAAGTCAGGTGCGAGGATGTAGTTTTTCATGATGGCTTCCTTGAGGTAGTCAGTAAATGGGTCAGTAAATGAGCCTCTACTTACTAAACGCTCGACTTCGACGCCGTTATGATCTGACCTAAAGCCTCTGTAAAACAAAAAGCCCCCAGAGATTTCTGAGGGCTGGATGGTATCCGTGGCTGCTAGCGCTATGTTGCTGGGCAGGACGTACCGGGCACTAGCTTAAAGGGTTGGTTCATGTTGTTCTGGGGCGTGGTCAGCAGACGAGAATCCAGCTCTTTGCGGTCGCCATTTGCGTCAAAGCTGATCGTCTTGTCTTTGAACACAGCGCTTTCTACCCCGTTCAGACTGGTCAGGCTTTGCTGAATCTGAGTTGAGGTCACGTCAGGGCTAAGCGTCGCCTGCAAAGCTTGTACTGCTTCATAGGAGAGCGCAGCCGTACGGTTTACGCCCCCAAACCAGTAGACTTCTTCTGCATCCTTGACAAAGCTAACCCCATCTTCCACAGCACAGGCTCGGTACCAGTCGGTTGCAATAATCAGTTTGGCTGTGAGGTTTTCAATTGCCCCGCCTGTTTTGATCACGATTTCGTCATAGAGCGGGTTTGAGCCAAGAACGAGGCGCTGGCCGCTGTTGGCTTTGATCACTTCTACGGCGCGATTAAACGCATCAGGATTGCCGCTGCGGCCATCGGGCAAGACCGCCAGCGCATCGACGCTGCTCACCTGGGTCAGGGCTGCTTCAACATCTAGCGGCTGGGACAGATCAACCGTCTGCACAACGACACCGTTTTTAGCATTCAAAGCCGCCTGAAATTGATTGAACAAGTCGAGACTAAACGAATCCTCTTTGTTGTAAAAGATTGCCACCTTTGGGCGGGGCTGTGACTGCACCAGATAGTCTACCAACGCCTCTGCCTCAATTGCAGTCGAGGAAGTCGTGCGGAAGAAGAGGTCTGAATCGCCACAGTCTTGGCGTAGATTGGCCGCAGTGCTAAGCGGCGAAACTACCGGGATTTTGGCGGCGCGATAGACTTCTCTCAGTGCCTCGCAGGTACTATCGCTGATGTAATGCCCCACAACGGCCAAAATGCGGCGACCGTCAAAGCGGGCATTATCTGCCAGCGATTTAGCGACGGCCTTGGCTTGGCTTGGCTGATTGAGATCGTTCACCACCACAATTTCTAGATTAACCGGAGCGCCGCTGACTGGATTCACCGCCCGGTCTTGCGCCTGAGCGATACCAAACAGCATTTGCTGCCCGATGTTAAGACTCAGCGGCACCGCTGCGGCAATGGTGTAGATGGGTTCTCCGCTTTTGTGACGCAGCCGCACTGCCGCGTTGTTTTGATAGATCAAGACAGTGGGATCTTTCAGCGCTTGATCTGCTGCCTGAAACTCTAGGCTGGTGCGAGACTCCTGCCGCCACTGCGTTTTGGCCTCAGAGCGGATCTGAGCAAACTTTGCCTCTGCCGTCGCGTAGTCTGCGTTGGCAAATGCACTCATTCCTTCCTGCTTCAGATCACCGTACCTGCCGCTCAGCTCAATAATGCTGTGACTCATCGGCTTTTCCCCCGCGCTAATCAGCTCAGCGGCAGGTAAAGGCGGGGCGACATGCCCAGACGGAGTCTCAGGCGAGCGAGCCACAGACGAAATTATTGGCAGCGCAATCTTGAGCAACCCTGCCAATAAAGCCATCGTGCCCACAGCCGCCGCAATTTTAATCGCATTTGAGCGAGGTGGTGGGGAAGGCGGTGTTGGGGGAGGTGGTGCTGGCTCTGGGGCTAGCGGCAGTAAATTATCCAGCAGCTTCTGCCAGGTCAGCGGCTCCGAGTTCTGCTTAATGCAGGCGGTCGGCAGCCAAGTCACCTCAGAATACCGCGTATTAAAATGCTCTAGCTCCTGCCGAGCCAGTCGGACTGAGCGCAGTAGAGGCTGCCGCTCCTGCACAAATTGGTGAAAAAACCGATCGATAAACTCAACGGCCACTCTGTCAGGGACTGGCTCTTTCATCACAATGCAGCGCGGCATATCGAGCTGCGCGAGCTGTTGCGCCAGCCCCAAACTGTCGCAAGAGTTAAAGATTGCCAGCTGCAACCCTTTTTGGATCACTTTTTTGAGCGCAAACTTAAAGTCAGCAATGCTCAATTCGTCGGTTTCATTCAGCAGCAGCCAGCCAATCTGACCGTCATCACTGCTCCTGCTATGCCCAACATATACCAGAATGTGATAGCCCTGAGCGTCGCTGAGCGCTGTTTGCAGATCTCTAGTCGAGGGCTGAGACAGCACAATCACTTCGACATGGTCGGAATCGTTAGTTTGTAAGGTCTCAAGCGTCTGCAAATCTGCTGCCGTCTGAATATCTGCACTCTCCCCAATAATTACCAAAATTCTGATCTTTGCAGCCTGCGGATAGATGGGCGACGCAGGGGGAAGCGCCTGTTGGGAAAGCGCTCTCAGCGCTGGGTCAGTTCTGGGATAGCGAGTCATCAGCAGATCCCAATCCTGCCAGGGCAGCTTTTTCAGAGTGGTTTCCTGCCCCAAGTCAATCATCAGGCGCGGTTCAGTGCGGTGGGAAAGCGCAACTAACGTTTCGCGAATTCGCCACCACTCTTTATCTGGAAAGCTCAGCCAGCTATTGAACTGATCCCTCAACACTTCAGAACGCTCAATTACCTCCCGGACGGAGAGCGTTGTGATCTCACCCGCAGCAATTCGATAGTGCGACCGCACGCCTTCCTGCCCGGAGTAGGCTCGCTTCCAGTCAGCTAATGCAGCCTGCAATTCTGGCGGCACTGGGGGAAGCAGCGCTTCAAGCTCCTCAGCACCTCCCGGATCAAGCCTGACCCGAAAATCTGTATCTGGGCTGTTACTGTTGCGGGAACGAATTACTAACCGAATCATCGACATGCTGCTGCCCTAATCTCTCAGTTCAATACCAATTCAATATAAGCACGAATGAATTGTCTTCTAGCTCAGACGCAGAATTCCTCTATGACGCTGCTCTCGCCAATTGAAATCCGAACGCTAAATCGCTCGCCGGGGCGACAGTCTAGCAGCTCTAGCTCCGTCCAAACGCTTTCTTCTTTGGGCTGAGATTCTAAAATGACCGTGCCCGACTCGTCCAGTGCGGCCACTTTGAGCTGGCTGGGCAGGCAGGTCGAAGCTTGGTCTGGATAGAGTTTTAGGCAAACATTCAGGCTGTTTTCTGCTGCAACTACAGATAGCACCTGCACCACCAGCACGACTGTCTGTTCAAGTTGCCCAGACTGCCCAGACTGCCCTGATTGAGTCAGCTGGATTGCCGTAGCTCGCGTCACTGAGCTGGCCTCAGCATAGCGCGGCTCTTGCTCAGGAGAATTGCTGCCCATGGCGCTTCTAGAGCCAGACCGAGAGTTTCTAAATCGGCTGGGCACTAGCTCCTCTACAGAGCGCCACTTTTCGCTAAACTGCCCCTCTAGCCACTGCCGCAGATCGTTAATTGCCGCTTCAGGGTGTAGCAGGTTGAGCAGCGCATCGAGGGGCAGCAAATCCTGAAGCTGGATTTCTATTGGCGCAATTGCCTGCTCTGCCGACTGTGCTAATTGATCTGCCGCAGCCCGCACAAAGCCCAGCAGCTCGACCGTATTGAGATCTTCTTGAAACTGCACTGCTACATAGCCAATCCGATCTGTAGCTGATATCGGCACGGCAAAGGCGGCATCTCCTGGCAAGACGGGACGACATTCCAGCAGGCCAACTTCGGGAATAGCCAGATCTGCAATGTCAAATATGGCTCTTAGTCCGGGCTGCCAGCAGTCAGACTGGGTGAGATCGGTCGAAATTTCCAGCCAGTTGAGATAAGTATGTACAGCGTAAACGGCCAGCGTGTTCAGGTAAACCTGCTTGCCTTTGGCGGTCGTTGCCTGCTCAGCCGCGAATTGGGCAGCCTTTGCATGGGCTTCGCGCGGCAGGGGAACTGGCATTCTCAGTAATGTTGCAATACTCATGAGCGTTTAATGTCCATTGATGATCAGCGAAGAATTATCAGTAAAGAATTGAGCGAAAAACTGAGCGAAAAACTATGAGCGAAACTGTTTTAGAATCGGCAGGCATTTACCTTCCCAATGTTGCCAAACATCCGCAACTCTGGGTAGATGCATCGCCTGAGCAATCTCCTGAACTCCTACTGCCGGATTGGTCAGTAAAAGCTGCTCTGAGAGATTCCAGCAGTTGCATTCTGGATGTCCCTCAAGCTGAACTTGACTCAGACTTTCTTTCAGCTCAGGGCTAACAATTTCCTGCTTCAACGGCTCGTCAAACCGTAAAGCAATCAGGCGGAGCAGCGGCTGACATTTTGTTCTCCAGTGCGTGTAAAGCGCCTGTTCACGAACGCCAAATTCAGCAGCCACCGCTCGGACTGTTGCGGGCGGCTCCTGCAAATGTATTCGCACCGCCAAAACCTGACAGTTATATGCGGAATTTTGACGCAGATGGCAGCTACCTAAAATACCTTCCGGATCTTGTTCAATATATGTCCGAATTTCCTGACCAGTCCGCTTGAGTTGTTTCGCCTGCAAATCCTTGATCAGTTTGTCCAGTGAGCTGAGGCTTGGTGTCGGATCTGGGATGTTAGATTTTGCTATATCATTCCTACCATCAGAACGATATAGCTCTGTGATTCGCCAGCTGAGATAGCGATTCACCCATTTCATAAAATCTTCTGACTGAGTCGGTGGCGGTTTGTCAGGTTCAAAGCCTTCGATTTTTTTGGCGACCCAGAGCAGGGTTCGATCTAGAGCATCATAGTAATCTGGATGTCTGTTGCGGAGCAGCCTCGGCGACTGCTGAATCTGCATGAGCAGTTTCGACAGGCAGCGTTCTCGCTGTAACCGTAGCTCCGAACGCTGATTAACCTGATCCAACAAATCCTGAAATCGCTGATCATCACACATAGCTGGGAACCGCTTTAATAGGAGCACAGCCGAGGCCAGACTTCTCATCTCTCAACAGCAGCTTAGCCGCTTTGCAGAACAAACGAAACCCCGATTCACCCGACAGATTTTTCATGCTAGATCTCACTAAATCCTGTTGAAGCAGCTCTGATTTGACGCTCTCAGACTGGATATCCGGCGCGGCTTTTGACATATGCAGTCTCCGCATCAAATTTGGGTTCGTTGCAAAAGCACGCCATATTCTCTAGTGATACGCTGAGAGCATCTCCTAACTTGGCCGCTGGATCATGGATCATAATTGCTGAAGCCCTAAATCAGCGCAAGCATGCCCTAGACGCGCTGGCGCAGGGTCGCGGCGCTCAAGTCACGCTCAAGATATCTGCTTCATGTCCATCCCCAGCCGTTCGCCCATGCTTGTAGATCCCGCTCCCGCTCCCGCTCCAGCCCCACCAGCGCTGCTGTTTGTGCAGCATGGCTGGGCTGACGATAATCGTGCCATGATGGCGCTGGGCCAAACGCTCGTTAGCGACGGCACGCCGATTATTGCGCCCAACTTAGGCTATGTCCAAACCTGGCTGCGGATTGAGCCGCTGATTCAGCAGGTAGAGCAGATCGCTGCCGAAGCCGCCTCGGCCTATCCTCACCTGCCGCTGCGGATTGTCGGGCATTCCATGGGCGGACTAATCTGGCTGGAGGCGCTGCATCGCCACCCAGACTGGTGGGAGCGGGTGCATTCGCTGGTTTTAATTGCCTCGCCCGTTGGCGGATCTGACCTGGGGCGGATTTTCGATCCGCTACATCTGGGGCTAGGCATCGCCGCTGATTTGGGCAGCAATCGCAAGCCAATGGCCGAGCAAATTGCCGCCAAGATCCCGACGCTGACAATTGCGGGCGATCTCGACGCGGGCAGCGACGGTACAGTGCCTGTCTCCTGCACCCGCTTCCCCAACGCCCATTTTGTCTGTCTGGAGGGGCGCTCCCATCCAGCCTTACGCAACGATCCAGCCGTGACCGCTACAATTCGCCAGTTTTGGGCAGATTTCCAGCTGGGCGAAACCATCGAACTCAATGAGATGATCCGGCGACTGCAATCTGTGCCTGGTCTCACAGATGGCCACCGTCGCTACTTCCAGATCGCTCAGCCGCTGCTGACGCTGCCGGACGGTAGCAGCATTCGCATCTGGCGAGACTGGCTGAGCATCGATCATGTTTTTGTAGCTTCTGCGGCGGGTGAATGCCTCTATGCGGGCTTTGTCGGCTGGCTGCATTCTGCCGAGCTGCGGCAGGCTCTCGCGGAGATTCAGCAGGAGCAGGTCGGGTAGTTCGCAAGTGCCAGCTAGCTCAAGTGTCGGCTAGCTCAAAGGCTGTAACAATATGGCTGGTGTTGATGCTGGCTTGAGTCCGGCTTGTAGGTGCAATAAACATGACGTTTTCGGCAACTCCGGGCGGATAGATGCTCATTAGCTCTACGTCAATCCAAATCGAGCCGTCGGCAGCCTGATAGGTGCGGTGAATCTGGTGGATGCCAATTACATTGCCGCTGGTGGTCAGCAGGCCAAAATGCCAGGCATCGGTCATCATCCGCTTCACAAACCAAGCGGGCAGCAGCTCCATGGCCTCCATGGTCGAGGCGGGGTAGTCTTCGTCTTCGTCGTCCAGCTCGCTGTCTTCGGTGCGGGTAATCAGCAGGTTGGCATCGGGCTGCTGTGCCAGTCCGGCCACATCTGCACACCACTGGTCAAAATCACCGTTGACCTCAAAGCCACCGTCGATGGTGGTTTCAAACAGAAAGTAGATCAGCGGACTGCGGGCAACCCGCCGACTCTCCAGCGTGAACCAGGTTGGCGTGAAGGTGAGGCTATACTGCCGCATTTCTAGCTCGCCCGGCACCTCCAGCTTTGGCTCTAGCCTCACGGTCAAGACGACCTCATAGGAAGCTGTTGGGCGAACAGGCAGAGCCTCTGCGGCGCGAGAAGCCTGGTGCAGCATCGTCCGCTGCTCCGAGGTCAGATCCTGACGTTGCAGCAGGGCATCTAGCAGGTCACGAGCGGCTTTGAGCGCTTCTTTGCCAATCGAATGCGATAGTTCCTCAAACATAACCACTGGTTGAACCCTTCTGAACTAGCGGCGCTGGAGAGCCTGAACCGGACGATCCATATTACTCGCTTTTGTAGCTTCCTAGTCTGAGATCTCTCAGGAATTTTTAGGTATTGATTTTTAGGTATTGATCTGACATTGGTATTAAGTCTTGAGACTGGTCGCAATCTGGGGGAAATCCGTCCGCTGGAGCAATTGCCAAAACCGCGACCAGGACAGTAGGCTAATCTAGCAAAAGACTCTAACCCTCAAGCTGTCGCTGGCACAGTAAGGAATTGCTGAATTGACGTATCACTCGTTTTGGTATTACTGGGCCGCTTTCTTTGGGTTAATTCTGGTTCGCTACTTTGCGGTTGCTGGGGGAGCTTACCTGCTGTTCTATGGCCTGCCCAGTCGCTTTTCTGGTGGCACTGGCAACACTGGTGGCACTGGCAACACTGGCGGCTTGCTTGGACGCAGGCTGCGCTCAAAGCCGCCGCAGCTTCAGGCGATTCGCCAAGATATTTATTTGGCGATGCAGTCTACGCTATTTTTTGCAACTGCGGCTGCCTTTGTAATCTGGCGCTATGACCGAGGGGAGACTTGCCTCTATGCCGATCTAAGCGCCTACGGCTATTTCTACGCGGTTACTAGCTTTGGCTTAGTCTTGATCTTGCAGGACAGCTATTTTTATTTTATCCACCGCGCGTTTCATCAGCCGTTTCTGTTCAAGCATTTCCATGCTGGCCATCATCGTTCCGGCGATCCCACCCCCTGGACATCTTTTGCATTTGACCCAGCAGAAGCCTGCCTACAGGCGATCTTCCTTGTTGGTATTACCTTCATCATTCCGCTCAACTTTTTTGTTCTAATTGCGTTGCTGCTGACGATGACCGTTTGGACTGTGGTCAACCATCTGGGATTTGAGCTATTTCCAGCCAGCTTTTCGCGGCATTGGCTGAGCAAATGGTTGATTGGCTCTACGCATCATTCACTGCACCATCGTAAATATCGCGTCCACTACGGACTATATTTCACCGTCTGGGACAAGCTTCTGGGTACAGATGACCCTGCCTATGAGCTGGAGTTTGATGATAGCCTTCGCTCGGAAAAGCTGCCAGAGAGACTTCCAGAGAGACTTCCAGAGAAACTATCAAGACAGCTGAGTGATTGACCCCATGATCTGACGCGCTAGCGACAGGGTTCAAAAGTCTATTCAAGATAAACTTTAATCAATTCAGGCTCTATCCCAGCTCTATCCCAGCTTGATCTATTTGATCTATGGCTAATTCTGCCCGTTCCTATGCGGTGCTGTCGATTGTGGCGGCTCTTTGCACCATTGCCCTGAAAGGCTTTGCCTACTGGTTTACGGGGTCGGTGGGGCTGCTCTCAGACGCGATGGAATCCTGCGTTAATCTGCTGGCGGCGCTGGTGGCATTCTGGATGCTGTCGCTAGCGGCCAAACCGCCCGACGACGACCATCCCTACGGGCATTCCAAAGCCGAGTATTTTTCTAGCGGCACCGAAAGCGTTCTGATTGTGCTGGCGGCAATTAGCATCGCGGTGGCGGCGGTTCCCCGACTGCTGCACCCGGAGCCAATTCAGCAGGTTGGCCTGGGGCTAGGGCTGACGCTGGCGGCAACGGCTATGAATGCTATTGTGGCCTGGACTTTGCTCAAGGCTGGACATCAGCTCAACTCGATCACGCTCAGGGCAGACGCGCATCATCTGTTGACGGATGTTTGGACTTCGGTAGGTGTCTTGCTGGGGATTTTGCTGGTCAAGGCAACAGGCTGGCTGTTTCTCGATCCGCTGATTGCCTTAGCTGTGGCCGCCAACATCATCTGGGCAGGATTTCGGCTGCTGCGCGAAAGCTGCTCTGGCTTGCTTGATCAGGCAATTCCAGAGCCAGAGCAGCGGCAGGTCAAGGCGATTCTGGAGCGCTATGAGGCCAGTGGCATTCGGTTTCACGCCCTGCGGACGCGAATGGCTGGAGCGCGGCGGTTTATCTCGCTCCATGTGCTGGTGCCCGATACCTGGACGGTTTCAAAAGGCCACAATCTCTGCGATCAGCTGGAGGTTGAGATTGTCCGTAGCCTGCCGCACACCAGCGTGATTACGCATCTCGAACCGCTGGACGATCCGCTCTCTGAACTAGATACTACGCTCGATCGGTAAATCTGAGTCAGGCGCGTCATTTAGGCTGAGCTGACGGCAGCAGCAGATTTAGCAGCATCGCCGTCAGTCCGCCCGTTGAAATTCCGGACGAAAATAAATGCCGAATCATGGCAGGCTTATCGTCTAAAATGTCGGGTGCATAGACTACGCCCAGTCCCAGCGCGAGCGACACCGAGAGAATCATCAGCGTTCTGCGATCGATTGGGTTAGCGGCGATGATATTCATGCCAGCCACCGCAATTGAGCCAAACATGACGATGGTTGCGCCTCCTAGCACAGGCTGCGGCAGAGTTTGCAGCAGGCCACCGACCGGGGGCAAGAGTCCCAGCAGCGCCAAGATGCCTGCGACATAAAAGCCGACATAGCGACTGCCCACGCCCGTCATTTGAATCACGCCGTTGTTTTGGCTGAAGCTGGTGTTGGGGAAGCTGTTGAACATGGCGGCCAGCAGCGAGTTGAAGCCATCCCCCAGCACGCCGCCCTTGATGCGCTGCATATAGAGCTTGCCGCTAATGGGCTGCTTTGAAGCCGCTGAGGTGGCGGTCAAATCACCGATGGTTTCAATTGCAGTAATGAGATAGAGCAGGGCAAAGGGAATGAACGCGGTGAACTCAAACTGCATCCCATAGCGAAACGGTCGCGGCAGCCTGATCCAGGGCAAATCCCCTAAGCCGCTAAAATCGACCAGCCCCAGCCAAATTGAGGCCGCATAGCCCACGCCCAGCCCAATCGCAATTGCCCCCATGCGTAAATGGCGGCTGTTCGTCAGGTTGAGCGCTACCACAATCAGCATCACCAGTCCGCCCAGCCCCAGATTTTGGTAGCTGCCGTAGCTGCCGCTCGCGCGAGCAATTTCGCCGCCCGCTAGACTGATCATGCCAGTTTTGATCAGGCTCAGCCCAATGATCATCACCACAGTCCCCGACACCACGGGCGAGATCAGCTGTTGCGCCAGATGTAAAAACTGGCTCAAAAAAATCTCGACGAATGCACCAAAAAAGCAGATGCCAAAGATCAGCGCCAGCGCCTCTTGGGGAGAGCGCCCTGATCCAATAGCCGCTGTTCCAACCCCGACAATCGGCGCCAGAAAAGCAAAGCTCGTGCCCTGCAAACTCAGCAAACCTGAGCCAATCGGCCCAATTCTCTGGCATTGGATAAAGGTACAAATCCCCGAAGCCAGCAGCGACATGCTGACTGTGCGGCTCGTCTCGTCGGCGTTGAGTCCCAGCGCCGCGCAGATAATCAGCGGTGGTGTAATGATGCCAACAAAAGCTGCCAGCACATGCTGCAACGCTACAAACAAAGCTTCTAGAACGGGCGGCTGATCGTCCAAGCCATAGATCAGGTCAGGCAGATCTGACTCGACGGGCGCTGAGGGCGTGGGTTCGGCTGCTGGCTGCCCCTGGAGATTAGTCGCTGGCTCAGGTAACCCGACCTGCATCAATTTTAAATTGAGCTGCGTCATCTTCTACCTCTGTCAGTGTGAAGGTGTGAAAGTGTGGAAGTGTGAAAGCGTAAATTGATTAGCGTGAATTAGTTAGCGTGAGTTGGTATGACAGCTCACAATCTCAAAGCGGCTTGACTAACGAGATGGCCGAGCAAATCCAGCAGCTTCATAGAAATTTGCATACTGTATACAATTTTGATGATGGTTCACATCATAGAGTTCGTCAGGCTGGCTGCGTTGTACCGGAAGACACATCTCCTTAGAGAGCCATGCAGTATTTCAATGGAATCGCTAAAGAGTCTCGATGTCTACATAGATATCTACTCTTTGCTGTATCCTTTCATACATTTCTTCGCGGTAGGCGCAGCTTAGGATAGGAGGCTGAGTTAGTCTGATCCGATCACCGATTCGCTAGCCCGGTTTGGCAAGCTCGTAGGCCAACTCAAATTCGCCAGACATGTCATCGGAAGCACGTAATTTAAAGCACGAAGGAAAGAGTTGGGTAATCATGGTCAAACTGATCAAATTGTTTGTTTCACGACATCTTTTAAAGCTGCATCAGCTCGGTCTGTTGGCGCTGCTGCTGATTGTTCTGCTGACGGTTGCCCCTCAAGTTGCCCAAGCCGACAAAACTGCTGCCGCCTATCTGTTTGATCCAGGCAGCACCAGCGTCAACGTCGCTGAGATCTATGAAACAACGGCCACAACCCAAAAAGACATCGTTACGACCCTGATGAAATCCAGCAAGTCATTCTTCAAAAAAACGCCGGGGTTTGGCAGCTTTTCGGTCTTGCAGAGTGCAGATGGGGAGCGGGTGCTGAGCCTGACGCAGTGGCAGGATGCCGCAAGCTATGAGGCCTATCTTGCCCAGCCCGCAGAAGACTCAAAATCTTCTAAAAAAAAGGAGACAGCACCAGTTGCCCCGACTCGAACCATTCTGTTTGAAATTGACGATACGCTAGCTGCAACAGGCATGGTTCCGGCGATTCGCGGCAAGGATGCGCTGGTGCAGTTCAACGAAATTACGGCCAAGAGTCTAGATGACTTGCCTAAGCTGGTGGATGCTGCCGAAACGCTGCTGCCCAGCATCAAGCAGGTTTTTCCTTCGCCGCGCTCTGCCGTACTGCTCAAAGCGGTCGATGGCACAGATATAGCGCTGCTCACCAACTGGGGATCGGCGGCAGAATATGGCGATTTGACCGCAGTGCCAGCGCTGGACTCGCTAGATCCAGACCTGCTGAGTTTGGCTGAGAGCGACCTGCATCTTTACCAAGTGGTGAAGACAATTGTAGCCAAGCCCGCTAAGCCCGACAAAGACTAGCGGTAAAATTCTGGAGAAAGTTGCAGAAACTGGAGGAATAGCGATGGTTGCAGGTTCACGGACAGCTCCTTTTAATTTTGGCGCTTTTTTGATTAGCGACGGTCCCGCCAACTTCTTGCTGAGCTGGACGGCGGGCTTTGTTGATACAGCTGCCTTTATTTCCCTGTTTGGTCTATTTACAGCTCACGTTACGGGCAATATTGCGCTGGCCGGATCATCCTTTGTCGCCTCTGATGAAGGCAGTACGGCCACGCGGCTGCTGATGATTCCAGCTTTCATGTTGACGGTGGCCTTGACTTCGCTGCTGGCTCGCTATGCTCGACGGCGAGACTGGCCAGTCTTTGCGGTGCTGCTGACTGCCGAAGCCATTGCCCTCAGCGCCTTTTTGATTATCGGCACCAATCTGTCGAGCCGACTGCTGCTGGACGTGCAGGAAGATCTGATTCTGCCGATTGGCCTGACTGGGGTCGTGGCCATGGCGATCCAAAATGCGCTGATGAAAGAATCTAAGGGCGTGTTTAAAAGCTACATTCCAACGACGGTAATGACGGGAAATACCACTCAGCTCACGATTGATCTGGTGCAGTATGGCATCTCTAAGCTCTCGCCATCAGCGGATGGATCGCCCGATCCGGCGGCGGCTGAGGCGCTAGAGCGGATCGGGCGGGTCGTTCCCACCATCGTCGGTTTTGGTCTCGGCGGTTTTGCCGCCGCCTATTTTGTGCTGCTCTCCGAGGAATTTCGCAGCCTGATATTTCCGCTGATGATCATTACCATGCTGGCGATTGCCGCCTATAGTCAGCATAAGCCAGCGGCTCAACCGATGCCCGTCGCTGAAGCCGAGACCAGCGAGTTTAATGAACCTCGCATGGAAGCATAGCGGGTGATAGTCACAGCCCGATAGTCACAGCCTGATAGTCACAGCCTGATAGTCACAGCCTGAATCAGGCAGCTAGTATCGTTTGTACAATTTGGAAGAGATTTACTATGAAACGTCTATTGATCGCCCTCTCTGCTTGTTTCTGCCTGCTAGGCTTCTCAGTGCCGCCAGCCGAGTCCCTGCCCCTGGCGCTACTCTCACCTCAGCCGATTGCCCAGCTCTCGTTTCCTGGCTTTGGATCGATGCAGCTCACGCCAGAGCAAGAGGCCGCAGTGAATCAGCTAGAAACAGAAATCATTCCGCAAATTGAAGCGCTGCTCAGACCCGATCAGCTCGCAGAATTCAACCTGCAAGTTGAAGATGGCAAAAGCTTCCGTAAGGCTTTTAAATCACTGACGCTGGATCCTGACCAGAAAAAGTCGCTGGCCGGACTGATCAAATCGCTGCCGAAGAGCGATGCCTTTGCCACGCTCACCCCCGACCAAAAGCGGGCGTATTTCCTCAGCCACAAGACTCTATTCAAGCCAACTCCTGATGAGATTGCCACCCGGATTCAAGCTGGCGTCGAGGCCAAAGGGGGAACGATTCCCTCGATTCAGGACATCATTGAGAAAATTAAAACCAGCATGAGCGGTAAGTCGAGTTTTGCGCCTTCGAGTGAAGAAATTGCCGATAAAATTAAGGCGGGCATGAAAGATAAGGGCATCGATGCGCCTTCAATAGAGGAAATCACCGAGAAGATCAACATGGGCATGAAGAAAAAGGAGATGTATATGCCCACGCCTGAAGAAATTGGCGAAAAGATTAGCGCCAAAATGAAACTGCTCACCGACGCTGACGAGTAGAGTCTCCAGTAGCGTCAAAGCATAGAGCTACAATAGAGCCGCGAATGGATTAGCCGTTCGCGGCTTTTAGGCTCTTTGGGCATTGCGAGCGGGCGCAGGCAGAGTCATTTCACTAGAAGCTGGCGGAACTTGCACTGTCTCAATCTGCCCAATTGCCTGTTGCAGTTGCCTCACCAGGCGAGCAATCGGCTCAGCCTCTATCTCAGCCTCTATCTCTATCTCAGCCCCCATCTCAGCCCGACTCAAATAGTCCTCTAGGCGGCGGGCGATCTGCATTTCCGGCAGCAGCCCAAAAATCCCTAGGGTTCCGGCCAGCTGATGCAGAATGTGAGCCTGTGAGCCTTGAGTCGCTTGAGAGAGCGCCTGCAACTGTTCGAGACAGCGTGGCTTAGTGCTGCGCCAGGTTTGGTTGAGGAAGGCGAGATAGGCAGCCTGCGAATTGGGGTTGCCTGTGAGTCCGCTCTGTTGCGGGGGCGGATTCAGATAGTAGCCGCGTCCATGCAGCGTCCCAATCAAGTCTGGTGGAGCACCCGCCTCCGTCAGCTTCTGCCGCAGCCGTCGTAGATGAGACCGCACGGTCGCCTCGGCTGGAAAGGCTTCAGAAGACCAGAGCCGGTCGAGAATTTCGTCAATGCTGAAGACATGATGACTCTGCCGCAGCAGCATCTCTAGCAGATCGTATTCTTTGGTGGTGAGGCGCAGCAGCTGATCACTGTAGCTGACTTCGCAGGTACCGGGATTCAGCCGCAGCTCGCCCCAGCTCAAGATCGGCAGCGGACTGGCGCTACATCGACGCAGCAGTGCCCGCAGTCGAGCCAGCAGCTCAGCTTGATCAAACGGCTTCACCACATAGTCGTCAGCTCCGGCATCAAAGCCCTGTACCTTAGCGCTGCTGCTGGCTTGAGCGGTGAGCAGTAAAATCGGGAAGCTGTAGCCCTCGGCTCGAAAGCGCTGACAGAGGCAGATTCCATTCAGCTTGGGCAGCATAATATCGAGAATCACCAGATCATATTCAAACGTAGAGCCATAGAGCCAGCCCTGTTCGCCGTCCTCAACGATATCGAGTACATAGCGCTCTGCTGCAAGACTCTGCGTCAGCAGCTTAATTAGGGTGGGATCATCTTCTACCAGCAGAATTTTCATCGGGGTGCACCAGTAGATTTATTGCCAGTACAAAAGCTTGGTAATTTGTTCCGGCAGATTCAGCGAGTTGAACGGTTTGGTAATCACGCCGCTCACGCCTAGTTCGTCAAACTGTCGTTGTTCGGCAGCTTGCGCTTTTGCCGTCAGCAAAATCACCGGAATCTGCTCAGTCTCAGGATGCGACTGCAAGATCTTGAAGGTGGAGATGCCGTCCATTTCTGGCATCATCACATCTAGCAAAATCACGTCGGGTCGCTCTGCCTGAGCCGTGGCGATGCCCGTTGACCCAGAGCTAGCCGTGATCACCTCCCAGCCTGCCGCCAGCCGAATCCCAAACCGCACCACTGTCTGGATTGTCTCTTCATCGTCAATAATCAGGATTCGCTTAGCCATTGCGCTGTCTCGCTGTTTTAAGAGGGTTTGCCGATGATTTTGCGGGTAGGTTGGCGAAGATTTGCGCGGGTAGCTGCGCGGGCAACCTGAACATCGGCACCGTAAAAAAGAAGGTGCTGCCCTGCCCCAGCACACTCTCAGCCCAGATTTTTCCCTGATGGCGTTCGATGATTTTGCGACAGATAGCTAGCCCCAGTCCGGTGCCGCCTTTGCGACGTGAGTCCGAAGAGTCTACCTGCTGAAACCGCTCAAAAATACTTTCGAGCTTATGGTCTGGAATGCCCTGCCCTTGATCGCGCACCTGAAACAGCAGCTCTGTCGCCTCAGCTTCCGCCAGCAGCCAGACTGTGCTGCCCGCCGCCGAAAACTTGATCGCGTTGCTGAGCAAGTTGGTGAGCGCCTGCACAATATAGTCTGAGTCCACCCAGAGCAGATGATCGACAGACTGCGCCGCCAAAGAGAGCTGCACGCCATGCTGATTTGCCATTGGCTGCATAGACTCAACCGCCTGCATCATCAGGGCTGCGGCACTACAGGCTCGCTTTTCCATCTGGACTTCGCCAGACTCAATGCGCTGCAAGTCCAGCACGTTATTGACCAGCCGCACCAGCCGATCGGTATTTTCATCCGCGATTTCTAGCATCTGCTGACCGTCCAGCGAGAGTATCCCCAAGCGTCCCGTCGTCAGAATTTTGAGAGCGCTATGCAGCGAGGTCAGTGGTGTTCGCAGCTCGTGACTCACCACGGAGATAAATTCATCCTTGATTCGCTCTATGGCCTTTCGGTTGCTAATATCGCTGATCAGCGCAAAGAAGCCCTGCACCTGCTGCTGCGGATTGACATGGGGAATATAGGTGACGTTCACCGAGCGCCGACTGCCATCTTGAGTTGTGATTTCGTTTTCATAGATGACCATCTTCCCAGACAGCACTGCTTCGACCTGTGGCTGCATGACTCGATAGCAGGCTTCGCCCCAAATCTGCCGCAGGTGACAGCCATGGATCTGCTCAGGGGCGATCCCCAGCCAGTCGGCATAGGCTTGGTTGTTGAATGAATACTGCTGCTGCTCGTTGATGTAGGCAATCAGCACGGGCAGCGCATTGGTAATCAGCCGCAGCTGTTCTTCACTGTGCCGCAGCGCTGCCTCTGTCTGCATCCGGTCGCTGATCTCTTGCTGCAAGCGCTGATTGGCAGACTGAAGTTCAGCCGTGCGGGCAGCAACTCGCTCTTCTAGATGCTCTAAGAGCTGGGACTGAGCCAGTGCAACGCTGATCTGATCGGCCAACTGCTGCATCAGCTCCAGCTCAAACTCGACCCACAGGCGCGGCTGACTGCACTGATGGGCAATCAGCAGTCCCCAGAGCTGATTTTGAGCCGGATCAGTCGGCTGCTGCGCGCTGAGATTTTGCAGAATCGGCACAATCAGCTTGGCTTTGATCGCAAACTGCTCGACCAGCTCAATCAGGCAGTCGGCTAGCCCTGCCGCCGGATCTCGCACGTCAGCAATCGACCGGACGCGGCCTTGAGCATAGCGCTGCTGGTAGTCTGTGGGAAAGACTTCTTCGGGAAACTGCATCCCCAAGATAGCCGGATAGTCCGGCAGGACGGCTTCGCTGATCGGTTTGCCAGTGCCGTCGGGCAGCACCTGATAGATCAGCACCCGATCAGCCTGCAAAATCCGCTGCACTTCGGTGACGATGACCCGCAGGATTTCTTGCAGCTGCAAAGACTGCCGGATTTTCAGCGTCACTTCGGCAACCAGCGCTACTTGCTGCCGCTGTCGCTTTAGCTCTGCTGTAATCCTGTCAATTTCAGTCTTGTCCCGCTGGTCTGATGTTGTCTCTACCATGCTAGCCCGTCTAGTGCTCCGACCCGATTACCCTGTTCATGTCTCTATATAATTTTCCAGCCCACCGTAGCTCAATCCTAGCTTTATCCCTTGAATTAAAAGTTCAAATTTAATGAACTAGTGTTACATAACTTAATTATGTCCACAGGTTACAGCCGTTGCGTCTGGCTGTGCCTCTTCCTGTGTCTCTTAGCATTTCTTAACTGATTTTTGGGGAGCAGAGCCTGAAATTGCACAAAGCCTGCACAAGCGGCTTGCTTTAATCGAATTAGTCTAAAACCCACTGAACCCCCGGCTAGATTAGCTTTGGAATCAGCAGGTTTTCCTCGCTTTGCAAATTTTTGGAGAAAATCAAGAATGCTAGATGCTTTCACCAAAGTCGTAGCCCAAGCGGATGCGCGCGGCGAATTTGTCAACGACAATCAGATCGACGGTCTCAGAAACATGGTGGCCGAAGGCAGCAAGCGCCTAGATGCGGTCAACCGGATCACCTCTAGCTCCTCCACGATTGTCGCGGATGCGGCTCGCGCTCTGTTTGCTGAGCAGTCTCAGCTGATTGCGCCGGGCGGCAATGCCTACACCAACCGACGGATGGCGGCCTGCCTGCGCGACATGGAGATTATTCTGCGCTACGTGACCTATGCCACGTTTACAGGCGATGCCAGCGTTCTCGACGACCGCTGCTTAAATGGACTGCGCGAAACCTACTCGGCGCTGGGTGTACCTGGTGCTTCGGTGGCGGTTGCGGTGAACAAAATGAAGGAGTCGGCAATTGCAATTGCCAACGACCCGAATGGCGTGACGCGCGGCGATTGCAGTTCGCTAATGGCTGAGCTGGGCGGCTATTTTGACCGAGCAGCAGCGGCTGTAGGTTAGTGATTGCTGGTTTATCTCTGCTAGTTAGTCTGCTCGAACTCGAAAACGTTCCAATATCTATTCTTTTTGAGGTTTATTCTGCATGAAAACTCCTTTAACCGAAGCCGTTGCTGCTGCTGATTCACAAGGCCGTTTCCTCAGCTCGACTGAACTCCAAGTAGCCTTTGGCCGGATGCGTCAAGCAACCGCTAGTCTAGAAGCTGCGAAGGCGCTGAGCGGCAAGGCTCAATCTCTGGCCGACGGAGCTGCTAACGCTGTCTACCAGAAGTTTCCCTACACCACGCAAATGCAGGGCAACAACTTTGCCTCCTCTAACACGGGCAAGGCGAAATGCGTCCGCGATATTGGCTACTACATTCGCATGGTCACCTACTGTCTGATTGCTGGCAGCACGGGGCCGATGGATGACTATTTGATTAGCGGTCTGGCCGAAATCAACCGCACGTTCGATCTCTCGCCAAGCTGGTACGTGGAAGCGCTGAAGCATATCAAAGCAAATCACGGGCTGTCTGGCGATTCAGCAGTTGAGGCCAACTCCTACATCGACTACGCCATCAACGCACTGAGCTAGGCGGCGACGCTGCGTTCTGGAGTTTCAGGCTTGTCGAGAGCCGAGAGCCAGGACGCAGCGTTTCTACGTGAACTGTAAATCTATAAATCTATGCATCTGTGAATCTGTGAATCTGTGAATCTCACAGGCACTAGCAATATTCTCAAATACTCTCAATAAAATACGGCATTAGGAGCTGAAATCATGACAAGTTCTATGGCGGCGCGACAGCTAGGGGTAGAACCCTTTGTGGGAGCGGCTCCCGTCGAGCGACGCACCAACTGGACAGAAGCCGATATCCAGACTGTGATCAGCGCGGCTTATCGTCAGGTATTTGGCAATGAGCATGTAATGCAGTCGGAGCGACTAGTCAGCGCTGAGTCGATGCTGCGGCAGGGCAATATCAGCGTCCGGGAGTTTATTCGCAGTCTGGCACAGTCAGAGCTGTACCGCCAAAAGTTTTTTTACTCAACGCCACAGCTGCGGTTTATTGAGCTGAACTTTAAGCATCTGCTGGGTCGTGCGCCTGCAGATGAAGCAGAGATTTCTCAGCATGTGAATCTGTATATTCAGCGGGGATATGTAGCAGAGATCGATTCTTACATAGATTCAGACGAATATCAAACGCATTTTGGCGAAGCGATTGTGCCCCACTATCGCAGCTTTGAAAGCCAGCCCGGTCAAAAAACAGTTAGCTTTAACCGGATGTTTCAGCTCTACCGGGGCTATGCTAGCAGCGACCAGACGCAGCGCGCTCACAAGGTAGCCCGCCTGTCGCAAGAGCTGGCCTGCAACAGCGCCTCGCCGCTGCGAACGCCCATGACCGGACGCGGACTGGCTGGCACGCATCGGGGCGACCGCGCTCAGTATCGGCTGCGCGTCACCCAGGCCAATCGGGGGCAAACGCCACAGCTGCGCCGCAGCATCAGCGAATATCTGGTGCCCTACGAGCAGCTCTCGTCTATCTTGCAGCGGCTCAATCAGCGCGGCAGTCGAATTATCAGCATCTCTCTGGCGTAGAATAGTTAGGCAGGATTTAAGGAGTATATCTATGGCAATCACAACTGGAGCATCTCGCCTCGGCACCAGTGGTTTTAGCGAAACTAGTCCGCTCGAACTGCGGCCAAACTGGACGGCAGAAGAAGCCAAGCCCGTGATTCAGGCGGTCTATCGTCAGGTGTTGGGCAATGACTATTTGATGGCCTCGGAGCGGCTGACCAGCCTGGAGTCACTGCTGGCAGATCGACAGCTCAACGTGCGGGAGTTTGTGCGCGCCGTCGCTAAATCTGACCTCTATAAGCAAAAATTCCTCTACCCGCATTTTCAGACCCGCGTGATCGAGCTGAACTTTAAGCATCTGCTGGGTCGTGCGCCCTACGACGAAGCAGAAGTAATTGAGCATCTCGATCGCTATCAGACTCAGGGCTTTGAAGCAGACATTGACTCCTACATTGACTCAGCAGAATACGACAAGAGCTTCGGCGATGCTGTCGTGCCGTACTATCGTGGCTTTGCCACCCAGACGGGGCAAAAAACGGTCGGCTTTACGCGGATGTTCCAGCTCTATCGCGGCTATGCCAACAGCGACCGCGCTCAGCTCGGCGGAGCTTCTTCTCGACTGGCTTCAGAGCTAGCTCGCAATGGTGCTTCGGCGGTGATTTCACCCGGAGCGGGCGGCTTTGCCTATCGTCCGGCTGAGCGGGGCGTGGTGCCGAATCGAGTCTTTGGCAGCGCGGTGGCGGGCAGCTCTGATCGGCTCTATCGGATTGAAGTGGCTGGACTCAATCTGCCAAGATATCCCAAAGTGCGGCGGATCAACAAGGAGTTTATCGTGCCCTATGATCAGCTCTCTAGCAAGCTTCAGCAGATTCAGCGCACCGGCGGCAAAGTGGCCAGCGTCACGCTAGCGCAGTAGACTAGCCTACTGGCGTTTGGGGCTGTAGATCGATGAATCGTAGACCGATTTATCGATCTACAGAATCGGCAATTTTTAGGCTGCTCCAGGGCAGCCTTTTTTGATCCGGTTCTGCCCCAATGCTCAGACCAGCTTACGCTTCTAGGACGACTCGCCCTACGGGATAGGCAACGCAGGGCAGAATGAATCCCTGCTGAAGTTCGGCGGCTTGGAGCGCCGCAGGCGCTTCTGCATAAGTCACCTCGCCATCGATAACTCGATGCTTGCAGACTCCGCAAACGCCAACTCGACAGCCGCTCGGCATTCGAATGTTTTCTTGCTCGGCAATTTCGAGAATGCAGTCCTCGGCCTCGCAGGCCACTTCTTTGCCCGATTTGGTAAAGAGGATGGAGGTTCTCGCATCCGAGCGGCTGGCTGGCGCAATCGACGGCACGATCTTTAAGTCCGGTTTTAACTCTGGGCTATGATGCCGGTCTAGATCGGGAATTGGCAGGGCGGCTGAATCGCGTGGCTGCGTTAAGCTGGGCTGGGATCGAGGCTTAGCAGCGCCAAAGCTCTCGGCAAAGTAGTGCTGCATCGGAAACTTGAGTTCAGCCAGCAGCGTTTTAGCGGCATCCATGAAGGCAGCAGGACCGCAGACATAGACCCAGCGCTCCTGTAGGTCAGGGGCAATGCTCTGCAACATGGCCGAACTGAGATGGCCGCTGTAGCCCAACCAGGCTTGACCATGGCTGGAGCGAGTCAGCGTCACGGCTAGCTTCAGATTTGGATGCTGGGCGGCTAGCGCCTCTAGCTGCTGCCGAAAAATCAGATCTTGAGGGCTGCGGGCGCTGTGCAGAAAGATCACGTCTAGATCGCTAGCTGTATCGCAGAGCCACTGTGTCATCGAGATCATCGGCGTAATGCCGCTACCTGCCGAGAGCAACAGCAGCTTTGGCGCGGGCGCATCCAGACAGGTGAAACTGCCAAATGGCCCGTTTAGCCGCAGTTTTCTGCCGACGCTCAGATGATCATGCAGCCAGTTGGAAACTAATCCAGGAGCGGCTGTGGGCGAGTCCGGCGGGGCAACAACTCGTTTGACGGTGATATCCAGCGTTTCGGGGCGTGAAGGACTGGAGGAAATGGAATAGGATCGCTGCACGGGTTGCCCATCAATTTCCAGGCTCAGGGTGACAAACTGGCCAGGGCGATGGCTGAACAAAACAGCTGGTTCGGCCACAAAGCGGAAAGTTTTGACATCATGGGTCTGCTGAATGATCTGAACGCAGCGCACCACAATTTCTCCTCCGGCTGCGTCAGACCAGACTGGGCGGAGTGAACTGGCCTCAGCAGGCTGATCCAGCGCAGTCTGCTGAGGCAAATCGATGGCTTCGACGAGCAGTAGAAAATCGCCGATGCGAATGGTGTCTTCTGGCTTGAGCGGGTAGTGACGGTTGACCTGCACAGACTCGTTATTGAGGCGTGATCCGTCGGTGCTGCCTAAATCAGCAAAATAGCATTGTCCTTTCCAAAACAGTACCCGGCAATGGACTCGGCTAATTTCTGGACTGTCAAGCACTAAATCACAGCTAGCATGTCGTCCAATTAAGCATTCGCTGGGGCTACCCGGATTAGGAATCAGCACGGTTTCGTAGAACTGGTGGGTCTGGGGGTTGAGCACTTTGGTTTTGAGCATATCCCTGAATCCTATTAAATGAATCTGATGATCGCGATAGTTTTGATGAAACGCATCACTAACGTTAGCAATATGCTTTACAAAGCCTACAGTTTGCGTCTAAGCTGCGTTTTCTGATTCGACGACTCCTGAATTGATTGACTCGTAGACCGATTGGTTCGCAGCCGAGTTTGCATCATCGGTTCCGCTGCGGTTGCTGCTGAATAGAGCCAGGTTTCGCCATTGCTGTCCAATTTCAGCAGCATCGCAAGATGTTCTGCTTCTGAAATCTCTAGCTGCTGGCGCAGTGGCTCCAAGAGCTGTAGACTTTGGGTCGCGCTGACTTGCCCTGCCTGCAAAACGTCGCGCAATACGTCTTGATAGATTTGGCAGTTCTGCTGCCGGGTCGCTCCAGGCAAAGTCTTAGCCAGGATATAGACTTCATCTAGCTTAAGCTGGTCGAGGCTGCGGCCATCTGGCAGATTGGCGGCAATCGGCAGCTTTTTGAGCTGTCGTCGCAGTTTATCCAACAGGCTTTCACGCCTGTAGGTTTCTGGGCTGCAGCTCCAGGTTCGCATCAGCCAGACCGCACTCACCAGCACTGTGACAGCTTGAAATAGAAACTGAACGGCAATCGGTAGGCGATTAATTTCAGGACGACCTCCATATATAAAAAAGCTGTTGAATGCTACAAAGGCAATCAGCGAGAAGACTTCATGCAGCGCTTGCTCAGAGTCAATCGCAGAACGCCGCCGCCAAGCCCGGTAGAGCTTTTCAAATCGTTTGCAGAGTATAACGCTGAGGATTACAAATAGCCCCAGCGTTAGGGGCGCAGCAACCAGTTTGGGAACCGGAACCGGACTGTCAAACAGATAGAAGCCGGGCTTGAATAGGCGATGCAGCGGATCAGGTTCATGCGCCCATGCGCCAGAGAAATAGTAGTTGAAATTGCCGGAATAGAGACGGTAATAAGCAAAATAGCCCAAGACTAATCCCAGGTAGCCGTACTGCACTAGCCGACGACCAGGCTGAACCAGATCTTCCCAATAGGATTTTTCAGAGTCGATATCCATGCAGGCTGACTTGCAGCCGATGCAGGTGCTCTGGGTCATGCCGCTGGCTGGCTCGACCCTGCGGCACATCGACTGTGTAATGCTGCCGGGGACAGAAGTATGTGCCTTGCTGCCCAATAAGCCGCGAGGCCCCGTAAAGACGGTCTGCACGATCCCAAACGGGCAAATATAGTGACACCAGCTCCGTCCTCCGTAGAGCCAAACGACTGTCAGAGCGGCCAGTAGGGTCAGGATCAAAAAGGCTCCCAGCACAGGTCGAGCGGCGTTGATAAACAGAATCCTAGCCGTCAGGCCGATAAAAAACAGCACAAATTGTAGATAAAAATGATTGCGCTTCAGCCACGAATTCTGCTGGATGTTGAGTATCGGCTTTAACCCAACGGCACGAGGGATTTGAGAAAAAAAGTAAAGCGGACAAATTCTGCGCCAAGTCTCATGTCCAAACACGAGCAGAATCATAATAGCGCTGGGAACTACCATACCCCAGAAAACGCGGGTGGCAATTGGATAGGGGACGAGCGTTAGACAATCACCTTGAACCTGAATACAGTAAGCTGAATCAGTCGTGATATCGCTAAGGGGACTCCAGCTGTGAGTTGGATCGGTGAGAGCGGCAGAAAATGGGTCATAGAACAGAGATAGAATCAGCAATAGCCAGCTAACAATTAGTATCCAGCGAACGATATGCAGAGTTTTCTCAGATGCAGTTGACAGCATGAATATACCTCCTTCGTTTCAGTATGGAGGAAGATTTTTAGATTGTCAGTACTCGGAGAGGGTATTTAAGATTGATCTCAGCTGCTTACGCTGAACTGGCTGTGCTTTACTGCAACAGATCCTAACTAAATGCCCTATGATCCTGAGAGACAGTCGGCTAGAGGAACATTAAGATGGCGAATATAGAGCAACTTGAGCGGTTAAAACAGGGCGTAGAGGCGTGGAATCAGTGGAGAAAGCAGTATCCTGATATTCCAGTTGATCTCAGCAGAGCAAACCTAACTTATGCAAACCTCAGTTATGCAAACTTGAGCGGCGCGCAGCTGAGCTACGCTAATTTTGGTGGAGCAGATCTCGGCAGTGCTGATCTCAACAAAGCGGTTCTGAGCTACGTGACGTTGGAGCGTGCGAACCTGAATCGGGCTAACCTCAGCAATGCGAACCTGAATCGAGCCAACCTGATTGAAGCCAGCCTCATCGAAGCAACCCTCAGTCAAGCCAACCTCAACCGAGCCAGTCTGATTGCTGCTAACTTCAGCAAAGCCAATCTCAGCCAAACTAACCTCAGTCAAGCAAATTTTGGCGACGTTAATTTCCGCGATGCCGACCTCAGCGATGCCGACCTCAGCGGTGCGACCCTGACGGGAGCCTATATAGAGGGCTGGCAGATCAACTCTCGCACGAGCTTGCAGGACGTGATCTGTGACTATATCTTCACGCAGTATGATCTAGAGGCTCAACAGATATCTGGACGCATTCCCAGCCATCCAGAAAGCTTCGCCCCAGATGGCCTTGCCCAGCTCGTGCAATCAGCGCTCGCTCAGCCTGAAAAGGCTACAGCATTCAATCAGCAAAACCATCAAAATTCGGTTGAGCAGCTTCTCACCTTGCTGCGGCAAACTCAAGAACGGCTTGATAAATTTCAGACGATACTAGGCGATCAACAAGTTCAGAAACTGCTCGTGGAGCGGTATGAACAGGAGAAAATTATCTTGATCGACCAATATAGGCAGTCGCAGGCAGTGCTTGCAGAGAAGCATGAGCAGGAGCAGCGTCAGCTGGCAGCACAGCATGAACAGGCGATTGCAGCCCTCACAGCGCAGCATGAACAGCTAGAGCAGTTCTTTGAGAGACAGGATGAGCTAGCTCAGCAGGCATCTATCCAGCAGTGTAGACAGGTGCTAGCTGAACCAAAGGAACAGCGTGAGCAGATCGTGCCGGAGGTGTAATAGATGAAACTTAATCTGACAGTGGTGAGCTAGCGGACACTGACAAAGGGTGTCAGATGAGCGCGATTTGTCTCTCTCTTCTCTCCGGGTTGCTTTTTTGCTCTGTTGCTGATCTGTCGTCTGATCGTTACACCATCGATCCAGCATCTTGGCTTGCAACTAGATTGATGCCCCAAGCTTTAAAACACTACTTTGTCAAAAGCTATGACTTTAGTGAGAGGAAGTCACGAGCTTTTATAGATACGTTCTAATTGCAGGATGTTTGCTGCTACCTGCTTTGACTAATTTTCCTTGCAGTTTTGCTAATCAATTATGGTTAACTATGGTTAACATTCGTCTCAAGCCGCTTAATCAACAGGTAGCGGTTATTGTGGGTGCATCAAGCGGCATTGGGAGGGCAACGGCACTCGAATCCGCCAAGCACGGAGCTAAAGTTGTAGCCGCCGCCCGTAGTCAGACTGGACTCGAAACCTTAGTGGGCGAAATCGAGCAGTTTGGGGGCAGCGCGATCGCCGTAGTTGCCGATGTGGCTCAGCTGGATCAGGTTCAGAGGATTGCTGAGCAAGCCGTTAATCACTATGGCCGTATTGATACCTGGGTTCACC
Organism: Pegethrix bostrychoides GSE-TBD4-15B; assembly: GCA_019359155.1. Classification (GTDB taxonomy): domain Bacteria; phylum Cyanobacteriota; class Cyanobacteriia; order Elainellales; family Elainellaceae; genus Elainella; species Elainella bostrychoides. The sequence continues at coordinate 27,851 of JAHHHV010000080.1, forward strand.
TAGCAGCAACCGCCGTTTTCGCGCCGTTTGAGCAGATCACACCTGAGGAGTTCAAGCGCGTCATTGACGTTAATCTGCTGGGGCAAGTCTATGGTGCAATGGTGGCGCTCCCGCACCTGAGGAGAACTGGCCAAGGCGCACTCATTCACGTTTCTTCGGTTGAAGCTAGACGCGCCTTACCGCTGCAAAGCGCCTACGCAGCCTCCAAACATGGTATTGAAGGATTTTTGGAGTCGCTGCGGGTCGAACTTCAGCATGACGGCGTACCAATTAGCGTTACCAATGTTATGCCTGCAACAATCAATACGCCGTTCTATAACAAGGCTTTGACTAAGCTAGGCGTTCAGCCAACAGGCATTCCACCCTATTACCAGCCTGAGCTAGTTGCGGACTCTATTTTATATGCTGCTGAGCATCCAACTCGCGACATGATTGTAGGCGACGTGGGGCGCGTGCTAGATTTTTTGCAGAAGGTTTCGCCCACTGCGGTTGACTGGTTGCTAAGCTCAACTGCCATAGAAGGACAGCGAACTCAAACCCCCAAAGCCGCCAGCGGCGACAACAATCTTTATCAGCCAGTCGAGGGGTATGATCGGGCAAAAGGAGATTTTAGCCATTTTGCAATTCCCAGTTTTCTAGACTGGCTTGACTGGCATCCGATTATAAAGTGGGGAACGGGACTCGGATTAGGCACACTAGCCCTTTTGGCTATCCAGGTCATGAATAGTTCAAGTGAGAAAGTGTAAAGTAGCTCGATAGTCAGAAGACTACCGTAAATCTCTATTATCACAGGAGAAAATATCATGGAAGAAAATCTCAGCAATCAGCAGAATAGCGCAGCTGATAACTCAAATCAGGCTTCAGTGGGAGAGCAAGAGCGTTTAGGCTCCTTGATTGCGGGTGGAGCGATGGTTTTAATGGGGCTACAGCAGCGCTCATTGCGGGGAGTCTTAATGTCGCTAGCGGGCGGAGGATTAGCCTATCACGGTATGGCGGGAAAAAAGAGCTGGAAGGATGCGGTGCAGGGGAAGCTAGAGTCAGCAACCGGGATGGGACAGAGCATTCGAGTGGAGCGAACGGTGACGATTCAAAATCAATCTCCCGAAACGCTTTATCAATTTTGGCGCAACCTGGAAAACTTGCCGACCGTTATGAAGCACCTCCAGTCGGTTACGGTGACAAGCCCGACTCGCTCTCATTGGGTTGCGAATCTACCCGTGGGAGATGCAATCGAATGGGATGCAGAAATTATAGCTGATCAGGAAAATCGCTTGATTAGCTGGGCTTCCGTTGAAGCGGCGGATGTCGAGAATTCTGGCTTTGTGCGATTTCAGCCCTCCTCGCACAATCGAGGCACAGAAGTCAAGGTTGTGATGGAATATAATCCACCTGCTGGAATCGTTGGCGCAACTTTTGCCAAACTATTTGGTGAATCTCCAGATCAACAGATTGCAGACGGTCTACGTCATTTCAAAATGCTGATGGAAGCGGGCGAAATTGCCACGACTGAAGGACAGCCGCACGGACAGAGATAGAACCGATAGAGATAGACCGGACAGAGATAGAGATTGTAGAGACAAGTGTTAATTAGTAGATAAGGGCAGAATCCATGAAAGCAGTTTGCTGGCACGGCACCAATCAAGTCAATGTTGAAACCGTACCCGACCCTAAAATTCTCAATCCCCGCGACGCAATTGTCAAAATTACCTCAACCGCCATCTGTGGATCTGATCTGCATCTCTACGACGGTTTCAACCCCACGATGAAACAGGGTGATATTTTGGGGCATGAATTTATGGGCGAGATTGTCGAGTTGGGCAGTGCAGTAAGAAACAAGCAGATTGGCGATCGGGTGGTTGTCCCGTTTACTATCTCCTGCGGCAGCTGCTTCTTTTGCAGTCGAGATCTCTGGTCGCTCTGCGATAACTCCAACCCCAACGCCTGGATGGTAGAACAAGTAATGGGACATTCCCCGTCAGGGCTGTTTGGCTACTCTCATTTGACAGGGGGCTATGCGGGCGGACAAGCAGAATATGCTCGCGTTCCCTTTGCAGATGTAGGCTTGTTCAAAGTTCCCGATGAACTCACCGATGAACAGCTGTTATTTCTCACGGATATCTTTCCGACAGGCTATATGGCAGCCGAGAACTGCAATATTCAGCCCGGTGATACGGTCGCAGTTTGGGGCTGCGGCCCGGTCGGGCAGTTTGCGATCCGCAGTGCTTATCTGCTAGGGGCTGAGCGAGTTATTGCCATTGACCGCGTGCCTGAGCGACTTCAGATGGCGCAAGCAGGCGGAGCCGAAACTCTCAACTATGACGAAACTGAAGTGGGTGAAGCGCTGAATGAGATGACGGGCGGACGCGGCCCCGACTCAGTGATGGATGCGGTCGGTATGGAAGCGCATGGCGCGGGTCTAGAGGGCTTTTATGATAAAGCGATGCAGGCCGTGCGTATGGAAACCGATCGCCCTACCGTGCTGCGTCAGGCAATTGTAGCTTGCCGCAAAGGTGGAACTGTCTCGGTGCCCGGTGTCTACACGGGCTTTGTGGACAAGATACCAATGGGTGCATTCATGAACAAAGGCTTGACGATGAAGACGGGACAAACGCATGTGCATCGGTATCTAAAGCCTTTGACAGAACGCATTCAAAAAGGCGAGATTGACCCATCGTTTCTCATTACACATCGCTTGCCGCTCGAAGAAGCGCCACATGCCTACGAGATTTTTAAGCATAAGCGCGATAGCTGTGTCAAGGTCGTGCTTAAGCCCTAGCTAGATTTTGGCTAATCAGACTGCATCTGGAGCGGAATCTATGCAGGTTTCATTCTCGATTGAACTCGTCATGCCTTGCAAACTATGGCAGGGCATTAACTTGTTGTGAGTTTGGCGAAGCGAGGTCAATTAGCTTTCAATTAGCCTATTCAATTAGCCTATTACGGTTGTCCCACTGCTAGGGGTAACAACTTGGTTCAAAGGACAGATGCAAGGGTCTTGCTCTAGCCACTGCGAGCCGACCTGATGCAGAGCCGCCATCACGGGCTGGATTTGCTGACCCTTGGACGTGAGGGAATATTCGACGCGGGGCGGGATCTCGGCGTAAATCCGCCGCTCGACTAGTCCGTAGGCTTCCAATTCGCGCAGGCGCTGCGTCAGAGTTTTGGTGCTGATGCCGGGAAGGGCACTCAGCAGTTCATGGGTGCGATGGTCGCCGCCGAACAGCTCGCGCAGCACCAGAATCGACCATTTGTTGCCCAGCAGATCCAGGACAAATTGAATTGGGCACTGCGCCTCTAGGCAGTGATCTCTGTCCAGCTTGGCTTCTAGTTTAGGTTGCAGTTCAGGTTGTAGGTCAAGTTGCAGGTTGGGGTTCAGCATCGCTTCGAGAATTCCGACTCTCAAAATTCTAGGCGGTTTGGTGCTGGCTTCCGGGCTGTTACAACAAAACATATTATTTCTTTAGAACTGCCCGAACCCAAGCCAGGGCGGCAAGGCTTTACCTGGAGTAACTAAGGGGCAAACTGAGTAACCAACTTGCGGAGAACCAGGGATTCAAGAAAAGATGTTGCTCAGCCACGATTGGAATCATGAATCCTATGGTCAGTTCAATTCCCGCACCCGAGACGGAGCAGCTGCGTCCGGGCATTAAAGCCCCTGTTCAAGAAACCCTATTAACGCCGCGATTTTATACAACTGATTTTGATGCTGTTGCCCAAATGGATCTGTCTGGGCAAGCAGAAGAAATGGCCGCTGTTATGGCCGAGCTGCGAGCCGACTATAATCGCCATCATTTCGTGCGCGATCAGGAGTTTGAACAATGCTGGGATCGGGTCGATGGCGAAACCCGGCGCGCCTTTATCGACTTCTTAGAGCGTTCCTGCACCTCAGAATTCTCTGGCTTTTTGCTGTTCAAAGAACTGTCGCGTAAGCTGAAAGACCGCAACCCGACTCTGGCCGAAGCGTTTGGCCTGCTGGCGCGAGATGAAGCCCGCCATGCCGGTTTTTTAAATAAAGCCATGGCTGATTTTGGCCTGTCGCTCGATCTAGGCTACCTAACCAAAACTCGCACCTATACCTTCTTCCCGCCAGAATGGGTGATCTACAGCGTTTACCTGTCTGAGAAGATTGGCTACTGGCGCTATATTCTCGTGTATCGCCATCTAGAGCAGCATCCAGAGCACCGCTACTACCCGCTGTTTCGCTATTTTGAAAGCTGGTGCCAGGACGAAAATCGGCACGGCGACTTCTTTAAGGTGCTGCTGCGGTCGCAGCCTAAGCTCTGGCAGACCTGGCAATCGCGGCTCTGGAGTCGGTTCTTCCTGCTGACCGTGTTCGTCACCCATACGCTGACAGTCCTGGAACGCACCACCTTCTATGAATCGCTGGGCATTGACCCGCGCGAATACAACAAGCAGGTGATTCACCAGACCAACGCCACGGCAGAACGAGCCTTTCCCAGCATTCTGGATACCAAGCACCCCCAATTCTTCCCGCGACTGGAGCGCTGTGCAGTCGCCAACCAAAAGCTGGCTGAAATTGCCAACAGCCAGCGGCCCGCTCCGATCCAGTTTTTGCAGAAGCTGCCCTGGATCGCCGTGATTGGCTGGCAGATGCTGCGGATTTACCTGGCACCCGCCATTGATGCCGAAGCGACCAGAGCAACGGTTCGCTAAAACATGGCCCAAAGATTTAAAGAGATTTAATCAGGAGAACTTCCCATGACACTATCGACTAGCCTGCGCGAAGGCACCCAGCAGTCCCATACCCTGTCTGAAAACACGGCCTTCATGAAATGCTTCCTGAAAGGCATCGTCGAACGCGAGCCGCTGCGGAAGCTGTTTGCTGACCTGTTCTTTGTCTACAGCGCTCTAGAAGCGGCTCTTCAGCGCCAAGCCAATCACCCGCTGCTGGACGGCCTCTATTTTCCAGAGCTGAATCGGGTCGAGTCCCTGAGCCAGGATCTGGCCTTTTACTACGGCGATAAATGGCGCGATCAGATCAGCGCTACCCCGGCGGGGCAGATCTATTACGACCGGATTCAAACCCTGGCAGAGCATGACCCGGTGCTGCTGGTTGCCCATGCCTACACGCGCTACATGGGCGATCTGTCGGGTGGGCAGAGCCTGAAACAGGTGATTCGCTCGGCTCTGTCGCTGCCGTCCGATCTGGGCACCCGTTTCTACGAGTTCGCCCAGATTGCCACCCCGGAAGCTCGCCGCGCCTTTAAGGAGCGCTACCGCCAAGCCCTTGATGCCCTGCCTCTGGATGCCGCTACGGTCGAACGGGTCGTGGCTGAGGCCAATTTTGCCTTCAGCCTGAATCGCGATGTCATGCACGAGCTGGAAGCCGACGTGAAAGCCGCGATTGGCGAGCATACGTTTGATCTGCTCACCCGTCAGGATCGCCCCGGCAGTACGGTGCGTCGCTCCGAACGCGAAACCGTAGCGGGTTAGAACCGCCGCTGTTGATCCTCCAAAATCCCCCTTAAAAAGGGGGACTTTGGATTTGCAGCAATCTTTTGCAGCAGTCTACAGATTAGATAAAAAACAATCTCAGCTTCAGAGATGTTTGAAACGGGATATTTGAAAAGAGGCTTGCTATTGCAGGGAATTAAATCCGATTTGCAACAAACAACCCATCTTCTCAAATATCTTCTAAAAATTATTTCAGATCAGAATCTCTCCGGATAGGAAACATCGTTCATGAAACCGTTGTCGCAGACCGTCGAATTTGATCTGGCCGTGCTGAACCGATACAATCAGCCATTGCCGCGCTATACTAGCTACCCACCTGCCACAGAACTGACGCCCGACTTTGATCGCCATGCTTTCCAGGTAGCGATTGCAGCGGGCAACCATAAAAAAACGCCCCTGTCGCTCTACTGCCATATTCCGTTCTGTGAAACGCCCTGCTACTTCTGCGGTTGCAACACGGTGATCACGCCACGTAAACAGGTCGCAGATCCCTATTTAGACTATCTCAGCCGCCATATTCAGCAGATCGCCAGTCTGGTTAATCCTGAGCGGCGGGTGCATCAGCTGCACTGGGGCGGCGGGACACCCAACTACCTAAATTTAGATCAGGTTGAGTTTCTCTGGAATCAGCTGAATCAGCATTTCCGGCTGGATGAGGCGGCGGAAGTCTCGATCGAGATTAATCCCCGCTATGTGGATCGCAACTATTTACTGGAGCTGCGCCAGTTGGGATTCAATCGGATTAGCTTTGGGATTCAGGATTTTAATCCTAAAGTGCAGGAGGCTGTGAATCGGATTCAGCCGGAGGCAATGTTATTCGACGTGATGGATTGGATTCGCGATGCCGGATTCGAGAGCGTTAACGTTGATTTAATTTATGGATTGCCGTTTCAGACTGCCATAACGTTTCAGGAAACGGTTCAAAAAACTCTGCGGCTCGATCCCGATCGGATTGCTGTGTTCAACTTTGCCTATGTGCCCTGGCTGAAGCCAATCCAGAAACGAATGCCCGCCGAGGCGATGCCCAATGCAGGCGAGAAGCTGCAGATTTTGCAGCAAACCATCGGCCAGCTCACCCAAGGCGGCTATGTGTTTATCGGCATGGATCACTTTGCCAAACCGACAGACGAACTGGCCGTAGCGCAACAGGCGGGCAATCTGCACCGCAACTTCCAGGGCTACACCACCAAACCCGAATCGGATTTGCTCGGCTTTGGCATGACTTCAATCAGCATGTTGCAGGATGTCTATTGCCAGAACCAGAAGCGCCTGAAGGACTTCTACCGCGCCCTAGATGCGAACGAATTGCCCATTGAGCGGGGCGTACAGCTCAGCCAGGACGATCTGATTCGGCGCACGGTGATCATGGAGTTGATGTGTCAGTTTCAGCTCTCGGCCCATGATCTAGAGGCCAAGTATCACCTGGGATTCGATCTCGATTTCAACGACTATTTTGCCGCCCATCTGCCCAAGTTGGATGCGCTGGAGGCCGATGGCTTGATCCACCGCTGGGGCGACGGAATTGAAGTGACACCGCTAGGACGGCTGCTGATTCGCAATATCGCCTCGGTGTTTGATGCCTATCTCAAACAGAACACCACCTCTAGTTTCTCAAGAGCCATTTGAGCAGGAAATGTCAAGGACGACGCAAGAATATAACCAGGAAGGGAGTAAGCAATGCGTATCTTAATGATTCAGCCTAACTATCATTCTGGTGGTGCCGAAATCGCTGGGAACTGGCCTCCCAGTTGGGTTCCCTATGTGGGTGGAGCGTTAAAGACCGCAGGTTTCAACGAGATCCGCTTCGTTGATGCCATGACAAACTATATTGCCGATGCAGATCTGGCGGAGATCATCCGCGAGTATCAACCCCATGTCGTACTGGCAACGGCAATTACGCCCATGATCTACCAGTCTCAGCGCACCTTGAAGCTGGTAAAAGAAGTCTGCCCAGATGCCAAAGCCATTATGGGTGGGATACATCCCACATACATGTATCGGGAGGTATTAAATGAAGCGGCTTGGATTGATTACATCATTCGAGGTGAGGGAGAAGAAATTACAGTTAATTTACTACGGGCGATCGCTAACGGCACGGATGAGCGCGATCGCCGCCAAATCCTGGGACTTGCCTTTCTTGAAGACGGTAAAGTTGTGGCTACCCCTGCTCACCAACCGATCAAAGACCTGAACACGCTGACTCCTGACTGGACGCTGTTGGACTGGCCAACCTATATATATACACCGCTGAATGTGCGAGTTGCCGTCCCCAACTATTCACGAGGCTGTCCGTTTCGCTGTCGCTTTTGTTCGCAATGGAAGTTTTGGCGTAAATATCGCTCCCGTTCGCCCAAACATTTCGTAGATGAAATTGAGCAGTTGGTCAAGGAGCACCAGATTGGATTTTTCATCCTAGCTGATGAGGAGCCGACCATTAACAAGTCACGGTTTGTGGCGCTCTGCCAAGAGTTGGTCGATCGCAACTTAGGGGTGCATTGGGGCATCAACACAAGAGTTACCGATATTCTGCGCGACGAGAAGGAATTACCCCTGTATCGTCAAGCTGGACTGGTGCATGTTTCTTTAGGAACGGAAGCAGCGGCGCAACTGAACCTCAACCTCTTCCGCAAAGAAACGACGATCGCCGATAACAAACGAGCCGTGCAGCTCTTGCGGGATCATGGCATCTTGGCAGAAGTTCAATTCATCATGGGGTTGCCCAGTGAAACCCCCGAAACCATTGAGGAAACCTACCGAATGGCACGCGACTGGAAGGCAGACATGACCAATTGGAACATGTACACGCCCTGGCCATTCTCAGAGCTATTCCAGGATTTGCAGGACAAAGTTGAAATTCGCGATTATTCTCACTACAACTTTGTGACACCCATCATCAAGCCCGATCAGATGACGCGGGAGGATGTCCTCAAAGGAGTGCTGCGTAACTATGCGCGGTTCTACTCTTGGAAGTTTCTAGAGTACTGGTTTGAACCCGATCCTTTTAAGCGCCGCTATCTCTTAGGCTGCCTCTGGGCGTTTGTCAAAACCACCCTCAACAAGCGCTTCTATAACCTGAGCCGCGTTAAGCAGAAAGGATTGCATACCGAAGTGGAGTTTGGCTTTGATGAATCCAAGATTCTTTCTGCCGAACAAATGGCTCAGCTCAAACAGCATCAGTCACCCGATATCGATTCATTGGGCACGATTTCAGCCTGCGGTGGATCGAATGAATCATCAGAAACCAGCGGTTACACCAAAGTACAGAACCCCCATGAGATTATCCAGGTGGCCGTCATTGAGGCAGATGAGCAAACTCGCGTTAACTTGCGGGTAGACTTGCGGGCCCAAGAGGGAATTGAAGTTGCCAGCGAAGCCACCAACGCTGAGACCGGGATTGTGCTGCTGGAATCGATTGATGTTGACGTTGCCGTGGTGGATAGTAGCTTGCCAGATATGGATCTGGTTAAGTTCATTCGCATGGCCCGGAAAGCTCAAGCAAATTCCTATGTGATTCCATCCAAAATCCTAGTGCTCGTTACCCCTGCGAACCTCTCTGTGGTATCAGATGTGATCGCAGCCGGAGCCGATGCGATATACTTGAAAGGCTCGTCCATTGAGCAACTGGCGAATGCCGTCAGGATGACCCATCGCAATGGGATGTATCAAGATCCGGCGATCGCCAACCTCCTTGAGCCAGCAGTAACAGCCTGGTCATGAGGTCATATTCAGTCGTGATCGCAACTAATGCCTGTGGGTGCCTATCGAGGCAGGTTTTACCGTTGAGTCCTTGTTAAAACAAATTCTCTATTGGCCAAACCATCCCGATAATCAATTGCATTTCCCTATTTATCCATTCTGTTTTATCCATTCTGTTTTATCCATTCTGTTTTATCCATTCTGTGGTTGAGGATTTTTTAATGACTGGCAATACCGTGTCAATAGGCCCCAAGCGCCAACCTGCTTTGGATTGGGTCGCTGTCATCTTCTTCGGGAGTGTTCACCTGCTGGCGCTGACGGCACCCTGGTTTTTCTCTTGGTCTGCGTTGGGAATTACCATATTTCTGCACTGGCTATTTGGCAGCATTGGGATCTGTCTGGGCTATCATCGGCTCTTGAGCCATCGCAGTTTCCAGGTGCCCAAATGGCTAGAGTATGTCATTGCCCTGATCGGAGCCACTGCGTTACAAGGCGGTCCCATTTTCTGGGTTGCAGGTCATCGGTTGCACCATGCCCATACCGAAGATGTCGATAAAGATCCCTACTCTGCCCGTCGCGGCTTCTGGTGGAGCCACATGCTATGGATTTTCTATCCCCATGCCGAATTCTTTGAGTATGAGCACTACCAGCGGTTTGCCCCTGATTTGGCACGCGATCCCTTTTATCGCTGGTTGAATCGCTACTTTTTACTGCTGCAACTCCCGCTGGGTCTGATCTTGTATGCCCTGGGAGGCTGGAAATTTGTGATCTGGGGTGTGGTGGTTCGAGCCGTTCTGCTCTGGCACAGCACCTGGTTTATTAACTCGATCACTCACATGTGGGGCTACCGCACCTTTTGCACAGAGGATAACTCCCGCAATCTTTGGTGGGCGGCGATTCTCACCTATGGCGAAGGCTGGCACAATAACCATCATGCTTATCCCAATGTTGCCAAAGCTGGCTGGCGCTGGTGGGAGTATGACCCAACCTGGTGGGCAATTTGGCTGTTAAAGAGCTTGGGCATTGCCCGAAAAGTGGTGATGCCGCCGACTTGAAAAGACAGTCTTGAAAAGACAGATCTCAAAGCATAACTCTGGGAGGTCAACCTGACCGATGCCGACTATCACCCCATCTTTCACGTCTGTCTACGGGCCAGTCCGGTCTTGGCGCTGGGGGCAATCGCTGGGAATTGATCCGATTGGCCCGCTCTCAACCTGTTCCTTCAACTGTGTCTATTGCCAGCTCGGCGAAATTGAGCACCAAAGCGACCACCGCCAGCTGTTTATTCCCACCTGCAAAATCCAGCAGGATTTGCAGGATTTACTAGCTGGCCAGATTGATGCTGACCAGATTGATACAGTCACCCTCAGCGGCAGCGGCGAACCGACCCTAGCCCAAAACCTCGGCGAAATTCTGGCCTTGGCCAAGCAGCTGCTCCATAGACCTGTCGGCGTTCTGACCAACGGCAGCCTGTTGCATAATCCGACCGTCTGTGCAGAGCTAGCCCTTGCTGACTGGGTGGCAGTCAAGCTAGACGCCGTTTCTGCCGATGGCCTGCGGCGCGTCAATCGGCCCGTTGCTAGTTGCTCGCTCCCGCAGCTCTGGGAGGGTTTGCAACAGTTCCGCCAGCGCTATTCTGGCCATCTGGCGATTCAGACCATGCTGCTGTCTGACTGGAGCGCCTCAGATCAGGCCGAATACAGCCAGCAAATGCAGGTATTGCGGCCTGATGAAATCCAGCTCAACACCCCCACCCGTCCCTGCCCTTTAGTGCATCAGCTCGAAGCGCGCGGCAACCATTTGCCCGATCCGGCCTACCCAACCCGTCGCCTCAAGCCCATCCAGCCAGAGCTGCTGCAAAACTGGGCGAATCAGCTCGAGCGGCAGTTGGGCATTCCGGTTCGGTATCCTTTACTCAACCCAACTACTCAACCTAACTACTCAACCTAACGGAGGAGCAGCATGAGCCACACAAACCCCTACCTTCAGCTTCTGGAAATTCCACCCGGCTATCTCAACATCATGGGCTATGTCGATGAGTCAGAGGTGAACGGTCCAGGCTGTCGCGCCGTGATCTGGATGCAGGGCTGCCTGCGGGAATGTCCGGGCTGCTTTAATCCAGCTTCCTGGTCGTTTGAGATCAACCAGCTGGTGGCTGTGGATACCCTAGTCGAGAAAATCCTCAGCAACCCGCTCAACCAGGGTGTCACTTTTTCGGGCGGCGAACCTTTCTGGCAGGCTCCGGCGCTAGCCGAGTTGGCACGTCGGGTCAAGGCTGCCGGACTGAACGTCATGTCGTTTACTGGCTTCACGTTAGAACAACTGCAATCGGAACAAGCACCGGCAGGTGTTCAAGACTTGCTGGCGCAGCTCGATGTTTTAATTGACGGTGCCTACGTGCAGTCTTTGGCAATTCACTCCCCTGATTCTCTGGTTTCCTCTAGTAACCAGCGGGTGCATCTCTTCAACCCAGCTTTTCAGGATCAGCTAACTTGGGCCAGCGATCAGATCGAAATTCACATCCTCAAAGATGGCAGCCGGATTATCACGGGCTACCAAGGTCAGCTGCATTTGGCCGGGGTGGAGTAGATTTGGACAACAATGCTTTTGCCACAATCCGGCTGTCCCGATGAGTGGGAAACCTGCGAGTTGAATCATCCCCGTTCTGCGTCCCATGCATATTCTGAAAATTTTATGCTGCCCTTGCCGCCACTCCAGATTGGTTCCCATCTTGCCCCCTACCCCATCATTCAGGGCGCGATGGCTGTGCGCGTCTCTGGAGCACCGCTGGCCAGTGCAGTTGCCAACGCGGGCGGCATTGGCCTGATTTCGAGTTTTGGCATCGGCCTGCATCCGGACTATTTTGGGGCAGCCTATCCCAAACGCCGCTTGTTTGAGGCGAATCAGCTGGCGCTGATCGATGCCATCCAGGAGGCTCGGCAAACCAGCCCCACCGGAATGATTGGTGTGAATATTCTGGTGGCCACCCGAGACTACCCCGAACTGGCCCAAACCGCCGCTGCCCGAGGGGCTAACCTGATCGTCACCGCCGCCGGAATGCCCTGGGACTTGCCCCGCTACACTGAGCAGTATCCAGAAGTAGCGCTGGTGCCGATTGTGTCGAATCTAGAATCAGCTCAAGCCCTTTGTGAAACCTGGCAGGAGCGCTACCAGCGCTGGCCAGACGGCTTGATCGTCGAGAACTGCAAGCTCATCGGCGGCCATTTTGCTAGCCAGTGCGAATCAGGGGATGTGGCGACAATTGCAACCACCGTGGCCGAGCTGCGGCATTATCTCAACTGGCAGGGTCGAGCCACGCCAATTATAGTCACGGGCGGCATCTGGGATCGGTCGGATATCGAGCGGATGTTGGCGATTGGAGCCGATGGCGTTCAAATGGGTAGCCGCTTTATCACAACCGCAGAGTGCAGCGCTGACCCACGCTATCAGGCTCTTCACGTCGGAGCTGAAACCCCGGACATCATCACCGTGCCCAGCCCAGCCGGGAAACCAGCCCGAGTCATCCGCAATCGCTTTGCTGAACTGGCGCTGGCCGATTCGCCCGACCTAGAAAAACGCTGCATTGCCAACTGTCTAGCCGCCTGTCTCTGTCGCGACCGAGGCAAAACCTACTGTCTGCTGCAAGCCCTCTCCCGCGCCGCCCAAGGTGATACAGACCAGGGGCTGCTGTTTTCCGGTGGAGCGGTGCGAGCAGTGGAGCGGATTCTGCCTGTCGCCGAGTTGATGGCGACCCTGACCTGCTCTACCCTCACCGTTCCCTAGCAATCCCCTAACGATTGCAGCGCTCGGTGGTCAGCGCTTGGGCAATCGACTCTGGGAGATCTTCCAAACCCGTATCTGCTTCTGTGGCTTGCACTGGCGAAGCAAAAGTATAGCTGGGGTCGCATTCACCGGTATCGTAAACTTGCAGCACCCATTTATCTGGCAGTCCTTCAACGCCAATTTCCACAACAGACCAAGTTTCCCCCGTGCAACGCACGCTCAACACCGAAAACCATTCTTGGTCATCGGCAGGGATTTCCAGATCATTGACGAGAAAGTCAATCGCTACTTGTTTAACTGCATCGGTGGATTGATTGACGGTTGCCATCATGACTCCTGATTAGTCGGTTGGGGATAGAGGTTCAGCTGGATGGCCAGCTCACGGGCCACATGAAATAGAAACTTAGCACCAGCTTGATTTTCTTGATGAGCCATCATTGTGCCGACTTTGACTAGGGTTTGTACCAAGCCTGGATCAATCAAGTCGGGTTGAGCATCTAGAACTTCTGGCTCTTGGCCGTTAGGGCAGCTCAGCAGTTGCTCAATCAATTTCAAATATTCTTCTTGACGTTGTTCTGTGAGTTGTTGAGTCATAACCAAAGTCCAATCAAAAGTTCAATCAAAACCTAAAAATTCTTAGCGGTGTGGGTTGCAGGATCAAACTCGAAACGTTTGAAGTGATGGGTCTCACCATAGATGCTAAAGGTGACGGTTGGTTCATCACCAAGCGCTTCTACAGAATGAATCGCACCCGGCGTAAAGCTGATCAGATCACCGGGCAAAAGCGTCACTTCCGAGTTTGGCTCCACCCAGTCAGGAAACTGCGGAGCAGGTCTTCGCTTCCAAAGGGTGTTTTTTTCTTCTCCTTTAAGTACAGCAACAATACCCCAAGTCCCATGATTGTGAATAGAGGAGCGAGTGCCCGGTAAGTAGGTAGCTATTTGTACAGTTAACGGATAGCCAATTTCGTCGTAGAGCATGATTATCCCAGTTCCAGTATTGGGGTTGGGTTCTATATACTGCGTCTGCAACCAGTAGGAGTTGGTGATCAATCGACGCACCAGCAACCAGAGCTGAGGTAAACAGTCTGTCTCGTCGATTGCCGCTTCCAGCAGATCTTCGACTTCTGTTAAAAACCGATGAAATCGATAGGATGTACGCAGCAGATCCCATTCGCGCGTCGGTTTACAGATCTGCCATTGTCCTGATTCTGTAACTAGTAAATCTCGATATTTCATCGCTGTTTTAACCACAGCTTATTCCTCCGATTCACACTGACTCAGTCAATTAACTCCGCAGACCCTACAGAACAATTAGCCCCTGCTCATATCTGCTTGTATCAGATAGTTGTTTGCCCGTCCACAGCCCTGACTGCCCTCATGGACTCAGTCCTATTAGAAATGTACTCAAATGCTCAAACCGTATAATGGCAGGACTTTCAAGTAGAAAATTAGTGGAAATTGGGGTGGGGGACAGGTATTTACCAATCTGGAAATGAGTCTTTATGGGGTGAGGGGACTAGCATTTTGTCTCTGCCGTGCATCGGTGCAGGTACAGTACTTCAAATACTTCAAACCATGACAAAAGGTGCGGCAAAAGTGATGGATTAATCACATTTTTAGTAGCGAGTGTTACAAATTTCTAGCCTAACTTCTAACCTAACTTCTAGCCTCAGACCATTTGCAATGCGGAGTTCTAGCCACAATCTTAAGAAATTATTTAATCGCTTAAATTGAACAAAATTGCAGAACGATTTTATTTACAAATAGGTGAGCTGTATCGAGATTTTCCTTTACTTGCTTGGGTATCAAGGTCAGCGTGAGTTGATCGATGAGTCGCTCTAGCTGCAAGCCATCTCAGGCTGATGACTGGGACGGCTGCTCAGTCCAGTTTGTCGTTACTCGGTGAATCCTATGGCACACACAATTACAAACCGCTGTAACCAGTGTGGAGATTGCACCCCCCGATGCCCTAAAGATGCGATTAAGCTCGAAGCTGGAGAATACTGGATCGACCCCATGCTCTGCAATGACTGCCGAGACTATGCGCCTGAGCCGCAGTGCGTAGCAGTTTGTTCGATTGAGCTGCCGCCCATGCCCCTGCAAGCCAAGAAAGGGCGTTGCAAAACGGCTGACAGGATGCTGCCCAGCCCTGACCTGTTTGTGAATGGCAGAAGTAATCCTTTTGCTTCAGCGATTGCTGTCTGGGAGGCTTGTAATCTGCTGGCACAACGTCAGTCTTTGCCCTGGAATATTGACTCAGACGGCAAGCTTTATTATGAACGTCAGGTCAATGGCGGACGCGGAACGATGACGTTTCGCCTCATGTCTGACCTTGCCTCAGATGCGGTTGGTTTAGATAGCGCAACGGCTCAAGCTGAACTCGCAGGCTGGGACGTGCGAGCTGCCTCGCTACACTTGATCTATGCCGCGCATGCGGTTGCCCTAGAGCGCCCTTGGGAGCAGGAATTTATCATTAGCGATTGCCAAATCGAAGCCTATTTGGGGCTAGAGAAACGCAAAGATTTGAGCAAGCTGGCTAAGTTAACCCTAATCAAAGAGCTGGCTCAGCAGCCTTGTCAGCTCCAGCTTGATATGAATTGGGGTCAACAGGGCAGGATTCACGGGTTCTCGTTGGAGCAGAGCCGTCTTTGGCATTTGCTCGAAATTCAGCATCACTTTCAGGAAGATGACTTGGGCTGTAAGCATCTGACGGGACTCACCTTTCGGGTGAAAGCTGGAGCTTGGGCGAAGTACTTTCTCAATCAGCGCGGAGCCAAAGAGAGTACGGCATTTTACCAATACAGCAGTTTGCCTAAATCACTGCTGCCGACTGTAACCAGCCTCTGGCAGCAGCATGAAGGGGCTTGTCGGATGCTGCTGTGGCTTTTGTTCAAGACCAAAATGGGTCACGAACAGCGCCTGACGATACCCACGCTGATGCGAATTGCCTATGGAGCAGCCAAGCTGTCACAGGCTGCCACTCAGCGAGAAGAGCGCAAGCGGCTGTTGCGGTCGTTCGAGAGCGATCTCGAAGTCCTGCATCACTATGGCCTCAAGCCGATCTTTGACCCCGTCACCTACCCCAGCGAGATTCAACCCCTCTGGGCTAGGCTCGCAGACATCCCAGATGATGCCGAAGCCGCACTCGAATTCTGGATTAGCGACGGCAGCAGTGGCAATCGCCTCACCGATGCGGCTCCCCGCGACAAGTGGAATCGTCTAATGCAGGCCAGGTTTCTGTGCTTCGAGCTGCCCGAAGGCTGGGAATCCCAAGCTAGCCAAGCCAGCCCCAAGAAGCGCCGCTCGCCCCAGCGCTCAACCCAGAAGCGAACCAGCTTTTCGGCGCAGCAGATTGTTGCGGCTCGGAAGCGACTGAAGCTGAGTCAGCGGGAGTTGGCCATGCATGTGGGGAAGAGCCAGAGCTGGGTGCGGGATATTGAGAGTGGACGTCTGCAAGCTGGCTTTAAAGATCAGCAGCTGTTAGTTCAAGTGTTGGGGGTATCGCCATAGATTTTTGAGTTTTAGTCAGTTCTGCCACAGCTAATTCTGCCACAATCAAACACGTCCGTAGCGCTCTGAATCTCAGGAAATCTTAAGGTGGAGAATCTGGCTCTGCTTGATTTGTTTGTGTTTGATTTGTTTGTGTTTGATCTAATAGAGCTTCCAGCTGAGAGAGCAGCGTCTGGGCTTGCGTCCATCGCTGCGGGTCTTCCCAGAGTTTGGCCTTCAGCAACCGTCGATGCAGCGTCATCACCAAAACTTCAGGCGGTTGAAGCTCTGGTTTGGATCTGATCGCTTTGATGCAGGCGCGAATTTGATTCAGCGAAAGGTTCTCTGCAATCGCTTGATTCAGGAGCGTCTGACGTTGCGCTTGATCTTTGATGCGGGCGATGGCTAACGCCTTCGTATAGGCAATTTGGCCAGAGCGAATGGCCGTCAAAATCTCGTCGGGCAAGTTGAGCAAAGGCAGCCGATTGCAAGTGAATGAGAGCCAATTCATCAGCCCCAAATCCTGAAAAACAGCCTGAATTTCTCGTTCCTGCTCGGCTCTGGAACTAGGAATAACGTTATTCCTGCCCTCCACAGCCCTGAGATCCGCTTCCTTCTCCAGCATATTTTTCATCTGATAGAGCAGTGAAGGAATTCCTTGCACTGGCAGCTTGAGCTTGAACGCAAGCAGCTGCAATATACCTTCTGTCTCTTCGATTGGGTTGAGATCTTCCCGCTGGAGATTCTCAATCAGGGCGAGTTGGATGGCCTCTTCATCGTTCAGCTGCCGAATCACAACAGGCACTTCAGGCAGACCTAGCTTAAGCGCAGCTCGGTAGCGTCTTTCACCTGCCACTAATTCGTATTGATTGGTATTCACAGGGCGTACTAGCAATGGCTCCAAAATACCATGCTGTGCGATGGACTGAACCAACTGCTCTAGCTTGTCTGGGTCAAAGTAATGACGGGGCTGTTCACGAGTTTTGATCGATGCCAATGAAACCCATTCAGCCACATTCTTAGTTTCTCGAATTAGAGATTGCATCCGGACTGCCTCCAGCATGAACAAAGCTGAACCGTGAAGCTGAGTGGATAAAAGCAATCACGTTTTTCTTTGCTGACTGTTCTGCTTATAGCAGCTTCGTTCAAGCCAGCTCGCCAGCTGACTCGTCAAACAGATGCTTGGCTCCATTAGTGATGTACTCAGCCTCTTAAACTACTGTCTATAGAGAGTTTGGGCAGTAGTAAGAGGCAGGGTATGCGTATTGCCCGACTGGTGCATGAGTCTTTGTGGGGCGGGGGTCTAGTGTTTTCTACAAATTTTTAGTTGCGCTCAGCTTTTTTGCACGTCGAAAAGCTATTTCGCAAATCGTTTAAGTATGCAGGAATAGATGAGGAACACTTTAATTCGCAGCTAGATAACAGAAAAAAGCTTGACGGTAATATACGGCAATATGCAGATTGTTCAACTTAGGTAAATTATTTAACTAATTTTAGTTAACTTCAATTCAAGCAATGTAGATGGACTTAGTTTAATTCTGCCTGCGAAAATATTGGGCGATTGAGGACAATATTTTGACAAGGCTATCAATAATTAAGAAATTCTTTTATAGCTCCTGTTGAACAGAAGCAAATAAATTTTGAGATTAAAACTAATACTAGAAAAGCTCAGGACTGACGACTAAGTGAAGATAACTGAGCGAAGACGACTAAGCGAAGACGAATAAGTGAAGATGCCTGTGTGAAAACGCCTGTTGAAAACGCCTGAGATATGAGAATTCGAGTCAGTAGCTCTCCAAGAAGGTAACGCTATCAAAAGCTGAAACATTTGTCAGGCAAAGATTTTAATCCAACTCTCTGGAGTTCATTTTTTGCCTCAACCAAAAAGTCTTAGATGGTATCGCCATCTTTCTTAATCGCCATCCGATTTAATTCGCCAAGGACATCAGTGGATATCTAAAGGCGACAACCCAGCATAAAAGATTAAATACTCTCAGTTCACTGTTCACCTCAAGTAATCAGACACAACTATGGCTTATACCATTACAGGTCTCTGCACTCAATGTAATGACTGCTTACCCTTATGTCCGACAGGTGCTATCAAGCAGGAGGGCGAAAAGCTTTGGATTGATCCAATGCTCTGCAATAACTGTGAGGGATTTCATGAGCAGCCTTTATGTGCTTCGATCTGCTTAAACGACGTGCCGATTCCCTTGCAGGCCAAGAAAGGGCGATGCAAAGTGGAGGATCAAGTCAGCACAAATCCCAGGCTGTTTTCCAATGGCAAAACCCATTCCTTCGCTTCGGCAATTGTGGTTTGGGAAGCTTGCAATGTGCTGGCTCAGCGGCAATCTTTGCCCTGGCAGCCCGATGAGTCTGGCAATCTTTGTCATCGGCGGCAGGTCAGCGGCGGCAGAGGAGAGGTGACATTATGCATCACAGATACCTACAGGCCAGATTCCCCAATTGTGCTGGCAGTAGAAGCAGCGCAGACAGAGATTGCCTCCTGGGACATTCGGGCGGCTTGCCTGCATCTGATGTATGCGGCTTATGCAACATCCCTAGAGCGCCCTTGGGAGCAAACTTTTACCGTTAACGATCAAGATATCTCTGACTATCTAGGGCTGGGCAAGCGCAAAGACCTCAGTAAACTCGCCAAACTAACCTTGATCAAAAGCTTGGTTGAGCAACCCTGTAATTTGCTGGTGACAGTGGACTGGTCGCCTCAGGGCAGATTTAGAAAGATCACGGTGCCCCAAAGTCACCTCTGGCATCTGGTCGAAACTCAGCAGCACTTTCAGCAGGATCAGCTCGGCTGTAAACATCTGACTGGCTTAACCTTTACTATTCAAGCAGGAGAGTGGGCGCAGTTCTTTCTGAATCGACAGGGAGCCAAAGAAGGCACAACATTTTATCAATATGGCAGTTTGCCCAAATCATTACTGATGAACGTGATGAGTATCTGGCAGCAGCATGAAGGGGTGGCTCGGATGATGCTGTGGCTCTTGTTCAAAACTCGGATGGGAACTGAACAGCGGATCACGGTTCCGACGCTAATGCGGATTGCCTATGGCGAAACCAGGCTGCTTAAAGCCTCCGCTCAACGAGAAGAGCGCAAGCGGCTGTTGCGGTCGTTTGAAAAGGATCTCGAAGTCCTGCATCACTATGGCCTCAAGCCGATCTTTGACCCCGTCACCTACCCCAGCGAGATTCAACCCCTCTGGGCTAGGCTCGCAGACATCCCAGATGATGCCGAAGCCGCACTCGAATTCTGGATTAGCGACGGCAGCAGTGGCAATCGCCTCACCGATGCGGCTCCCCGCGACAAGTGGAATCGTCTAATGCAGGCCAGGTTTCTGTGCTTCGAGCTGCCCGAAGGCTGGGAATCCCAAGCTAGCCAAGCCAGCCCCAAGAAGCGCCGCTCGCCCCAGCGCTCAACCCAGAAGCGAACCAGCTTTTCGGCGCAGCAGATTGTTGCGGCTCGGAAGCGACTGAAGCTGAGTCAGCGGGAGTTGGCCATGCATGTGGGGAAGAGCCAGAGCTGGGTGCGGGATATTGAGAGTGGACGCTTGCAAGCTGGCCTCAAGGATCAGCAGCTGCTGGTTAAAGTATTGGAGGCGTCACCCTGACATGACATCCCTGACTCAGCTAGCTGCTGGCTGTTAGCTGCTGGCTGTTAACTACTGACTGTAGCAGCTATGCAATCGTGACTCTTGAGATCGGCAACTTCTACCTCTGGCAAATCTTGAAACAGCACTGTGCTGAGGTAGCGCTCACCAAAGCTGGGCTGCACAAAGACCACTAGCTTACCAGCATTTTCAGGGCGTTTTGCCACCTGAATGGCCGCAAACAGAGCCGCCCCCGCAGAAATCCCTGATAGCAAACCTTCTTCTCGCGCCAGCCGACGACTGAAGCTGACGGCTTCCTCGCTGCTGACCTGGATGATTTCATCGATCAGGTCAGGTTTCAAAACCTGAGGCACGAAACCTGCCCCAATCCCCTGAATTTTGTGAGAGCCGGGACTGCCACCCGACAGTACAGGGCTTTCCTGAGGCTCAACGGCAATGGCCTTAAATTCTGGCTTGCGCTGCTTCAGCAGTTCTGCAATCCCGGTGATTGTCCCGCCCGTGCCCACTCCAGCAATCAGAATATCAATCTGGCCATCTGTATCAGCCCAGAGTTCTTCAGCCGTGGTTTCCCGGTGAATTTTCGGGTTGGCTGGATTGGCAAACTGCTGAGGTATGAACGCATTGGGCAGCGCTTCGGCAATTTCTGTGGCTCTTGCTATGGCACCTTTCATGCCCTGAGCGCCAGGTGTCAGCTCGACCTGAGCCCCATAGGCTTTCAGCATCGCCCGTCGTTCTAGGCTCATGGTTTCGGGCATGGTCAAAATCAGCTGATAGCCTTTGGCCGCTGCCACCATTGCCAAGGCGATGCCCGTATTTCCAGAGGTCGGCTCGACCAAAATTGTTTGGCCGGGAGCAATCAGTCCAGCTGCCTCAGCCTCCTGCACCATGCTCACCCCAATCCGGTCTTTCACCGAAGCTGCCGGGTTCATCCCCTCTAGCTTAGCGATCACTTGGGCGACGGCTCCTTCTGCCTGAGGAATTCGATTTAGGCGAACCAGCGGCGTTTTGCCAATCAGTTCGGTAACGTTGGTTGCAATCTGCATGATGAAGCCCCTTAAGACAAAAGAGATTAACGTTTATGCTGGCTGAGCTACGCTGCTCGACTATGCGTTTCCAGATCAATCTACTTTAACCAGCATACTCGGTAAATTTGATAAGAACTATCAGTTAATCAGGATTAAAGAAACTTCTATGCGTTGATTGAATACCGATAATTATCAATTAATTGTCAATTAACTATCAATAGCGATAGAACGCATTTGAGATTTTTCCTTCAGATAAAAGGGATGCAGAAAAGCCCTTAAGCCCAAGACATCTGCTGTCGCTCAGCTCTCATCGTCTGTTACAGAATTCGGGGGCTGAGAATTCTGTAACAGTCTGGAGCAGCTAGAAGAGTAGCTGGATTTGGCGAGCTTCTGCTAGATGAAGTTGGATTTGTTACAGACTATTGATTCACAAAAATGCTCACACCCTGTCCTCAGAGTACTCGCAGCCTGTCCCAGAGAAATTTGAGAAGTTGACTGCTGAACGGACTCGGACGAGTCAGGCGATCCTTTCCTGTATTAATCCCAGGCTAATTTGAGAGTCTAAACTCTCTGAGGATGTGATACCAATATAGTTGGTAGTCGAGAAAGCCCAGTTATGCTGCTTACGCCGCTTGAAATCCATGAGTCGATCGCCCCAAACCATCGCTAATCCCGCTAGAGTCTCTGTTGCCCCTTGGCTGAACTGCTCTAAGCCCAGTGAACCCATGATAGAACCGTTGCTGACTTGGTTCGAGGTGCTGGGCTATACTGTTCTGCTACAGTCAGATATTGTTTCAGGACGACATCAGGCTGTTTTGCAAAATTGTCGGAACGGGATATTGGGCGATCGCTTTCGTCAAGCGATGCAGCGGATCAATCCTACGGTTCCGCCTCAGCAGATTGAGTCGATCCTCCGGCAGCTAGCAAGGACTCACACCATGCCGATGCTACAACAAAACCGTCGATGGCATTTTCAATTGTTGAACGGCATCCCAGTCGGAGCTTCAGCAACAGAACCTGATCGACTCGTCACCCTGAAGCTAATAGATTTTGCTAATTTGCGGAACAACGACTGGTTAGTCATCCAGTCCTTTCCTGTGATTGAGTCAGATTATCAACATTGCCTGGATCTGGTTGTGTTTATCAATGGATTACCATTGGCGGTGTTTCATGGCCTTGATATGGAGAAAGCCTGGTCACTTCAAGCTGCTTATTTACAGCTTCAAGAGTATCAAGCTCATCTGCCTAAGTTTTTCTCGTTGAATGAGTTGCTGGTACTTGCTAATGGGGTTCAATCTCGGATTGGGACATTGACCAACCCCTGGCGAGGCTTCATGCCGATTCGCTCTGTGAATGGAGAAGAGACTTTTGCAGGCGAGATTGACGAGATTGAAATGGAAACATTAGTGCAAGGTATTTTCGATAAGCGTCGCTTTGCTGAAATTATTCAGCACTTCATTCTGTTTCGACAGAGCCACACCCAGTTGACCAAGAAGCTACGTCGCCACTCATTTTGTACAATTACCATTCCTAAATCTCGGAGATAAATCGTGAAAACAGGACTCTTCTGCACCTACGAAAACCCCTACCAGGATGCCCACCGCGCGATTGCTGAGCAGACTGCGCTGGTACAACAGGCCGAAGCCTTGGGCTTTGAAGAAGCTTGGATCACGGAGCATCACTTCAGCGATTTTCATGTTAGTCCGTCCATTATGGTGTTGATGGCATACTTGGCAGGAGTGACATCGCGCATCCGGCTTGGAACGGCTGCCGTCCTGCTGGCATTTCATAATCCCGTAACCGTAGCAGAAGATGTCGCCACCCTGGATCACTTGTCGCAGGGCAGATTGTTGCTGGGGGTCGCCAAGGGAGGGCCATTTCCAGAGCAGAATCAACATTTTGGCATTGCAATGAGTGAATCTCGCCGACGCATGTTAGAAGCACTGGAACTGCTGGAGAAGTTGCTGTATGGAAGCGAGGTTTCGTTTGACGGAACCTACTATCAATGCGATCGCCTGACGGTTCATCCTAAACCGTTACAAGCTCATATCCCAGTTTATCTGGCGACCAGCGATCGAGAGGCGATTGAACTCGCGGCATTACATTCCTTTGGCTTGATGGGAGGTGCGCCATTTTCGCTGAATCGATTAAAGACAAACTTGGCTCAGTATCGTGCAATTAATTCTAGTGGCTCTGAGCAGTTCGTGCTGTCTCGGTTCTTTTTTGTCAGTCAGACCGATGAAGCCGCGATTCAGGAATCTCTCCCCTTCATTCGCTCTTTTGTAACTCGGATGACGAAAAATGTTGCCAGTCTAAAACAAGATGGCAATACTCAGCATCTCAAACCATCCGCCAATCAACAGACCTGCTTTGATGAAACCTATCTGCTGGAGAACTCGATTATCGGTAGTGTCGCCACCTGTCGCGACAAGATTAAACGATTGCAAGATGAATTAAACTTAGGCACGTTAGCCTTAAAGCCTTGCTCGTTTGATTTACAACAGAATCTGGCAAGTCTGACCTGCTATGCAGAACAAGTGCGTGATGCTGTATCAGCATAACACCCCGTAAACATAGCTCAACAGGATATGAATAGGAGATAAACAGGAGATAAAATGGTAACTATCACTTTCTATGAAAAACCGGGATGCATCAACAACACAAAGCAAAAAGCGTTGTTGAAAGCAGCAGGACATACCGTTGAAGTACATAATTTGTTGACTGAAACCTGGACAGTTGAAGCGCTGCGTCCGTTTTTCGGGGATCTACCCGTTGCAGATTGGTTTAATTACACCGCGCCGCCGATTAAATCAGGAGAGATCCTGCCAGCCCAACTGGATGCCGAAACGGCTTTAGAGCTGATGATTCGTCATCCCCTGCTGATTCGCCGTCCGCTCCTACAAGTAGGCGAGCGGCGGGAAGTCGGCTTTGACCAAGACAAAATTGCCGCCTGGATCGGATTAGAAGCAACCGATGCATCTCAGCGAATCGTGCGAGATCAGTTACTTCAGCAAGATCTACAGAGCTGTCCTAAGAGTAATCACCCTAACCCTGTGCCCTGCAAGGTTGCTGAAATTGTTTAGAAATTAGGATCAACTATTTCCTACTCCTGATTAAATCAAATGCCAATGAAAAATTTTATGCTTCCCCCCGATGATCTAGCTCCCATTCCAACCCGGCTAGATCAGATTTTACAGTTACAGCTTGAGGAATCCGCGAGCCAACGTTTCTATGCTGGTTGCGATCAGACTACCCAGACCCTTTTAGCTCAGTGTCGATGGTCGATCACAAGTTTAGATGTACCCACATTGACGATCGCCTGTCCTGATACTGAAACATACTGGAACTTGGTTGGCAATATTAAAAGTATCAGCAAATATTTGTTGCTCGTGACCCGTGCCAGCAGAATTGAAGTGATTCCCAAAAATAAGAAAAATATCAGCTTTGAGGTTGAAGTGAGAGCATGAGTCGGAAACAGATCAATCCGAACTGGATTCAAAGAGGGGCAGTATACTCTTGAATTAGATGTGGGGTTGACTGTTAGTCTTTACTGGTAATATAACGTTATGGATCTTTTGACTAGAAAGATTTATAATTGTAAAGGTGTATAGTACAGGAAAAATCATGAGAATTAGCGCGCGTAATGCCTTGAAAGGAACAGTGAAGTCTATCGTAGCAGGGTCTGTCAATGATGAGGTGGTCGTCGAAGTGGCACCTGGTTTAGAAGTGACAGCCATAATTACTAAGTCATCGGCTGAGAGCTTAGGATTGGCAACTGGCAAGGAAGTGTACACAGTAATCAAGGCATCGGACGTGATGATTGCCGTCGATTAGTGATTACTACGAATACTATTTGAAGCTGCCGCTGGTCATATAGAAGATATCTTGACTGGCGGTTTGCTGACAATCCCTCTTTTCACCGCATCCGATTCAGAAAACACCGAAAGCCGTCTGCCAGCCAGTCAGGGCAGGGTTTTGCAGGCTGAAAGCTGATGCAACTGTGATGCAGATGGGTTTAGTCCACCATCAAAATTAACCGCAGCGGATCAAACTGCACATACCAAGGAAACGGCTGATCCTTGATGGCCTGCCACTTTTCTTTGAAGATTTCTGCCTGCACCTGATAGTCCTGCAAGCCCGTCGGCGCAGAATTGAACTTGAGAAAAAGCGTCATGCGATGAGGGGTTTCACTGGTTGAGGCTAACCAGCATGGAACTGTATTAGTCTGGCTAGGATCAAGATTAGGCATGATACTAATTTGATGAGCGCGAATGCCAATATCTGCTAGGTCATCGGGGATTGCTTCCACAACCTGTACTGTAATCCCCCAATCGAGCGCCTTTACTAAATTAGCCCCCACTGCAACTGCGCGCGAAAAGTTTTTACAGCCGGTGAGTTGAGCCACACGCGCAGTTCTAGGACGCTCAAAAATATGATGTTTCGTATCGAAGGCGATTGGTTTTCCACCCGACATGACTATCAGATTTTCACAAACTCGATAGGCTTCATCGAGGTTATGGGTGACAAACAATGTGACACCCGGATAGGTCGCTAAGGTTTCGACAAGCTGACGCTCCATTTGGCTCCGCAGATAGGTATCTAGAGCCGAAAAAGGCTCATCTAGCAGTAAAGCTTCGGGTTCGGTGGCCAAGGCTCTGGCCAAAGCGATTCGCTGCTGCTGCCCACCCGAAAGCTGATGCGGGAATCGATCCCCCAATCCCTGCAACTGCACGAGCGCGAGCTGTTGCTTGACTCGCTGCGAACGCAGAGCTTTGGGCAGTTTTTGTAAGCCAAAGCCAATATTCTGCGCGATGCTCATGTGAGGAAACAGGGCATAGTTTTGAAAGACTAGGCTCACCTTGCGCTGATGGCTGGGCAGATTAATTCCCTGCTCGGCATCAAACAGCGTCTGCCCATTTAAGACAATCCGCCCGCTGGTTGGGGTTTCCACTCCCGCAATACAGCGTAGCGTCATGCTCTTACCTGAACCGGAGCCGCCTAAAATTCCCAGCGTTTCTTGCTTAGCTGCAAACGTTGTGTCCAAGGTGAAATTGGCCAATTGCTTTTGAATATCTACCACCAATCCTTCCTGGCTGCTGGAGAACTGGGAGGTCATCCATTGCTGCAAACTAGATGATTCTCTGCTTTTACCACCCCGATCCACCGGATCATCAGATTCAACGAATCCCTGTCTGCCTTTGAGACGCTGCTGATATTGCTTTTGCCAGAGGTTAACTGCAATAATGCCTGACAGCGAGATCGTCATAATCACAATTACCCAGAGCCAAGCCTCCTGCATATCTCCGGCTTCCACCGCAAAGTAAATTGCCATTGGAACCGTCTGAGTTTGCCCCGGAATATTTCCAGCCAGCATCAGGGTTGCACCAAATTCTCCCAGAGCACGCGCGAAGGCTAACGTGGTTCCCGCCAAAATGCCAGGAACCGAGAGCGGCAGTAACACCCGCAAAAAAATCCGCTGCTTCGATGCCCCTAGCGTTTGGGCGACTTGCAGCAGACTGGCATCAACCTGCTCAAATGCCCCCAATGCCGTTTTGTACATTAAGGGAAACGCCACAACCGTCGCCGTGATTACAGCTGCGTACCAGGTAAAAATCACCGTAAAATTAAACTGCGCCATGAGTTGTCCCAATGGCCCATTTTTGCCAAACAGCAGCAGCAGCAAAAAGCCCACGACTGTGGGCGGCAAAATCAACGGTGAAACAAAAACCCCCTCGATCACTGACTTCCATCGCCCCCGATAGCCCAACATCCAATAGGCTGCGGCAATGCCTGTAAAGAATGTAGCGACAGTTGCAAGCCCAGCCGTTTTCAGAGAGATCCAAAGGGGGGTGAGATCAGCAGTCATAGTGGCAGCTCAAATAAATAAAGGTGTGAGGTGGGAATAGAACGGACTGCTATTAAGCAATGCCAAAACCATACTTTGTAAAGATTGACTTGGCTGCATCGGTTGTCAGAAACTGAACATAGGCTTTAGCTGCATTGTCATTGCGACTTGCGTCGATCACGGCGATGGGATAGACAATCGGCGAGTGAAGATTATCCGGTGCAGTAGCCACCTGCTTCACCTGGTCTGAAATCAGTGCGTCGGTTCGGTAGACTACACCCGCATCGGCATTGCCACTCTCAACGCTACCTAAAACATTTCGCACCGAGTTGCCATAGACAAACTTAGGCTGCAATTGCTCTAAAATCCCCAAGTTTTTGAACAACTCTTCGGCATATTGTCCAGCCGGAACGCTGCGTGGCTCACCGATCGAGATTCTTTTCACCTGTGGATTGGTGAGCTGCTGGAAGCTGGTGAGTCCCAAGCTTGAGCTGCTGGGCACCACGAGCACGAGCCGATTGGTCAAGATATTCCGGCGTGTCTCTTTGAGCAGCAAGCCCTTTTCTTGCAGAGCATCCATCTGCTTTGTTGCGGCGGAAATAAAGACATCGACTGGCGCACCCTGCTCAATTTGCTGTTGTAGCGGGCCAGAAGCCGCAAAGTTATAATTGGCTGTGATCCCTGAATTCGCAGATTCAAACAGCGGATCAATTTCCTCCAGCGCGTTTTGCAAACTGGCAGCGGCGGCAATCAGCAGCGTTGCAGATTGAGATTGAGATTGAGCAGGCATGGCCATCTTGAGGCCTATTGCTAGCAATAAGGCTGCGAGAAAGCCGCTTAACGAGGCGAGAATACGTCTTCGTTGCATAAACTTAAATTAAGAAAGAAGGGTTGGTATGTTCGACTCAGAGCGTCCAGATTATCGATCTAACGCTAGAATTACCTCAGAGCGATATTATACCAACTTTATACCAACATATTTGGTATTCTACGATGCCAAAAAAAGCGCAGGGCTGGATTACGTTTCAATCATCAGCAGAAGAGCGGCAGATTTTAGAACAAATTTGCCAGCAAACTCAACGCACCAAAACTGATGTCTTGAGAGAAATGCTTCGTAAGATGAGGCAATCCGATGAGCTGATTGCAGCCGAACCCGAAGCACAGCCTGACTTGGAGGAAGAAGACAATGAATTGATCATGGCCAAAGGAACCGCCATGCTTCAGTCAGTGAACATTAGCGCTCGCAATATTTTCAAAGCCAAAGTAAAACAAGTTGTGAAGGGAACGGTTAACGCTGAGATCACGTTGATCATTGCACCTGATATTGAGCTGGTCTCAATGATTACTCGTGGATCTGCCGAAAAACTAAAGCTGAGGAAAGGAAAGATTGTCTTTGCCGTGATCAAATCTAACAGCGTCATGCTGGCAGAAGCCTAATCAGTCCAAGTTTGACCCAGCGCACAGCGACGTTCTGCCCTCAACCTGCCTGCTCTTAACCTGGCGGCGGCGCTTCTCTACTGGTCTCAGTTAGCTCATCTCTACTGGTCTCAGTTAGCTTAGAATAACTTGTGCCTAGTAGAAAGTAGAGATCAAATGAGACAGTTTATATTGGCGGCTTGCCTGCTGGCGCTGGGTGCTTGCACTCAAGCTCAGTCCCCTTCTGCTGCGCCTTCTGCCATTCCGCCTGTTAATCCTAGCGTTGATGCTACCGTCAAGCCGCTGACGACCGGAGCAATTCCCGACCAAGACCCCGAAAAACTTCAGCGGCTTTACGGCAAGCTCGCCCAGTATTTGGAAGCTGAGCTGAAGGTGCCTGTGGTCTACAAGCCGGTGACTGACTACACTGCCGCCGTGACCGCCTTTAAGGTAGAAGAGTTGGATCTCGTCTGGTTTGGCGGATTGACGGGCGTGCAGGCTCGCTTGCAGGTGCCGGGTGCTGAGGCAATTGCTCAGCGAGATATTGATGCCAACTTCCATAGCGTTTTTATCGCCAACCGCAAGTCTGGCATCGAGCCGCTCAAAGACAGCTCAGATCTAGCGCAGCTCAAGGGACGTAGCCTGACGTTTGGCAGTGAATCCTCTACTTCAGGTCGGCTGATGCCGCAGTATTTTTTGCAGCAGGCTGGCGTTCAGCTTGAGGACTTTAAGGGGCAAGTCGGGTTTTCTAAGAATCACGACGCGACGTTGCAGCTGGTCACGGCTGGCACTTACGAGGTAGGCGCGATGAACGAGGAAGTCTGGCAGAAACGGCTCAAGGCAGGCGAAGTCGATCTCGATAACGTGCAGGTGATTTGGCGCACCCCTGCCTACTATGACTACCACTGGGTGATGAGTCCGGCGGCGGCGCAGCGCTATGGAGCCGACTTCCCGCAGAAAGTGCAGGCCGCATTGCTCAAGCTCGATCCCAGCGTGCCAGAGCATCAGGAAATTCTGGAGCTGTTTGGTGCTGCCAAGTTTATCCCCACCCAAAACTCGAACTATGGCAATATCGAAGCGGTGGGTCGCCAGATCGGCAAGATTAAGTAGATGGCGGCGCCTCTGTTTGAACTGAAGCAAGTCTCTCATCAGTTTGGCCAGGTTCAGGCTTTGACGGCAATCAGCCTCTGCATCTGGCCGGGGGATCGGGTGGCGCTAGTGGGATCGAGTGGGGCTGGCAAAAGCACACTAATTCGCCTGCTCAACGGCACGCTGCGTCCCAACCAGGGTGAAGTTTGGGCGCTGGGACGCAACCTCAATCAGCTGCGGCCTGCCCGCCTGCGTCAGGTGCAAAGCCAGATCGGCACAGTCTATCAGCAGTTGCATCTGGTTGATAATCTGCGGGTCGTACATAACGTGAACGCTGGGCATTTAAGCCGCTGGTCGCTGCCCAAGGCGCTGCTGTCGCTGCTGCTGCCGCTGGAGCTAGAAACTGCGACTCAGGCGCTGGCTCAGGTCGGCATTCCCGAAAAGCTCTATGCCGTCACCCGCGACCTATCGGGCGGACAGCAGCAGCGGGTAGCCTTGGCGCGGGTGCTAGTGCAAGATCCGCTAGCGATTCTGGCTGACGAACCGATCGCCAGCCTCGACCCAAGCCTCAGCCGAGAGGTGATGGATCTGCTGCGGCAGCTCTGTCAGCAGGCCGGACGGACGCTGGTGGTGAGCCTGCATGATGTCGGCTTTGCCCAGAGCCACTGCGACCGGATCATCGGCCTCCGGCAGGGCGCTGTGGTCTTTGACTGCCCCAGCCCGCAGGTTTCAGACGGGATGCTGGCTGACCTCTATAGCGCTCCGCATGAGTAGCTTGCCGCGGAGGCTGCTGCTCACGCCGACGCTGGCCTGGGGACTGGCTGGCCTGGGAGCGATTCTGCTGTCGCTGCTGGCCGCCGGACTGTTTCAGCAAGATCTCGTCAATCTGGATGGGCTGCCGCTGCTGCTGCGGTTCTTGAGCGCCAGTCTCCATCCTGATCTGAGCCGGGAGATGCTGCAACTCACCTGGGACGCAACGCTGATTACTCTGGCTTATGCGGTCTGCGGCACAGCCCTTAGTCTGCTGTTTGGGCTAGTCGGGGGGCTGCTGGGATCGGAGGTTTGGTGGCTGGCAGTTAGCGGGGCTGGCGGCAATCAGGTGCAACCGCCGCCGCTCTGGCTGGGAATGCGAGCGTTGCTGGCGTTTCCGCGCGCCATCCACGAGCTGATTTGGGGGCTGTTTTTTGTGGGGCTTTGGGGGCTAGATCCGCTGACGGCAGTGCTGGCCATTGCGATTCCGTTTGGCGCTATCGTCGCTAAAGTCTTCTCAGAGATTTTAGACGACACGCCGCGTCAGCCGCTTCAGGTATTGCTGAACAGCGGCGTGTCGCCCCTGAGCGCCTGCTGCTACAGTCTGCTGCCTCAGGCATTTCTCAACCTGCTGTCTTACGCTTTTTACCGCTTTGAATGTTCTGTGCGCTCCGCGACAGTGCTGGGGCTGATTGGCGCAGGTGGCCTGGGCTACCAGCTTCTGCTCAGCTTTCAGTCTCTGCGCTACGACCAGCTCTGGACGTTTTTTTACGCTCTGTTTGTGCTCAACGGGCTGGTTGACTGGAGCAGCGCTCGGCTGCGGCAACATCTAGGCTGCGCTAGCCGGATGGCGCTCAACTTCAAGCCAGCGGCAGCTCCCCTGTTGGCTCAGCAGCGCTCAGGCTGGCTGCTGGGATTGGGCAGTGCGCTGCTGATTGCCTACTGCTTTTGGTATATTCACCCGGACTTCAGCCGCCTCTGGTCAGCTACGACGGGTCAGCGGCTGGTTGAAATCTACCGCGCCAGCCAGCCGCCCGACTGGCAACTGCTGCCTGAGCTGGTGAGCGCTGCTTTGGCGACGGTTGCCATGTCGGTTTTGGCAATTGCTTTTGCAGCGAGTGGCGGTCTGCTGCTGGCCTTTCCGGCTGCTCACAATTTTTTTCTACCGGGCGGACTGCTGAATCCAGGGCGCGGGTCAGGGCGCGGATCAGCCAGCCGATGGCCTTGGCTGAGCCTGCTCTTGGCGCGGGCATTGCTGCTGATCACACGGGCGATTCCGGCTCCAATCTGGGCGCTAGCGGTTGTTTTTGTATTATTTCCCGGCATTTTGCCGGGGGCGATTGCGCTGGGATTACATAACCTGGGCATCTTGGGACGGCTGATGGCTGAGGTGATCGAAAACCTGGATCAGCGCCCGCTGGAGGCTCTGAAAGCTCAGGGTGCGCCCGCTGGACTCGTCTTGCTCTACGGCGTGCTGCCGCTCAGCCTGCCTCAGTTTCTGGCCTATGCGCTATACCGCTGGGAGGTTTGCCTGCGAGAAACCGTGATTGTTGGTTTTGTGGGCGCGGCTGGGCTGGGTCGCCTGCTGAGCGAACAGTTGAGTAGCTTTGACTATCCAGGGCTGGTGCTCACCCTCGGCTGTTTTCTGCTGCTCACCTTTGCCGTAGATTGGGTGAGCAGTCGCGCTCGGCGCTCAATTCGCTAGGTTGATTCGCTAGATTGATTCGCTAGTTAATCAGCTGAAGTCTGGTTGCTCAAATCAAGAGGAACAGTCAAATAACAGACGGCTATTTGCGCAGCTGCCAGATTTCTCGGAGCTGTTGCGCCATATGTTTGAGCATCAGTTCGACCTCTGCGGAGGACAGATAGCCGAGATGCTGAGCGATCTGTTGAAACTGGGCGGCAGTGGGGGATGGGCAGGAGCCACGATAGCCCTCCGCACGCAGCTTCAGCAGGCCGGGACGATAGACTGCCTGATAGCGGGTGAGCAAGGCGCAGCTCTGAGCAGCTTCCGCCGCAGGCATCTGATTCATTTGGCTTAAAGCTCGAAACCGCTCTGGCTTTGTCCCATTTAGGATAGCCCAGTCACTTTGTAGTGAGGAGCGCTGAATCAAACCTTCCTGAACTGCATAAGCTGTCTGCTGATCAACTGTAGAAGGTATTGTGAAAGCCTCAAAGTCTTGCGTCATGAGTTAAGTTCCTGTTCTAGATGCGGGATGGATCAATCTGCTTAGCGTTCACTGTTAGCGTAGTCAAAATCCAAATCACTTTTTAGCTGAATGTTCAGCCAAATGTTCAGCTTATAGTTCACTGATTCGGATGCGATGGCAATCAGCCTAGCGTCGTGCTCAGTCTGGCCTTCGCTGTACCTAGATGAAATTGCCCTGCCGATTTTTGCGGATCTGCAATAAAACTTTGCAATCTGCGTCAGGTTCTGCGCCAAATTCAGATTTTTTGTAAAAAAACGTAAAGGACTTGTACTTTTAGCTGCTCGAAACCGATTTAGAACTGTCATCCCAAAGCATTTGGTTTCGCGGTCTGTGCTCTGACTTATCTTAATTAGGAGAACCAAAATGTTGAATCCAACAGTCAATGGAACGGCTCAGAGACTCTCTGGTGTCAACGGTGGTGATCAACTGCCGCCGCCTCGGCTGGCCTTTGGCAGCGCTAGCTGGCTAAGCTGACCTAGCTTGGGATCTCGGTTGAGATTTGGCTGGGGATTTAGCTTGAGATTTGGCAATGGCGACAGCTCTTGCAGATTGGCTATCCTCAGCAATCAAGGCACTGGCTCTCTCGGCTTCGGCAGTCATGCCAATCTGCTCAAAAATTGCTAGCGCAGCGGTCGCATATTGCTGCTGAGTCACTCGATCGGCCTGAGCCTGAGCGAGTCTAGCAAACGAAAGCTGAATCAACGCGACCCGGCGATAGTCGGCGTTGGTCTCGGCAATTTGCAGCCCTTTCGTCAGCAGTCGGGCAGCTAGGTCAAACTCTGCCTCAGCAGTTGCCACGTCAGCGATTGAGGTCTCAATCACCTGAGCCAGTCGATCCATTTCTAGCGTTTGAGCGTAGTCCCGTGCGACTGTGAGGTGGGACTTGGCAGCAGCAATTTCACCCGCATCTAGATAAGCCCAGCCCTGATAGTAGCGGGTGTGGCTGAGGCATTCCAACCGCTTGCGCTCGTCTAGCCCTGCCTGCTCTAAGATCGCCTCTGACTGACTCAGCCAGGTTTGAGCCTGGGTATAGGACTGCTGCTTGATTTGTACCAGGCCGATCTGTCGGGCGAGGTTGGCCTGTTCTTTCAGGTCTTGATGCTCTCGGATATTCCAGGCTTGCTCTAGCAGATCGCTGGCAGCATGCAAGCCGCTGGGGTCTCCGGCTTCAATCAGCACCCAGGCTTGGAAAAACATGGCGGTTCCGGCAATCCGCCAGTCCTGACGCTCGGTTGCGGTATCAATCAGCCATTTTGTCCAAGTCAGGCCAATTTGCCAGTAGCGCAGGCAAACTGTCCCTCGACCCGTGATGTAGAAGTAGGGCTTGAGGTTTTGCCAGAGCCGCAGCATATCCGCATAGTTCCCGACTTTCATACAGTAGTCGGCAACGGCCTGTATATTTTCCCATTCTTGATCAAGCCCATCAAACTGTCCCTGCCAGCCTGCTGGATCTTGACTACGATAGCATTCTGAA
Source organism: Pegethrix bostrychoides GSE-TBD4-15B (assembly GCA_019359155.1). Taxonomy (GTDB): domain Bacteria; phylum Cyanobacteriota; class Cyanobacteriia; order Elainellales; family Elainellaceae; genus Elainella; species Elainella bostrychoides. Next base: position 61,734 of record JAHHHV010000080.1, read on the forward strand.
AAGTCGAGATACCAGTTCACCCAGCGGCTGCGGGCGGCCTGCTCAAACTGAGGCTGTCTAGCTAATTCGGCAAGTAGATAGCTGCGGGTGAGGGAGATAATCCAGTAGCGGCTATCGCCTTCGGCTGTGCGGGCTTGCGTAATCAACGACAGGGTTTGCAGCTGCACCATCGCATCTTCGGCCAGATCGGTTTCTAGATCAGGAATAGCCGTGGCGATCAGAGCTTGGCGCAGGGCGGGTTCTGGGAACAGGACGGTGGCCAGCAGCAGCCAGTAGGCGGGCTGATTGTGAATCGACTGCACCGAACCTTCAAAGCAATATTGCGCCAGATGTCCGGTGGGCTGCAAAATCCGGCTTTGGACTTCCTGCATGGAATAGCCCCAGGCTAGCTGCCCCACGGCTAAATCAATCGCAATCGGCAGGCCGCCCGTGAGCTGATAGAGCGTTTTACTGTCTTCAGAGCGCAGCGACACGCCTAGCTCGCCTGCCTGCGACTGCACGAGGCTGAGGCCGTCGTCTTCGGGCAGGGCGCTGAGCCGCATCGGCACGCCGCTGATGCCTTCGCGGGTGGTAATAATGGTTTTGACCGAGAGCGGTAGGTCGCAGAGAAAATCGCTGATGTCCTGCTGATTCTCGACGACTTCTAGATTATCGACAATCAGCAGCGTCCGGTAAGCCGCCAGCACTCGATAAATTAGGGTAATTTGCTCTTCAAAGCTGAGCGCCGAACTCTGGGCTTCGATGAGATTGTTGCGATCGAGCATTTCAATAATCTGGCGGACGAGGTCTTTTTGGTGGGGGTCGCGTCGCGTCTGAAGACCGCTGTAGGTTAAGTGATGCTGCTTGGCGGTGCTGTAGATGATCATGTCGAAGATGGGCATGTTGGGCGGTGCTTCGGGGGCACAGCTCGCATGCAGGCAGCGTCTAGCACAGGCAATGGTCAGCGAGGTTTTACCCACGCCGCCGAGTCCGGTGATGCAGATGAGCGGAGCCGCATGGCTGGGCAGCAGCAGTTTTAGCAGCCGCGCTACTTCGGCTTGGCGACCGATGAATCGGTTATAGGGCTGTTGGGGAAGATTGTGCAGAATGCGCTTGGGGAGATGCGATGAGCGGTCGAGCAGAGCGGGGGGCGGGAAATTTGCTGGGCGATCTGCTGGGCGATCTGGTGAGGGAACAGGCTGCAACTCTGCGCTCAATTTAGCCTCGGCTTCTTCTAAAAACAGCCTGACGTTTTTGGCTCCGACCGTTTTGCCGCCAGCTTTGCCGCCAACTTTGCCGCCAGCTTTGCCGTCGCTGGTCTCGCCGAGCGCCTTCCAGAGCTTTGGGGCAATCTGGCGTTCGATGGTGGATTGTTCGTAGCCAATCGCGTTGCCCATGATCGCTTTGACTGTCTTCAGCGACCGACCCGCCAAAATATGTCGCAGAATAACCTTCTCATGCAGATCTAGCAGTTTGTTAGAGTGAGCCGCTAGCAGCTTCTGGGCAACGTCGATCAAAGCTTCGATTTTGGCGTTTTCTGGGTTCATAAGTCGCTGGGGGCTTTGGTTTTGCAGAGCCAAGATCGCTGAGCTATCGGGTATGAGCTATAGAATACTAAGCTGTCGGTTCAGAATCGACCCTGATTTTCATCTATTTAACCAACTCTACTGGCTGAAATAGTTCAGAGAGTTCATTTTCTTCATTTTTGGGAGCTTGCTGCCGTCACAAAATAATAGACTTGTTGCGGAATAGCCTAACGACGCTATTCGTGGAGTTGAAATCTGAAGTTTTTGGCTTTTAAGACTCTGCTAATAGTGTAGATCCTTTATTCCGCAACAGGTCTAATAGACGGGTGCAGCAAGTTGGCTGATGCAGGGCTGGGCTTCCTCACAATTTACCTCATACCTGACCAGCGCCGGGGCAATTATGGCAGGAGTTGGGCAACCAAATCGGACAACGGCAGTTCGCCCCTGCGGTGTTCAGAGCGGGTTAGTTGAGTCCGTATCTGGAGATGACGCAAAGGAGATGGGCCGCGCTGCAACTCATTAGACAGCGCGTACCATATATCGACCTGTTTCGGAGAGCATGAAGACCCTGAGGTTTCACCTGGATTGACCCTGGATTAACCCTGGATTGACACGGTTCCGCTGTGGAGCAAATAGTCGCTGATATACCAAGCATCGCAAAATCAGGTCGTGCTATTTGCTAAAGGACAGAGAATCACCATGATTTCAGAAGCCTTGACTGACAAAGCTTTCAAAATCAGGCTTGTTCCTCTGTCCTATACGAAATAGCACGCCCCCTACCGGTTGGCGGATTGGGCTGATTGATCAAGTGGATCCTTCACCGCCCTGATGGATTGAGCCAAAGCCGCAAGCTCTAGGTGCAAGCTCTAGGTGCAAGCTCTGAGATGACATCCTACAGTTTAATCTTTTGTAACTCTCGTAAGATGTTGGGCAATTGCATCTGCAATCTGGGGCAGCATCTTAGGACGCACTTTCGAATATCGATGATTTCCTGGCATGATCACAAGGCTAGGCGCAGCAGAACAGCACTTTAAGCAGCCGGTGCGTTCAATCGTGACCTCTTGTTTTAAGTTACGCTCACAAAGTGCTTGGTCGAGCCTCTCATATAACTCTTTACCACCTCGCTTTAAACATCCCGATTTCTGACATAGCAGAACCTTAATTTTTGGTTTGATTTTTGGTTTGATTTTCGATTTAATTTTTGCCGTATGAGATGCCTGAGTTGTGTCAGCTTCCAGATTCGGCGACGGGACGAGTGCAATGTCGTGCTCTGTGAGCAGCATCACCTGCGTGGCTTTGAGTTTGACTGCCTGGGTCTGGTGATTGAACTTGCCAATACCTGTCACCTGGATCGCTTCGCCAACCTGAGGTGACAGGCCTAAAGTCGCCCACACTGTTTTTGGGACTTTAATCTGCATCTCTTCTGATGACACCCTTAAGCGCAGATAGTTCAATTTCCCGTCGCGACTCATAAAACCCAGAAATTGGCCTTCAAAATCGAATTGCATATGTGAATCGCTGTGAAGATGCATCATATTTTGATCTCCTAATTTTGATCTCCTAAGCAATGCGTCTAGCTTCCACAGTTTTCGGCAGCTTCAAGGGGTTGTCCAAGCCAGCAACCGCTAGCTCCCAGCCGTTGGCAAGGGTAAAGATCGTTTCATCGGCCTCTTCTACTTCTTTGACGACCTCCTCTTCTAGATCCTTTTTGGCAACATAGACGACCAGATGACCAACAGCGTTTCGACGGAGCATCACTTTCATTGGATTTTCTCTGCGAGTTCAAGTTCTTTTTTACGACAGCCAACAATATAACCTGTGGTCATGAAATGCACGGCGTAGATATACGAGCTTTGCAAAAAGGTGCCAATGCTGATCACATAGCCGACATCCCCTTTTTTAGCTAAGGTCGCGCCAATATCTTTGCCTGGAAACGTGCCATCATTCCGAATCAGCTTGCATGAGCGAACTTTTTGGCCGATTTCAAACGTGGGTGGGGAATCGATTTCAATTTCATCTACCTGCATGAGCGTATGACCTCGCTGGGGGAACTAAACTCAAAAGTTCTTCAATCGTGAGACTGCGTTTGATTGCTGTGGCTTGACGCCGCACTGCTTCTAGCACTAACTGAACTTCTTCAGAACTCAGGCTGATGCCCTGCTGCTGCAATAAACTCAAAACCAGATGCCGTCCTGAATGCTTACCCACAGCAAGGCGATGCTGCCAGCCGACCTCTGCGGGATCAAACGGCTCATAGGTAACTGGGTTTTGCAAGATGCCGTGAGCGTGAATCCCAGATTCGTGGGTAAAAGCATTTTCGCCCACGATTGCTTTCCAAGGTGGAACCGGACAGTTAGAGGCTTGTGCCACTAGCCGAGAGAGTTCTAGTAGGCGTTTTGTTTCGATATTCGTCTGGATATCGTAAATGCGCTTCAAGGCCATCACCACTTCTTCTAAAGCAGCGTTGCCAGCCCTCTCTCCTAAACCGTTGACTGTGGTATTTACAGAAACGGCTCCGGCTTGGATGCCAGCCAGTGCATTCGCCGTGGCCAGCCCCAGATCGTTATGGGTATGCATCTCGACGGGAATGGCCAGATGAGATACGAGCTGACGCACTTTTTGATGGGTCATTAACGGATCAAGGATGCCAACTGTATCGCAGAAGCGAAACCGAAATGCACCCCATTCCTGAGCCAGCCCTGCCACATCTTGCAGAAAAGCCGGATCAGCTCTGGAGGAATCTTCCCCGCCCACAGCAACCGCTAAGCCAGAGTCGCGCGCAAACTGGATCACATCTCGCAGCCGAGCCAGCATGACACGCCACTGCCCGTGAAATTTTGCCGCAATCTGAATCTCGGAGACCGGCACTGAAACATGGACGCGCTGTAAGCCGCAGTCTAATGAGGCCTGAATATCAGACCGATTAGCCCGATTCCAGCCCAACAGCTTGGCCTGTAGTCCCAGATCGACAATCGCTCGAATTGCTTCGGCTTCTTCTTGTCCCATAGCCGGAATGCCCACCTCTAGTTCTTGGACACCAATTGCGTCTAAGAAAGTGGCGATGGCTATTTTTTCTTCCAGATTAAAGGCAATTCCGGCTGCCTGTTCTCCGTCTCGCAGGGTTGTATCGTTGATCTGAATCAAATTGTTTTTCATAATCCAATGACAACATTTATTCAGCAGGATGGTTATTCAGCAGGATGGTTATTCAGCAGGATGGTTATTCAGCAGGATGGTGATGTGGTTTAGATCCATGCAAAGCATCTTGGTAGATCGCCTCTAGCATGTAGCTGTGAAGGAACAGCATCAGCGTAACCAGAGCTGACAGGGTGGCGAGAGTTTCTAGCATTGGTCTTTCCTCAACGATACGGCTGGCGTGACAGAGCGTCTCTAGCCCGTCGTGATTCTATAGTCTGACTCTAGCCAGTCAAAGATTTGCGTGAGCTGTTGAATCGTAATCAACCCGTACTGCCAGAGCAACATGGGCAGTGGCGCATGAGCTTCTGGATGACGCAGCAGCATCTCGATTTCAGCGGATGATATGGCTAGGTCATCTTGCAAAAACTGAATTAATCGGATGTTGCTGCTCATAGCTCCTCCTGCTCTCAGAAAATCAGAATTGATCAAGTTAAGCGTCAAGCCAAGCGCTTAGTTCCTTAGATTTAACTCACAAAATCAAGCGTCAAGCTGTCTTCGGCTAAGAAATGCGCCAAGTGGAAGGCTCGATCTTCAGTCTGCAATAAAAACTGCTCATACAGATAGCGCGTGGCGCGATCGCCGATACTCTCAGCCTGAGCAGCCTGCCGTCGCAGTATGTCAATCATGGCTTGCTCCGCTTGCAGGTTGTTTTCCACCATCTGACGGGCTGTGAAACAGCCATCTGGCTCCGGCGAGAAGCAGCACAATTCTGCGAGCTTGCTGAAGCTGGCCGCCGGAATACCGCCCAATCCATTCAGTCGCTCACCCAATTGATGGACATACTCCTGAACCTGCCCATAGCTTTCAGCAAAGAATTCATGCAGCGAGTAAAACTCTGAACCTTCGACCACAAAATGATGTTTCTGGTATTGTAGATAAAGCGCCTGAAAACTAGCCAGCGCAATATTCAACCCTTCACAAACCGGAACGGTAATTTCTTGACCTAACCCGATTGGGTTGGATTGAACCTGACCAAACTCTTGTACGAGTGTCTGTGTCTGAGGCATTGGGAATTCTCCTAGAGTTAGTAAAAAACGCGGACATCAGCAAGCGGCGGATGAGTACAGTGGAAAGGCAGCACGTGGGATCACCATCGCATTAACCCGTCATTTAACCATCCAGCACCGCTCCAACCAGTTCACCATCTCCTGGCGAGAGGCCACAAATTGCTGCACTACACTGCGTAACAGCAGGGCGCTGATGCTAGTCTGGACTTCGACGCGCAGCGTCCCGTCCGCCAAGCACCAGCATGGAATCTTTAAATCTTGTAAGCGATGATAGACTTGCCAGCGCTCGATGCGCGGCACAGAGACGAGATGGCTGTTGTCAAGATTGAGGCCGGGTTGGCCATTGAGCTGACTGATACCGGGATTAGTTGAAAAAGGGGGTGACATGGGAGGAACCTCAGAAGGGCTAATTTCGGGGCTAATTTTGGAGCAGCAGCTGGATTTGCTGTTCTAAACTTTCGACGCGATCAAGCAAGATTTTCATGGCCACTGCTTCGACATCGGGAACTTGCCCATGCTCAAGGGGGCAGGTTTTTGTGTTGGTGCGGCAGATATTGCGTCCAGGCACGCCCACAGCGGTACAGTGAGATGGAACGGCTCGTAGTACAATTGAGCCGGCTCCAATCCGGGCATAGTCGCCAATGGGGATGTTGCCCAGAATCTTGGCTCCGGCCCCGACTACCACATGCTGACCCAGCGTCGGATGGCGTTTGCCGATCTCTTTGCCAGTCCCCCCCAGCGTGACGCCTTGATAAATCAGGCAATAGTCCCCCACAATGGCCGTTTCCCCAATCACTACACCCATGCCGTGGTCGATGAAGACACCTTGACCAATCACGGCTCCTGGATGGATTTCAACCCCTGTCAAGAACCGGGTCAGGTGGGAAATCAGCCGGGGAATGAAGGCGATGCGGCGACCATGCAGCCAGTGAGCCAGACGATATAGCGCCAGCGCGTGGAACCCAGGGTAACAGCAAACAACTTCTAACCAATGATGAGCAGCCGGATCGCGCTCGAAGATAATCCGAAAATCTTCTCTCAGAGCTTTCCAGCCTTGAATGGGTGACTGTTCTGACTGTTCTGCTGACTGTTCTGACTGTCTCAACTGTTCTGGTTGCTCTGACGGTGCTGCGAGTGCTGTGATAGCCGGTCGCTTGATGGTTCGAGCATTCCGATCAGGGCTGATCCTGAAACGTTTAGGGGAAAGCAGTGGGAGGGAGTGAGGAGGCTGCATTGCTGTCAGGTTGAAAACTGTGGGCTGTTCTCCTGCTTATAACAGGCCGGAGAAATGGCGCAGCAGCAGCAGCCCAACTCAAAGTTATTGAATTGATTAGCAATGTACTCAACCCTCAAACCTAGATGGGGCAACGCCTGTATTTTTCTTGAGGGGTGAGGGACTAGTATTGTTGAGGTGGGGAACTAGTATTAATCAAAGCAGGATTAAGTATTTGAGTACTCATGGCCAAACCCAGCCGTCATGGGCTTTCCAGGAATTTAAAAGCCCAAATAACGGGACGTTGGTTCTGTACTCAAACCGGTAATTTTATGGCAGTTCTGTATCGAACATATCTATTTATAATATAGTTATGTCCAGACTGAACAAAGCTAAAAAAATAATTATAGTCTTCACTTTTATTTGCAGAAAAGTGCTAACTTAGATACAGAATTGAATTTCGGCTCTTGCTGGGAGTTGTCCTCAACCAATTACTTCCAGCTTTTAATCAAACAGCAGCTGAAATGTCTCTCTAAACTAGCTTTCAATCGGCTTGTCAGCGGTTTCAAAGCCCTATTTTGAGTACAGCTCTTGATGTCTCAAACAGGCGGAAAAACATCTTCATCTCTAGATTTGACGAGCCTTTGAGCTGAGTACAGAAAATACTACTCCCCGACTCAGGAAATACTCGTACCCCCTGCAAAAAATACTCGTACCCCAACCCGCTAAAAAAATTGGGTGCTGATTCAGCATAGGTTTGAAGGCTTGAGTACAGGCTAATGAATTCAATAACTCTTACCGGGGCTGCTGGATGGGGTGGGCTTTAGGTGGCTGATATAACTCTCATATCGCCAATCACTCAACGCTCTCAATCAGAAACACAGGTTCTTCCAACCCTGACTACAGATTTAGGTTTTCTGATTCTAGAGACGCGGAGAGAACGACGTAACTACCACCCGCTGTGAATGAAGTCGAAGTGAAGTCACTGTGCTACAGCATTAGCGTCTCGATCTAAAATCGATCCAACCCGGACGAATCAGATCCTCTAGCCTGCATTGGCAGGTTGTCTGTATCCAGTGACTTCAGTCGATTTTTGAACAGCATGGAGCAATCGTCTTTCTCAGTGGCGCTGCCCACCTAGCCCCGCCAAAATTCAATGACACCACCACCTTTAGCTTCAGGACTTCTCTCGCCACCCACCGAGTCTGCTACCGACATTCTGATTACCAAAAATACGGTGACTCAGAAAAAGAGTGATGATAGCTGTGGTTGTAGCAGCAATACCAACGTGGCACCCACTCGCGATCAGCGCATGCTGGAGCGGATCTCTAAGCATCCCTGCTACAGCGAAGAGGCTCACCATCACTATGCTCGGATGCATGTTGCTGTAGCCCCTGCCTGCAATATTCAATGCAACTACTGCAATCGCAAATATGACTGTGCGAACGAAAGTCGTCCGGGTGTGGTCAGCGAGCTGCTAACTCCCGAAGAAGCTGCCCATAAAGCCCTCGTGATTGCGGGTAAGATTCCCCAGATGACGGTACTGGGAATTGCTGGCCCTGGTGATCCTTTGGCGAATCCCGAAAAGACGTTTCGGACGTTTGAGTTAATTGCTGATAAAGCACCCGATATCAAGCTTTGTCTCTCAACGAACGGGCTGATGCTGAGTGATCACGTCGATAAGATTAAAGCCCTCAACGTCGATCACGTCACCATTACGATCAATATGGTGGATCCAGAAATCGGCACGAAGATCTATCCCTGGGTGCATTACCGCCGCAGACGCTACAAAGGCTTAGAAGCCGCTCAAATTCTGCATGAACGGCAAATGGAGGGCTTACAGGCACTCCGCGAAGCCGATATTCTCTGCAAAGTGAATTCAGTGATGATTCCCGGCATCAATGATCAGCACTTGGTGGAAGTGGATCAGGTGATCCGTGAACATGGAGCGTTCCTGCACAACATCATGCCGCTAATTTCGGCACCGGAACACGGCACGCACTTTGGTCTGACCGGACAGCGCGGCCCTAACCCCAAGGAGCTGAAAAAGCTGCAAGATGACTGCGCCGACAGCAACATGAAAATGATGCGTCATTGCCGCCAATGCCGTGCTGACGCAGTGGGCTTGCTAGGTGAAGACCGCAGCCAGGAATTCACCAAAGATAAGTTCATGGAGATGCCGGAACAGTATGATCTGGAGCTACGGCAGGAAGTCCATGCTGGCATTGAGCAATTCAAGGAAGATATTAAACTCGCTAAAGCTAAAGTCAAGCCGAGTGAGCGGATCAAGAACAGTCCAAAGATTTTGGTAGCTGTGGCAACCAAAGGCGGCGGGATTGTCAATCAGCACTTTGGTCACGCTAAAGAGTTCCAAATCTTTGAAGTCGATGCCAACGAAGCGAAGTTTGTCGGGCATCGCAAAATTGACCAGTATTGCCAGGGTGGCTATGGCGAAGATGCCACGCTGGAGCATGTGATTAAAGCGATTGCGGACTGCAAGGCCGTGCTGGTTTCCAAGGTGGGTGAATGCCCGAAAGCAGAGCTAAGGGAATCAGGACTGCAAGTTGTGGAAGCCTACGACGTGATTGAAAAGGTAGCCAGAGAGTTCTACGACCAGCATATTCAGGAGTTTTGACCATCAAGTTCTGAGCTTGAGTTAAAACCTCAATACTCAGAACTTGATCCTCGCTTAATCCTCGCTTAATCCTCACTCACAGGAGGTTACAATGCCCTACTTCATTACCAGTTTATGTATTGAATGTCACCGCTGTGAATCAATTTGCCCGACTGGGGCAATCACCCAAAATGAGCACCAGTATCAAATCAATTCTGAACGCTGTAATGATTGTCTGGGCTATTACGCTGTACCTCAGTGTTGGGCAGGCTGCCCCACCAGCGGAGGCTGTTCAACCTTGGCAATTCTTCCTAAACCAGTTGCGGCCAAGCCCATCGGCGACTACTGGGACGACTGGTTCAAGACTTACAACCGTTTGGTATCACGGCTAAGATCCAACCAATCGTCTACCTATTGGCAGCGCTGGTTTGAGGCATATTCGCAGGTCTTATCTCAACAGCTACAGTCTACATCCGTGGGAGCCAAAGCATGAGCGCAGTCATTTATCTCGATAACAACGCCACGACTCAGGTTGATCCAGAAGTGGTAGAAGCAATTTTGCCCTATCTGACTCAATACTATGGCAATCCTTCCTCCATGCACAGCTTTGGGGGACAGGTGGGAAAGGCTCTCAAGCAGGCAAGAGTCCAGGTTGCCGCCCTGCTGGGAGCAGAAGAGTCGGAAATCATTTTTACCAGCTGTGGCACTGAAGGTAACAACACGGCGATTCGCGCCGCAATTGCCGCCCAGCCCGACCGCAAGCACCTGATCACCACCCAAGTCGAACATGCCTGCGTGTTGAACCTGTTCAAACAACTCGAAAAACAGGGCTATACCGTGACCTACCTCTCGGTAGACCAGCGGGGGCAGCTCGATCTGCTAGAGCTAGAAGCGGCGATCACCGGCAGTACAGCGCTCGTCTCCACCATGTACGCCAACAACGAAACAGGAACCGTGTTTCCGATTGAGCAAATTGGGGCAGTTGCCAAAGAGTATGGGGCGACCTTCCATGTGGATGCGGTGCAGGTTGCTGGCAAACTGCCGCTGGACATGAAAACCAGCACGATTGATTTGATGACGATTTCGGGTCACAAACTGCATGCTCCCAAAGGTGTAGGTGCGCTGTTTGTGCGGCGAGGCTTTCGCTTCCGGCCCCTGCTGATTGGTGGACATCAGGAGCGGGGGCGTCGAGCCGGAACTGAAAATGTGGCTGGCATTATTGGACTGGGTAAAGCCGCTGAGCTAGCGCAGCTGCACTTGGCTGATCTGCCGCAGGAGAAAAAACTGCGAGATCGGCTCGAAAAGGGGCTTTTGGTCATTCCCAATACGGAGATTAACGGCGATCGCAAGAGCCGCCTCCCTAATACCACCAACATTGGCTTCAAATATATTGAAGGGGAAGCAATCTTACTCTCTCTCGATCGGTATGGCATCTGTGCTTCATCTGGCTCTGCCTGCACTTCCGGTTCTCTAGAGCCTTCTCACGTTCTGCGAGCAATGGGCTTACCTTATACCACGCTGCATGGTTCTATTCGGTTCAGCCTGTCTCGGTATACCACTGAAGCAGAAGTCGATTGTGTTCTCGAAGTCATGCCCGGAATTGTTCAACGCTTGCGTGATCTATCGCCCTTTAACAACGACCAAGCCGGGTGGTTGCAAGACCGCGAAGAGGCTGTCGTAGTCGCCAGATAACTCACCCAACCCTTACTCCCTTACTTAGGAAACCTGCCATGTGGGACTACACCGAAAAAGTATTAGACCTGTTCTACAATCCTCAAAACCAAGGGGCAATTGAAGATCCCAGCGAATCCGGTATTGCAGTGGTCTTTGGCGAAGTCGGCAGTATTGCCTGCGGCGATGCCCTGAGACTCCATCTCAAGATTGAAGTGGAGGCCGATAAAATTCTCGATGCCCGCTTCCAAACCTTTGGCTGCACCAGCGCCATTGCCTCTTCTTCCGCCCTGACCGAAATCATCAAGGGACTGACCCTGGATGCCGCCTTGAATATTAGCAATCGTGACATTGCGGATTACCTGGGTGGGCTGCCGGAAGAAAAAATGCACTGTTCAGTGATGGGACAAGAAGCCTTGGAAGCGGCGATTTACAAATATCGCGGCATTGAGGTTGAGCAGCATGAAGATGATGATGGCGCGCTGATTTGTAGCTGCTTTGGCATTAGCGAAAACAGAATTCGCCGCGTTGTGATTGAAAATGGCCTGACGACCGTCGAGCAAGTCACCAGCTATGTAAAAGCAGGCGGTGGATGCAGTTCCTGTGGCGCCGCAATTGAAGATTTGATTGCGACCATCGAGCAGGAAAAGGCCTTGACGGCCACCCGAGTAGCGGCAGAAATTGAGACGGCTCAAAATCGTCCCCTGACAACGGTGCAAAAAATCAGCTTGATTCAAGCCGTTTTGCAAGATGTTCGGCCTATCCTGCTGGCGGATGGTGGCGATGTCGAACTCTATGACCTAGAGGGAGATACGGTCAAAGTATCGCTGAAAGGCGCCTGTGGCTCCTGCGAAAGCAGCACAGCAACGCTCAAGAATGCCATCGAAGTTCGGTTGCGAGAACGTGTTTTACCCAATCTAGTCGTTGAAGCAGTCTCATGAAATCTCTACGCTCTCACGTTCCCCCAGTTGGGCGGTCGCCTCCGAGGGTGATTCGTGCCAACTCTCTGCCCCAAGTCAGCGTCCCAACCGCTGCACAACCACCTCAAACTCCAAAGGAGAAATTCCATGACTGACGAAAGCATTAGACAGATAGCCTTCTACGGCAAAGGTGGGATCGGTAAATCCACCACCTCGCAAAACACGATTGCTGGCATGGCTGAACTCGGTCAGCGCGTCATGATTGTAGGCTGTGACCCCAAAGCAGACTCTACCCGCCTGATGCTGCACAGCAAGGCCCAAACCACCGTTCTACACTTGGCCGCCGAGCGCGGTGCGGTGGAAGATGTGGAGCTTGAAGAAGTGCTGCTGACCGGATATCGTGACGTTCGCTGTGTTGAGTCAGGTGGCCCTGAACCTGGCGTTGGCTGCGCTGGACGGGGTATCATCACCTCCATCAACTTCCTGGAGGAAAATGGTGCTTACGAAGATCTTGATTTCGTATCTTATGACGTATTGGGAGACGTTGTTTGCGGCGGTTTTGCGATGCCGATTCGGGAAGGCAAAGCTCAGGAAATCTACATCGTCACCTCTGGCGAAATGATGGCCATGTATGCCGCCAACAACATTGCTCGGGGTGTACTCAAGTACGCTCACTCCGGCGGTGTGCGTCTGGGTGGCTTGATCTGCAACAGCCGCAAAGTGGATCGGGAACTCGAACTGATCGAGACCCTGGCGAAACGCCTCAACACTCAGATGCTGCACTTCGTGCCCCGCGACAACATTGTCCAACATGCTGAATTGCGCCGCATGACCGTGATTGAGTACGCACCCGACAGCCAACAGGCTGAAGAGTACCGGACGCTGGCCAAGAAGATCATCGACAACAAGAACCTGGCGATTCCAACTCCAATCACGATGGATGAACTGGAAGATCTGTTGGTTGAGTTCGGTATCCTGGGCGGCGAAGAAGAGTACGAAAAGGCAATCAAGGAAGGCATTAAAGCCCCTGCCGGTGTTGCCTAGTTAACGCGCTTTGTTTTGCAAGGTGAATAGTATTGCAAGGTGAGATTGATTTATCTTGCAATACTTTCATTCCCCTTGACTCATTCTTTATCTAGAGAGGCAGAATATGACACCCCCCGAATTAGCGACTCTCGAAACCGCGCCAGCTGAAGCCTTCACCACTGCTGACAAGAAAGAGCTGATCAAAGAAGTGCTCGAAGCCTATCCCGACAAGGCCAAGAAAAAGCGGGAAAAGCATCTGAATGTGTTTGAAGAAGGTAAGTCTGACTGCGGCGTCAAGTCCAACATCAAGTCAGTTCCGGGTTCCATGACCACTCGTGGCTGCGCCTACGCGGGTTCAAAAGGCGTGGTTTGGGGCCCGATCAAGGACATGATCCATATCAGCCACGGGCCGGTCGGCTGCGGCTACTATTCCTGGTCAGGTCGCCGCAACTACTACATCGGCACCACGGGGATTGACTCCTTTGGCACGATGCAGTTTACTTCCGACTTCCAAGAGCGTGACATTGTGTTTGGCGGCGACAAAAAGCTGGCTAAACTGATTACCGAGCTCGACGAACTCTTCCCGCTCAACCGGGGCGTTTCCATCCAGTCCGAATGCCCAATTGGGCTGATTGGCGATGACATTGAAGCCGTTGCCAAAAAGTCTGCCAAAGAAATCGGCAAAACTGTAGTGCCGGTGCGTTGCGAAGGCTTCCGAGGTGTTTCCCAATCCCTCGGACACCACATTGCTAACGATGCTGTGCGCGACTGGGTATTCCCACAATATGACAAGGAGAAAAAAGCAGGCAATATTCCAGATGGCACTGAGTACGATGTGGCAATCATCGGTGACTACAACATTGGTGGAGATGCCTGGTCGAGCCGGATTCTCTTGGAAGAAATTGGGCTGCGGGTGGTAGCGCAGTGGTCAGGCGACGGTACGCTGCATGAAATGATCAATACGCCTTCCGTCAAGCTCAACCTGGTTCACTGCTACCGCTCAATGAACTATATCTCCCGCCACATGGAAGAAACCTACGGGATTCCCTGGCTAGAATATAACTTCTTTGGCCCGACGCAAATTGCTGAATCTCTGAGAACAATCGCCGCTAAATTTGACGAAACTATTCAAGCTAAAGCAGAAGAGGTAATTGCCAAGTACGAAGCCCAAACCCAAGCCGTGATTGCAAAATATCGTCCTCGCCTAGAAGGCAAAACGGTGGCGCTGATGGTGGGCGGTTTGCGTCCCCGGCACGTTGTTCCCGCCTTCTACGACCTGGGAATGCGGTTGATCGGCACAGGCTATGAGTTCGGCCACAACGACGACTACAAGCGCACCACACACTATGTAGAAGACGGCACGTTGATCTACGACGATGTTTCTGCCTATGAGTTTGAGGAGTTCATCAAAGAGCTGAAGCCTGACCTGGTGGCTTCTGGCATCAAAGAGAAGTACGTCTTCCAAAAGATGGCGCTACCCTTCCGCCAGATGCACTCCTGGGATTACTCCGGTCCTTATCACGGTTACGACGGATTCGCTATTTTTGCCCGCGACATGGATTTAGCGCTCAATAGCCCTACTTGGAGCTTGATTGGCGCACCGTGGAAAAAAGCTGAGGCAACTGCGTAGAGGGATGGGGGATGGGGGATGGACTGTCCCTGCCCCCGCTCCCTCGCCATTCCCCGCTCATAAACTTTGGAGAATACCCATCATGGCTCAAAACAACATCGACAACATCAAGGATCACGTTGAGTTATTTCACCAAGACGAATATCAGGAGCTATTTGCTGGCAAAAAAGAATTTGAAGGTGGACATGATCCGGACTTAGTGGCTCAGACGGCTGAGTGGACCAAAACTTGGGAATACCGTGAGAAAAACTTTGCCCGTGAAGCGCTGACTGTTAACCCTGCCAAAGCCTGCCAGCCCTTGGGCGCAATTCTCGCCGCCGTTGGCTTTGAAGGCACTCTGCCCTTTGTTCACGGTTCTCAAGGCTGCGTCGCCTATTTCCGCTCTCACTTTACCCGCCACTTCAAAGAGCCCTTCTCAGCGGTTTCCTCCTCTATGACCGAAGATGCGGCAGTCTTCGGGGGCCAAAACAACTTGATTGACGGCTTGGCCAACAGCTACAGCCTCTATCAGCCCAAAATGATTGCGGTCTGCACTACCTGCATGGCGGAAGTGATTGGGGATGACCTGCAAGCTTTCATCAACAACGCCAAGTCTGCCGGGTCGGTGCCGCAGGAATTTCCCGTCCCCTATGCTCACACGCCCAGCTTTGTCGGCTCCCATATCACGGGCTACGACAACATGATCAAGGGCATCCTCACCAACCTGACCAAAGACCAGAAAGCTGAAACCACCAACGGCAAGATTAACTTTATTCCTGGCTTTGAAACCTACATTGGTAACCTGCGGGAAATTAAGCGGATTGCCTCGCTGATGGGGGCAGATTATACCCTGCTGGCAGATAACTCTGATTATTTGGATTCACCCAATGACGGTGAATACCATATGTATCAGGGGGGAACTACCCTAGAAGATGCCGCCGACTCGATTAATGCTGAAGCAACGGTTGCCTTCCAGGCTTACTCCACCACCAAAACTCGGGAATATATTGGGAAAGAGTGGAAGCAACCCACTTCGGTGGCACGCCCGGTCGGCATTCGCGGCACGGATGAGTTTCTGATCAAGCTCTCGGCGCTCACCGGCAAGCCCATCCCCAAAGAGCTAGAAGAAGAACGGGGTCGCGCTGTAGATGCGCTCACCGACTCCCAGGCATGGCTGCACGGCAAGCGCGTAGCGCTATACGGCGATCCAGATCTGGTGATTGGCCTGGTGCAATTCCTGCTGGAAATTGGCGCAGAACCCGTTCACGTTCTGGTCACCAACAGCAACCCCGATTTTGAAACTGAGCTGCGGGCGCTGCTGGATTCCAGTCCGTTTGGGGCAGGTGCAACCATCTGGGGTGGCAAAGACCTGTGGCATCTGCGCTCGCTCCTGTTCACCGAACCCGTAGATTTGCTGATTGGTAACTCCTACGGCAAGTACCTCTGGCGCGATACTCACACGCCCTTGGTGCGGATTGGCTATCCCATTTTCGATCGCCACCATCTACACCGCTACAGTACCTACGGCTACCAGGGCGCGATCAACCTGCTCAACTGGATTGTGAACACCCTGCTGGATGAGCTTGATCGCAACACCATTGTCCCAGCGAAGACGGATATCTCCTATGACCTGATTCGTTAACCCACTTTATCGGGCGGGTTGCAGTTCCACAGTGTACTCCCACTGGCTTAATAAACCCGCCCTTTCTTACCCCCCTTCCCCCTATCATGGCTACCTTCACTCCATCCCACCCTCCCAATCCGCCCCTGCCTCAACCCGGTATTCTCACACCGATCCGTCGCTGGATCGATGCGATTGAAGTCGGTTCACCTCGTCTTGCCCACTGGATTTGCCAGCTCATTCCCTGTAGTTGTCCCTTTGAGCACAAGTTCACTCTGTTTGGGCATTTCTTTCATACCCCGCCGCTTTGTGAACTCAATCCCTTTTACAACGAGTTTGTTGCGCTGCGGTTTCGGGCTCTGAGCTATCTCTCAGATGTTTGCGGTGAGAATGTGGACCGGTATATCTGCTAACTCTACCGCTAACTCATCTGCCAACCGACTGGTTTAATTGAGCCGTTCGTCACCTCCAATTCACTATATCCCTCCTGCTATGAAACTCACTCAAGGCAAAATCAATGAACTTCTGAGCGAGTCAGCTTGTGAACATAACCACAAGAAAGAAGGTAAAGGTAAAAACAAATCTTGCACTCAGGTCGCGCAGCCCGGAGCCGCTCAGGGAGGCTGCGCCTTTGATGGGGCGATGATTGCGCTCGTGCCCATTACAGATGCCGCTCATCTGGTGCATGGCCCGATCGCCTGTGCTGGCAACTCTTGGGGCAGTCGGGGCAGCCTGTCTTCTGGCCCAACCCTTTACAAAATGGGGTTCACCACCGACCTGAATGAAAACGATGTGATCTTTGGCGGTGAGAAGAAGCTCTACAAGGCGATTCTAGAGGTCAAAGAGCGCTATAGCCCTGCGGCAGTCTTCGTCTACTCGACCTGCGTCACGGCACTGATTGGGGATGATCTCGATGCTGTTTGCCAGAAAGCCGCTGAAAAAACGGGAGTGCCCGTGATTCCGGTCAATTCTCCTGGCTTCATTGGCAGCAAGAACCTGGGAAATCGCGTCGGCGGGGAGAGCCTGCTGGACTATGTTGTCGGCACCCGTGAGCCAGAGATCACCACGCCCTATGATATCAACCTGATTGGCGAATATAACATTGCCGGCGAGCTCTGGGGCGTATTGCCCCTGTTCGAGAAATTGGGGATTCGGGTCTTGGCGCAGATCACCGGCGACGGTCGCTATCAGGATATTGCCTGCTCGCATCGCGCTAAGCTGAATGTGATGATCTGCTCTAAGGCACTGATCAACATGGCCCGCCGCATGGAGGATCAGTATGGCATTCCTTATACTGAAGAATCCTTCTACGGTGTTGCCGATATGAATCGCTGTCTGCGAAACATTGCCGCTAAAATTGGAGATGCTAATCTCCAACAGCGCGTTGAACTACTGATTGCCGAGGAAACAATCAAGTTAGATAATGCGCTGGCACCCTATCGCGCCAGATTGAAAGGTAAACGAGTCGTGCTCTATACCGGCGGGGTGAAGAGCTGGTCGATTATTTCGGCGGCCAAAGATCTGGGTATGGAAGTCTGCGCCACGAGTACTAAAAAAAGTACCGAAGAAGACAAAGCTCGGATCAAAGAACTGCTGGGTCAGGATGGGATCATGATGGAGAAAGGCAACGCTCAGGAGCTATTGCGCGTGATTGCCCAGACCAAAGCCGATATGCTAATTGCGGGCGGACGCAACCAGTATACCGCCCTGAAAGCCAGAATTCCGTTTCTCGATATCAACCAGGAACGCCACCATCCCTATGCGGGCTATGTCGGCATGGTGGAAATGGCTAGAGAGCTGGAAGAAGCCCTCTATAGCCCAGTTTGGGCACAAGTTCGCAAACCCGCCCCTTGGGATACGGAGGTAGTTTAATGGCCGCTATTACAACGCCCAGAAAGTCTGTTGCGGTGAATCCGCTGAAGCAAAGCCAGCCCTTAGGCGCAGCCCTAGCGTTCCTGGGCTTAAAGGGGATCATGCCCCTGTTCCATGGCTCTCAAGGCTGTACCGCCTTCGCCAAAGTGGTGCTGGTGCGCCATTTTCGAGAGGCAATTCCGCTCTCTACGACCGCGATGACTGAAGTCAGCACGATTTTGGGCGGTGAAGAAAACGTAGAGCAAGCCATCCTGACGCTGGTTGAAAAGTCAAATCCGTCGATCATCGGGCTTTGCACAACGGGATTGACCGAGACACGCGGGGACGATATGGATGGCATTCTCCAAAATATCCGCAAGCGCCATCCCGAACTGCATGATCTGCCGATCGTGTTTGTCTCTACGCCCGATTTCAAGGGGGCTTTGCAAGACGGGTTTGCCGCGACCGTTACCAGCATTGTCAAGGAACTGCCGCGAACTGGAGAAACCCGTCCCAATCAAGTCACGCTCTTGGTCAGTCCGGCCTTTGCGCCAGGAGATGTCCAAGAAATTAAGGAAATTGTGGCGGCCTTTGGATTAACTGCAATTGCCGTGCCTGATCTGTCACTGTCGCTGGATGGCCATCTGGATCAGGCTTCCAGCAGCGTCACGAGCGGCGGCACCACGCTGGCCGAGCTGCGAGAAATTGGCAGTTCAGTCTATACCCTGGCGTTAGGTGAAAGTATGCGCAGCGCTGCTGAAGCCTTACAGAAGCAGTTTGGCATTCCCTACGAGCTGTTTCCCAGCTTGAGCAATCTGGATGCAATCGACAGCTTTTTAGAAGGGCTCGCAGACTTGAGCGGACTGCCTGTGCCGCAGAAATACCGCCGCCAGCGGGCGCAGCTCCAGGATGCGATGCTGGATACGCATTTCTTTTTTGGGCACAAGCAAGTCTCCCTGGCCATGGAACCTGATTTGCTCTGGTCAACCGTTCACTTTTTGCAAAGCATGGGGGCTGAGGTTCAGGCAGCGGTGACCACCACCAAGTCACCCCTGCTCGAAGACCTGCCTGTAGCTACGGTGACCATTGGCGACTTGGAAGATTTGGAGCAGTTGGCGGCTGGCTCTGATTTGCTGATTGGCAATTCCAATCTGGCGACCGTTTCCCGTCGCCTCCAGATACCCCTATACCGGCTGGGATTTCCGATCTTTGACCGGCTAGGGAATGGTCAACGCTGTACGGTCGGCTATCGCGGCATGATGCAGCTGTTGTTTGACCTCGGCAACCTGTTCTTAGAACAGGAAGAAACACAAGTAAAACATTGAGGAGGAATACCAATGAAAATTGCCTTCACAACGAGTGACAACGTTCATATTAATGCTCACTTTGGCTCAGCCAAGAAGATTGATATCTATGAAGTCGATCAAACTAGATATGACTTTGTAGAAACCCTGCGGTTTGACGGCAATCTCAACGAGGATGGCAACGAAGATAAGCTACTGCCCAAAATTGAGGCGCTCCATGATTGCACAATTGTCTATGTCTCTACGATTGGTGGCAGCGCGGCTGCTCGGCTGATCAAGCAAAAAATTACGCCGATCAAAGCCCAGTCCGAGCAGCAGGAAATTGCCGATGTTTTGACCAAACTGGTGCAGACTTTAAACGGCAATCCCCCTCCCTGGCTTAGAAAAGCGCTCTTGCAACGCAGTCCTGTCGATGAACTCGATCAACTTGATGATACTAAGGAAGAAGTAACGGTATGACTACCACTAACCTGCCCGCCACGACCGCAGCTCCAGCTCCAGCCCCAGCTCCAGCTCCAGCCGTAATCACCCCCTTTCTCAAAGCGATCACGCAGCAAATTCGTGCCAACGATCCCTATGGTACCTACCGCAACTGGTCGGATGAACTGCTGCTCAAGCCCTACGTGGTTAGCAAAGCCCAGAAACGTGAAATCTCAGTCGAGGGAGAGGTAGACCCGATTACGAAAGGCCGAATCCTAGCCTTCTACCGAGCGATTGCTCACCGGATTGAGGAAGAAACGGGACTCCTCTGCCAGGTTGTGATTGACCTGAGCCATGAGGGATTCGGCTGGGCGCTGGTTTTTTCTAGCCGCCTGCTAGTCGTCTCCCGCACCTTGCGCGATGCCCAACGGTTTGGGTTTGACTCCCTGGAGAAGCTGGAAATTGAAGGGGATAAACTGATCCAGACTGCAATTGGGCTGGCAAACCGGTTTCCCGAAGTTGGCAAACTCTAAAATCGGAGGTTCTATGGCTCAGTCGACCGAAATTATCAGCGCTGAAGCTCTCAAAACTCAAATCAAGCGCCTTAACAGCAAGGCTGGCCAAATGAAGATGGATCTGCATGATCTCGCTGAAGGCTTGCCTACCGACTACGAACGCCTGACGGCTGCTGCCAGCGAGACTTATCAGATCTATTGGCAGCTCGATCAGCTCAAAACCCAGCTAAAGCAATTGGAGCAGAAATTATGAGTGGAACCTTGGCTGAATTTAGCCAGCTCGTGAATGCAGAAGAATATTTGGAATTCTTTCAACTTCCCTATGATCCACAGTTTGTCAATGTGAATCGGCTACATATCCTGAAAAAGTTCTCTGCCTTCATCAAAACCATTGATTCTGAAGCCCCGAACTTGAGTGAATCAGAGAAGCTTGAACGATATCAATCAGCCCTACAGCAGGCATACGACACTTTTGTGACCTCGTCGCCGTTAGACGAAAAGCTGTTCAAAGTGTTCAATGACAAACCTCAGAATGTCGTGATGCTGTCAGAGATTGGCGCTGAGTGATCCTGCCAGCTGGATGTCTGACTGAATATCTGACTGGATATCTGGCTGGATGATTTAAATTTGCTGGAGGAGAGCAGAACATGCAGAGACTGACCCCGACTGAACTAGAGCGCTATCGTCGCCAGATCATGCTGCCTGGATTTGGGGAAGAGGCGCAACAGCGGTTAAAAGACTCAACGGTACTCGTCACCGGAGTCGGCGGATTGGGGGCGACAGCGGCACTCTATCTGGCCGTAGCCGGGGTCGGGCGGCTGATCTTGCTGCGCGGGGGCGAGCTGCGGCTAGATGACATGAACCGTCAGATCCTGATGACGGATGATTGGGTAGGTAAACCCCGTGTGTTTAAGGCTAAAGCAACGCTAGAGGCGATCAATCCAGATGTGGAAATTGACGCGATCTGTGAGTATGTCACGCCAGATAACGTAGATGCTCTGGTGCAATCAGCAGATATTATCTTGGACTGTGCCCATAACTTTACCGAGCGGGATTTGCTGAATGCTGCCTGCGTGCGCTGGGGGAAACCGATGGTGGAAGCTGCCATGAACGACATGGAAGCCTATCTCACCACGATTGTACCGGGACTCACGCCCTGCCTCTCCTGCATCTTTCCTGAAAAACCAGACTGGGACAAGCGCGGCTTTGGTGTCTTGGGAGCCGTTTCTGGGACGCTGGCCTGTCTGACGGCTCTAGAAGCGATCAAGCTGATCACCGGTTTGGGGACGCCGCTCTTGTCACAACTGCTGACGATGGATCTGAGCCGAGCCGAGTTTTCCAAACGTCGCCCTTACCATGATCCCAATTGCCCCGTCTGCGGCGACAAAAGCCGACGGTTAACAGGTGTGAACCCCCAGGAGGAACCATGCTGGTCTCACTCCTAGCGCTGGTGATTGCAATCTCTGCTCTTTACGTTAGCCGCCAGTTGACCGATGAAATCATGAGCTTGGTGAGCAAGCTGATTGGCTTATTGGGCTTGCTCTTAAGCCTAGTATGTTCTCCCTGGTTGATTAAACTGTTTATCCTAGTGACCATTGTGGCTCCAGACTGTGCTAGACAGAATGATTTGCAGCAGAGTCGCTGTTCCCCAGTCTGTATTACCCGCCTCAGTTGTCCTTATTCCTCGGCTTAATTTGACCTGTTCCTGTTCCTGCCCCTATCCCTATCCTTACGCTTAGTAACTTATCAATTTCTGGAGGAAACCAATGACCGTTACCCTAACTGAAAAAGCAGAATTTCGTTTACGCGCCTTCTTGCAAGGTAGTGCTGATCCTTCTGCCGAAAAAGGCATCCGGGTTGGTGTGAGTGATGGCGGCTGTAATGGCTATGAATATAAGATTGATATTGCAAATGCTCCCCGCCCGGATGATTTGATCGAATATCAGGGTAGAGTCCGGCTTTACATCGATCCGAAAAGCGCTCCCCTGCTACAAGGTGTCCAGATTGATTTTCTGGAAGGGCTGATGGAAAGCGGCTTTAAGTTCAGCAATCCCAATGCCACCGATACCTGCGGCTGTGGCAAATCTTTCCAAGCCGGAGACTGTACGCCTTCAGCCGTGCCGTGCAGTTGAGGCATGAATCGAGAATAAATGTGATTTCGGAGAAAACTATGGCGACCTATCAAGTACATTTAATCAACAAAAAGCGTGAGATTGACATCACGATTCCGGTTGAAGATACGGTGACAATTCTGGAAGCAGCAGAAGATCAGGGACTGGACTTACCTTCCTCCTGCAAATCCGGCTCCTGCTCTAGCTGTGTGGGTAAAGTGGTCGAAGGCGAATTGGATCAGTCAGAACAGGTGTTTCTTGACGAAGAGCAGATTGCCAAAGGATTCGCACTGCTTTGCGTTGCCTATCCCCGTTCGGACTGCACGATTCGCACCCATCAGGAAGCCTACCTGGTTTAGAATCGATTCCTCGCTCATTTCCCGCTCCTCCACTTTCTCCCTACGTTTAGAGGCCGCCTCCATGCCAACAACAAAACTTTCGGTTCAGGGTTCTTCTTTGAAATTGCTGCGTTCTGGTGAACGAGGAATCGTCACACGAATCAATGCGCTGCGAGACAGTACAGCCCAGACCTTGAGAAAAATTGGGCTGGCACCAGGGCAGACCATTACGCTAGAGCAGCGGTTTCCCCATTTTACGATTCGAGTGGGTGGCAATTGCTACAGTTTAGATGATGCAGCTATGAATGCTATCTCTATCCGAATTGTCGAACGTTAGTGTCCAATCAATGCCGAACACCGGCAAATCAACTTTCAAACGCTCTCAGGCATCTTGGGGCAAGTGACTCAGCCATTTCTCTCACCTCTGGGCATTCCCCCTGAATTAGCAGTCATGCTGCTGTTTGGCTTTATTGTCAAAGAGATCGTTCTGGGGGATTGGCCGTCATCTACCAACAGAGTCAAGATATGGCCTTGATGGGAGCAATTGCCCACCAAACTGGAGAAGAATAGCAATGGCTGAACAACCGATTTCTAACGAGGTGGCATTGAGGATTGCCCTGTCCTCGCGGCTCTTCCCAGAGCTGTCGATTGCTGAGTTCATTGAGGCGTTGCAGGTTTATCTGGGGGATAGATTAGACGAGGTGAGCTTGAGTCGGATTACGGTCACCAATTTGAAAACAGCCCTCGGACAAACCTATGAACTAGATGGAGAAGAGCATGGTGAAGATGCAGATGCCGCAGATATTGCGGCCTTTAAACAGGCGGTAAGAATTCTCTGGGGAGATCTAGATGAGATTGATCAGTTGCCCCAGATTCAACCTTATCAAGAGGGCGACATGGCCAATTCGGTGCGAGTCGCCGTAGCCTCTAATCATCAAGAAGCATTAGATGGACATTTTGGTTCTTGCTTGCGTTACTTGATTTATCAACTCTCTCATGAAGAGATTCGGCTGATTGATATTCGATCGGCACTCGAAGCGGATGCATCAGAGGACAAAAATGCGTTTCGAGTTGGGTTGATTCGGGATTGTCCGGTGCTATATATTGTGGCGATTGGTGGCCCTGCCGCTGGGAAAGTGGTGCAGGCAGGAATCTACCCGATCAAAAAAGAGTCGGGTGGTGCAGCTAGAGTCATACTCAGCGAATTACAGCAGGCCTTAGCTAGTTCTCCACCGCCTTGGCTGGCGAAAATTCTCGGCGTTGCAGATGGCGATCGCGTTAAAAACTATAAGGCATTGGTGTAGAGGCAAGTAGAGATAAATAGAGATAAACAGCCATGATCAGAACTCTCGGGATGAATCGATTCGACCAATGCGTCCTCAACATGGGATTGATTAACCTGTGTAATCAGACGAGCTATGTAGGGCAATCTATTCGTCAGCATTACGACCAAACAGAGGATAATGGCAGTGATCCTTGGCGCAGGCTCTACCAAATAACGCTGCATATTCCTCATCCGGAGCAGCAATACGATGGGATAACGCTAGAAGCTGGGCTAACTCAGGGCTATAACATTGAGCTAAAGGCTGCTACAGATCCTGGCTTGATCCCCTACAAAATTCCGGAGGGCGGCCAGTTTGTGGTGGTGATGAGGCAGAAAGGAGTGGGGGCTGGATTTGCAATTGCCGCCACGGGCATTTTTATCCGTCCGCTGGCTCTGCTGAGTCTGGATGTGATCGTGGATGCTACCACGCCTGAATATCAGTCGATTGTGGTTAAGCATCCGGTGATTCGCGACTACCCATCGAGTTGGGAAAACAAGCTCAACCAGTTCCTGGATCACAGCATTCCCTACGAGGCTTTACCCAATCTGGTGGGATATGTTGATCAGAGCTTGAACCCAGATTATCGTCCCCCGACTTGGGATGAAGTGCAGCGGGCGGCGAAAGGGTTTGCTGGGGTTTGAGATCTGATTTTGGCTAAAAGCGTTTCAACTGTTCCGTTCAATTCACGACATATTGGGAGAACACGAATCATGGCAACACTAACTGGCTTGACATTTGGCGGTAAAGCTTGGACACCCAAATTTCTGGAGGCGATCGATCTGGCTCGCTGTATTGGCTGCGGCAGATGCCTCAAAACCTGCGGACGCGGGGTGATGGCCTTGCGGGGGCTGAACGAAGAGGGGGAATTTGTGGATGACGAAGAGGATGATGAAATTGAACGCAAGGTGATGACCATTGCCAATGCCGCTAACTGCATCGGCTGCGAAGCCTGTTCTAGAGTTTGTCCTAAGAATTGTCAAACCCACAGCGAATTGGCCCTAATAGGCTAAGACTTAATCTGTAATAGCCAAGACTTAATCTGACACTTTCTGTAAACTTATCACGTTTCTTAGTTTACGGTAATTACCATCTGTCAGATTAAGTTTGATCTATTGCAGATTAAGGGGTATCACGCTCTAAATTGATGAACTGCCTCGGTGTAGCTAATAGGCAACACATATTCCAAATTTTCATTGGGGCGGGCAATAATGTGGGTTGATAGCACCTCACCGCCGTTGACTCGCTTAACAGATGCAATCCCAGCCTCCATAGAAGCCTGAACCGCTGATACATCGCCCCGAATAATCACCGTGACGCGGCCACTGCCAATTTTCTCATAGCCCACTAAAGTCACACTGGCCGCCTTCACCATAGCATCAGCAGCCTCGACGACCGCAGGAAAACCCCGGGTCTCAAGCATTCCAACAGCAATTGACATCAATATTCCCCTGTATTTATGATATTTTCTTTTCCTTTGACAGACATCATCGGCATGTCTGCTAATCAAGCTTCATACTAACCTGTATTGCTAGTTAACTCACCATCTTTTTCGCTTTTCCTATCAGCGTTGAGTAATCAGCTGTGGGAGTTTGAGTTTGTTTGACTGTCTCAAAAAAGAAAGCAACGTTTTCTTCTGGTGTAGTATGTAGAATTCCTTGTCCAAGATTCATAATATGTCCTTTATTACCAGCTTTACGAATAACCTCAATGGTTCGCTGCTGAATTAAATCGTGGGTTCCCAATAGCACAGAAGGATCAAGATTGCCCTGGACGGGTAATGGGGTCAAGATATCGGAGAACATAATCACCCTATCCGGCTTGAAGGCATAGAAAGGTTGGAGGGAAATTTCTACTGCCAAATCAGGCGTTTCAGAACGTTCCTGAAATGATGGATATTTCTGACGCAGATCCCGATAAGCTTTCAGGTAGCGACCTGCCTGCCGCATAATCCAGATGGGAGGGCGATCAACAGGCAGGTTTCTGGCGGCGCGTAATAGGCGATCGTGAATCATTCCAGAGGCAGCACCTTTTTCTACCAAAGGTGCGCGATCAAAAGAAGTCAGCGTCATACAGTTCAACTCAATGAATTTTATTCCAACTTCTCCAGAGCATCCCGCACATCGACAAGATGATTGTTAAATACTTCCAAAGCGGCATCCAGAATCTTAAAAACGGCAGGGTCGCGAATAGAGTAGAATACAAAGTTCCCTTGCTTGCGACTAGTCACCAAGTTCCGGCTCCGCAATACGGCTAATTGCTGCGAGATAGATGAGGGTTCCACTTCTAGCCACTCTGCGATATCGTTGACGCTGCGCTCTCCCACTCGTAGAGCATCTAGAATTTGAATCCGCACCGGATTAGACAATACCTTAAACAGATCAGATTTAAAGTGGCTGGCTTTGAAAGGCATGTGATTGTTTGACTATCTTCAGAGCTTTATAGCTAGATTAACATTATGCTGTTCGCATATACTCATAAACGACTGGGAAAGTAGATGGCTTAAACAGGAGGCATTAGAGTATTAAGTTCCTGGCTGACGCGCTCGATAAACCCCTGCCACCGTTTCAAATTGTTGGAATCCGGCTGCTGGTGAAGTTTTAACAATTCGGGATCAGTATGGAGCAGCTTCGATTCATAGATGTCTAAGGTCTGCTGAATTTGATCAAATTGATCTGTGAGATCTCTGATGGCATCTGCGAGTTCAACAACTGCGTCAAACTGCTCTTCTAACGAATCTGTAAGAGAATGGCTATCGTGAGCGGCTAGAGGGTTTTGAGGCATAGAGGCGAAGAGAATTCAACTCAGAATCTGTCTGCAATCATAAATGGCCATTTCAGTTTGGTGACAACTCGTAATACCGTTGCGAATGCCTCCGTTGTCTAGTATTGATAAGCTTTCCGTTGGGTTTTCACCTGCCGTATTCGATCCAAACATTTTGAGATCGTGATGGTTCCGTCATCATGAGTGGTCAATAGTTTCTGATCACAGACACTTTCTGAGCAGCCCTTGGCATGTTTCTGATATTGATTCAGCATATTGGGTGAAACTCGCTGGTTCATTTCATTGGAAATAATAATGATCTCAGGTCTACAGTAATCAAACACTTCTGGATAATAGCTTTCTTCTCGACCATGATTGGCCGCGACAAACATATTGACATGCCGCAGGCGACGGCAGAATTCATTATCTTTGAGTAGTGCCTGCCATCCTGCCACTTCTAGATCTCCAGGAAAAACGATTTGGATATCTCCATAGGAGGCGAACGTGACCAAACTGAGGTTGTGAGCATCCTGAAAGTCGGGTTGACGATTCCAGAAAAAGGAAAAATCGATCCCGTGAATTTTCATAGAATGACTGACTTTAGGAGAGCGTGAATTTCGGTCTGCGGTTAGCACATTGCTAAACCGTTGATTTGCCAGAGCTAATTCATGGAATTGATTGGTGTCAAGGGAGGGATTTGCCACCAAGAAATGAACGGCTAGTCCGTCGATTAACGTTTGTCTGAGGAAATCAGATAGCCCTGCCAGATGTTCTTCGCCGTAAGCCGGAACAATCACACAATCGAGAGAAGTACAGCGCTCTTGGAGTAGGTGTCTTGAAGGGTTAAATCCACTACGAGTACTGTAACCAAAATCAATCAGAATTGTATGATGATCGCCGGTGCTAAGAGCGGCACAGAACCCGTGGTCAATGTCAAAAATCTTGATGTCTAACATTTTCTGCTCCGAGTGAAATGGTTTGCGTTATGGATTGCCTGGATTGCTTACTTCTACCTGATGGGTTTCAGATGGTTGCAACTGATACGTCTCAGATCGTTCGGTAATCACCTGTGCAAGACTATTTGAGGACTGTTGAATTGTGACCATTCCAACATTTTGGGTTGTTAGGACTTTGAACTGCCCTGATCGGTGAACCCTCTGCAATTGGCGTCTATACTGACGTGCTGCGCTAGGAGCAGTCTGATGATGATTGTGGTTAGCAACGA
This sequence comes from Pegethrix bostrychoides GSE-TBD4-15B, assembly GCA_019359155.1. Taxonomy (GTDB): domain Bacteria; phylum Cyanobacteriota; class Cyanobacteriia; order Elainellales; family Elainellaceae; genus Elainella; species Elainella bostrychoides. Next base: position 89,967 of record JAHHHV010000080.1, read on the forward strand.
TGATTAAATTAGGATTGCAGTAGTTAAATACCTCTGAGCAGTAGCCCTCTACCTGTCCATAATGAGAGGCAACCAGAACATTGACCTGGCAGAGCTGTTCACGAAATTTAGCATTTCGCAGTAGAGTCCGCCAGCCTTCTGCTTTTAGGTTCCCAGGAAACAGAATATTTACTCCTTTAGAGGATAGAAACGTGACCAGACTGAGATTAGAAAAATCAAGGAACTCCGGATACGTATTCCAGAAGAAGGAAAGTTTTGCGTCGCCTAAATGAACTGTACGTTCTACAGAACTAAAGCGCTCACAAACGTCATTTAAGAACCTGAGTATATGGCGCGTCTGAAAATTTCGAGTAATAAGTTCGGGTAAACTGCTGCGATCAATAAATGGATTCACTAGCAAATGATCAATCGTGAAGCAGTTGCTCAAAGAATGCCCGACTAGATCATAGAAGCCTGTCAAACTACCCTCGGTGAAAGTGGGCATAATTAGGTAATTCAGGCGACGGATCGAATTGCCAAACAAGTATCGTATTGGGAAAAAGCCGCTGCGAGAGTGGTAGCCACAGTCAATCAGAATCTGATAATCATTGTTTTGAATCGCTGCACAGAACCCATGATCGACCTCAAAAATTTTAATGTTTAGCATTTGGCTACTCTGGATGAGAAAGTTTGATTCTGGTTCTCTACTGATAGACCTTGTGTTTTTGAAGAATTACTGGCCGTGAGTCAGCGCGACTAAAGCGACTCGTAATTGTTTTATGCAGCAATCAGAACTCGATCACAAATCCTGATACTCAGCGTCCCTCTGGTTCTGTATATCGCGGCTAGTAGTTATAGAATCATCGAAGACAACTTCGTAGGATGCAGTCGGATGCGTCCGGTTTAGAAACTGTACACGAGCCTCCGCTTCTGAACAAGTAGAGAAATGCGCCAGAACAATGCTTTGAAAATTAGAGAGATGGCGAACGACACACCAACGGTGATATGAGCGTTCGTTACGGTTCAAAAGGCGTCGCTGGGGATAATTCATCTCGGCTGATTGGGTTTATCCAGAGAAGAGAGATCTATAGGCATTCGCTGGAAGTAAGAGCAATGCCCATCGGGAATGGCCGTTGCAGCCGAAAGAACCTTCCTGACCGGCAAGCCTTGTCACACCTTAGCATAAGTGCTAGTCTATATGCAAGACTTTGTAGATTCTCAGATATAGAGATATAAAGTTACAAAGGTTGTTAGACTTTGTTGTTAGACATTAAATGGGCCCTTCAAGCCAAGTCATTTCAAGGCAGCACTTTGAAGAGTGTTGTCTAGTCCAGTGCTGATTCAGATCTTGGATACGCTGCGGCGTGGAGTTGAATCTAATGAGACTTATAAATAAGTTCAGTGGTGATCTGCAAGTTTGGGCAAGGCGTTCTTTAGCGCACTGGCGCGGTGACTTAACAGGGGGAATAACTGCTGCTGTAGTTGCCCTGCCTCTGGCTCTGGCGTTTGCGGTCGCGAGTGGGGTAGACCCGAAAGCAGGGCTTTATACTGCGATTGTTGCAGGAATTATCGCCGCCGTTTTTGGTGGATCTCCCGTTCAGATAACGGGGCCAACTGGCGCGATGGCTGTTGTTCTGGTCGGGATTGTTGCCAAGTATGGCATTGAGCAAGTCTGGATTGCTGGGGTGATGGCAGGTATCATCCAGATTGCGCTGGGGGTTGCCAAACTCGGTCGATTAGTGAAATTTATTCCCTATCCCGTCACCGCCGGTTTTACGAATGGCATTGCGGTGATTATTTTTTGCGGACAGTTGAATAACTTCTTTGGGCTGCAATTACCTCGTAGCGAATATTTTCTGCCCGGATTGTGGCAGACCGTGATGCATCTAGAGGGGTTGAATTGGGCATCTGTCGGCTTGGCAACGGTCGTGATTGTGATCAAGCTTTTCTGGGCACGAATTACCACAACCGTACCGGGTTCGCTCGTGGGATTGGTGCTAGCAACCATGATTTCTGCTTTCTTTCACCTGAATGTTCCCACGATTGGTGCGATTCCCCAGTCTTTACCGTTGCCCCAATCGATTCCTCATTGGAATGATTTTGGGCTAATTCGAGAACTGATTAATCCAGCCTTAGCGTTGGCGGCATTGGGCAGTATTGAGTCGTTGCTGTCGGCAGTGGTCGCAGACGGCATGACCGTGAGTGACAAGCACAACAGTGATCGCGAGTTGATTGGTCAAGGTCTAGCAAATATGGTGGTGCCCTTCTTTGGCGGTATTCCGGCAACAGGAGCGATCGCTCGCACCGCTGTTAACCTGCGCTCAGGTGGCAGAACCCGCCTATCTGGTGTCATTCATGGGGTTACCCTTGCCATTATTGTGCTCACATTAGCACCGTTAGCTGCTCAAGTACCTCTGGCAGCCCTAGCAGGTATTCTGATGGTGACGAGTGTGCGGATGATTGAGTGGGAAGCAATCGGCTTGCTGATGCGGGCAACCTATTCTGACTTTGGGGTGATGATTCTGACCTGGGCAGTCACCATTTTCTTTGACTTGGTACTAGCGGTAGAAATTGGACTGATTGCGGCAGGGGCATTGTTCATCAAACGAATGAGTGATCTCAATTTGGCCAGGATTCCTGAAACAGAAGCGTTTCCACCGGGTGTGCCGCTTGAGTTAAGCAAACAAATTGCCGTCTATCGGGTGGATGGACCTGTATTTTTCGGGGCTGCTGAACGATTTGTTACCTTCTTGCGCGATGAGCCTGACGTGAAGTATCTGATTCTGCGGATGCGGTTTGTGCCCAACATGGATACGACTGGATTAGTTGCGCTAGAAGACATTTACCGTGATTTAAAGCGGCATGGGTGTCATCTTCTTTTGACAGGCTTGCAGCCGGAAGTCCAGGCATTGTTAGACCGGAGTGGATTGCTGGACAAGATTGGCAGAGATAATTGCTTTGAAACAACTGATGCAGCAATTTGTGCCTTAACGCCGACGGAAATCAGTTGTCCACTTCCTCTGGTTCGATGAGTCCAGCTGTCTCGGTTAGTTTATCAGAAGAACTCGTGGGCACCAGAGATTAATTTTTCATCAAATTTACTAGAGGTTTTTTGTTTTGATGGTGAAATTTGCCAGCAGTTTAATTCAAAGTCCAGATGGGCGATCGCAGTGGATTGATCCAGAGAGTGAGTTTTTGCAGAGGATGCAGCGACGATTGATCGAACTGAGTCAGCACATTCAGGATCTCCAAAATTCTGGTCAAGCAAAAACGTCTGAAATGGAGTGGTTAGCGCTCCACCTGCACCTATCGATTATCAAAGCCCTGATTGCAGAAAGGCTTGAACAATTGAACGAATTGACAACGTATGGGACGCGCTCCTAATTCAGCGCAGATTAAATCTTGTCATTGCGGTCAGAGCCATCAAGGTGCTTGCCATTGGTTTCGGCGATCGCTCCTCCCCAGTTGGCGCTTCGCGTAGCGTCCCCTTGGGAATCGGATTTCCTCTTCTACCAATTACTCAGTCGGCTAGAGCCGCAGACCATTCAGCAAAGCGTTAGTACTAATTTTAAGTGAAATCGCACGAATCAAGGAGAAGTAGTTTCTACAATTTTCAATATGAAAACCACTCAGTCAACATAGTCAGTTTAATAAAGTGAGATTAAATTAAATGCAAAAGATTATTCGTCGGGAGTCTCTACAGCGGTTTTATGGCAGAGGGGTTCATCTCTATGGACAGGGAATTGAGTGTCAGGGATGGTTTATCGTGCCGTTTACTTCTGGGCAGTTTTACACAACAAGCTGTTTTTGCCCAAAGGGAAAACGTTACATCAGTTGGAGTCAATATTCGAGTTTAGAAGAGGCGATCGCAGCAGGTCGTCTATTTGTGCTACGTCGAGTTCGGGAGATGGCTGCTATCCTTTGAGGTGTTATGACACAGAGCACAGATTCAGATTTACTCAGACATATGTATGGAAACGGTATTCATCTCTATACTTCTGGAGTTCTACATGAAGGTTGGTGGATTGTCCCACTAGACTGGGGCAGTGGTTCTTATACCGCTTCCTGTTTTGATCCGCGTGGGATGCGCTATCCCAGTTGGCATCACCATCCCAGTATTGAAAAGGCGATTGCTGCCGGACATGAGTTCGTGGATCATAAAATCCTTGAATTCCCGTTTGCTCCATCAAATCTAACGTACTAAATCTAAAGTAATAAGGAAATTTCTAGCATTGAAATTCACTGGGTGCATCAACTGTGTGAGCATAGGTTACTTCCTATTTTCCCACTTCAATAACCAAATCATTACCTTTTTCAGAACGATCGTAAACGATTGCCATCAAGGGTGCGTTCTGAATCAGCTCTTCGTCACCGAGATTTGAACTGATGCTTTCAGTCAAAATGTGTCGCCCGCGGTTGTCCTCTGAAAACTGATCGAAGAAATCACCCTACTGATTACGAGGCAGAGATTCAGTAATATCGATTTTGCTTATCATATCGCTTCTGAGTGGAAAATTAGTAATTAGAGCTGGATAGAAGATCTGCTAGGTTTGGAATGCTTTGAGCATCATGTAAGTTAACCTGCAAGCTCATAGGTTTATCAGGCAGCTTTTCGTGTTTGTAGTGCCCAGCGTATCCCGGAGCGGCCTGGTTTTGCAGATGGAGATTGCGGTTCACAAACAAATTCTCCTGGTTACTCATCATGCTCTGACCACGGCCTTCATTTTTTACCGACTGCTCGCTCCATCCGTTGTGCGTCCACTCATTTCGCTGTCGTGAACGCGATAGATTGTAATCATCTCTGAACGCCCGTCAGAGTCGATCCAGGTGCGATTAATCGCTGGAGAAAGCGTTGGATTCTGCGCTTTGATAAATTTCATCGCCTGCTCGATATCTCGCTGCTCACTGAGGCGCTCGGCTCGACCCGACACAATGACGCTGCGCCAATGTAGCGGATCGTGGATTTCTTCAACTTGCAGGCAGATCTCTGGATTTGCGTCGATGTCATGCGTCTTCATGCCTTCAGTTGTAAACAGGTAGATGTCTGTGTCTTGAAGGTGATAATGCATTGGCATTACGCAAGGTTTACCGTCATGGATGAAGCCCAGATGCCCGTATCCAACCTGCTGTAGGAAGCCTTGGATTTCTTTATGTCCCATTTCATCAATATCTAACATTGGGACTCTCCTAAAGATCTAGCGATTGTAAATTAGAGAATTCTAGGGTGGGAGGCTTTCCAATTCGAGTTGTAGAACGCCGATCATGTTTGTTCTACTACGGTCGTTCAAAAATCTCTATCGGCATCGCACTGAGCTGCCAATTTCCTGCTTCTGCTACTTTTTAGAATTTGGATCGCCTTTGTAGGATTGGGTGCCTGTTTTGGGATAATTGTCTGTGCTAGGGCTGAAAATCCGCGCAGCCGCACCAAAGACGTAGTCAGAGGACATTCGGAGCGTATTCCACAGGCGACTGAAAATTCCTTTGCGATGGGTAGGCATAATCATGCTCTCCTTATAAAATCTCGTGTAATTGGTGAACCGGGAGATTAGTAGCTAGATGAGCTTTCCGAAGTGAACCCTAATCTGACGGCTCTTGATATCAAGTATAGAGGTAAAAGTTGAAGGTGTTATAAGAAAGCTGCCAGATCAAATGTGCTTTAGCGCACTAATTCACAAATTCCTCAGCTTGTTTGCGTATAGCTTGGATTACCAGACTGACAATAGCTGGGGCAGACTATGCACTATGAGAACCCTTACCATATAGGCATTTGAGAATACTTTCTATAAAGCTGTCAGCTTTAGAAGCTGTTTGTAAATCTCAGTTAAGCATTACGGACTCCCGCTTTTGCTGCTTGGTCAAGCCGCGCGTTCGGCGATTCCGGCATAGTCGCCGCAACATCAACCGAATCATGACCACATACACCATACCCTCATGA
>JAHHHV010000081.1 GCA_019359155.1 Pegethrix bostrychoides GSE-TBD4-15B
TGGAACCACACAACCCTCCATGCTCGCAGTGTTGACCCTGGCCTCACCTATTTACAGACCTTGTTTCCAGCCGATCCTGAGCTGAAGCTGCTGGAGCAGATGTATCACCATTTTGGCAATGAAGTGATGATGCACCTGGAATATATCCGGGTAAACGGCAGAGTAGTTCCAGCGGCACTACAAATTGTGCGGTATAGCACGCCGGAAAGGCTGCAAGAAATCATTCGATATCACGAAGCAGCGGGCGCATTTATCGCCAATCCACACACCTATATTTTGGAGGATGGCGGACGCAAAACTGTTGATCCCGTGCAGCTCGCCTTTAAGCAGAACGTCGATCCCTATGGCTTGCTCAACCCTGGCAAAATGAAGGCTTGGCAGGAGTCGAGCCTCTAATATAGTCAGACCTTCTACTTCACCTCAAATCCGAGGCTCCATAAAACAGGAGCAAGAGCGCAAAACTCTTGCTCCTCAGAGCTTTTGCAAATTTCAAAATATGCCAGGAACCAGACTTGAACTGGTGACACGAGGATTTTCAGTCCTATAAGAAGCTTTATCTTTATATAGAAGGGTTTTCAGCGTTTTAACCTCCAGATTTCACTATCTTTCCACCAATCTGCTTGAGCAACTGGAACCAAACAACAGAAGGAAATAAAACGGACAAAGCCAAATCGCTGGCAACTTTCCAATCCAGTAGCGGCGGTAATGACCATTGGTCAATCCAATCTACGAGTAAATAAGCAATCCACGACAGAATCAGCCAGCGGTAGACACCCAGTCTTGTAGATTGACCAAAACAATGTAGACCAAAGCGATGCTTGATAATCTTGAAAAATCCTTCTATCGCCCAGCGTCTACGTCCTAAACGCACCAAAGATGCGCCTGAGTAAGGATAGCTCGATACGACAAAGCGCAATTCTCGCTTGCCTTCTGCTCGTTTGAGCCAGAACCAAGAAACGGTCAATGGCATAGCAATGCCTTCGAGAATGACTTGCTGTCCACGCTTGCCGTGGCGATACAACGTCTGCCTGGACAATCACCGTTCGCCCTTGAGTCAGACAATCTGGAACAGTTGCCAGCAACTTGACAGCTATTTGACAAGGACTGGAATGCCCCTTACCTCGCCAGACTCTAAAACTCTAGGGCATCCGCCAGTTGCCAAGCTCTAGATACAACACGACGATATGAAGCCCCCCTTTGCCATTGAGCATCCGCACCCAGGGGTCAGGTTGGTCTGGATCATCAGTTGGACTGCTCAAATGCAGAAACTTGCCGCACTTGACTAACGTGGTTAGGTCAATCAAAACCCGAATTGGGGCGTCTTTGCGAACAGGATGCTGGGCAAGAGTAACGCAAAATAGCTTGACGAGCGGTGCGAATCACCGAGCGAGCTGACCAAGAGTAGTGGTTGAGGAATCGACTTAGAGAGCTAGCTGGTTTGATTACGCCCTTTCTTTCATATTTTCTCTCTTTTGGCAAGCCCTACTGAAAATGCTGCAAGATCTGAGTTATCCAATATGACCTAAATAGACCTAAATTAATACAGGTGAACTAGCCCCGTAAAGAAGAAGCACATTATTGAAAAAGCCACCTAGAGGCAGCTTCCAACATTGAATCAAGACTTTTTTTGATGGGCGATACTGGATTCGAACCAGTGACCCCTTCCGTGTGAAGGAAGTGCGCTACCACTGTGCTAATCGCCCGACTCGGTATGCTACTTATTGAGCTTATCGATTCTAGCACTCTGCTTTCTAGAGTCGCAACCGTGAACGCAGACCGTCAGGCAAGCCAATTTGAGATTCAGCCCATTCTTCTCCTGGGCTATCTTCCAAAGAGGACTTGACTGATTTCCGACAGTTTTGCTACAGTCGTATGCATTGCAGCAAAAATTCCGTTGCGCCCTATCTATATGCAGTCAACTCAACAATACTTCTATTGGTTTTTTACGAAGGTTCACCAGGGGTGAGTCCATTTTGTAATGGAGCCTGGTGAACCGCAGATTAACCTCTGCGGTTTTTGCGTTTTTAGCCCAGACTTCTAGCTCCCTCTATTCAGTCCAGTTTCTCTCTATTCAGTCCGCCATGATCTCTAACTCCGTTCGCTGCTTTGGCTCTTACTTTTTTGGATTTTACTTTTGGCTCAGGAGATGCTCCGGGTGAACTGGTCATGCTGCAACGCAACCACCCCGGAACCGCAAGGAACCGGGTTTTTTAATGGCCTGCTGCTTTTCTAAAACTATTCATCTAAAACCACTCAACAGGATAAACCCATGCAAAAAGCTCAGCTCGCGCTCAAAGCTCATCCCAGCCACAAGAGTCTGGTTCAAGTTTCGGAAACCGTCACTGTCGGCGGCGCAGATTTGCTAATTGTGGCTGGCCCTTGCACCGTCGAATCGCAGGCGCAGATGGAAGCTGTGGCCAGCCGCATGGCGCTGGCTCCCGTGCAGGCGCTCCGAGGCGGGGTCTATAAGCCTCGGACTTCTCCCTATGATTTCCAGGGACTAGGGCTGGAGGGACTAAAAATTCTGGCCGCCGTGCGCGAACGCTCTGGACTACCTGTGATTACGGAAGTCATGGCGATTTCGCAGATTGCCGAAATTGCGACCTATGCGGATGTGCTGCAAGTCGGTAGCCGCAATATGCAAAACTTCGATCTGCTAAAGGCGCTGGGTAGCGTCAAGCGACCAATTTTGCTAAAGCGCGGTCTCTCTGCCACACTCGAAGAATTTGTGATGGCGGCCGAATATATCCTCAGTGCTGGCAATTCCAACGTAATCCTCTGCGAGCGCGGCATTCGCAGCTTTGACTCCTACACCCGCAACGTGCTGGATCTCGGTGCAGTGGTGGCGCTAAAGCAGATTACCCATCTGCCCGTGATTGTCGATCCCAGTCATGCGACTGGCAAGCGCGAGCTGGTAGCCGATCTCGCGCGCGGAGCAATTGCCTGCGGAGCCGATGGCCTGATTGTCGAATGCCACCCGCAGCCTGAGCAGTCAGTGTCTGATGCGCGTCAGGCGCTCTCGCTAGAAGCAATGGTAGAACTTGCCGAAAGCCTAGCTCCAATTGCCGCCGCCGTAGGCCGCAGTCTGCCTTCAACAGCCGGGATAGCGCCCCGGCTTTCGCTTGTTTAGGGGCAGTTGTTTAGCGAGTCAACGGCTCAGGTTCGTGCCTCAGACGACAGCCGGAGTCGGCAAGGCTCGCTAGAATTGACAAATTAATCTGCCGTAGCTATCTCTGCCGTAGCTGCCTACCGCTCATCTCACTGCCCAACAGCCCGATGCCAGATTCCCAAATAGATTCCTGCGTAAATTCCCAAGCATGTTCTGAATCAGGTTCTCAAACAGATTCTCAGCTAGATCCGCTGGTTCAAAAAGCCGCTCAGACTACAGCCGCTATTGCCGACCATTTGGAAGAGCAGCCGCTGCCTGGATCACAGGCTGATCTGGCCGATCAGATCGAGAAATCGCTGAAGGACATCTATTTGGTCAGCGGACTGGGTGCAGACGAGCGCGTCTTTCAGATGCTAAAGCTGGAAGGCTATCGCCCCGTGCATGTCCGCTGGCTGAAGCCGGAGCGCGGCGAATCATTGGCAGACTATGCTCAGCGACTCACGGCGCAGATTCCGGCAGCGGAGCCAGTTCTAGTGGGTCTGTCGTTTGGCGGGATAGTTGCAGTGGAGATTGCTAAGCAGATAGCCGTCAAGCAGGTTGTGCTAATCTCTAGCGTCAAGGATCGCTCTGAGGTGCCGTTTTACTTCAAGCTGTTTCGCTGGCTGCCAATTCACCGGATTCTTCCGTTCAAAAGCTTACTTTGGGCAGGATATTTAATCGCCTACTGGCTGTTTAGCATTGAGTGTCTGGAGGAACGCCGCCTGCTCAAAAGCATTTTGCTCGACACCGATCCGCATTTTTTAAAGTGGGCGCTGCATCGGGTCGTGATTTGGGACAACGAGGTTCACCCTGCCCACCTGCACCAAATCCACGGCAGCAGCGACCGAATTTTCCCAATTCGCTATATTGATCCAGAATTTGTGCTAGAGGGCGGGCATCTAATGGTGGTGAACCGAGCCAGCCAGGTTTCAACGCTGATTGAAAGGATTGTTGGCTAGAGCGCTAGAACAACTAACAACTTAGCCTATGCCGTAACTCCATCAAGGCAGAACCGCCGACAGAACAGCACCGGTGAGTCGGGATTGCCTTGCATGGTGCAGCCTGCGGTCGCGCAATGCAGACAGTTGGCCTGGACGGGCAGCGCAATTTCGGTGGCGGCATAGATGCTGATGCCTTGACTGATAAAGCCGCGCGTCTCTAGGTCTGAAATCTGGTCGCAGATCAGCAGCGCCTGCTCGATCCCTAGCTGCTGCCTCGCCAGATTGATTTTGGCTAGCGTGGTCGCAAACTGATGTGAAGCAGGCAAAATTTCGACCAGCACCTTAACGCTGCGGCTCTTAAAGCAGGGCGGCGGCTCCTGAGCAAAAAAGTCTTTATATTGCAGCGTCAAACTGCCATCTGGGTAGCGGCGACAGCGAATCAGCCGCAAAAACGGCACAGTAAACTGCTCTGCCTCGTCTGCCTGATACCACCAGGATTTATGCCAGCCATCCTGCGGCAAATTCAGGATATCCCGGCTTGCCTCAGCGCTAAACCCAACTTCGGCCAGCAGGGAAATAGCGCTGGGCAGCGAGAGCATCTGCCCCAAGGTTTGGCTGTCGGCCTCGCAGCGAATTAGATCTAGATAGCCGCGTCGGTTGCCTTTGAGTCGGCTGTATTCCGCAACATCTTGCTCTAGCACCTCAGGCGAATCGGCTAGGACACAGTGCTGTAGTTCAAACTCGATCAGGCCATCTGCGGCACCTGCGGCTGGGATGCCCGCGACCGGAATGCCGATAGATGAGCGCAGGTTGCCGATGCGATGAGACTGAGCGATCGGCGGCGTGCAGTCTGTCAGCAAAGACTTCAAAACGGGCTGGTCGGCAATTGCCAGCGCAATCTGCACGTGGTCATGCCAATTGACACGGTCGGCAGCAGCGAGACTAGCTAGCGTTGAGTCAGCTGTAGAGTTAGCCATACTCTATATCTTGAATCGCCTCTCTCAAAACTGCTGACTTCCGTTGCTTTTCTTTGCATTGTTCTTGGCAGCATTTGGGATAGCAGCATTCGGGATAGCAGCATTTAGATATTTTTTGATCCTAACAGCGACTCAGCTAGGCCAGCTAGATCCGGATTAGACCTGGATTCAGACCTGATAGACTGAGGCTGTCTCAGTAAGGCAACTGCAAGGCATGAGGGGATGATATGGCGATTTGGATCGCAGGTTTAAGTCTAGTTGTTTTGGTGGCTTATCTATTTGGCTCAATCCCAACTGGCTACTGGGCTGGACTACTGCTCAAAGGCATCGACATTCGAGAGCATGGCTCCAAATCGACGGGAGCCACCAACGTACTGCGGACGTTAGGCAAAGCTCCGGCTCTGTTGGTGCTGCTAATCGACGTGCTTAAAGGCGCGGCGGCAGTGATCTTCGCCCGCTGGTTTTATAGCCTGCCCAGCGCTATGCTGCCTCCGGGCGATCTTGACTGGCTGCCCTGGGTAGTCACGCTAGCGGCGCTGATGGCGGTTGTTGGCCATAGCCGCTCTGTCTGGATTCAGTTTACGGGCGGCAAGTCGGCGGCAACTGGGCTGGGCGTGCTGCTGGCGATGTGCTGGCAGGTGGGACTAGGCATTCTGCTGGTGTTTGGGCTGGTGCTAGCGATCTCGCGGGTGGTATCGCTGGGATCAATGGCGGCAGCAGTGGCCGCAGCGGTGCTGATGTGGGCGTTTGGTCAGCCCTTAGCGTTCCAGCTGGCGGCTCTGCTGGGCGGGCTGTTTGTAATCTGGCGACATCAGGCGAATATTCAGCGGCTGCTGGCTGGCACGGAACCGCGATTGGGACAGCAGTCGGGAGACGCGCCGGGATAGTTTATGAAGCAGAATAACTTTCCGGGTAACCTGAAGCAGAATAACTTTCCGGGTAACCTAGATTAACTTCGGGAATCAACTGTAGCCTGCGTGTAGCCATGTCATACAGAATACCTTGAAGTCGTTAATCTCACCCTCTGAATCCTCCATGTCACAGCACCGTTCTTTTTCTGCTTTTCTGGCGCTGATGGCGCTTAGCACTTCGACTACTGCGATTGCTGGCGCAATCATGGTTAGCACAGCGCCAGTCAGCCGTGCCGCTGAGGTTGATTCGTTACAGGTAGCTCAGGCGGCTCAGCCATCCTCCAGCGATTCAAGCCGAACTCTCTACGTTACGGGTACAGGTCAGACCTCAATACCAGCCGATCAGGCAGTGCTGATTCTCTCGTTCTATCCCAACAGTTACTACAGCGGCATCGACTCTTCCGACCCCAATGCCACCCCTGCCCAACCGCAGGTAACGTCCAGCGACATCAGCGCTGCAATTAGTGCCGCAAACAGCGCGGGCGTGAGCGACGCAACGGCCTACCCCAACTACGGCTCGCCGGGGACAATGCAGGTGCGGCTCGTGATCAATCAGCCCACTCAGTCCAAGATTGAGCAAGCAGTTGAGTCAGTCAATACAGCCATTGTCAAATCAAATCGCTACATGACTTCAGGAGCCGCCGTTGGCTATGGACTCCGGGACTGCAATGCGGCTGAAAATACGGCGCGACAGGCAGCTATGTCCGATGCCAATCGCCGCGCGGCGCTGCTGGCAGAAGTCTCTGGCAATCAGGTGGGCGAGGTGGTTTCGCTATCTGAATCGATTACCTGGGGCACGAACTATACCGGCACCTGTCCCGTTGCTGACGAGCCTAGCTCCTACACGGATATCTCCGCAGGCTACCCCTACTACGACCCGGCAGTGCCGCCACTGGTGCGCTTGGTCTACAGCCTCAGCGTCACTTACGGCCTGCGCTAGAGCGTTGGGGCTACTTGCAACCGTTGAACAACCTGATCTAGCCCCACTGCCCGCGAGGCTTTAAATAGAATTCGATCGCCTGGAGCCATGAGGGTTCGCAGGCGATTGATCAACTCAGCCTGATTGGAAAACTGCTCGGCCACCAGCGGCAGCGCCCCTTCAGCCATCGCTATCGCCTCAGCCGGATCTGCCAAAATCAGCAGTGCGTCCAGCTTCAGCTTTTGTGCCATTGCTCCAACTCGCTTGTGCAGCTCCTGCGACTGTTCGCCTAGCTCTTTCATCGTCCCCAGCACCGCGATCCGGCGGGTGGCAGGGGTATCGGCCAGCATTTGCAGCGCTGCCAGCATTGACTCTAGCCCTGCATTGTAGGTTTCATCCAGCAGCAGCAGGTCGTTGGGCAGCTGAATGCGGCGGGCGCGTCCTTGTGGCAGCTCCACGCTCAGCGCTGGCGCATTAGCCAATAGAGCAGACCAGTCGATTTGCAGCAGCTCGGCCACCGCAATGGCAGCTAGATAGTTAGAGGCGTTGTGGCGACCGGGCAACGGCAGTTTAATCTGATTCCCCCTGACCACAAGCGTTTCGGCATCTAGCAGCTCACCACGCAGGTTGCCCGCCTCTAGGCCATAGGTGAGGACTGGTCCCGGCCAGACCTGAGCTGCCGTCTGCATCAGCCGCAGGTTATCGGCATTTAGCACTGCAGTTCCGGAGGCTGGCATGGCTTGCAGCAGCTCGCATTTGGCATCTGCAATCGCCTGCTCTGATCCGAGTCGGCCAATATGGGCGGTACCGACGTTGGTAATCACGGCAATATCAGGGCAGGCAATCTGGCTGAGCAGGGCGATTTCTCCAGCGGCTCGCATTCCCATTTCCACCACGGCAAAATCATGCTCCGGGCGCAGTTCCAGCAGCGTTTTGGGCAGACCAATCTCGTTGTTGTAGTTGGCCTGAGTTTTCAAGACCTGCCCCTGAGTCGCCAGCAGTGCCGCAATCAGCTCTTTGGTCGTGGTTTTGCCCACCGAACCTGTGACGGCGATCACCGGGATCTGTACCTGTTTGCGCCACCATTGTCCAATCTGCTGGTAAGCTTGCAGCGTATCTGCAACGGGCAGCAGACAGAGCTGAGCAGGCCAGCCAGGCTGTCGATTAACCTGCCGATTAACAATTGCCGCTAACGCTCCTTGCTGTTGTGCTACATCGAGAAAAGCATGGCCGTCGTAGCGCTCGCCCCGCAAGGCCACAAACAGCGATCCGGGCTGAATGGTGCGGCTGTCAGTGCTAATTTGGCAGAGCTGCTGATCGAGCTGTACTGCGGGAATCGCCCCGTCAGGAAAGTCCAGAGACAAGAGCTGAATCAGCTTGCGGAGCGTCAGGGGATAAGCCATAGCAAATTTTGCGGAAAAGAGCTAGCAGACATCATACCGCCATCTCTCCTGCAAGTAATGCGGTAGGCTCAGGCAAGACGGAACATCAGTAGGTCAGTCCTGGCAGCAGCTGAGCCGTTTTTAACGGAGCAGGAAATTCATATTTTTTGTGAGGTGGAGCTAGCGGACAGCACCGGGATAACTTCTCCGGGGAACTGCTGTGTTCTTCCAGACCGAGTGCAAAAACTTAATCGAAACTTTAAAGCACAGCTCGCCGATTTCACAGTTTTGGCCAGTTTTGGCTAGCGAACCCTAGGTATGATTAGATACATGGGTTGGCAAAGCCAGAATCACTGCGAAAGTCAGCTAGACTGCGACTCACGGTGCGAACCCACAGCGCGACACCTACCGCGACACCTACCGCGAAGGACTTGATCCCTTGGACAGCCAGCATTCCCAACAGCCGGGCAGCAAAGCCCAGAGGCTCCACAGCTACTATCGTCCGATCACGCCTAGCGAGCAAAAGCTCTACGACTATCTGCTGTACTGGATTGAACGCGAATCCCCCACCGAAATGCTGGCTCGGTTTCAGGCGCTGTTGATCACTGGCGCTAGCCCTGCCGAGCCTGAGGTGAGGGCTGCACTCAAAGCGGTGATTGCCTCCAAGCTCGCTGCCGAAGAGTTCCGCTACGTGCTCAACCGCTGCTGTCACATTTTGATCAACCGCTGGCAGGCCAATCCTCAGACAAGGCCAGCAATCCTAGAGCTGATTAAGCTGTTTGAAACGCCGCCGCGCCGCCTCAGCGCCAACGCCGCCCAGTCCGCCTCGGTGCGCCGTCTGCACCAGCTCAATCGGCAGTTTACCCAAACTGACCAATATCAGACCCTGACACGACTCTCACAGGTGCTCAGCGTGGCCGAAGCGCCGCCCAAGCAGTTGGGCACGCTAATTCGACGCTATCCGTACCTCTATCAGCACTGCCTGCTAAGCGAAGACAGCACCCAAGAGCAGCAGCAGACCATCCAGCAGATCCAGACTGCCCGCCAGCGACAGTTTGAACTTGACTTGAATCAGTATGTCACCGACCGAATTCGCCGTCGGCCAGCTGCTAGCGGTGGCTTAGACAGCCGTTTAGCCAGCAGCAGCATTCGCTCTGCTCAAAACCCAACGCTGCTTGACGATGCCACGCTGGCTCAGGCGCTGCGTCACTACGTGGGCAAAATCGATGGTCGGCGCACCTGCCGCGATCAGGCGCTCAGTCTGCTGGCTGGCGCGCCCGCCTCGTTTGGTGGCTTCAAAGATGATCTCTACGAGTATCTGACGGCCTCAATCGACTCTGGCTACGGCAAACGCTGCTTCAACCAGCATCTGCACCAGCAGCTTCAGACGTTGCTGCCGGACAGCAACGCGCAGCCGCTCAATGATTTTCTGCTGGTCAGAACTTGCAGCCAGATGCTTAGCTTTTTAGTCGTGGATTCCTCTCAGCAGGCCAACCACTATATATTTGTCGATTTGATGACTAACTTGGGCGCGATCACCACAACCGGACTGCTGCTGAAAGTTGTGCTGCTCTGCCGCAAGGTGATTCCGGGGCTAGAAAAACGCTTCTCAATTCTGTTTAGTCACTACGAAGCCCATCAGCATGAGGCTGTGCAGTGGCTAGTGCAGGCGCTAGAAAACCTGAATCTGGCGCTGACCACCAATTTTGGCAGCGTCACCCTGCCGCTCTTTACTGCGACTAGAGGCTAGACCAGAGGCGAGGCGCTAATCGGGGCAGCGCTCCCAATTAGTGGCAAGATGTTAAAACCACTCCTCTTCTAATTCTCTATGAAGTCTTATCTCGCTGCTGCGGTGCAAATGAATAGCCTGCCGAATCTTGAGCAAAACTTGGCGCAGGCCGAAGACTTGATTGATTTGGCGGTGCGGCGCGGCGCGGCTCTCGTTTGCTTGCCGGAAAACTTCTCGTTTTTGGGCGACGAGACCGCCAAAATTGCCCAGGCTGAGACCATTGCCGACCGCAGCGAAAAATTTCTGAAGACGATGGCGCAGCGCTACCAAATCACCTTGCTGGGCGGCGGTTTTCCTGTGCCTACTCAGGCAGGGAAAGTTCACAACACGGCATTGCTGGTGGGCAGCAGCGGTGAAGAGCTAGCCCGCTATGAGAAAGTGCATCTGTTTGATGTCAACTTGCCAGATGGCAACACCTACCAAGAATCGCAGAGCGTCGTAGCTGGCCTCGATCTGCCGCCAGTTCATCCCTCTAAAGATCTGGGGCATCTAGGTCTGTCCGTCTGCTATGACGTGCGCTTTCCCGAACTCTATCGTCACCTGTCGCAGATGGGAGCTGAGGTACTGATTATTCCTGCGGCTTTTACGGCCTATACCGGCAAAGACCACTGGCAAATCTTGCTGCGCTCCCGCGCGATTGAAAATACCTGCTACGTCATCGCCCCAGCCCAGACCGGACGGCACAACGCTAGACGGCAATCTCATGGACATGCGCTGATTGTTGATCCCTGGGGTATGGTTCTGGCCGATGCGGGTGAACAGCCCGGTCTAGCCATTGCCTCCGTTGAGCCATCGCGGCTAGAGCAGGTACGCCGTCAGATGCCTAGCCTTCAGCACCGAGTATTTATCTAAGATAAATACTCTCTCTAAGCAATTTCATTCAGATCTGCTCTAATGACTACTCCTTATGGTGTTAAGAACCATGTAGAGTAAACAAGATGAGTTTTGCGATCGGCATGGTCAATCTGATCCACTGGAACGCCCTGGTTTCCCCTAATGCTTTTAAGTTACCGCCCATCGTGAACGTTCTGGCTCAATCGCCTGAGCCTAGCACCGTCCAGACTGGGCCAATTTTGTTGGCGGGCACACTGTTAAGTCTGGTCATTATCTATATGGCCTCCAAGCTAGTGGGCGAAATCTGCGCCCGGATCAATCTGCCGACTGTGCTGGGTGAACTGGTCGGCGGCGTGATTATCGGCATCTCAGCGCTCAACCTGCTGGTGTTTACTGAGGGCGGCGGTGGCAGTGCAGCCTGGGTGCTGCAACTTTTGCAAAGCACAGCTGGACTTACGCCCGAACTCACGCCCAGCGTCGCTGAATCGCTAAGCGAAGTCATCTCAATTTTGTCGGAGCTAGGAGTCATTATTCTGCTGTTTGAGATTGGACTTGAGTCTAATTTGAACGAGCTGATTCGAGTCGGGCCACAGGCAGCAGTTGTGGCGATCGTGGGCGTAGTTGTCCCTTTTGCAGCGGGCACGGCTGGGCTGATTGCTCTATTCCATGTGGCGACTGTGCCAGCAGTATTTGCGGGCGCAGCGCTAACCGCAACCAGCATCGGCATCACGGCTAAAGTGCTAGCTGAACTCCAGCAGCTCAGCTCCTCTGAAGGCCAGATTATTATTGGAGCTGCGGTACTAGACGACATTTTGGGGATCATCGTGCTGGCGGTCGTAGCAAACCTGGCCAAAACAGGCGAGGTCGAGCTGAGCAACGTGCTCTATCTCGTTGTGGGCGCTGCGGTATTTCTAGTCGGATCAATTCTGATTGGCCGTTTTCTGAGCCCTTATTTTGTGTCTATGGTGAATCGGATGCAGACGCGCGGACAGCTGCTGATTGCCTCATTGATCTTCGCTTTCATCCTGGCTTACATTGGAGCTGTGATCCAGCTTGAGGCAATTTTGGGTGCATTTGCGGCAGGGCTGGTGCTGGCCGAAACCGAAAAGCATAAGGAGATAGAAGAGCAGCTGCTGCCCGTTGCCGATATGCTCGTGCCCATTTTCTTTGTGGTGGTAGGCGCTAAAACAGACGTTAGCGTTTTGAATCCATTCGATCCAGCCAACCGCGAAGGGCTGATCATTGCGGCGTTTTTGGTCGTAGTAGCGATTGTTGGTAAGGTCGTGACGGGTCTAACGGTGTTTGGGCAGCCTGATCTGAATCGGCTGGCGATTGGCGTGGGCATGGTACCGCGGGGCGAGGTGGGACTCGTGTTTGCGGGAGTCGGCTCGGCGACTGGAATTCTGCCAAAGTCGCTGGAGGCCGCGATTATCGTCATGGTAATTTTCACCACATTTATTGCTCCGCCGCTGCTGCGGGTTGTGTTCCAGAAAGCTCCGGCTTCAGTGCCAGAATCCACCTAGCCCAACCGCTATTCGCGTTTGACCCACAGCCTGTCGGGAGTTCCTAGCGAGCCGCAAAATTCTTCCAAGTCCTGTTCCAGAATTGAAATTAGACAGTACGATGAGCAGACTTTTGAGGAGTGTTCGCTATGACTACCGTCTGGATCAGGTTCGATCGATCGCGTCTCCATAACTCGACAGCTGGCAATTTGACGATGCTCAGGCGAGCCGTTTAGCCAGCCTCAGCATTTCAGCCCTCTTGCGATTGTGCGATCGATATCCAGATTCTCTCATTTGACTTTATATGAATTCACCTTTTCTAGATCCGATTCGGCTGGCCGTCAGCGAACCCCAGCGCGCCAAAATCGGCGTTTTTGACAGCGGAGCTGGGGGGCTAACCGTGCTGCGAGAGCTGTATCGCCAGCTGCCAAACGAATCGGTGATCTACTTTGGCGATACGGCTCGACTCCCCTACGGCATTCGCTCAAAGGCCGAAATTCTGCAATATGTGCGCGAGATTTTACACTGGATGCTGCTGCAAAACGTCAAGATGGTGATCATGGCTTGCAGCACTGGTTCGGCACTGGCGCTAGAGCAGGTTCGCTCTGAGTTTGATCTGCCGATTTTAGGCGTGCTGCTGCCGGGAGCCAGAGCCTCAGTCCGATTGGGCAAGCGGATTGGCGTGATTGCCACACCTGCCACAGCCGCCAGCCATGCCTATCGTCATGCTATTCAGGAAATTGATCCCAGCGCCCAGGTCTGGCAGGTCGGCTGTCCAGAGTTTGTGCCGCTCGTCGAAACCAACCGTATTGAGGATGACTACACCCGTCAGGTCGCCAAAGAATATTTGAAGCCACTGCTAGAGCGCCAGATTGACACCTTGATCTATGGCTGCACGCACTATCCGCACCTGGCTCCGGTGATCAAGTCCATTGTGCCAAGCTCAGTGCGGCTGATCGATCCGGCGGTCTATGTTGTGCAGGCCGCAGCTCAGGAGCTAGAAATGCTGGGGCTAAGAAGTACGCGCACGGCAGTCCCGACCGAGTTTTGGGTCAGCGGCAGCCCTGAGACTTTTACGCAGCTCTCGGTGCAGTGGCTGGGCTGCGCGCCGCTGGTGCGTCAGGTGAATGTGGCTCAAGCTGCTGCCCCCTATTTGCATGCTCGCAGCCAAGAGTCAAGCCTCAGAAGCCAGAGCTAGCGCCCGATGCAAAAGTGGCCACCCGAACCTGAATCCTGGCAGCCACTTTTGCATCGGTCAGTTTAAATAACCCCAGGCCAATTCAGCCTAAGATTACAGATATAGATGCACATACCGTTAGCTACTAGAGGCCATTAGCTACTAGAGGCCATTAGAATGCAAAGCCAGACAGCCTGCAATTAAGCCTGCGAACGCTCTGCTAGCTTCAGCAAGACGTATATGGTCAACAGGTAGCCAGTCGCCAGAATCGGAATGATCAGCGGAATTGTGTCATACGCCATGATTAAACTCAACAATAATAGTCAGGACAGGTTAGGCATCCAGCCTTGTACAGATGCAGTATTGTCAGCGTCAGCAGCGATTTTTAGTAAACCCTGCCGCTACAGAAGATTTCTAGAGTCTGGTCGACACTGCATAGAGTCCAGTTTGAGGCGACAGCCATCTGTCTCATAAACTCTGCCCTGCCAACAAGGCAACGCCTCACCAGCAGGAACTCTATTCAGCTATCAGGGCGATGAGCTGGCTCTTCCAATTGAGTTCAACCGAAAGAGATGAAGCCCTATGCGACCTCTGAGGATTACATCGCAGACCCAGGAAAACCTGTATCACTTTGACTGAATTTATATAATTTTGAAATGCTTACAAGTTAATCTAACATAGTCATACGGCTGTTTTGGGGCAATTCTCTCAGAAAGTTTACATTTTTTGATGCTGGCTACAGGCAGGATGCAAGGCAGGAATTTTTGCGGAAATCTTGCAGATTTTGTTAAGTCACAGAAGGGTTAGCTTAAAATAAAGGTAAGATATGTAAAATTTCGTAACTAAAGTCAGCGTCAGCTATCCATGACCTCAGCTACCTCCCTTTTCTCGCCCGTTGAAGCAGATTTAAGTCTCTTAACTGACAATCTGAAGCAGTTAGTGGGTGCGCGTCACCCGATTCTCTATGCGGCAGCGGAGCATCTGTTTGGGGCAGGCGGCAAGCGAGTGAGACCTGCGATTGTGCTGCTGATGTCGCGAGCCACCATGCCAGATCAGGGCATTACGCCCAAGCATCGGCGGCTGGCCGAAATTACCGAAATGATTCACACAGCCAGCTTGGTGCATGACGATGTCATTGACGAATCAGAGCTGCGCCGGGGCGTGCCCACCGTTCACAGCAACTTCGGTAACCGGATTGCAGTCTTGGCAGGCGACTTCCTGTTTGCTCAATCCTCCTGGTATCTGGCTAATCTAGACAATCTAACGGTCGTTAAGCTGCTGTCAGAAGTGATTCGAGACTTTGCGGAGGGCGAGATCCAGCAGGGGCTGAACCGCTTTGACACCAGCCTCTCTATCGAAGCCTATTTGGAAAAAAGCTACTACAAGACAGCTTCGCTGATGGCCAACAGCTCTGAGGCGGCGGGGATTCTCAGCGGCATCTCGCCTGAACTAGCCAAAAACCTCTACGGCTATGGCCGTCACTTTGGGCTAGCTTTCCAAATAGTTGACGATATTCTGGACTTTACCAGCTCTAGCGAAGCACTCGGCAAACCGGTGGGATCTGATCTCAAGAGCGGCAATCTGACTGCGCCCGTGCTGTATGCGCTGGAAGAGAAGCCCTACCTAGAAGGACTGATTGAGCGCGAGTTTGCTGAGGAGGACGACCTCGAACAGGCGCTGGCGCTGATTGCCGACAGTCGCGGCATTGAGCGTTCGCGGGAGCTGGCGACCTATCACGCCCAGGCGGCAGTCCGGCAGCTAGCAGATCTGCCGCCCTCTGATTCTCTCCAGGCGATGATTGAGCTAGCTGAGTACCAGTTAAGCCGACTGTACTGATGCTTGGATCGCGTGGGCAGCAATACAGCTTGAGCTAGGCCATCTCAATCGGCGGCTGAAGCTGCTGGGCGATCAGGCTCTGCAACAGCTGACGGCTGATTTCGATGCCAGGAGGCTGACTTTGATCTAGAAAAATCAGGCTGTCGATTGGCTTAATAGCCAAGAGTTGGAATAGCAGCTGCACCGTGGGGATTGGCAGCGCCATCAGCTGCGGGTCTGGATTGGGCTGAGCCATGCTGACCGCCTCCAGTGAAGGATAAGCATAGATCACGGTCTTGGTCAGATCGGGCTGGCCTCGGTGCTGGAGCTGGGTCATCACCCAGCGCTGCTCTAGATCTTGCAGCAGATAATAGTCTAAATGCTGGAGTCGCTTCGCCAGAGCCTTGAGGACTGGCGCAATCACTTGCAGATCGGCTTTCGCTTCGTCAGTTGGAGCCTGCTGGATGAGCTGCTGGAGTTGCTGATCGATGGTCATTTGTGGAAAGCTTAAGTGATCGACTTGATCTGACTATATATATAGTACTGAATATTGCTTATCGAACCGAACGACGGGCTAGCGGAGTAACGCGCCAGATCAAAGCCAGCCGAAAATGTTGTCTAAATCACAACTGCGGCTCCATCAGGGTAAATTCATCCAATCTGCACAAATTTTCAATCAATTTTGTTGGCGCAAACTCCGGAATATGCGAGGGTTTGATGAATGATGGACTTATGCAAAGCCACCTGGAGTCGGGTATGCTAATTTGGTAGCCGAGACGACATCATCAGGGAGGCAGGCAGAATCAGCGTGGAGCCCGTCTATCAGCTCATTTTTGACGACCTAAAACAGGCAACTCGCGCTTCCGAATCGAAGTGCCAGACGGTGGCTTCGCGCATTTTTGACGAAGTGAGCCGCATCTGCACTGAAAGCCAGCGAATTCAGGCTTCAGGCGATATCGAGGCTTGGGGCATTAGCTTGGCGCGGCATCGCTTGACGCAGTGCCTCAAATATTACGACCTGGGTTCACAGCAAGGCCGAATTGAGCTGCACAGCAGTCTCAGCGCCGTGATCTATCGCTATATTACGCCCCCCCAGGTGCAGTCGAGCTACCAGGCACGTCTGACGCTGATCGAAGATTTTTTGCAGGGATTCTACATTGAGGCCCTGAACGCCTTCCGGCGCGAAAATCAAATGCCGCAGACCTATTGCCCTCGCTCGCTGCTGGAGCTGGCCGAATATATGGCCTTCACCGAGCGCTATGGCAAACGTCGGATTCCGCTGCCCGGTCGCCGCACTCAGCAGCTGATTATTCTGCGCGCCCAGACTTTTTCGCAGCAGCAACCGCCCGAAACACTGGTGGATATTGAGCAGGCCGCTGAGGGCGGTGGCGACAGCGATGGCCGCAATGCCGTTTCGATTCCGCAGGTGCGCGAGCAGATGCTGGCGCTAGAGCCAGAGCTACCCGACGATGCCCTGCGGAAAACCGTGATCAAAGAGCTGATGCAGTATCTCGAAGATCGCCAGCAGCAGGACTGTGCCGACTACTTTGCCCTGCGGCTGCAAGATCTGCCGACTGGCGAAATCGAAACCCTGCTGGGACTCAACCCTCGCCAGCGCGACTACTTGCAGCAGCGGTTTAAGTATCACCTGATTCGCTTTGCTCTCTCGCACAACTGGGAGCTGGTGCATCAGTGGCTCGAAGCCGATCTAGAGCGCAATCTCGGTCTGACCTCTCAGGAGTGGCAGTCCTTTTGGGATCAGCTGAATGGTCAGCAGCAGCAGCTATTGCGCCAGAAGCAGGCAGGCACCGAGGAGCAAGAGATTGCTCAGATGCTGGGCTGCACGCCCACTCAGGTGCAAAAGCAGTGGACAAAGCTGCTGGAGCAAGCCTGGGAAATTCGCAACAATTTAATCTCCGGAGCAGCTGCCTCAACCGATGAATAGAGATTCAGAAGCCATCAATCAATTCTTGGCTTGGCTAACGCAATCGCCAGACCCAGCTACACCGTCAGGGCAGCCCTCCAATCCGTTCGCGGATCTGGAGCTATCTGGGTCGCATTGGCAACCTGATCGTGATCCGCTGGATTCGGAAGTAGAGGCCATGCAGGCCGAACTGCCCGAATTCGACTTTTATGTTGAGGACGTCTCATCATTGGAACTTGGAGAGATACCTGCTGTGCAAGACCGTTTTCAGACTATTATTAAGCGCCGACTGCGCGCCGAGATCGAACGCAATCCGCCGCTGTTTCCCTGGGAGACAACGCTGCTAGACTACGAGGATCAGCCCGCTGCCAGCGCCTGGGCCGCTCAGCTACAGGTTTTAAAGCTGCCTGTGGCCATGCCCGAACCGCTGATGCTGCAAATTTTTGCCGAATGCCGCAAGCTGGCCGACAGCTCACTGAAGCAGGGGGTGAAGCTGGTGCGAGCTGTCGAAACGCTCTTTCCCACTGACCTGACCAACCTCAACTACTGGGCCTCTCAAGTGCTGATGGAGCCTGCCCGCAGCAGCGCTACCCTCTCTGCCGCTGAGCTGCCAACCTCCTATGAGCAGGCTAATCCCACCCAGCAAATGGTGCTGTCGCTGCTAGCCGCTCAGCAGGTATTGAATGCTATGACGTTAGAACTGTCGGCTGATTGTCCACAGATCGAGCGGCGGTGGCTCACCGCATCGGGCGAGCTAGTGATTGAGGCGACTTATCAGGCGAGCCGCCTGCGGATACAGACGCAGATGCCGACAGCAGGCCGACTAATGTTAAAGGGTGAAGCCAATCGGGCTGAAGCAGTCTGCGCCGAAGCCGAAATCCTGACCGTTGAGCTGGGCTGGCTGCCGGGACAGAGCTACAGCCTGAAAATTGCGCTGGATGACTCAGATAGCCTAGCTTTTGTAATTGCGCTCAGCGACGATTCGATCTAACTGCGGCGACTTGAGTCGGGACTGGCCGGTTCTGATTTGATCTCTGACTTGGCTATTTGATTTGGTTAAAGTAAGGGGGAAGCTTTCCCCCTTTTTTAGCTGCATGGCTCGCTCAACTGCCCCGCGCCCGGATACTCCTGCACCCAAGCCCATCTGGCAACGCCTGCGAGAGCAGATTAGGAATCAGCCGCGCCCGGAACCCGAAGAATCTATCCCGCTGAGAATTTTGGTGCAGGCACTGGTTACTGTCGGCATCTTAGCGACCGATTTAGCGGCGGCTGACAGTGCTGACAGTCTAAATATCAGCATTTGGGCAGTGCCTGCGAGCTGGATTGGCGCGGTCTGGAGCTGGCGGCAGCGTCGCAAGCCTAATATTCCGGTACAGTTTGGCATTGCGCTGGCGATGCTAGTGGCGCTGGGCTTGTTTTTCATGCGGCTCTGGGGGGAGCGCAACGATACGCGGCTGGCGCTGGCGACACTGCTGATTCACCTGCAAGTGCTGCATAGCTTTGATTTGCCGCGCCGCAAAGATCTGGGCTATTCGATGGTGATTGGCCTAATTTTGCTGGGCGTGGCTGCTACCTTGAGCCAAACCATCAGCTTTGCACCGCTGCTGCTAGCTTTTTTTGTGATTGCCCTGCCGGTGCTGGTGCTGGACTATCGCTCGCGCCTAGGGCTTTCGGCTCAGGGCTTTCGACAGATTGGCCTGGATTTAACGCCCAAACGGCTCTGGCGATTCTTGGCACTGGCGCTGGGGCTAGGGCTGACGATTTTTTTGGCGCTGCCCCGATTCCCCGGCTATCAGCTACGCTCGTTTCCAGTCAGCGCCCCGATTCAGCTTCAGCAGCAGTTTGACAGCAGCGCGGTGGTGAATCCAGGCTATGTGCAGGACGGCAAACCCCAAGCGGGCGGCGGTCAGGGACTCAACCCCACGACTGGTCCAGGTGAGCTGAACCAGCAGTTTTACTATGGCTTCAACAGCAAGATTAACCAAAACCTGCGCGGCTCGTTAAAGCCGCGTACCGTGATGCGGGTGCGGTCGCAGGCTCCGGGATTCTGGCGAGTGCTGGCCTTCGATCGCTATACGGGGCAGGGCTGGGAGGTGTCGCGCAATGACGAAGCCGAAAAGCTGGAGCGCCCGCAGTGGTCGTTTCGTTTCAATTTGCCTTGGTCAGTGACGCTAAACCGTACCCGCAGCGTGATTCAGTCCTATACGGTCGTTTCTGATCTGCCAAATCTGGTTCCGGCGCTCTATGAACCCAAAGAGCTGTACTTCCCGACCAATCAGGTGGCGATAGACAGCGAAGGCGGGCTGCGTTCTCCTGTGCCGCTCTCAGAGGGTCTGACCTACACCGTGATTTCGGAGGTGCCTTACCGCAACCGCAGCCTGCTCAACCAGGCTACGTCATCACCTAGCGCCATTCGCTCAGCCTATCTGCAAGTTCCAGAGGGCGTGGCCGAGCCAATTCGGCAACAGACGGAAGCAATCTTGTCTAAGTCGCCCAAGCCGATTACCGCCGACTATGAAGCCGCGCTCTATCTAGCTCAGTATCTCAAGCAAAACTACCAGATCCAGCCAGAACTGCCTTTTTTCGAGGCCAACGAAGATATTGCCACCGCTTTTCTCAACACCTATCAAGGCGGCTATCCTGACCATTTCGCTACGACGCTGACCGTGATGCTGCGCTCGATCGGCATCCCAGCAAGGCTTGCCATGGGCTTTTCGACGGGTAAGTTCAACCCGTTTACCGGATTCTACGTGGTGCAGAACACGGATGCTCATGCCATTACCGAGGTCTATTTTCACAAGTACGGCTGGTTTAGCTTTGATCCAATTCCGGGACATGCGCTGTTTCCACCTTCGATTGAGGAGTCCAGCGCTTTTGGGGTGCTGCAACAGTTCTGGAACTGGGTCGCGGGCTGGTTGCCTTCGCCGCTGCGTGGCTGGTTAAACCAGATCTTTGGCGGATTGGCTGCTGGGTTGAGCTGGCTACTGGGCTGGCTAGTGCGGCTGAGCCAAAGCTGGCTGGGATTATTGCTGGGTCTGGGGCTATTGACCGGACTGGCATTTTTGGGTTGGCTAATCTGGGCTAGCTTTAAGAACTGGCGCTATCGTCGCTGGTTGGCCAAATTACCGCCGATGGAGGCGCTGTACCAGAAAATGTTGAAGACTCTAGCTGCCGCCGGACTCACCAAACGCGCTGCCCAAACTCCACTCGAATATGCATCTGACTGCCGGGAGCATTTGGGCGACCGAGCAATAGAAGCTGAGGCAGTTGAGGCGATTTCGCAGGCTTATGTGCAGTGGCGCTATGGCCAGAGCGCGCCTGATTTGAGAGCGCTGGAGCAGCACTTGAAACAGCTGCAACTCCCCAAAAGATCTCGCACAGTGTTATTTGCTAAAGCGTTATCTGCTAAAGCGTCATCTGCCAGAGTCTAAACCAGTCGGCTTACGAAACTCCATGTGGTAGCGATAGAGTGCTACGGGACGCGGATCACTCAGAGAGCCGTTGAGCGTCTTGAAGTAGTCAGCATCTTGCGGCGAAAGATATATGGCAGTGATCTGGTCGGCGCTGATCGGCTGGCTCGCGTCGGGCTGATGCTGGTAGGCTGTGGTGTTCTCGACCTCGTTGAAGTAAATTTGGGAGCCGCCGCGAAACTCCTGCTGGAAAAACTCGCTGGTGATAAATCTGTCGGGATGGAGGGCTTCGGTGGCGCGGGCGGTGATGGTAGAAACGAGCTGCCGATCGCCTTTAAGCAGCGTGATTTGCCGATTCGGATTTTTGGGATCTAGCTTGACGGCCAGCAAGCTGCGCTCTCCCAGATAGGCTTTAGCTAGCTGTGCGCCGTTGTAGGCTCGATCAGACACTAGCTTGCCTGGATTGGACTGACTGGCAGGCTGATTGGCGGGCTGGCTAGCTGGCTGCTCGACAAACCGCACGTCAAACTGAATCGGCTGATTGAGAAACTGTCGGTTGCCTTCAAAGCCAGGGGTGACGATTGGAGCCAGTGGTGCGGCCAAATCTACCAGCGTCGTCACCACCTGCCAATCACCCCGAAACCAGTCAGGATAGCCCAAGTCTTCGCTGCGGACAGGCTGAAGCAACGGCTTGTGCCAGTCGGGGTAGCGAGCGATCCGGTCTGCCAAGCGGTCTGCCAATGGGTTAGAGCGCGTAGCGGGAACCGCAAAGGCCACGCCACTACATAGCAGCCACAGCGCCAGAACGCTGAACCAGAACAGGCGAGATTTCCATTTCGTCAGATTCATACGCAGTTCTCGGATCTTTTGCTTTAGATTGTGGCTTTAGATTGTGGCTTTAGATTTTTATTTCTAAACTCTAAACTTTGGGCTTCTGCACCAGCCCAATATGCAGCTCTTTCAGCTGCTTGGCATCCACCTCTGAGGGCGCGTTGGTCAGCTGACAGCGAGCCTGCTGGGTTTTTGGGAAGGCAATCACGTCGCGGATTGACTCTTCGCCAGCCAGCAGCATCACCAGCCGATCTAGGCCATAGGCGATGCCGCCATGCGGAGGCGTACCATACTGGAAGGCTTCTAGCAAAAAGCCAAACTTGTTGAGGGCTTCGTCATCGCTGAGGCCAATCGTTTGGAATACCTGAGCTTGCAGATCCGGCTGATAGATCCGCAGGCTACCGCCACCGATTTCAAAGCCGTTGAAGACGATATCGTAAGCCTGAGCGCGGGCAGTTTTTAGATCCTGGGCATCTTCGGGAAAAGGCGCAGTAAACGGATGGTGTAGCGCCTCTAGCCGCTGTTCGTCGGCGTTCCATTCAAACATCGGAAACTCGACAATCCAGAGCAGGTTGATTTTCTCTGGGTCGATCAGGTTAAACTCGCGGGCTGTCACCTGCCGCAGCCGATCCAGCGTTTTGTTCACCGTCGGAGCATCGCCTGCGCCAAACAGCAGCAAATGGCCGGGTTTCGCGCCCGTGCGGTTGAGCAACTCCTGCTTTTGGGCGGCGCTGAGGTTGTCTTTGATTGCGCCAATCGTGTCAATTTCGCCGTCATCCCGCACCCGCACGTAGGCTAAGCCTTTCGCACCCATTTCGGCAGCTTCTCTAAACAGATCGCCACCCGGCTTGATCCGCACGTTGGAGATCGCGTCGTTGCCGTTGGGTAGCGGCAGAACTTTGACAATCCCGCCGCTCGCTACTGCGCCAGAAAATACCTTGAAGCCAGAATCGGCCATCAGGTCAGAGACATCCACGAGTTCGAGGCCGTAGCGCGTGTCGGGTTTGTCGCAGCCGTAGCGGCTGATCGCCTCAGCGTAGGTCAGTCGCGGAAACGGGCGGGGTAGCTCAATCCCCTTGATGTGCTGAAAAATATGGCAGATCAAGCCTTCGTTGAGATCGAGAATCTCATCCAGCGACAGGAAGCTCATTTCCAAATCCAGCTGGGTAAATTCGGGCTGACGGTCGGCGCGCAGATCCTCATCGCGAAAGCAGCGCGCTACCTGATAGTAGCGGTCTAGCCCTGACACCATCAGCAGCTGCTTGAACAGCTGCGGCGACTGGGGCAGCGCAAAGAATTCGCCCGGATTGACACGGCTGGGCACCAGAAAGTCTCTGGCTCCTTCCGGCGTGGAGCGAGTCAGCATCGGCGTTTCGACCTCAATGAAGCCTTCTGTATCTTCCAGGTAGCGCCGCACCGCTTTGATCACCTGATGCCGCAGCTTCAGATTGCGGCTCATCCGCTCTCGCCGCAGATCCAGGTAGCGATATTTGAGGCGAGCCTCTTCGCGCACCGTAGCTGATTCGGCAACCGAGACCTGAAACGGCAGAGGCTGGGCTTCGCTGAGCAACTCAATTTCGTCCGCATAGACCTCGACCTCGCCCGTCTGAATGCGCGGATTGTAGGAATCGGCTGGCCGCTGGGTGACGCGCCCGACGATCCGAACGACATCTTCGTTGCCCAGCTGCTCCGCCGTTGGAAATGAGTCAGGCGTACGCCCTAGATCGCTGACGATTTGGGTAATCCCGCTGCGGTCGCGCAGATCGACAAATACCACGCCGCCCTGATCGCGCTGTCGATCCACCCAGCCAAAAAGCGTCACGGTCTGTCCAATATGTTCGGCGCGGAGCTGTCCGCAGTAGTGAGTACGCATATCAATAAGAAGGGCGATAAGAGGGCTAATGGCCTGAAAACCCCTCCATTATCCAGTATGAGCGCAACTCCTGCCCAGAAAAGCCGCAGCAAAACCGGGGCGAAACCCTTTAGCTATTAGCTATCAGGCGGCTGGTTTAGCTTCTCCCAGGCCGCTTTGGCTGCTTCCGAGAGTCGGTCGCTCAGTCCGCCCATCTCTTGCACTAGGCTCTGCCAATTCTTCTCGGCCTCCTGCTGAAGCTTTTGAGCCGACTGCTCGATCCGCTGCAAGTCAAGAATTCTGCCCTGCTCGACAGACTCTCTGGCTTCCCGCACCAGCTTCAGATAGCTCTCGCGAGTATAGTCGGTGGCGGTTCTGGCTAGGTTTTCAGCAGAGCGCACCTCAGTCTGAGCCCGCAGCTTCAGCGCATCGATCAAAGCTTTAGTTTCGCGCTTTATCTCATCCGACTGGTCAGCTAGCTCCGTATCCACGAGGGCGTTGGTTTGAGCAACCTCAATTGCAGAACCTGGCGCAGAATCTGGCGTGAACTTTGGATCAGAAGTCATATCAACCTCCAAAATAATGAACGGTAGCAATTACCTACAATTACCTATTAGTCTAGACGAGCTGATTCAGAAGTTCAGTTGAGCTAGCCCAAAGGCTGTAAACCTTGCCCGGTTCCCAACTCCTGCTCCAGCTTCAGCAGGTTTTGAATCCGAGCTTCGGTGGAGGGATGCGTCGCGAACAGACCGCTGAGAAACTGACCCGAAAAGGGATTGATAATCAGCAGCGGCTCAAAAGACGGATTGGCCTGCATCGGCATCTGGCGTGCCCCGGCTTCGAGGCGTTGCAGCGCGCTGGCTAGGGCCCGCGGATTTTGGGTGAGGCGAGCCGCGCCCGCATCAGCCTCAAACTCGCGGGTACGCGAAATCGCCATCTGGATGACTGAAGCCGCCATCGGAGCCAAAATAATTGCGGCGATGGCTCCAATAGGGTTACCGCCCTGACGATCGCGCGAGCCGCCGCCAAACATTAGGCCAAACTGCATCACCTGAGCCATGTAGGAAATGCCGCCAGCAACCGTAGCAGCCACCGCCTGGGTTAGCGTATCTCGGTTTTTGACATGGGTTAGCTCATGGGCGATCACGGCCTCTAGCTCTTCAGGCGAGAGCAGATCCACAATGCCTTGGGTCATGGCAACTGCGGCATGTTGCGGGTCGCGCCCCGTGGCAAAGGCATTCGCGCCGTTGCTAGGCACAAGGTAGAGTCCCGGCATGGGCAGATCGGCTCGCTGACAGAGGCGCTCAACCATGCTGTAGAGTTCTGGAGCCTGACTCTGCTTGAGTGGCTGCGCTTTGTAGGCGGCCAGGGCAATTTTGTCGGAGGAGTACCAGGAAACCAGATTGGTGACTGCTGCAAAAATGAGGCCAATCAGCGCCCCGCCTGAGCCGCCCAGCGTATAGCCGATGGTTACCAGCAGGCCGCTCAGCAGCGCCAATAGACCCAGCGTTTTGACTTGATTCATCTGCCGTAATCCTCTCAATTACGCGAATGGTTGCCTCTCGATCGTATCAGCATCCTACCTGCCCGCGATAGTTCACCCATAACCAGCCCGTTTGGTTCATGGTTGATTCACGACTCTAGCAGTGCAAATTCAGCCTGATCCCAGCCTGATTCCAGGCTCATTCTCCAGCAGATTTACTCCACAGATTCGACAGATTCAATATACTGGGCATCCATCAAGAACGCGCCTCTGGCAAACCGGATGCCCCAAAAGCCACCCGGTCGCTGATCGAGCACCACACCCTCTTCGCCCAGCTGCACCAGATGGGGTGGACGCAGCATTGGCATCGGTTCGGCAGTCTTAATGTAGGGCGGCAGCGCCACAATCCGCACTCGATCTCCCACGTTAAATGACTTGGAATCAGCCATATTCAAATCAGTGGTGTTTGGTTGATTTTGATCTTGATTCAATGCTACAACTCCAGCTACCCTCGGACTCGGCCATACCAGCGCAGCAGCGTCCGAGCCAGGCGTTCAGAGCTGTGATGTAGATAGCCCGTCTCGGCATCTTCATCCATCACGTTGGCCACCAAGGCTCTGCGCCCCAGTCGCCCCACCTCTTCGCGATCGAAAAAGACGGGATAGGCGCCTTCTTGCGCGTAGCGAATCAGCGACTGAGCGGAGGGCGAGGTCTTCTGCACCAGCACCGAGTCAAACAGCTGGTGCCCCGTCATCCGGTCAATGGCGCGGATATGGTCTGAAACACTGTAGCCGTCGGTTTCTCCAGGCTGGGTCATGATGTTGCAGACATAGAGCCGCAGCGCTTTAGATTCAGCAATTGACACCGTGATTTCGGGCACGAGCAGATTCGGGATAATGCTGGTGTAGAGCGACCCTGGCCCTATGATCAAATAGTCGGCCTCCTGAATCGCCTGGACAGCTTTGGGCAGGGCAGGTGGATTGGCAGGCGTACAACCCACTCTGACGATTTTGCCCTTGGCCTCGGTGATGTTCGACTCTCCTTCAATCCGCCGTCCGTCTGCCAGCTCTGCCCAGAGATGCACGTCGCTCAGCGTGGCCGGCAGCACCTGTCCGCGAATCGCTAGCACCTTGGAGCTAGCCGCAATCGCCTGCTCCAGATCGCCGGTGATTTCGCTCATGACGGTCAAAAACAGATTGCCAAAGCTATGCCCCGCCAGCCCATCTCCCAGCCGAAATCGATATTGAAACAGTTCGGTTAGCAGCTGCTCTTCGTCAGCCAGAGCCGCCAGACAGTTGCGGATATCGCCGGGCGGCAGCACGCCAATTTCACGCCGTAGCCGACCCGAAGAACCCCCATCATCTGCCACCGTCACAATCGCTGTAATATTGGCGCTATAGAGCTTGAGACCCCGCAGCAGGGTGGCTAGCCCTGTACCGCCGCCAACCACGACGATTTTAGGGCCGCGATTTAGCCGCCGATGCGTCATCAGCACATCCACTAGCTCTCCGTTGCCCTGCGGCATCAGCACTTCGGTAATCGAACCGAGGCTGCGCGTCTGCCCCCAGAGAATCAGCAGAATGCCGCTGAGCAGCACCAGCGGGCCACTGACATAGCTGGGGACGATCTGGGTCAGGGTTCGCAAGAAGTCGCGAGAAAACTCGCCAATATAGTAAACCGGGGTCAGATTAGACCAGATGGCTAGCCCCAGCGCTACAAACAGCACACCCGCCGCACTCATCAATAGCCAGCGCTTGACCAACAGCCCCGGAGCCAGCCACTTAAACCACTGGCTGACCCGCGTTGGGGTACGATGACGCGATTCTTGCTTCAAGACTTGAACCGCTTGCTTCAGAAAACCCATATCTATAACCAGAAGGCAACCAGAAGGCCAAAGAATTAGCAGGCCAGAGAATTAGCAGGCCAGAGACTAAGACTAAAAAGACTGAGACTAAAAATTGATTAAAATCGAACTGCCAGCAGCGACTCGCAGGGTTTAACCACAAAGCTAACCCCCTAGATCGATGCAAACAATCAGGCTGCATCCCTGAGTAACTTTAGCAACTCTGCCATCAATTCGGAATAAAGTTAGATTGCTGTTGGGACAGGAGCAGGCCGAAGATTTAGATAATTCCTGAGAAAGATTATGATCGGGGTTGAATCCAGCCTGCCCGTCGAGCTACCCGTCGAGATCAGCCAATCCAGAACACTATGAACGATGCGGTCAATCAGCCAGACAGCTCAGCTCAAACTGAACCGCTGATCGAGCTAAGAGGGGTGTCTAAGGCCTATGACGGTCGGGTGATTTTAGATGAAATCGACCTGACCATCTATCGAGGCGATGCGATTGCGATCATTGGGCCATCGGGGACGGGCAAGTCCACCACGCTGCGGCTGATTTCGGGACTGGAGATGCCGGATGCTGGCGAAATTTATATTCAGGGGCAGCGGCGCGTTGGTCTAGTCGAAGATAGCAAAGACCCGATTGGCATCACGATGGTGTTTCAAAATACGGCGCTGTTTGACTCGCTCACCGTGGATGAAAATGTCGGGTTTTCGCTCTATCAGCATTCGCGCCTGCCGCGCCGCAAAATCCGCGATCTGGTGGCGCAAAAGCTGGAAATGGTGGGACTGCCTGGAATCAGCGATCTCTACCCGGCGGCGCTCTCAGGCGGGATGCGAAAGCGAGTCAGCTTCGCGCGGGCGATCATGGAAAATCCAGAAAATCCAGCCAGCAACCCGGAGGTGATTCTCTACGACGAGCCGACGGCTGGACTCGATCCAATTGCCTCAACTCTGATTGAAGATCTGATCACGACGTTGCGCTGCGACGGCGGCTGTAGCAGCTACGCGATTGTCACCCATCAGGACAGCACGATTCGCCGAACTGCCCAGCGCATCTTATTTATCTATCATGGCAAAGTGCAGTGGGAAGGCGGCGCTGACCAAATCGACCAGACTGATCACCCAATGGTGCGACAATTCTTTAGCGGCCAGACCACCGGACCGATTCAGGCCGCAAGCTAGTTCAGACCGCAAGCTACCCTAGAGATATTCTGGAGAGAGATTCTGGGTCTGGCCTATGCTCTCTATCCATCGCTGAGGAGCCATCATGCGTTCGAGAACTGTTCGAGAAGGATCTGTAGGTCTGCTGATTTTGCTGGGTTTCGGCGTTTTGGGCGGACTCTATATCTGGCTTCAGAGACTCAATCCCGGTCAGCGCAGCTTTCAAACGACCATCCGCTTTCCCAATATTGAAGGGATGCAGATTGGTGCGCCGGTGCGCTATCGAGGCGTGGTAGCGGGCAGAATTACGGCCATTCGCGTCAGCGCCAACTATGCCGAAGTGGATGTGAGAATTACGCCAGCGACAGTGATCATTCCTAAAGACATCACGATTGAGTCAAAGCAGTCGGGGCTGGTGGGCGAGACTTTCATTGATATCACGCCGAATCAGGAACTGCCCGAAGCCGCCCTAGCGCAAAAGCCACTGGCGGCAAGCTGCGATGAGTCGCTGATTGTCTGCAATGGCAGCTATTTGCAAGGCTCCGCCAGCATCACTTTCACCGAACTGCTCAGTTCCATGATCCGCTTTACCGATCTGTTTTCCAGCCCTGAGTTTTTTGGCAATGTCCAGACCCTGACTAAAAACTTTGCCGCAGCTGCCGAGGGCGTAGATACGCTCTCAGGCGAGGTGACCGTGCTCTCCAAGTCGGTGCGCGGCGAACTCAGCACGCTCTCAGGCTCTGCCCGCCAGTCTTCTGAGTCAATCGGTCGGGCTGCTGATCAGATTAGCGTGACGGCAAATCAGTTCGGCCTAACGGCGGGTGAACTGCAAGGGCTAATTGCCGAAAACCGCAGCACGCTGGTCAGAACGCTGGACGATATTGACCAGACGGTGCTGGGCGTACAGTCGATTGTCTCAGCGCTCTCGCCTGCCTTTGAGGACGGCGAGTTTGCGCATAATTTGCAGGCACTCTCAACCAATGCCGCCGAAGCATCAGCCAACCTCCGCAATTTCTCAACCGCAGTTGGCAGCTCTGAAAACCTGTTGCTGCTCCAGCAAACGCTGGACTCGGCGCGCTCAACGTTTCAAAACGCTCAAAAAATTACTGCCGATCTCGACGAGCTAACCGGCGATCCGAACTTCCGCCAAAATATTCAGCGCTTGGTCAACGGTTTGGGCGGCCTAGTTTCCTCCGCCGAAGATCTGCGCCAGCAGACCCAGATGGCACAGCTGCTCGCCCCTGCCGCTGCAGGACTCCAGCAAGCCGAAACTGCCGAAACTGCTGACTCAGCAGCCACGTCAGAGGCCGCTTCAGAGCCAGCACAGGCTGCTGAGCGGACGGCTCATCCATCTGCGAACAAATCACTTCCTCCGCTCAGCAACGCCGCAGCTCCGATCACCGAAGCCAGCCTGCAAACGCCAGAAGCCAAGCTGCGTGCCCAGCTTAGAGCGGCAGAAGCTCTGCAAAGCTGGTCGCGTCAGTCGCTGCCTTCCCCGCTGCCGGAGCGCCGCTGATCGGGATGTTGATCGAGATCAAGCCAATCAGCACATTCACATCAAGATATTCACATCAAGCCGCAACGGCAGCCTGCAATAGCCCTTTAAACAGGTGAATTCCGTCCGTGCAGCCCAGCGCCGGATCTGAAGCTCGCTCAGGATGGGGCATCATGCCAAAAACGTTGCCGCGACGGTTGCAGATTCCGGCAATTGCATTCAGCGAGCCGTTCGGGTTGGCCGTATGGGTAATCTCACCGCCGGGATCGCAGTAGCGCAGCAGCACCTGCTGGTGAGCCTCTAGCTCGGCCAGCGTTTCGGCAGCGGCATAGTAGCAGCCCTCGCCGTGGGCAATCGGTAGTGTGATCACCTGATTGGCCTGATACTCAGAAGTCCAGGGCAAATTAGAATGCTCAACGCGCAGCGTCACGCGATCGCAAATAAAGTGCAGATCACGGTTGCGGACGAGCGCTCCCGGCAGCAGACCCGATTCAGTCAAAACCTGAAAGCCATTGCAGATGCCCAGCACAAATTTTCCCTGCTCGGCCTGCTGCACCGTCGCCTGAACGGCAGGCGAGAACTGAGCGATTGCGCCACAGCGCAGGTAGTCGCCGTAGCTAAATCCTCCCGGCAAGATAATCAGATCAAGGTCGCTCAGGTCGCTTTCCTGATGCCAGACCATGCGGGTTGGCTGGTGCAGCAGCTCGCGTACCACCATGGCAACATCGCGGTCGCAGTTGGAGCCGGGAAAGACAATCACGCCCACGTTCATCTGATCTACTCCTGCGCTGGCTCTAGGCTTGCTGCTCCTATTATCACTGAATTTACAGCTAAATTTAGCGCTGACCTCGCCGCTGCTGGGGTTTAGAGTAATGTGACCATCTCGCTGAATGGCTTTTAGCGGGGTATCTAGCGGGGCATCTGGTCAAGATTGGGACGCACTTTCAGCCGTACTGCAATCGCCGTAATGTTGTCATGACCATTGTACTGGTTAGCCAAGTCAATCAGCTGGCGGACGCTCTGCTCCAGATTGGTTGAGGCGTTGAGCATCGGTTCAAGATGGCTCTGCCAGTGGATCTCGAGCAGATCATTGTCTGAGAGGCCATCCGAGCATAGCAGCAGCACGCCGTCTTCGTTAAGTTCTAAAAACTTGACATCCGGGCTGAGGAAGTTTTCGTCGCGGGGGCCGAGCGCTTGGGTGAGCTGATAGGCATCGGGTCGGGCATAGGCAATCGCTGGCTCTACGCCTCGCTGAATTTCACGCTGCCCTACCTCGTGATCGGTGGTGAGCTGCTGGAGGCCGCGGCGGCGGCTGATCCGGTAGAGCCGACTGTCGCCAACATGGGCAATCACCGCTTCAGCATCCTGCACCATCAGCAGCACCAGCGTTGTCCCCATCCGACCGCTGCCAGCGCTAGCGTTGGTTTGATTCTGGTCAAAAATCGCTCGGTTGGCCTGTTGAATTGCGTCTCGAATCAGCTCTTCGCTGGGCAGCTTATCTTGCCAATGCTCCGCAAAATACTGCTGTAGGGTTTCGACAGCTAAGGCGCTCGCCACTTCACCGCCCGCATGGCCACCCATGCCGTCACAGAGAATATATAGTCCTTTAGCCTGCAAGACCCGCCCCCGGGGTGTCTCCTGTTTTTTGAGATCAATCTGGAGACTAAAGCAGTCTTCGTTGTGGCTGCGCTGACGACCAATATCGGTCTGACCAGCATCTTCCAGGCTGACGAGCTGCATTCCCAACACAACCGTCGGCAAATCGTCACTGCCTTCATCGTCTTGGTCGAGGGCTGCATCCTGATGCGTCTCCGCCCGCAAATCCTGCGTTATCTCCTGTCGCACCTCTGGGGTAGACCGTAGGGTCGCTGGCTGTTGTAGGGCAAAGGCAACTGCCTCAACCCGGTTGCGGAGCGAGTCGAGCGAGTCGATCCGACCTGACTCCAAATCAACAGCAAGCTGAAAGATCTCGGCGTTCTGCGTCCGCTGCGAACTCTCACAGAGCTGCTGCCAGAGTGCACCAAGCTGCGCCAAGCTCGCAGGCTGACGAGCGCTGTCCAAGTAGAGGCGCTGAAGACAGATCAGATGATCTTCATCCACGAGTAGATTGCTCAAGTCGAGCAGACTACGGCAGCAGTCCTGAGTTTCCAGCGCCGCCCATAGCTCGGCCATCTGATGCAGCCAGTGCAAAATTTGCAGTGGTTCCATCACCTCATCTGGCCAGAGATCGACGAGCAGCGGCAGATGGGAGCGATCTTCGAGTAGAATCACCTGCAAATCCTGCTGCTGCCAGGCATCTTGTAGATAGGGCAACGGCAGCAGGGGGAACTGTTCTTGCAGCGCTACATAGGGCGCAGCCACAGGCGGCAGGAGAGCTTCGCCAGAGTTCATCATGACTCGGCTGGGCTGTAGCGGCTGGTGGTCTAGGACTCGCACCTCAACCTCGGCGCTCTGGCCAATCTGCTGCGGCATCGGATCGAGGATCTGGTATCGCGCTTGAACGTCCAAAAACTTACCAGCTGGCAGCTTCACGGGAGCAGCTTCGGCCAGATCAGGTAGCTCTGGGAGGCTAGGTAAATTTGAGGCAATTGGAGCGGACTCTGGAGATTCTAAAGCTGGAGCAGATGGGTGCATCTCCTCAGCCGCAACCTCCTCAGCCGCAACAGATAAAATCGCTTTCCAGGTTGTTCCAGTCACCGCACCACATTGTAGACAGTATTCTGCATCAAACGAGACCAGCGCTCCACAAAACTCGCATATTTTCTCGGTCAGAGATGCGCCGCAGCGTTGACAGAATTTGTGAGTATCTGGGTTTTCAAACTGACAGTCTGGACAAGCTAACATCTAGCAACTCCCTCAACTTCGGCTGAGCTGGAGGATCGACTCTCCGCGCCCAGCTCCGCATCAGGTCTGGTGCCGCCAAGACTCTAGTCCCTGTATAGGGTACCTGATCAGCCTGCAAGTTTGCTATCGGTCATATCCCCCTCAGCTTACCCAAAAATACTGGGCAGAGCGCAGTAGCTTGCCCAAGATTACGCTCTACATCACGCCTCATATCCGACCCAACTTCCGACCCAACTAGAACTCCAGCAAAGCTGTTTCAGGGCGCAGGAGCATCGCCATCTGCTGAAGGCTCGGTTTCGCTATACCCAGCCGGTGCGGCTTCTGAGTCTGCGCCATTATTTGAGTCATAGTTGCTGTCTGCGTCATAGTTGCTCTCAGCAGGCAGCGCCTCTGGGATATTGTCCGGCGCGGCAGCTTCGGGGGCTGTGGGAGCAGCAGGAACCAGATTTTGCGGAGCCTGCTGCATGGGTGCTGTGGCAGCGCCAGGGACAGTTGTGGTGCCTGGGACGGCACCCGGCACGACCGTTGGCACTGCACCCGGAGCCATACCAGGTGTGACCACGCCGGGCTGACCCGGTACAACACCGGGTGCAAGCTGAGCCGGGGGAGCCGCTACAGGGCTAGGAGCCAGGGTTGGCTTACCGCCAAAATGCTCGTAGATCACCGCCGCAGTTTGCCGGATTAGATCCTGCGCCCGACCGTCGTTGTGGGGGCGCTTCACCATTAGAGAAACTGCATAGCGGCGACCGCTAGAGAGATCGACGACACCGACATCGCCCACCAGCGAGCCAATATCACCAGTTTTGTGAGCCACCGTTGTACCGGGCGCAATCACGCTGGGCAGCAGCGTATCAGTAACGGTGCGTCGCATGATGTCAAAGGCACGGTCGCGGGACTTCATGGAGACAAGTTTGCCTTCGTTGAGCAGCGCCATCAGGCTGACCAGCTCTTTGGGCGAGGTGGTGTTGAGTCCTTCGAGATCGGGGAGCGGCTTGCGGAGCAGTGTTTGCTGCAATCCCCACTGCTGAAACCGCTGATTCAGAGTTGCATTGCCGCCCAAGCGCCGCACAATCATATTTGTGGCCGTGTTGTCACTGTGGATGATCATGTTAGTGGCGGTGTCCAGCGCTGTATACTGGCTGCCTACTGCGGCATACTGCATGTCGCCTGAGCCTTCGGCAACATCGGCCTGCTGCATCGATAGCACTTCATCCAGCTTGATTTTGCCAGAGTCCACATCCTGCAAGAAGGCAATCAAAATCGGCACTTTGATCATGCTCGCCGCAGAGAATGCCGTGCTGCCGTTGAAGCTAAGGTAGTCGCCGTTGTCGAGGTCGAGCAAGAAGACACCCGGTACTAAGTCGGTCAAGTTTTGGGTCAGGGGCGTGACTTTGGCGACTAGATCGGTCATTTCGCGCCCCATCCGCACGCTCGAAACGGTCGCCAGTGTGCCCGGAATATTGCCGACTCGATTGGGAGTAAGCGGCTGAATGGCACTCGGATCGCTGGTTCGACTCGCTGTGGCCGGGTTGCGGAGAGCCGGATTCCAGACCGAGAGACTCGTTCCGACAATTGCCCCAACGCCGACTCCCAAGATCAGCAGCCGACAGAGATGCACCAGCGGCGAGGCAGGCCGTGAAGCACCGCGAGATTTTAAATTGCGCGCGCCACCTGCAGCTAGTCCAGCTGTTGCCGCCGCCGCTCGATTCCGCCTGCTGGGGTTGGGCTTGCCTATGGGTTTATCAGTGGGTTTGCCAGCCAGATTTCTACCCGTCGTGCCTCTCTGGGGCGACGACGCCCCTAAGCGCGGATTGGCTGGCCGCAGCCTGCCATTGGGTTGCCTGCTCATATCTGGATCATTGCGGCGGCTAGGCAGGTCAGAAGGGCTAGCGGACGGACGGACGGCGGACGGCGGACGGAGAGCATCGGGACGAGGCTGACCTGAGCCAGACTGGCTCAGCTTGCGGCGGAGTCGTCTGGAGCCTGAGCCAGCCGCATCTGCCTGCGAGCGCATCGCCTGCCTGCCGTCCATCTCACGTCGCGCCCGGTCAGCGCCTGCTTGACCTGATTTGACTGGGGCTTTAGATCCGGACTGAGCCAGCTTACGAGCTAGGCGACGCTGCATTCCTTTGGGGCGATTGGTATGATCCAACACAATTCAAACCTCTAAACCAACTGGATAAGTTATCAGGACACCAATGCTGAGCTGCTGTTCAAACCGTGGCTTGGGTGAGCAGGCTGACTTATTTTAATCACTCTGGTCAAAACGGCAGAAAATCGCTCAAATTTAGTCAGGCGTTCAATTGTTCTGAGCTTTTATGTCATGCCACCGCTCAACGACGATTCTTGTGCAGCAAGGCTAGCGGATTAAATTTTAAGCGAAGGGTTTGGTTGCAAATCTTTACGCTTCTGGATCGACTGCCCCTGTATCTAGCCCTGTATCTAGCCCTATATCTAGATCTACAGCATCTACAGCCTGTTCTGATCGAGATGCCTGCTGGAGCGCCCAGTTAGTCTGCCTCAAAATACCACGACAGAGTGCCACTTCAGCCTCAGAGGGCTGGGCACGTCCCAACAGCAGCCGAAATTTTTCCATGCGGCTCGCGGCTGTATGCGGATAGAGATAGCCAATTTTTAGCAACAGGTGCTCAAGCTGCTGGTAATAGCCTTCTAGCGAAGCTAAATCGGCGCGAGGGTTAGGCAGCGGATCTGGTTCTAGATCAGCCTGCTCAGCTTGCAGCCAGATTTGAGAGAGTTCATAGCAGCAGATGGCGACCGCCTGGGCTAGATTCAGCGAGCCGTAGTCA
Organism: Pegethrix bostrychoides GSE-TBD4-15B; assembly: GCA_019359155.1. Lineage (GTDB taxonomy): Bacteria > Cyanobacteriota > Cyanobacteriia > Elainellales > Elainellaceae > Elainella > Elainella bostrychoides. The sequence goes on from JAHHHV010000081.1 coordinate 35,048, forward strand.
GGGCTGGTGGGAATCCGAATCCAGCGCTGAGCGTAGCTGAGTTCATGTTTGGTTAGCCCCCGATCCTCGCGGCCAAAAATCAGAGCCGCCTGGATCTGAGACTGAATCTGAGATTTAACCAGCCAAGGCAGCACGGTGCGCGGTGACTCTAACTTCACCTCTAGCGCCGTGTGATCTAGTCCAGTCGTTGCCACCGCAATCTGACAACCTGCTAGCGCCTCAGGGAGACTCTGTACCAGCTGTGCCGCCTCCAGTAGATCGCCCGCGTGAACCGCCATTTGACGGGCTTCTGCGCTGAGCGGATCGCACTGTGGGTTCACCAACACCAGCTGCTTTAGCCCCATATTTTTGAGCACGCGCGCCACGGATCCAACGTTGAGCGCTCCCGCAGGCTCAACGAGCACCACACGAATCAGCTGGGCAGGATGAATAATTGCTTCAGTCATGGTTAGCCTGGGCTTCTGGCTCGATTCTGGCTCAATTCTGGCTCGATTCAGCGGGCTAGATTTTTCGTAGGATCAATCAATCATCAATCAATTTATAAAATAGTCTAAGCCTCTATCTGAGTGAATTTGAGTGACTATGCCACGTTCTAAGTCAAAATCTCAGGCTGGCTCAGGTGGACGAGTCCGTTCCAAATCCGATCTGCCGACGAAGCTCTGCCCAGTCTGTGAGCGCCCGTTTAGCTGGCGGAAGAAATGGGAAAATTGCTGGGATGAGGTGAAATATTGTTCTGAGCGCTGTCGTCGTCACCGAGCCGATGCCGCCAGCGAGCCGCCAGCATAAGTTTCATCACCTGTTCATCACCAGACTACCGCTCGAACCTTATATAAAAACTGGACAAAAAGATTTGCTCTTAGAGATATTGTCTAGGGATACTGTCAAATCAGCTACTCCAGTGATCCAGAGATTTCGGTTCTACTCAGAACAGTGGTTCAATTTCTACAAGTGATTTGCAGAGCTAAACTCCTGAGCAGACCTGTTTCCCGAATGATGCTGTGGCTGGATGAGCGCTATTTTTTAGAGCGAGGCTCTAGAACGAGGCTTTAGAGTAAGGCAGACGGCATTCCGCAAAAACGGCATTCCGCAAAATAGGTATTAGTCACAAGGTATTTAGTCACTATGTCAGGCATCTCAAGTTTTACGCAGCCCAAGCTAATCATTCACGGCGGCGCAGGCAGTTCGCTCAAGGGCAAAGAAGGCGCAGACGCAGTGCGTAAGTCGCTCTACGCTATCTTGAGCGAAGTCTATGATCTGCTCTTAAGCGGACTGGATGCCGCCTCAGCAGCGGTACGCTGCTGCGAGCTGTTAGAAGACGACCCGCGCTTTAACGCCGGAACTGGCTCTGTGCTACAGTCAGACGGCCAGATTCGCATGAGTGCAGCGCTAATGAACGGAGTGAGCCAGCGCTTCAGCGGCGTGATCAACGCCTCACGCGTCAAAAATCCGATTCAGCTCGCTCAGTTTTTGCAAGACTCAGACGACCGCGTGCTCTCTGATATTGGCGCGCAAGAGCTGATGCGGGAGCTACAGCTGCCCTACTACGACCCGCTGACTAAAATTCGCCTGCAAGAGTGGCTGCTGGAGCGCGAGGGCAATTTCGACCGGGCGATGGCCGGCGTGGTGGCTGAGCGCGAACTGGTTACAGAGATGGCCAGCGAGGCAGGACGCGGCACCATCGGCGTGGTGGTGCTGGACTCGCAGGGGCAAATCGCGGCGGGCACTTCAACGGGCGGCAAAGGTTTTGAGCGGATTGGGCGGGTGAGCGACTCGGCCATGCCGGCTGGAAACTACGCGAACGCGCGGGCTGGCGTGAGCTGTACCGGGATTGGCGAACATATTATTGAGGAATGTTTGGCTCCGCGCATCGTGATTCGCACAACGGACGGGTTGCCGCTGAGCCAAGCCTTCGAGCGCTCGTTTCAAGAGGCCGACTTGCGGCAGCGTGACTTTGGGGCGATTGGGATTGCCGCAGACGGCACAATTGCCTGGGGCAAGACCAGCGAAGTGCTGCTGGCAGCCTACCACGATGGCGAAAAAATGGCGGATTCGCTGGAGATGGGCACAGGCACGCAGACCAGCTCGGTCTAGCTGAGAGCTGAGCAACTCGCCCTGCTAGCCCCCAAATTCACTGCTATCTTGTAGTCTGTATCTTGGCGAGCTCACGATGAAAGTTTGGCTAGTCTGCGTGGTTCTGTTCTTTGGCCTCGCAGAATTGTATGAATGGGCTGATCACTGGGTCGCGCAAACCGCCCTGGCTATGCCGCTCTACGGACTGGCTGGGCTACTGCTGGCCGTCTCGTCAAATTCTCAGCGCTGGCGAAGTTTTTTGTCTGCTGGCTCTAGTCAGGCTGGCTCTAGTCAAGCCTCTGACTCGTCTCAAGTCTCTGATGCCTCTCAGGCAAGCAGTCCGCCCAAACGCTAGTTGCGCCAGTCCAGTGCTCATCTACCGCTAGAATTGAGAAGTGCATTGACATCGAAGCCACGCCTGAGTCCCGATGCTTCAGGCCCGACTTTTGCCGATTGTCCTTAGTTTTTGAGAACTCTATGTCTGTTCGCGTTCGGATTGCCCCAAGCCCCACAGGAAAGCTGCATATTGGTACAGCGCGCACTGCCGTCTTTAACTGGCTGTTTGCGCAGCATCACGGCGGGACGTTTGTGCTGCGGATCGAGGACACGGATCTAGAGCGTTCCAAGCCAGAATATACCGAGAATATTATGCAGGGCTTGCGCTGGCTGGGCATGAGCTGGGATGAAGGCCCCAGCTATCAGACTGAGCGGCTGGCGCTCTATCAGCAGCAGGTGCAGAAGCTGCTGGATCAAGGGCTGGCCTACCGCGCCTACGACACGCCCGCCGAACTCGACGCAATGCGGGAAGACCAGAAGGCTCAAAACCAGGCTCCGCGCTACGATAACCGCCACCGCCATCTCACCCCTGAACAGGAAGCCGCCTTCCAAGCTGAAGGCCGTCAGCCCGTGGTGCGGTTCAAGATAGACGACGACCGTGAAATTGTCTGGAACGACATGGTGCGCGATGCGGTGACCTGGAAAGGCCGCGATTTGGGTGGAGACATGGTGATTGCGCGGGCGGCGGCAGCAGATCAAATTGGCCCACCCCTCTACAACTTCGTGGTAGTCGTCGATGACATCGACATGCAGATTAGCCATGTGATTCGCGGCGAAGATCATATTGGCAATACGCCGAAGCAGATTTTGCTCTATGAGGCGCTTGGAGCCAGCCTGCCGCAGTTTGGCCATACGCCGCTAATTTTGAATCAGGCGGGTGCAAAGCTTTCTAAGCGCGATGGGGTCACCTCGATTTCTGAGTTCCAGGCGATGGGCTATACGGCAGCAGGTCTGGTCAACTACATGACGCTGCTGGGCTGGTCGCCGCCGGAATCCTTGGGCGAGATTTTTACGCTGGATGCGGCGGCGGCGCAGTTTGACTTTGAGCGGGTTAACCGGGCTGGCGCTAAGTTTGACTGGGATAAGCTCAACTGGATCAACAGTCAGTATTTGCATCACATGCCCCCCGCCCAACTCACCGACCTGTTGCTGCCCTACTGGCAAGAAGCGGGCTATCCGGTGGAGAGTCTGGAGCGCAGCTGGCTGGAGCAAGTCTCGGCCTTAATCGCCACAGATCTGGTGCGGCTAGATGAAGCGGCGACGAAGACTCGCTATTTGTTTGTCTCAGATGTTGGCTTTAGCGAAGCAGCAACCGCCCAGCTTCAGCTCGAAAAAGTTGGGACGGCCTTGCAGGCTGTGGCTGAAGCGCTGGAGCAGCAGCCGCTGAGTGCTGAGACTGTGCAGAGCGTAATTCAGGCAGGGGTCGATGGGGCCAAAGTCAAGAAGGGACTGGTGATGAAATCGCTGCGGGCGGCGCTGACTGGCGATTTGCAAGGCCCAGATCTGGTGCAGTCTTGGCTGTTGCTCAATCAGCAGCAGATGGACTTGCCGCGACTCAAGCAGGCGCTAACCCTCGCAGTCAGTTGAACCTCTTAAGCAGAAACCTATGAACAGGCTAATCATTCTGGGGTGGCTAGGACAGCAAGCCGTGGTGCTCGCCCTGAGCAGCCTGTCTGCGGTTGCTCAAACCTCAGTCCCCTTTCCGCCCAGCCCTGCACCCAGCCCTGTACCCAGCCCCACAGCCAACCCGCTGCCAAATCTGCTGCCCGATCCAATCTCGCCACCCAGCGGCTTCAGCGACCCGTCAGCGACGATCTTTGAAAACGTGACGCTAACCCCCGCTTTCCCTGAGCCAGAAATTCTGCGCGGCATCAGCGGCGGCACCGAAGCTGCCAGCGACCTGAGCGGACGATCGGATACAGCAACGGGGCCATGCAGCGGCTTCATCGATCAGCAGCCCGACCATCGAGTCCTGCTCACTCAGTATTTTGCCTTCTTGAGCATTCAAGTCCAAAGCTCAGACGATACGACGCTGATGGTGCGGGGGCCAGGGGGAACTTGGTGTAACGACGACTATTCAGGCAAAAACCCCGGCATTGTGGGTCAGTGGCTCTCTGGTACCTACGATATTTGGGTGGGTTCACCCAGCGAAAATGCTTATCACCCCTATATCATTCGCCTAAGCGAACAGAAAGAATAACGAAAGCTGCCAGCCTAACTCGGCGACACAAACGTCAAGATAGAGAAGTCAATATGGGCAGTGAGGGACTCGAACCCGCGACATCCTGCTTGTAAGGCAGGCGCTCTACCAACTGAGCTAACCGCCCTTGTTGTGCATAACACGTTACGCATAACAATATTAGCAGCTGAGCAGCGGTTTGACACGGCTGCTGCCTCCCAATTTGCCAGCCGTTCATCCCTGCCCCAATTGCCATACGGATCGAGATCACGGCTGATCATTGATTCAGCACCTGAATTGAGTGCCAAACAGAAGCAGTTGAATATATCAGCGTGAATTAATTTAGCTGTAAGATTGACATCCTAAAAATATTCGGGTAGAGTCAGTAGCCGGGTAGAGTCAACGGTATACTGGACTAATCACGTTAAATTCAAGTCAAATTTTTAAGTTGAATTTAAGTCGCGTCGAAATTGACTGGATTCAACACCAGGATGTTCCTCTGGGAGTAGCTGATACAATCGTTGAGGCAACATTAGCCTGAGTAAATTGGAATAAGCTTCAGCAAGCGAAATTCAGCACCAAGACTCGGTATTTAACCGCTTGATTTGGAGCTTTTGGGAACTTTTGACTCAAGGGTTTTCAACTGGTCGGCAACCTAGTGGCTGAGTCGGTCGCTTCCCGGGTTACGCAGCTGGCCACTGATTGGACATCTTGGCATCACACTTTTTCTGGCGCAGCAGCTCAATATCTGGATTGACGAAGCCTATTCGTTGGATACAACCTCCCCAACCCTAAGCTATGCCCTAGACGCAGCTTAAACTACGAGATTCAACCGCCGTTCTATTTTATCCTGCTGACGCTCTGGCGTTCTTTAAACGATTCAATTTTCTGGGCGCGACTGTTCTCGGTTATCTGTATGGCGGTGGCTCTACATCTTTCCGCAGGCTTAGCGTCTCGCTATCCCAAAAATACGCCTCCGGTTTGGCTCGTTGCGGCGCTAGCCTTCCATCCCTTTAGCATCTGGGCCGCTGTCGAGCTGCGCACCTATGCCTTCTGTATCTTGCTTTCGGTGCTGCTGCTGCTGTTCTTTGATGCGTATCTAGCCGAAACTGCGAGTCGAAGCGCCAGGTGGGGCTATGCCATCGTGGCGCTGGCCGCGCTCTACAGCCACTATTTTCTGGCCTGTTTGATAGCGGGGCAAGGCGCGGTTCTGTTACTCAGGCGCGGGGCGGGGCTGCGATGCTATCTAATCAGCATGATCGCGGTTAGCCTTGGGTTTCTACCGCTAGTTTCATCACTTGGAGCAGTTTGTCCAAAAGCACTACAGGGTCGAGTTGAGCAAAGACTTCTATGGCTCTAGGGTGAGGTTGCTGCGCCAGAAGTAGCCGATTGCTTCGTCCTGACGGGGGCTTGATCAAACGCTTGGGCGATGGCCTGCCAAGCCAGCTTGCGCTGGAGATGTTGATCCAACGGCAGCGGTCGCACGGCAGCACTATCGGAGCGCGGCGCGAACTCAGCCAGCCAGCTATAGCGATCACTTAGCCCCCAGGTGAGGACGGCAATCACGGCGGGTTGCTCCAGCAGCACGGCCAGATAGTCGGCATAGGCTCCGGCCACGATTTGATCCCGTATCGCTAGGTCTTGCGGCAAGGGCTGGTCGGTGACATCGAGTTCGGTGACGAGAATTTTCAGACCGAGGCTGGCAACTTGCTCCAGCCAGCTGCTCAGCTTTGCGGCGTTAAATCGCGTTTCGCCGCCCCAGAGATGAGCCTGCATCCCTATCGCCTGAATGGGCACATCACGCTGCTTCAGCCGTTCGAGCAGCCGCAGCAGCGCCATGCGTTTGGCCTGGTCTTGTGGTCGGTCATAGTCGAGTTCGAAGTCATTGTAGACCAGCAGCGCTGCTGGATCAGCTTCAGCAGCCGTGCGAAACGCCAGCTCAATATAGTCTGTGCCAATCAGCTCCAGCCAGGGCGTTTGACGCAGACCGTCGGCACGACCGTCAGCAGGCAGCAGCGCCTCGTTGACCACATCCCAGGAATGCATTCGTCCGGCGTAGCGACCCACCACGGTTTGAATGTGATTCACCAGAATCTGCCGTGCTGTTTGCGGTGTTGCGGTGGTTTTGAACCAGTCTGGCAGGGAGTTGTGCCAGACCAGATTATGGCCGCGCAACAGCAGTTGATGCATTTGGGCAAACTCGGCCAGCCCATCAGCCGCCGCAAAGTCAAACCGCTCTGGATCTGGATGCACCTGATTCCACTGTAAGTCGTTTTCGGTCACTAGCATCTGGCATTCGCGCAGCACCGCCTCAGCGAACTCTGGATCGTTGGCCAGCAGATGATGCTGGGTGGCAGCACCATAGATCAAGCCTTTAGCGGCAGCTCGTTCAGCCAGAGACGGCTCTAGAGAACTGAGCGCGAAGCTGCGGGGCTGGCTGGCCAGACGGTTGATCTGGTAGCCGTGATAAGCAGTGCGGCTCAGGGGCACCGCCGCTGCGCCCATGCCCCCTCCCATGCCCCAGAGAAACTGACGGCGGGTTAAGCGCACCATCGGCTCAGCCAAACGACTCGACTGGCTCATCGCCCTGCGGCATCTGCGACGGAAATGGCTTCAGCCGCAAATATTGCAGGCCAATGTTCCAGAGGTAGAGCGGATTCAGCACCAGATAGCGCTGCCACAGCCTTTTGGGTTCCTGTATCAGCCGAAACAGCCATTCGAGGCTGTAGTCCTGCAAGATTTTGGGAGCCTGCGGCAGATTTCCGGCAAAGAAATCAAAGGCCGCACCCACCGCCAAAATCGGCAGATTCAGCCGATCGCGGTATTCATAGGCCCAGACTTCCTGACGCGGACAGCCCAGCCCTAGCAGAACGCAGTCAGCCCCAGAGCGGTGAATCCGCTCCACGAGCTCAGAGCGCTCTAGCTCACTCAGCCGCCGAAACTTGGAAGGCTCCTGTCCCGCAATCTTGAGCGTTGGAAAGCGCCGCTTTAGGTTGGCGACGAGATCGGCCAATACCTCTGGCCGACTGCCGTAGAGATAGAGGCTGAGGTTGCGCTCGGCGATGGCCTCAGCCACCTTTAGCGTCAGGTTAGGGCCATAGACCCGATCAGGAAGTTGCTTGCCATGCAGAAACCAAAGTGCTCCCCGCACTGGCTGGCCGTCTGGCACAACGAGATCCAACCCGTTTAACCGACGGGCGTGAACCGGATCGAACAGTCCCGTCATCACGCCATGCACCGCCAGGGCGCTCACGGCACAGGGTCGATGCTGCTCGGCGGCTGCGAGCACGGTCGAAACCGCAAAGTCGTAGTCTACGGCGTGAACGTTAATTCCCAATACTGAATGCTTACCCTGATTAATCATTTGTCCACCTCTGATTATTTTTACTGTAGATCTCTTGCAAGATACGGGAAACGTTGTAGGTGATTGACCAGTTGGGATATTTTGACTTGAATTTGCTCAGGTCGCTGACGTACCAGATATGATCCCCAATCCGGTTATCTTCGGAGTATGAATAGTTCAGCTCGCGTCCGGTGATCTCCTGACACAGCTCAATTGCCTCCAGCATGGAGCAGTTGCTCTCACGCCCGCCGCCGATGTTGTAAATCTCAGCCGAACCAGGATTTTGATAGAACTCGTAGAAAGCGGCAATTAGATCGGACGAGTGAATATTGTCGCGCACCTGCTTGCCCTTGTAGCCAAACACTGTATAGGGCTTGCCGGTCGCGGCGCATTTCATCAGATAGGCTAAAAAGCCGTGCAGCTGCGTTCCAGAATGGCTCGGCCCAGTCAGGCAACCGCCTCGAAACGAGACGGTCTTCATGCCAAAATAGCGGCCATATTCCTGCACCAGCACGTCGGCGGCCACTTTCGATGCGCCAAACAGCGAATGCTTGCTGTTGTCAATGCTCATATCTTCCGCAATGCCGCCAGCATAGCGGTGTGCCGGATCGATCTCCCAGCGCTTGTCCTGCTCAATCAGCGGCAGCAGGTTCGGCAGATCGCCATAGACTTTGTTGGTGGAGGTGAAGATAAAGGCGCTCTCTGGGCAGGTATGCCGAGTTGCCTCCAGCAGATTCAGCGTACCGTTGGCGTTGACCGAAAAATCAGAAAATGGATCTTTGGCCGCCCAGTCGTGCGAAGGCTGTGCTGCGGTATGAATCACCAGCGAGATCTCTTTGCCATAGCGCTCAAAAATATCTTTGACCTTCTCGTAGTCGCGAATATCCGCATCAAAATGCTCGTAGTGAGAAATCTCAGCTTCCAGCCGCTTGCGGTTCCAGGTGGTGGAGGCTTCTTCGCCAAAGAAGAATTTCCGCATGTCGTTATCGATTCCCACCACATGCATTCCTAAACTCGCGAAAAAGCGAACTGCTTCTGAACCAATCAAACCCGCAGAACCTGTAATCACCGCAATAGACACAAGTCGTTCTCCTTCTCATTTATATTCAGTATTTTTCTCTGCCTCTAGCCTGTCAGACCTCTAGCCCGTCACAGTCCAATTCCGGCTTGGGCTCGACACCAGCCAGACAGTCGCGATACAGCTGCTCTAGCTCGACCACATAGCGCTGCACATCCAGCGGCATCACGACCTGTCGGGCAGCCTGCCCCAATGACTGCCGCAGCGCCGCATCATCCATCAGCCGCCGCAGCGCCTGCGAAAGCTGATCAATATCGCCGGGTGGCACTAACAACCCACTTTGGCCAGAACACACAAACTCGGCAATCCCACCCACTGGGCAGCTGACAACGGGTAAGCCCCAAGCCATTGCTTCGAGCATGGCCATCGGCAGGGCTTCGTTGTGGGAGGGCAAGACAAAAATATCGGCGGCGGCCAGCATTTGGCGGCGCTGCTCGGCGTTAATCCAGCCCAAAATCTGAACGCGATCGGTTAAGTTGAGCTGCGTCACCAGCGCTTTGGCCCGCTCAAGTTCGCCGTCTCCCGCCAGCCAGAGCTGCGCCGCCGGATCTGGCAGCCGAGCGAAGGCTTGGATTAAGTCAAATGCGCCTTTGCGAGAGCCAATTTTGCCCATGAACAGCAGCGTCAGACCGGGGTGACCCTGGCGGTCTGGGATGCGCTCAGGTAGCTCGATGGGATTGGGTAGAATCACCACTCGCCGCTTCGCGAGATCTAGCTCATCTCGGTAGAAATTCTGCCAGCTTTTGGAAAGCGTGATAAACCGACAGCAGCGCTGAAACAGGCGGCGCAATAGCCAGCGTCCAGCAGCAGGCATGGCCTGGTAGCTAAGGTGAAACTCGCCGCCGTGGGCATGCATCACCACGGGCTTTCGAAACAGCAGCGCAATCAGCATCGCTATGGCCTTGCGCGGAATGCTGCCCCAGTCGGCTAGGTGAATATGCACCAGATCGACGGGATGGCTCAGCAGGCAGCGGATGAACTGCACCAGCCCCAGCCCGAAGATCTTCAGCCGATGCGCCACCGAGCCGCTCTCATGGGTCGCAATATGATGAACTGCAACAGTGGAGAGACTATAGCGCAGAATCAATTTTTCAACGCTGGTAATTCCGCCGTTATGAGTTAAGCTATCGCCCAGCATCACGATTTGTAAGCTATCTTGACGTTTATGCGGCTGTCCGGAGGTTTGCCGAGAATTTTTTGGAGACATGGCGTATATATAATTCTAGGAACTCAAACCGCCGCTTTATGAATGCTGAAACTCGGAGGTTGGATGATCGCTCAGGGCAAAGCTGACAGCTCGGCGCTCCAACGACTTGATCACCGTCAGCGTCAGCGAAATATAAAGCAGCCAGGGAAAAGCATTGGAAGAGAACAACGCGCTTTCAGTCAGGTTTGAGGTGATCAGAAAGAATAGACTGGCGACCGGCAGAAAAGCGGCAGCTGTAGTTTCTAGGCGAGCAAGCAGTAGCGCTCGGTGAAAGCTCTGCACCAAAGCCACCAGAAATATGATCAGACCCACAGCACCCAGATCGATCAGCAGCGCCAGAAACCCATTGTGCGGGTGATTCATCTTCCAGCCAGTTGCCAGCCAGATTGACGTGACTTCTGATTTAGCATTCCAAAACCCGCCATAGCCGTAGCCAAACCAGGGCTGCTGCTGCACCACATCCCAAACGGCTGACCATAAAACCGTTCGCCCCGTCAAGGTCAGGTCTTTGCCCAAGGCATTGGCGAGCGTTTGGGCATAGGTGACAAAGCCCAGAGTAAAGACTTCTAACAGCAACAGTAAGGTCATAAAGGCTGCCATTTTGGAGCGATAGCGCCAGCGAATCATCTGAAGAATTATGATTGCGACCGTAATAAAAACGGCATTTATTAAAGATGATGTCGATTTAGAGAACAGAATTAGAATCATAGAGAGCAGAATCATCGTCCAAGCTAGCCAGCGCCAGCGTTGATGGTCAAAGCTCAGAATTAAGAATGCCATAACGCTAGTCACCATGCTGGCTCCGAGACCATTTTTGTGGGTAAAAATCCCCCGCCAAGAACCCGTATGAATCCCGCCCATCTGGCCATATTGCGGTAGAGCCACCGCAAACGGAAAGCTGAGCAGTACCGCAATCCCGAATGTCCAGCAGATTAGCTCAAGCTGCTGCTTCAAGCTGTAGCGGGTGGCCAGATAAACCCCAAATAGACTAGAGCCAATCAGCTGGATATTCTCTTTGAATGTGTCCTCAGGTGCCGATGACCAGAATCCTGAAACCACAGCCAGCATCAGTAACGCCACAATGAGCGGCGAGCGAGACAGCGTGTAAAGCGCCTGCTTCCAGCGCAGCAGCAGTAAAAAGATAGTGATGACATAGAGCAAAATAAAGCTGAGGCGATAGAGCGAGGTGTCATAGCTGAGGCCAATATCAGCCTCATTGGCTCCGCCAGAGAGTACCAGCAGCAGAATGCCGCCGATATAGAGCAGCAGCGCCACAACCGTAAAGCCATATTCCAGTCTGGACAGAACTCTTGCCATGTTTAACAGCCCTGAGCCACGGATCGACTGCGCTGAGCGACCCGCTGATACAGCTCAACCGTCTGCTTTGCGATCAAGTCCCAGCTGAGGTCGCTTTGAGCGCGCTGCTGAGCCGCTGCCTGCATCTGAGCCTGTCGGGTCGGATCGCTCAAGATTGACAGGATCGCAGTAGCCAAAGCCTCGGCGCTGCGGGGCGTCACCAGCAGACCGTCTGAGCCGTCACGCACCATTTCGCGCAGCCCGTCAACATCAGAGGCAATGACCGGTCGCCCCATGCCGTAGGAGAGCGCCGCCACGCCGCTTTGCGAAGCCTCGATGTAAGGCAAAATCGTCAAGGCGCTACGCTGAAATAGTCCTGCCACAGCTTCAGTGGGGATAAACTCGTTGAGAATCTCATAGCGATTGGGATCAACAGCTGCCAAATCACCCTCTGAAAAATAAGACTGCAAGTCTTCGCCGCGTCCAGCAATGATCAGCTTCACGTCTGGGATCTGTGCCGCCACAGCTGGCAGGGCTGCGAGCAGATATTTCAGCCCTTTGTAAGCCCAGATACGGCCAAAAAACAGCAGCGTATGCGGCTCTTGCGGCAGGGGCGCGGCCTGACTGCGCTGTTGATAGAGGCTGCCGAGTTCGCCATGCGCCAGCACGTTCACCCGCTGCGCTGGCACCCGAAACCGCTTGACTAGCATCTGCTGCATCTGCTGAGAATGCACAATAATCTGGCGCGAGCGGTAGAAGGCAATCGGGCGGGTATATTCAGCGCCGGGGGTCGTCTGCCGATCTCCGGGATGCCGGAATACATCGTGGATGGTGGTGACGAGCGGCGGCATGGCGTTGAAGAGCAGCGTCAGGTCGTACCAGAACTCGTTGGTTTCTTGGACATGCAGTAAATCCGGCTGGAGGCTGCGGATAATCTGCATCATTTCGATCATGGAGGCCAGATTGCGCGGGTTGCGAATTCGGGGTTTATGAAACGGATAAACTGCAATGCGCGGGTCGAGGGCCTCCTGACAGGCAGCGGCAACTCGATGCGGCTGAATCAGCGTCAGCTCGACCCGTTGAGCCAGCGCGTTCGCCAGCTGAATGCTGTAGTCCTCGAAGCAAAAGTGCAGTAGCGCCACCCGCAGTCCCATCGTTCCCTCCTTCTTATACTTGCTTATACTTGCCGCTTACTTACCGCTTACGCACTATTTACGGACTGTGAGCTTCACCCAAAGCTGATGCCCGCCCAAACTCTGAAATCCAACGGCTGCTGCCAGCAGGCTGTAGACCGTAATTGAAACCAACAGGATTAGCCAGAGCTGCTGATTTTGCAGCAGCAGGAACAAGAGTGCCATCAGGCTAGTGACAATCATTGGTCGGTAGAGCACCTGCCGGAAACGCAACGGAAAGATGCGGCGATGCACGATAAAGGTGAACTGACAAAACGTCAAGATGTTAATAGCTAGATCGGTCATGGCTGCTCCCACCAGTTGATAGCGGGAGATCAAAAACACGCCTAGAATACTGCCAATAGCCGTCGTGACGATCACCTCAATCAAGTTCAGTCGCTCTAGCCCACTGGATACGGTCACATAGCTAAGAGCGCGGCTAAAGGGCAGGAACATCAACATTGCAGCCGCGATTTGCAAAGGTTGCCGCACCTCCGCAAATTCTGCTCCATAGACCCACTGACAGAGGTCGCTGCCGATAAACCATAGCCCAACCATAAACGGTAGAGCAATGCAGAGCAGGATCTCCAGGATATTTTCGCCGATCTGCTGCTTATGCCGCGAGTCAATTGCCTGCGACAGTTTTGGGAAGCTAGCCAGAATGATGCTGTTTGCGATGATCCAGAAGGGCTGCATCAGTTGAATAATACCGCCGTAGATGCCGATCAGGGTTTCGTTGGCCAGCAGCGACAGCAGCAGAATTTGCAGTCGATTGCTGATAATTGCGATACCGCCAATCACCACAAAAGTGCGGCAGGCTAAAAACAGCTGCCACATCAAGTCAGGCTTGATCCGCCATCTGAGCTGGACGGTAGGCAAAATCAGCAGCCATTCAATCACCAGGATCAGCAGCTCTGAGACGACGAACAAGCCGCAGATCGCAGGGATACCATAGCCCCAAGTCATCATTCCGATCATCAGCCCCAGTCGCGCCAGATAAATCGGCACGGTAGAGATCGCGATCCAGTGCATTCGCTCCTGGGCTTGAAATACGGCCTCGGTAATATTAGAGAGCGAAAACGGAATCACGGCTAGCCCCATGATCAGGCAGGCTCTTGTCGCTTCAGGGCTGTAGGGCAGCACCAGAACCACAGAAAACAGCATGGCATAGCCAACTAGACTCAGCAGCAGTTGCAGCAGTGAGCCGCTGACTAAAAAGGCAGGCGTTTCGGCGGGGCTACGACTCAGCTCGCGCGTAAATAGAGTTTTGGCTCCCTCTGAGACAATGCCGACAAAAATAAAGTAGTAGCTAAAAGCCAGCAGATATTGCCCCAGCGCTTCCGGCCCCAGCAGTCGCCCAATGGCGGCAGTCAGGATGAAAGTCACAATACTCTGCGTCAGCCGATTGCTGAGCATAGCGAATGAATTTCCGATCAGCTTGCGCCGTCCCAATCCCAAAGTATTCTCCTCAACTTAATTGCAGTGGCTCTAGTTAGCTGTGAGCTATTCTGCTCAAACTTATTGCCAAACTTATTTCCGAACCGACTCTCTAGATCTTCTGAGCTACCAAAAAAATGTTGTCTCGAAAAACTAGCAGCCGACGCAGGGCCTTAGCGACAGTTCGGCGCAGGGACAGCACTGGGATGAGAGCCAGCAGCGCTTCTAAGCCCAGCATTAGCTGCAAATAGGCTTCTCCCCAGCGCTGCGGCTGAAGTCCAAATTGAGTCAATCGCTGAACAACGGGGGGCAATGGGCAACAGATCTGGCGATATCCAACTTGCTTGAGAGCAGCCACTAGTTCCGAGTAGCGGTATTCTTTCAGATGCATTCCTTGCGCTAAGTCATATTTGAAGACCGCCGAAATATCATGTGGCCCAGTAAACCGATGCGGAGTGCTAAAAATGTAGCGTCCCTTCGGCTCTAAGATTGCAGCACAGCCTCGCAGATGCGCCTGCAAATCCTCTGGGTGCAGATGCTCGATGACCTGACAGGAAATCACGACGTTGTAGTGAGCCGCTGGCTCAAACTGCTGGAGGTGGATGCCGTCGGAATTTCCCCAGCTCAGATTCGGCTGGTTGACGACATGCTGTTCGCCGCGTTCGCGCGTGATTTCAGTGCCCTTACAGTCAAACCCTTGCTTAGATAGGTAGGCAATCAAATCACCTTTGCCGGAACCAATTTCGTAAATTGTCTGAGGCGGTAACCCGATGGCCGCAGTCCAGATTGCGAACTGCCAGGTTGGGTCTGATCTCGTTTGTTTAGTTAGGTCGTTGAGCCAGTTAAGGTCACGATAGAGCTGAGAATAGCTCTGCTCAAAAATTTCCCAACGCTTCTCTGGGTTTGATTCCAGCAACTTTTGAGTCAACTCTTTTTCTAGCTGCCAGTGCGTCAAAATCATATCCTCCGTGATTTCAGCTTCGGGCCGAATCATATAGTTAGACTTGTATCGAGCGATGAGCTCTGCTCCCCTGACTTCCATCAATTCATCTCCGCTTAAAGCTGCTAGGACAATGGCTTATCTGTACTGAAAATCTGTAGGCAATCTGGAGCATCTCAACTAAAAATCGGTGAGATGGAGCAGCTTCACGGTTGTTCCATAAAAATCTTGACGGGACTGCATGACAGTATGCTGATTCACGAAATCCTCTAAGATTTGGTAGCTCTGCTGATAGTCTGACTGGATTTTGAGCGAGCCTGTATCAGTCACCAGCCAAATTGATTCGGGCTGCTGAGCCTTCGAGACTGCAAGTGAGACGGCATCAAAAATCTCCTGCTCACGCTTTAGTAACAGGCTGCTCAGCTCATAAGTCTGGAATGCCTCTGGTTTCGGTAGCGCAATCAGCTGATTTACCCCATGGTAATAGTGGCTCAATGCCATTTCCACCTCTGGATTAAAGACTAAGACAGGCTGATTTTTCTGCTCCTGCTCTCTTAAATAAGCGGCAACCCGAATATAGTCTCCAGGTTTGGCCAATGGCGAAAACGTGAGATACAGCGAGCTGAAATAGAGCAGCAGCAGGCTGCTCAACCAAGCGGTAAGCAGTCGCCTGCGGTCTGGCAGCTGCACCAGCGCAAAGCAGGCGACAGAGGAGAATAGTGCTGGAACCAGCAGTGAAGTAGTATGGCGAAAATGCTGAATTGAGTCGTTAAGGCCGAATAGACTGAATAGCTCAAACGCGGTAAAAAATAACGTCGCTAGCGCTGCCGTAAAGATCCAAACTGTCATAGTCTGCAGCCGGATTGCCCGACGATGAACCCAGCTCAGCCCTAGCAAAGCCACCAGAAACAGCAGCCGCAGCAGTCGCCACGCGACGGGCGAGAACTCTCCAACCTGTGCGGGCAACAGATAGAGCAGGGCCGCGCCAAAGGATATTCTCAGGTTTTCAAGCAGCGAAAGGTTTTCAAGCAGCGAAAAACTGTAGCTAGCTGTGGTTGGATTGCCAGACCAAGTGGAAACCTGATTTATCAAGATCACACTCAGCATGGGCAGAAAGCTAATTCCTGCAAACGTCATGAATCCGCAGTAGCACCAAAGCTCACGGTGCTTCCGCAAACAGAGCAGCGTTATGCCGTAGGCAACGAGCGAAAATCCCAGAAAATAGTGGGTATAGAGCGAGATAACAGCAACTCCCAGATGCAGCCAGCGCGCCGCTGCGGAGTTGTCTAGATAGCCCTTGAGAAAACAGAGCAGGAGCAGAGACGAGAGCAAAATGGACAGCGCAAACAGCCGCATTTCCACAGCTGCCCAAATCATGAATGGATTTAGCGCTAGTGCGGCCACGACCCAGCCAGGATGAATCTGTTTAAACAATTTTCGAGATATCAAACCGACAATATAGAGCGTTGCTGAAATCGAAAAAGTTGAGAACAGTCTGGCAAAAAATATGGAGCTATTTAGCTTACGCCACAGCGCCATTAGCACAAAATAGAGGGGAGCCTGTTCCTCAAAGTAAATGGCCTGACGCAGAGCATAGCCTACGGTTTTGCCGGTGGTATTGAGCGTATAGGCTTCATCAAACCAGATACTCAGGATGGCAGCTAGCGGTATTGCAATGCAGAGATTAATAAGAATAATGCTCAGAATTAGCTTCTGAGGAGATTGAAATACCTGAGTGAATGAATCTATCCAGTCTCGAAACCATCCGATTGGTTTAATTGGTCTACAAGTTGAAGTACCCATAGGCTACTGCTCTTCTCCAACATGACTTAAATAGGACAGCTTAACTGGGTGAGTTGCCTCTCTGCCCATTCAAACCAAGCCCACCCAGAAGCTTGCTCGCTTTTGGGTAAAATTCCCGATTTTCACCTCAAATTGGCATCATCGGCTGCTGACTCAAGCCTGCGTGGCTCAGGGATCTATAAAATAGGGATCTACAAAGACTCAGGGATTTTTAGGGTGAATGGCGACCAATTGCAGCCACACAGCTTGCTTTAGCTCGCTCTATCTTTTCGGCTCTATCTTTTCGGCTCTATCTTTTCAACAGTGGGGTTTAGCTCTACCTGATCTATAAAGATCTTGCTGTTTGTCTGGCAAACGTTAAGGAACACATTTAGAGCCAGTTCTGAACACACGCAGCTGGATATCTCTAGTTCTCAGTAGGAGCCAGCTGTTAAGCTAACTTTATCTGATAGATGCTCTCGGCCAATTGGTTCTAGCCGCTTGCCTCTAGTTAACCAATCTCAGGGCCAACATCTCAAATCCTGCTCTAGTCAAAATCTGATGCGGTCGAGGCTTGGTATTCAAGAGCAATATAGCACAGAGTTTCGCAACGGTGAATATACTCATAAGCTCTGATTTAATCTTTCCTAGATCTGCCGCCAACTGGTTACTGCGACCAATTCGCACCTTCACAGCATCGGTTGACCGTTGATTAGCCTGTTAGCGCTTGTGCTTAACTCTGTGAATTTTCTGTGAAGATTGTCTGAAATAGGCAGAAATTAGGCGCAAGCTAGCGAACTCTGCGGGTCTAGCGCCTGAAATCAGCTGCTGTTATTTGACTGGCGCGGCAGTTTAGCAGATCTGCCAAGGTTGTTTCTCCCAGCTTAATCAGCGTATCGTTCCCCCGTTGCTCGATGGTCAGGCTGCTGAATCGCAGTCCGCCCACTAGCTGAATTCGGTCGTAGCGATCTTTGAAGTCTTGAATCGTATCTTGCAAGTCGTCGCGCCCCAGCACAAAAATATCTGCGCCTTGGCCGCCGTTTAAACTGTCATTGCCTAGACCGCCCATCAGTCGGTCGTTGCCGACACCGCCCATCAAAATGTCGTTGCCGACACCGCCGCTGAGCCAATCGCTGCCCGAATTACCCACGAGCGCATCGTTGCCGCCGCCCCCATCAATCCGGTCGTTGCCACCTTTGCCGTCAATGCTGTCATCCTGGGCTGTCCCCCTGATTTGCTCAGAGCGGGTCGTGCCGCTGATCACGTTGAGCAGAGCGTCGGGAGCCAAACTAGGGGGTGAATTGGTCGCAGGGGAAATTTGCCGTTCAATTGCGCCGAGATCGACACCGGAACCTTGGGGACGCGACAGTTTGAAGAAATCAGTCGTGACGAGTCCAGATGCGCCTTTATCGAGCGCGGCACTGCTAGCTTGCAACGAAAAGTCTCCAGCTGCGGGATTGGTAAACAGCGGATCGAGGCCGATAATGTTGTGGGCTGAGCTGGTTGTGAATTCTGTGGTGTTGTAGACCAGATTATAGTCATAGATCACATTGCTGGCCTCTAAGACTGTGTTTCCCGGCAGACCGGGTGAGGCATAGATAATATTATTCAAGACTTTGATATCGCTGGCTTCAATCGAGGTGATCTCTCCGCCTGTAATCTCAGGATGGGCTGAGTTCATGTAGGTTGTATTGTTGATCACATCAATGTGATCACTCAAGAACGCATGGATGCCGCGCCCGCCGTTGGTATAGACCAGGTTATTCTCAATCAGCGTTCGGCCTTTGTAGGCTCCGTTTGCGCCTGTGTCGGTGTTAAAGATATCTTTGTTGCGCGTGGTGTCGATAATAATGCCATTGCCATCTGTGACCGTCCCCGTCTGAAACCAGGGCACAAGCTGCTGGTTGCCAGAGACCTGGTTGTTGCGGATGATCAGCTTGTAGCCAGTGTTGCCATCCGAGTTCCAGCCGCCCAGCACCGAAATACCGCTGTTAGCATAGGGTGAAAACCAGGCGTTGCCATAGACTCGATTGCCTTCGATGGTGATATAGTCTGCGCCAAGGGTGCTAATCCCGCCGCCGCCAAACTTAGAAACCGAGTTGTTGCGGATCACGATATGGTGCGGATTGCTGCCGTTCTTGGCGTTAATCAAAATGCCGTTGCCGGAGGTGGTTGGATTGTTGAGATTATTTTTTTGCGACAGGGCATAGTCCAGCGTCACGCTATCGTTATTGCCAACTAGCTCGAAGCCTTCGATGGTGATGTAGTCTGCACCTTGAATTTCGATGCCTGTCCAGCCCGTTGAGGCAATTCTGGGCTGGTGGCCGGGATAGGCTTTGTAGGTAATCCAAGCGTTGGCGGTGCCGGAGTTGCGAACAGTAAGGACATTGCCGTTGGAGTCAGGAGGCTGAGTGTAGGTGCCGTTCATCACCAAAACGGTGTCGCCGGGCTGGGTTTGGTTAGCGGCTTTTTGAAGGGTTGCAAAGGCATTCTGAGTGCTGAAGCCGTCGTTTTTATCGCTGCCGTTTGCAGACACGTAGTAGGTCTTTGCCATGGGAGGAATACCTTGTGACTGAGAGGGTTGAGTCAATCCCTCTTTACTAAAATTATGGATGCGATCAGGATGGCAGGTCGGAGTCAAAACACAGCTCAGATATCTGCTCCTCGTAGAGCGGTATAGTACTGAAAAATAGTCGAAACCCAGCTGGCAGGGTGATCTCGACCGCAGCAGGGAAGGTTATTTTCGGTTAAAAAACAGCATGCAGGAAACTTCGGTGATACAGCTTACGGAGTCTTTGTGAGTAGAATCACAATATTAGAGAGTAATTATCACAAGGCTGAAGCTTGAACTATAGACAGAACATTAGCGAACTTCTGGCAGACTTCTAGCGAACTGATGGATCAGAACGCAGTAAAACTTCAGCGAGACTAATCTGAGCGTCAATCTGAGCTTCGTAGAATCGTCACAATTAGCCACAGCCCCAAAAAGCTGGCCACCGCGAACAAAATATTGCTCAGGATTCGCAGGTGCGGCGTTTGCTGACCGACTGAGATAATGGCCGCGCCAATGATCAGCGCCCCCACCACCGTGCTAAACGAGCGGCGGTTTGCGCCATCTTCCAGCGTTTTGCGAACCGCATTCAAATCTTGCAGCGCCAGATTTAGGGTCAGAGTCTCAGAGGTCAGGCGGTTCAGTAAAAAGCCCACCTGTCGGGGTGAATCGAGCGAAAGCTGCTTGAATTCGAGCGCTGTCCTCAGGGCGACTTGCCCCAAGTCATTGCCAACAAGCTGCTGCCGAAACAGGTCGATCATCAGCGGACGCACCTCATCCATAATGTTGATGCTAGGATCAAACTCGCGTCCGGCTCCTTCCAGATTCGCCAGCGATTTGGTCAGCAGGCCAATATTGCTCGGCCAGCGCAAATTGTTCGAGCGCGCCGCCTCAATGATCTGGCTGAATGCCTCGCTGACGTTGACATTTGAGAGGCTGGTGCTGTGGTATTTTTGCAGCAGCCGATCGTAGTCCGCTTCCAGCTGAGCCAGATTAATTGGCTGGGCAATATCCATCGGCTCAGCCAGCTGGAGCGTCAGCTGGGCGCAGCGATTCGAGTCAAAATCGACAATCGCCAGCACCAGCTCCACCATCACCGACTGCATCCGGGGGTTGAGCGTCCCCATCATGCCGCAATCCAAAATGCCGAGCCGTCCGTCGTTCAGGTAAAACAGGTTGCCGGGATGCGGATCGGCATGAAAAAAGCCGTCAATCAGATACTGCTGCAAAAAGACGCGAAACGCCAGCGACGTGAAGGCATGTCGGGTCGCCAGTCCGGCAGTGGAGCTATCCACCGCAATAGCCGCCTTTAAAAGCGGCAGACCCTCTAACCATTCAATTACCAAAATCTTGCGGCTCGACAGATCGTGATAGACCTGCGGCACGACGACCTGGTTCGGCTCAAACCAACGGCTCTGACTGAGGCTCTGGCGCAGCCGCTCGGTATAGCTGGCCTCCTGCGTAAAGTCTAGTTCGCTGCGTAGCGAGTTGCCAAACTCCTCGGCCAGATTGACAATGCTGTAGCGTTTGCCAAAATCGGTGGAGGAGAGCAGTCCGGCGATCTGCTTAAACAGGCCAATATCCTGATTGACAATCACCTCAATACCAGGTCGCTGGATCTTCACGGCCACGGACTGACCGTTTTTTAGCTGGGCTCGATAGATCTGGGCAATCGAACCTGCGGCAATCGCCGTCTGGTCAAAAGTTTCAAACAAGGCTTCCGGGCTTTGGCCTAGCTCGCGCAGCAGTACCGCCTCCATCCGCTCCCAGTCTAGCGGCGGCACGTCGGCTTGTAGCGTGCTGAGCGCCTCGATGTAGCGGGGCGGCAGCAGATCAGGGCGCGTGCTCAAAAGCTGACCCAGCTTGACATAGACAGGTCCCAAATCGGTAAGGATTTTGCAGAGAACTTCTGGAGCAGGCAGGTCTGGCTCATCGCCTTTCCCCAAGGTCAAGAGCTGCCGCATGTAGTCCCAGCCGTGCCGAATAAATACCTCAACGATTTCTCGCTGACGAGCAGCAGAGCTGACAAGCGCAATCACGGGAGCTTTCATAGAGGTTGTGGCAGCGGTAAGGACAGGGCTAGCGAGGCCAGATATACCGTAACAAATTTGAACCGGGGCTAGCGAGCCAAAAAACTCGGCGGCTCCTCATATCAGAACCGCCGAGCTAAATTAAGGGGGGAGCCTGGAGCGACTAGTCGAGATAGCCCATCAGCGCGTCGCCCTCACCCATTTCGTTCGAGGCAATAGGCCGACCGCCTGTAATCAAGCTGGCTTCCATCAGACGCGCATCGCTGGCCACAATCGGGCGACCACCGGGTAGCGTTAGATCATCGCAAATCACAATCTCGCTGGCAAACACCGGACGACTGCCGACATATTCAACGACTTGCAGCTGGCTGGCCGAAACGGGGCGATTGTTGAAGATCATGCTATAGACTTCAAGATGGCTCACTTCAATCGGACGGACTCCAGCCTCGCTGTAGCTTTCGGCCACCTCTAGCTCACCAGATGCATGGACGGCTAGCCCGGTTTCGGCGGCGGCTGGCTCGGGTTTGGTAGCCAGCTCTAACTTGCCGGCTTTGGGCGAACTAGCTCCACCATTTGCCGCCTTTTCTGTTTCTGACATTTTATCCTCCGGTTTCACTGCATGATCCACTGCATTATTCTCCACTACAACTTGTTCAGTCGCCTTGCTCCGACTGCGACTCGCTCTGCGACTCGTTGAACTATCCGCCTTGGCAGCTGCGCTGGCCGCTTTGCTAGCTCCGTTCACGCTATCGTTACTAAGATTTTCAGCCGTCTCGTTAGCTGTGTGATTAGCTATGCTGCTATTTTCGCTCTTCTCTGCGCCGCCATTCACCATATTAGCCGCCATATCTCCCAACTCCGCCCTCCGCTGCTAAACCTAATCTGTCCTATATCTGTCCTAATTTGCCCTGCCGCTGCGATCCCTGTTTGCCAAATCCCTGTTTTTCAAATCAATTTGAACTTAGTCAATTTGAACCCAGTCAATCTGAACTTAGCGAAGCCGCCAAATCCCTGATTGACAGATAGACTTTTATTAAGCTAGGTAACCAACCGTTTTGCTGTTCGCCAAACCTGTAATCTAGCTTAAATTATAGGAGCAAACAGGCACGGTCCCATCACGGAATTTCTCAGAAATCGGCTGAAAGGCGGCTGGGGCGATAAGAATTTTTTAAGGCTCACATCAGGTTTTGCGGGGGAACTCGCTCAAGACTGCATGAACTGGTAGAAATAGTAAGTCGCCATCGGAATCACGGTGGCCAGCACCAGCAGCACAACCACCACCACCGTGGCGCTGCGATCGTCGGTATCTTCAGCCCTGGCGAACGTGCCTTCAGTCTGGATGGTGTCTTCGATCACGGGCGGGCCGGGGTCGGGGTCGCCTGAGAGCACCGCCACGAGCCGATCGCTGGCATCTAAGAACGCCTGGTTGTATTTGTTGCCATCTCGCAGCGGCACCATCATGGTTTCCTGCACCACGCTCTGAGCAGTCTCGTCGGAGAGCATCGTCTTGACCTGGCTGCCTGTCTGAATTGCGGTGGTGTTCGTGACGTTATCAAGCACTACCAAGACCTGATTAGCTTGGTCTGCGGCGGTGGGAAACCAGCGTTTGAACAGCTTCTCGGCAAAGCTCTCTACCGTCTCGCCATAGTCGAGGCGATGCACTGTCACAAACCGCACCTCTGTCCCTGTTTGATCCGCTAGCTTTTCGAGTTCGCTACCTAGCTCGCTGCGGGTGATGCGGCTGAGCGCCGTGGCCTGATCCACGACCCAGGTGGGCTGGTCTGGCTGGAGGCTGGGAATTGCAGAGATGCCCGTAGCCGCAGCCGCAGGCATATTGCTCAGCCAGAGCTGTAGCGTCAGCAAAAGGGCAAAGCAGGCGGTCAAAGCGCTTCCAGGGGTGATCCGGTTCCAGAGTGAGGGTAGGAGTTTGACCATTGTCGGCGTTCCAGTTTGGCGTTTAATATTTATCTTCAAAATACTACATAGGCTGCCCTTAACAGTAGAGACTAGAAGCAGAGACTTTTAGAGAAGCTGCCAGAATGTCACCGTACTATAATTGCCCAGATTCCCCAGAACCTTAGCCTCCGAAAAACGAGCTGCCCTGACCTACGTTACCAAACCTGTAGTTACCAAACCTGTAGTTACCAAACCTGTAGTTACCAAACCTGTAGTTGCCAAACCTGTAACAGTCCCGCCAGTTTCTGTCTGACCTTCTATTCTGGATTTATGCCCTCTACCGTAAAGCCATCTCCTGAACATGCCTCTGCTTGGGCAGAGCTAGCGCTGACCCGCCAGCCTGACCCCAGGCAGCTGGATAACATCAAGGCGCAGCTTGATCTGGTGCTGCTGGCGCTGGAGACGCTGACCCAAATTAGCTCAGAGGCGATGTTGCAGGCAGCAGCAGAGCTGAACCTAAGTGATTTAGTGGCTGACCGGGTGGCGCTCTGGCGGCTGCGGCAGTCCAGCCCCCTGCGGCGCGGGCAAGGGCGGAAGCGGATGGATGTGGAGGAGGCGAGGGCGTTGGTTCTGATTGTGCATCATTTGGCCAAACGTCACCAAGAGCTGATCCGACGTGCCGTCGCGCTGCTCGAACAGCTGACCGAGCAAAACCGAGCGCCACATGAGGCTGCCCTGCTGGGCGACTATCTCGATAATTTCAGCAATGCTTACGAGGAGCGCATGGAGTCCGACATCTTGCCCGCGCCAGCTCAGCTGAGCCATCTGGCGCTGAAGCTGCTGATTGATCTGCTGTTTTATAGCGCTCCCAGCGGCAACCGTCGCCTCTGGATGGCCTTGCTAGACCGCAGCCTTTAATGAACCCTGATTCTTCTACTCGCTATGCCTACTGCCGTTCTGCGCCGCTATACTCCCCCCACCTGCACGCTAGAAGTCGCAGCCTCTGGTTCGGCACTGTCGCGCTGGACGGATCGCCCGGTACTCAAAAATCTGCGCTTTCAGCTGAGCTTTGATGATCCCAAGCTGATGCCGGAACAGCAGGTGATGGTCAGCGGCGATCACAGCCAGCTCGAGTCACTCTATGCCACGGTGAGCGACTACGTGCAGCAGCTGGTTGGCAGCTCTGCCGCAGCGGTAGACTGGGAGCCGTCACTGCGGTTGGATCAGCCTACTGCTCAGCTTACTGCGGCCAAGCAGTCTCCAGAAGATCTGCCAAATGCCGCAGCGACTGAAGCCGAAACTACTGAGTCAGAGATAGCTGCTCAGCCGCTTGTCCTGCAGCCAAAGGGACTGCTCACCCATGAGCTGCGGCTGGGCAGTCTGGCCAATCCCGAATCCGGGGCGACAATCCGGCTGAGTACGCTGCAACTGTTTGACTTGGCCAACGCGCTGGAAGAGTATCACGCCGAGTCGCTGAGCCTGCCGACCGCACGCCCGGTTTGGTCGCGTCTGCCGCGCGGTGGTTCAGCCGCTGCCGCTGCTTTGCTGGCGCTGGGGGCAACTGGAGCCATTGCCAAGTTTGTGGTTGATATCTCGCAGCCTGCCGTTCAAACCGCCTCTGCACCCAGCGAACGTCAGGTGAATACAGAGCTCAACCGCGAGCTGTTTCCTCGGCTCTCACCCCCGCCCGCTTCTCCCTCGGTGACGCTTCAGCCCCTACCGCCGCCGCCCAATGGAGCTGCATCTTCAGATGTCACCAGCTTGCCGCCGATTGGCGTAACGCAGCCGCCGCCCGCTCCGCCGTCTGTGGCCAGTAAAGCTCCTGGGCAACCATCTGGACAACCATCTGGACAACCATCTGGACAACCATCTGGACAGCTAGAAATAGCCATCCTGCCCAGCGCTCCTGCACTTGCCGAAGATGCAGCGCCCCCGCGACTCAGCTCTGGAGCTGATGCCTCGGCAGAGTCAGGCTTAACGGCTCCGCAGGCAGCGAGCCGGGCCGCAGACTCAGCACCTAATCAAACCGCCTCCACCGCCTTTGATACAATTCCGCAGGTGGCCGAGGTTCGTAACTACTTTCAGCAGCGCTGGCAGCCACCCGATGGTCTGACTCAGACTTTAGAATATCGCCTGCTCTTGAACGCAGACGGTTCATTGCAGCGGATTGTGCCGCTGGGGCAGTTTTCAGAGAACTACCTCGACCGCACGAACATGCCCTTGATGGGTGAACCATTTGTCTCGCCAGCTAGCGGCAGCAGTCCCCAAATTCGGCTGGTGCTCAAGCCAGATGGTCAGGTGCAGTCTTTCTTGGAATATGCCAACTAGCGCTGCTAAATTCGCTACTCTAGTTGAGAGGTAGATCAAAGCGGGTCAAGCAATCTGGAGCAGCGCAGTATGGTGGCACTCAGCAGACCAGGTTTGAATCCAGACGAGCCCCGACCGGGCGCGACCGCCGACTGGCGAAGGATTGCGCGAGAATTTGAGCGGGTGGTGGGCAAAAAACAGGTGGTGCAGCGCCGCGAAGAGCTGCTGGTCTATGAATGTGACGGCCTCACCAGCTACCGTCAGCGTCCGGCACTTGTGGTATTGCCTCGCACCACCGAGCAGGTGGCCGAACTCGTTAAAATCTGCGATCGGCATCAGGTGCCCTTTCTGGCGCGAGGCGCAGGCACAGGACTCTCTGGTGGAGCGCTGCCAGTAGAAAACTGCGTGCTGATCGGCATGGCTTTAATGAATCAGATTCTGGAGGTGGATCTGGAGAATCAGCGCGTCGTGGTGCAGCCTGGAGTGATCAACAACTGGGTGACGCAGGCGGTGAGCGGTGCCGGATTTTACTACGCGCCTGATCCGTCCAGCCAGATTATTTGCTCGGTGGGCGGCAACGTGGCCGAAAATTCTGGCGGCGTGCATTGCCTCAAATATGGTGTGACGACCAATCACGTGCTGGGGCTAAAGCTGGTGCTGCCGGATGGCGCAATCGCTTCAGTTGGCGGCAAAGTGGCCGAGATGCCGGGATATGACCTGAGCGGCCTGTTTGTCGGTTCGGAAGGGACGCTGGGGATTGCCACCGAGATCACGCTGCGTATCCTTAAAACCGCTGAGTCGATTCAGGTGTTGCTGGCTGACTTTACCAGCGTGGAGGCCGCTGGACAGGCTGTCTCTGACATCATCAGCGCCGGGATCATTCCGGGTGGCCTGGAGATGATGGATAACTTTAGCCTGAACGCTGTCGAGAACGTGGTGGCGACTAACTGCTACCCGCGCGATGCCGCCGCAGTTCTGCTGATCGAAATCGACGGGCTGAGCGTAGAAGTCGAGGCCAACAGCGCCGAAGTTGCCCGCATCTGTTGCCAAAACGGGGCGCGCGCTATCCGAGTGGCCACCGATCTGCAAGAGCGGCTAACGCTTTGGAAAGGCCGTAAAGCTGCCTTCGCCGCAATGGGGCAAATCAGCCCGGACTATTACGTGCAGGACGGCGTAATTCCACGCACTCAGCTTCAGCATGTGCTGCGCGAGATTGAAGCCCTCAGCCAAAAGCATGGCTACCGCGTCGCCAATGTATTTCATGCGGGCGATGGCAATCTGCATCCGCTGATTCTGTATGACAACGCAATTCCGGGTCAGCTCGAGCAAGTTGAGGAGCTCGGCGGCGAGATTTTGAAGCTCTGCGTGGCGGTGGGCGGCAGCATTTCGGGCGAGCATGGCGTGGGTGCAGAAAAGCGCTGCTACATGCCGGAAATGTTTAGCGACAGCGACCTGGAAACCATGCTCTGGGTGCGACAGGTGTTCAACCCCAAGGGTTTGGCCAATCCTGAGAAGATCTTCCCCACGCCTCGCACCTGCGGTGAAGCGGCGCGTTCGCCAATTCCGGCGCAGGCACAGCTCCCCACAGTGGAGCGATATTAACGCCTCAGCCAACCTCAGCAAACCAGACTCAGCGAGTCGAGACTAGCTCGGCTGATTTGTCTGCCGTCGCCGCGTCTGGATCGGCAGCGCTAAGCGAACCGTTGTGCCCTGCCCTAGCAGACTGCTCATCCAAATCTCGCCGCCCATCACCTGCGCTAGCTTTTGGCTAATCGCTAAGCCTAACCCCACACCCTGAGCACTCCGACGGCCAGCTGCCGCCTGCACAAACGGCTCGAAAATGGCAGCCTGCTCGTCTGGGGCAATGCCCACTCCCGTATCGCGCACCTCAAAGTAAATTTTGTCGCGCACAATCAGCTTTAGCGTTATCTTGCCGCGCTGTGTGAACTTGATGGCGTTGCTGAGCAGATTATCCAAAATCCGGCGCAGCTTCACCGGATCGGTAATGATGTACTGCGGCAGTGCCCCGTCTTGCTCTAGCAAAAATTCCAGATGCTTGCTGCGCGCCTGGACTTGAAACCGCTGCTTGAGATCTTTGAGCAGCTCATAGAGGTTGCAGGTTTGCTGCTGCGGCAGCGCCCGGTCGGCCTCCAGCTGGGCATACAGACAGATATCGTCTGTGAGCGCCATCAAATAGCGGCAGGTCTGCTCAATGCAGTCAAGCGCCTCAGCGTAGTTTTGCATCACGCCTCTGTCGCTGGCCAGCAGCTCTACAAAAGCCGCTACGCCGCTAATTGAAGCCCGCATTTCGTGGCTAACGCTAGCCCACTGCATCAGACTGCCCGCCGGATCGAGCGGCGCTGGAACTTTAGCTGGAGCTGGAGCTTCCTGTCGGGCCGCCTGCACCCAAAATGCCGTCGGGTTGGTGAGCAGGTGATGCAGCTTGGCGGTAACTTGCTCAAGCGTCAGCACGCCGACGACTTGCTGCTGGTTGAGGACAGGCAAATATTGCACCTGATGCTCTCGAAAGCGCTGAGCCACCGCCAGCAGATCGAGCAGCTCTAGCGCCTCAATGGCTACCAGGCGTGGTTTCAGGCTGCTCACCGAGCATTCAGTCAGATCTGCCCCCGCTGCTAGCGCCTTGACGATTTCTTTAGCGGTGATCAGCCCCACAAACTGCTGCTGACAGAAAATCACCGCATAGTCAGCAGTCTGTCCCAGCGCGCGCAGCACCTGAATGGCCGGAGTGGAAGCCTCAAACTGCAAGCTCTCGCTCAGCGGAGTCATCTTGAGCAGATCGTCGGGCTGTACGGAGTTATCAGCTGAATGATCAGTTGCGTGATCAGTTAGATTTTCAGCTGGATTGTCTGGGAAAGGGGGCATGACTGTAACAGGGCGCATCGTTAAGAGCCGGATGAGAACCAGAATTTTGAGCAGCAGGTTCGATAACCGGGTGCAGCTTGTGAATAGCCACGTTCAATTTCGCTTGAAATCAGCCGTTTAGTGCTGTTCAACCTGCGGTAAAAGTATCCTAATGGGGTTGAAAAACGTATCTTGTTCAACAAATGCAGGTTACTTTTCTGGCGCTGATTCACCTGAGACAAATTCTCTGCTAGTCTGATACCTGATTTGCTATCTGACGGCTGAGGACGGCTATACAACGCCTCAGGCTACATACCTCAGGCTGTGCATCCATGACCCTTGAGCAAGTGATTACATTCTTGAAGGCTGTTGATCCCGGCCTAACTCCCGTACAGGAATGGGTGCTGATACAGTCTTGGAACGCCAAAACGTACAGCGAAATGGCTGCCGAGCGGCATTACCGTGTCGAATATATCCGGCGAGTGGGCGCCGAGCTGTGGTCAGTGCTCAGCGCAGCCTTGCAGATCCCGATTACCAAACCCTACCTGCGCGATCTGCTCGAAGGCTATGACCTCAGCCTTGTCCAGCAGCAGATGAGCGAATCTCAGCCGCCGCCGCAATCTGCTCAGATGGGCGGGTTTCCCAGCGCTCCGCTCTCTGCTGACTCGCCGTTTTACGTACCGCGTCCGCCAATCGAAGCGCTAGCGCTAGCCTGCATCCAGGAACCGGGCAGCCTGCTGCGAATTAAAGCCCCCACCAAAATGGGTAAAAGCTCGCTAATTCTGCGGATTTTGGCAGCGGCCAAATCGCTTGACTACCAGACCGTTTCGCTCGACTTGCAGCAGGCAGATCAAGCCGTGCTAGCTAACTCAAATCGGTTTTTGCGCTGGTTTAGCGCTAATCTCAGCCTGCGGCTGGATCTGCCGCCACAGCTCGATCAGTTTTGGGACGACGAAATTGGCAGCAAGGTCAGCTGCACCTACTACGTCGAAAAAGCAATTCTTGCACCGCTGCAATGTCCGCTGGTGCTGGCGTTGGATGAGGTCAACTGCATCTTTGCCCACCCAGAGATCGCGACCGAATTTCTACCGCTGCTGCGAGCTTGGCATGCCCGCGCCCGCCAGATCCCGCAGTGGCAAAATCTGCGGCTAGTGCTGGCCTACGCCACCGAGGTTTATGTGCCGCTCAACCTAAATCAGTCGCCGTTTAATGTGGGGCTGCCGCTAGAGCTGCCCTGCCTCAGCGAAGCCCAAGTGCAGTCGCTGGTGTTGCAGTATGGGCTGGACTTGAAAAGCGACGCAAAGCTGAAGCAGTTTGTCAGTCTGGTTGGTGGCTTTCCCTATCTGGTGCAGCTGGGTCTCTATTACTTGCAGTCTGGTATGGCGACGCTGGATCAGCTTTTGGCCGAAGCCGCGACTGAATCGGGCATCTATCGCCAGCATTTTCGGCAGCTTCTAGGGCTGTTGCAGTCGGAGCCGCCGCTGCTCGATGCCTTTAAGCAGGTGATTGCGGCGGATGGCCTGAAGCTGGAGGCCATCACGGCCTATCGACTTACCAGCCTGGGGCTAATCCAGCTGAGCGGTAATTTGGCTGCCCCGTCCTGCGAGCTGTATCGCGCCTACTTCCGCAGCCAATTTTTGCCATGAACTTAGCGATAGGTGCGCGATGGGTGCGAGCGCCTCAAGCCACCTGTCGCGCTGAGCTGGGTGCGGTTTGGTGATGGTTCGGTGATGGTTTGGTGATGAACACCACGGGGCAGGCATACTGCGTGGCCTGAGAAACAACCTTCAGCTCATGCGGATAGCGCGGCATCGGGTCATCGGCTAACCAGACGGGCGGCACCATCATTGGGTCATAGCTTTCAACAATATGCAGAGTTCCAGGAGCTGCCTTCAGCTCTACGGTAAAACCGGGCTGATAGTCCCAAGCTTCGTCCCACCCGTCCTCTGTTGCCGAATTTGCCGAATCTGCTTCCCAATCTGTCTGCCAGTTCATACCCCAACTTCCTGTAAAACCGTATCTATTGATACCGATTATAGGGATATGAGCAGCTTAAATCAAATTTCCGTAGCTTTAAATACAATTCTTAGATTTTTGCGTCAGGTTTTGCTGACATGCGGCTAGAGTCAAGCTAGACAAAATCACTGGCCTCAATTTGACTAAGCTGCGTACCCGCCAAAATTGCCAGCCTGCTGTTGCCTGCCAAAATCGCCATATTCCGCCCTTGCTGCGTCAGAGTCAAATCGCTGAAGCTGAGCTGGCTGGGCAGCTCCAAGCGATCCAGGCCGTTTTTGAAGTCGCGGATGCGGTCGCCGTTGTTGCCGCCCAGCACAAACACATCGCGTCCCTGACCGCCAGATAAAACGTCGAAACCGCCGCCGCCCGTCAGTCGGTCATCGCCCGCATCGCCGATCAGTCGGTCATCGCCCGCGCCGCCCACCAGCTGGTCATTGCCTTTGTTGCCGATCAGCTGGTCGTCACCCGCCAAGCCGCGCAAAATCTCGTCGTCCGCGCAGCCCCGCAACCGATCGTCGCGGTTCGTGCCTTTGTAGAGCGGGTTGGGGGTAAGCGTGATTCGGTAGTCCTGATTGCTGCGGGAATCTCTAGCCGCAACGCGCAGATAGTAGTCGCGGTCACTCTTGAGGCTGCGGCGAATCTGCGCTGAACCCGTGGCAATCAAGTCTTGATCCTGATCGTAGAGCCGCAGTTCTGGCCTTCTGCCGCTGAAATTATCGGTTTGGCGAATGCTGAATGCCCCAGAGCGTCCTGGACGGAAGCGATAGCTGTCGCTAAAGTCGAGTTCGCCCACCCGACCGCTGATCCGCTTCGAGCAGTCGAGCGTTCCGAGTCGCTGGGCATCGTCGAGCGAGCCATCGTCATCGGCCGCTGCGTCAAAGTCAATTTCGTAGCGGCTATAGTCATAGCCACCGCTAACACGCAAATAATAGTAGCCGCGCTCCAGCGAAACAGCTAGCCCGTCTTCGTAGCCGTCGTCACGGGCAGAGTTGCCGCCGTAGTCGTCCTCGTCGAGTCTGCCAATGTAGCGCCGATCCTCGTCGTAGAGCCGCACGGCGACATCATTTTCGTCACTTTTGATCACGACATTGCGGTCGTCGGTGAGTTCAAATAAAAAGTAGTCGTTGGAGTCGCTGTAGTAGCCCAAGCCGAGGCCAAAGTAGCTGTAGCCGCCAACACTGCCGGAAATATCGAGATCGGAACGCAGTTTGCCTACGTACTGCGCGTCGCGAAACGAACCGTTGGAGTCGGAGGAGCGATCAGAATCGTAGAAGTTGTAAAACCCAAGGCCGAAGTCAGACATATCGAAGATTAAGAAGGGAGGAGAGCGTGACCTAATCTGGACAGTGAAGTCTGGACAGTGAAGTATAGGCAGTGAAGATCTTAGTCGATTGAAAATCTGCAAAGTTCCATCTACTCAAGAGTTCCTTTGAAGGGTTCCTTGGCTCTGGCGGCTCAAGATCAAGCGGCAAATTGAGGACATGGCTAATTTAAGGCGTAACTGTAGCTTAATCAGCTCAAGCAGCTGCAAAGGTTGTGATAGAATCTGCCCTGAAAATCCGAAAAACATTCCCTTAAACTGATGAAACAACTGAGAAACTGGCAGAACTCGCTGCAAAAAGCTGCTCTGACGCTGCTGATTGCCCTGTTGGTCGCCCTCTCACCCTGGAATAGCGCCGCGCAGGCGGATGATTTGGGCATTGTGACTGCGGCAGAGCAGTTTGCTCAGACGGTGACAGATGCTCGCTCGGTGTTTAGCGATCTCTCTAAAGAGGCAGACGGTCTACTCGACGAGTTTGACGGTATCCAAACGCTGCTCAAAGGCTTGCCCGATGAGCTAACCGAAATTGGCGCTGAGCCTGATCTGGCGGCCAAAACGGCGCTGCAATCTGAGCTAACCACGAAGCAGGCACAGCTCAAGACCTTTGCCCAATCGTTTAGCGACTGGATGACGAAGGCAGAAACGGCGGACAAGGCGTATGAGAAAACGGTTGGCATGGCCGAGGATGAATTTAAGACGGCGCTGAAGGCTGCTCAGGCGGATCTGAAAACCCAGACTCACGGCTCGGTGGCTAGCCTCAAGAAAACCTTCAAGCAAACCTCGAAGCTGATTAGCGGCTTGGCTGACAGCACTGCCAAAGCGGCGAGCGGCAAGGGAACCTTTTTACCTGCTCAATATGACGCCCAGCTGGCAACGCTGAGTGAGGCGGTGGAAGGCATCAAGACAGCAATTGCTGAGATGAAGTAGACCTACACAAACTGCACAAACTGCATCCTATTGCGTGAGATTGCATGAGTCAGTCGCTGAGGCGGCTGGCTTTTTTATGGCGCGGGTCAGTGGCGCGGGTTGGCGGCGCGGGTCGGTGGCGCGTTCTGCCGTCGCTTCGTTCCGCGCCACTGACCCAAACAGATTCAAGGACTTTACGCCAAGCTGCTCTAGCTGTTCTCAATGGCTTAGGATTCATAAAATTGCTTCATGTTGCTGCATAACTCGTTGCTAAGGTAAGAGCTAGAGCTAGAGCAGTCTCAGTCAGTTCTTGCAAAACCCACGTTGACCAATACCAACATCACAGTGATTGCCTGAGCTAATTGTTTAGAGTACGGTCAACTTCTGCATTCCGGCCTAAATCTTGAGCAACTTTTAGCGCGCCAGCATTTCCACATCCAGCAAAAACAGCGTGCGTGAGGCTTGCTCTCCAGCCTGTGCGGGCAATACTGCAATATGGCTAGCAATCTCCAGTGTATCCGAGCGGCGGTAAGAGTCCGGCAGGCTGCGGATTAGCGTGGCGGGCAATTCCGTCATCAGCGGCGTTTGGCTAGCGGGAATCCCCAACAGCTCGCCGCGCCCGGTCTTAACCAGCACTAGATAGTAGCTCTCCACCGCAGCCGCCTCTGAGCGAAACAGCCTGCGATGTAGATCCACCACCGTCACATCCTGGTTATCCACCCGCGCCAAGCCCACTGGATTCAGGCCGCTGCCATGCACCGCCGGAATATTCACCACTTTATACACTTGGTCAATCCGAATCGCCAGATTCAGCTTGCCGATGTCAAACGTGATCAGCTTGATCAGCCGCGCTTT
Source organism: Pegethrix bostrychoides GSE-TBD4-15B (assembly GCA_019359155.1). Lineage (GTDB taxonomy): Bacteria > Cyanobacteriota > Cyanobacteriia > Elainellales > Elainellaceae > Elainella > Elainella bostrychoides. The sequence continues at coordinate 68,632 of JAHHHV010000081.1, forward strand.
TGCCTTAGCGGCATTGGGAGCGGGAGCCAGTTTTTGAGCAGAGAGACTTGCCATAGGATGTAAGAAGTGAGGGTCGCGAGATTAATTGAATCAGCAGCTGAGAATCAGGTGGCCGGAACAGCTTCCAGCAGATTTTTCAGCGCTCCCAGCAGCTCATGCTCAATGTAAGGCTTGCTGAAGTAGGCGGTTGCACCGAGCTGAGTGGCCAAGCGGCGATGCTTATCGTTGCTGCGCGAGGTCAGCATCACCACCGGAATTGCGGCGAAGCTCGGCGTTTGGCGGCGCTGGCTAAGGAACTCAAACCCGTTCATGTTGGGCATTTCGATATCGCAGATGACCGCCTGTACTGAGGCAGTCTGCTTCAGATGCGTCAGCGCCTCCTGTCCGTCACGAGCTTGCAGCACCCGATAGCCGCGCTTCTCCAGCGTCAGCGCCAGCATTCGCCGCAGCGTCGCCGAGTCATCCACCACCAGCACGGTATTCACCTGACGAGCGACCGGCGCTGGCGGCGCGTCGGCAGCCTGACGCATCGGCATCGCGCCGTTAATCCCCAGCGTCAGGTCAACCAGCGTTGCGGCATCAACCACGGGCACGAGGCTACCGTCGCCCAAAATCGTGCAGCCGTAGGTGTAGGCGGGCGAACCAATCGCTGCGCCAAACGGTCGGATTACCAGCTCTTGCTCAGTAATCAATCGGTCTACCTCGACAGCAAAGCTATGCTGCTCCCGCTGAAACACCAGCACCGGCAGCGCCCAGCCCTGCGGCGTAGGGACGGCAGTTAGAGCATCGCGCGATGAGCTTTCAGGCAGGGTACAGCCATAGCTGAGCAGATTGCTCATCCGGTAAATTGGCACGAGCTGTTCTCGCCAGTAGAGAAACTGCTGCGTCCCAGCCTGCTTAATTTGCTCAGCGCTGGGCACCAAGATTTCTTCAATGCTGTCTGAGGGCACGGCCACGGCAGTTGTGCCCACTTCACAGGTAAGGAGTTTGGCGACCGTCAGCGTCAGCGGAATCCGCAGCGTGAAGGTGGTGCCTCTTCCGGGAGACGAGCTAGCCGTGACGCTGCCCTTGAGCGAGCGCAGCTGAGAGCGCACCACGTCTAAGCCAACGCCCCGCCCCGACAGCTCGCTAACCTGAGCGGCAGTAGAAAAGCCCGGTTCAAAAATATATTCCAAAAGCTGCGCGGGCTTGGCGGTTTCCAGCTCCTCTGCTGAGAGCCAGCCTAGCTCGACGGCTCGACGGCCAATCCGCTGCAAGTCTAAGCCCTTGCCATCATCGCTGACTTCAATCAGGGTTTGGTTGCCCCGATGGAAGGCGCGAATTTCGATTGTGCCCTGGGTTGGCTTGCCCTGTTTTTGCCGGGCATCGGGCATTTCGATACCGTGGTCAAAGCCGTTGCGGAGCAGATGCAGCAACGGGTCGTAGAGCTTTTCCAGCACCATTTTGTCTACCAAAACGCCCGCACCGCTTAGCTTCAGCCCCACCGACTTGCTGTATTTGGTCGACAGGTCGCGCAGCACTCTGGGGAAGCGGTTCAGCACGTTGCCCAGCGGCAGCATTCGCGCCCACATCAGCTCGTTTTGCAGCTGGGTCATTTTCTGGCGCTGCTCGTTGAGCGTCTGGTTAGACTGTCCAGCAAACAGCCCCACGTCGCCTAGTGCCTCTTCAATCTGCATCACCTGCTCAAAAATATCTTGCAGCTCGTAGTGCAGCAGGCTGTAGCGATCCATTTCCAGGCTGTCAAATGCTGCCGTGATGCCGCTCACCTGATTGGATGCCTGATGAGATGCTGCGGAACCCGCCATTGCCATGCGATTGGCGCTGCGGCTAGTCGGAGTCACCAGCATTCGATCAGACAGGTCTTGCAGCCTGCCAATCATGCTTTGGAACTGCTCAAACCGCCCGACCAGATCGCGAACGGAGCCTTGCATCTGCTCATTTTGCAGCGACAGACTGTTGCGGTTGATCGCCAGCTCGCCCACCAGGTTATTCATCCGCTCTAGGCGGTGCAGGTCAACGCGCACCGAGAGGTTGGTTGGAGCAGCCGGGGCAGCTGACTGGCTGGGGCGGAGATATTGCTTCCAATCGGCGCTCTCTTCAGCGGTTTGCGGCTGTGCGGCCACTTCTTCAGGCTGATCGGCCAGAGAGGGCAGTTGCTCAAACAGCGCTTCTGCCGACTGAATCGCGCTTTCAACTGAGGTTGGCTCAGCGGTCACTAAGTTTAATGTCTCTAGCAGATCTGGTGAGTCAAAGCTTTCAGCAACTTCTTCAGCAACTTCACCAGTAAATTTACCAGTAACTTCATCAGCAACTTCACCAGTCATCGTTTCAGCAATCAGTTCTGGTGAATCAAACTCCGCTGCATCCAGACTGCCAAACAGATCCTCTGTCGCTCCAAAGATATCTACCACATCGGACAACGGCTCTGCTGCGACTGGCTCAGGGCGTGGCTTCGGGATTGCGTCCGTCGCTTCAGGTGCAGCGATTGCCAGCTCAGTCTCATCAAGCTCCTCCCACTCAGCGCCACCAAACATATCCTCCAGACTCTCTGGCTCTAGATCAAATGCCCCTCGTGCCTCTAGCTCTACCGACTCTGCTAGCTCAAGTTCATCCGATAATTCTGCATCGACAGCATCGGCAGCAGCAATCTCCGGCAGCGCTTCAGCTTCAAGGTTAGAGCTGCCTTCAGGACTGCCCAGCAGATCCAGAAAATTGGGCGCTTCATCAAATAGTAAATCTGCGTTCAAGTCTGAATTTACTTCTGTATCCAAATCTAGATCTAGATCTGCATTCAAATCTGTATCGCTAAACATATCTTCCAGCGAGTCTCCGGCCTTGCTCAGCTCAGCATGAGTGAGATTGACGCTGCTTGGGGCTTCTGTTAGCGCCAGCAGCGCGGCTGAGGGACTGCCGCCTCGCGTCCGGTCGCCCTGCATCACGGCTTCGCGTCCAACGACAAAATCGGCCAGCGCCAGCCGCAGAATTTGCAGCTCTTGGTCAGGCTGAACTTGCAGCGCCATCAGCGCCGTGTGAGCAATCTGTTCAAATCCAGGCAGATTCAGCAGCTCACCCAGACCAATAAACACCTCAGCCTGGGCTTGCAGCTCGGCGGCAATTGGGTAGGCATCAGGCTGGTCGCAGACAGCGGTGAGGCGGTCGATACCCTGCGCCACGTCAATTTCAAAAATCGAAGCCACCATGTCGATCCCGAGATCCGACGAGGTGGGAATGTAGTTGTCGGCTTGCAGCAGCGCCTCGCTCAGCTTCTCTTCCAAAACTGCAAAAACTGGCTCTGCCGCAGTCAGCGCCTGCTCAACGTCAATGCTGCCTGTTTCAAGCTGTTCCATCATCGGCAACCGCAGACAGTCGTAGGCTTGCAGCAGCTCGCTCTCTAGGGCTGCGTCAATTTCGATAGTTTCGTCGTAGAGCGCCTTAAAAATGCTTTCGAGCCGATGAGCGATCACTTTGATCACCTCTAGCTCCACGCTAGCCGCTCCGCCTTTAATCGAGTGAGCTGCTCGCATCACCTCATGCACTTTTGCCGTGCTCCGCTCCTCACGCAGCGAGAGCAGCCCGGTTTCAATGGCCTCCAGCAGTTCGGGCACTTCTTCAGCGAAGAACTGGTAGGCTTGGTCGCGGATTTCAGGGTTCAGCATAGGTCAATAAGGGAGCGAATGGGCGAAGTCAATTGGGTCAGGTGAACGAATTGGTGAATACTGAGTCTTGACAATCAGAACGCTGGTGCTGATCCCCCTAGCCCCCTTAAAAAAGGGAAACCGAGCCAAACTTTCTTAAAGTCCCCCTTGAAAAGGGGGATTTAGGGGGATCGCTCTCAACTAGCGGACTTTGAACTGACCCACTTCTGTTTGCAGCGATTGCGCCACGTCCAGCAGCTGCTTAAACGAGTCAGAAACTTGAATCGCCTCAGCCGAGTTTTGGTCAGCAATCGTGGCCACGCCCGTCATCGTCTGGGTCACAGACTCAGACGCCTTCGACTGCATTTGGGCAGCCTGAGCAATCGAGCGCACCAAGTCGTTGATTTGGGTACTCACCGCAGCAATCTGGGTCAGGTTTTGGCGGGTTTCATCCACCAGCTGCGTCCCCATCACCACCTGCTCAGTACCAGACTCCATCGCGGCCACCACCTCGTTGGTTTCAGCCTGAATGCTGGCTACTAGCTTCTCGATTTCAGCCGTTGCTTCTGCTGACTGACGCGCCAGCGAACGCACTTCATCGGCCACCACTGCAAAGCCTCGGCCTTCTTCTCCGGCACGCGCCGCCTCAATGGAAGCGTTGAGCGCTAGCAGGTTGGTTTGGGCGGCAAAGGTGCCAATCAGGTTGACCACTTTGGAAATCTTCTGAGACGATTCACCCAAGCGCTTCACCTTCTTAGCCGTTTCGCCCACCGTTTCCCGAATTGCCAGAATCCCTTCCACCGTGCGGTTCATGGCGGCATCTCCGGCCTGCACCGTCTGGGTAGCCTGCTGTACGGCAGTTTCAGCCTGCTGAGCGCTGTTGGACACCTGCTGAATTGAGTTGGCCATTTCCTGAATCTGAGCTAGGGCAGCAGTAATTTCGGTGGTCTGCTGCAAGGCTCCGGTAGACAAATCACGCACCGCAGACTCGTTGCTGTTAGTCGTTGAAACCACCTGCTGTGCGGCTTCCTGCACTTGAAGCACAATTTTCCGCAAGCTGGAAATCGTGGCGTTGTAGGAGTCGGCCACGGTGCCGATTTCGTCTTCGGTAACGTTGGCACGCACCGTCAAGTCACCGTGACTGACCGGGTCAACAGCCATCAGCAGCTCTAGCGCCCGACGCTGGAGGCTTTCCTTCAGCTCAGTTTGCTCAGTCGCCAGCGTTTCAGCGGTCATCCGAGCGGTTTCCACCTCCTGTACCGCAATCGAAATTCCCAGCTGAGCCGCAAGCTGCGAGACAAAGATCGTCTCAGATTGCTTCCACTCGTGAGTTTGCGTACAGTGGTGCGCCACCAGCAGTCCAAATAGCTGCCCCTGGTTGACAATTGGCGCGACCAAGTTAGCGCGAATATGCAGACGCTCCATCAGCTCCAAGTGCTCAGGGTGGAAGTTCGCGTTGAACACATCGTTGGTGGGTACGACCCGACCCTTCAAGTAGCCATCCAGTAACACCTGTGGGATACAGGGGTCTTCAATTTTGTCTTCCAGCGCTTTCGGGAAGCCATCAGCCACAGACTCGTTGGAGATGTAGCCGCTCCAGTCTGACTTAAAGCGGTAAATCACCATCCGCTCTAGACCCAGAAACTGTCTGGATTTTGCCAAGGCTTGGTCGAAAAGTTGGTCGATGTCACCGCTCGCCGCGCGGGTATTGGCCGTAACGCTGGTCAAGAAAGAAGCCTGATCGGTCAAGCCAGCCTGCTCTTGCAGAATATCTTGTAGGCGAGCAGCCATGGTGTTGATGTTGCCGCCCAATACGGCTAGCTCATCTTCGCCCGTCACGTTTAATCGGCTGGACAGGTCGCCTTGACCAATTTTCTCGGTGACGGTGGCTGCATCCAGCAGCGGGCGAGTGGCGCGGTTGGCAATCCAGGCGGCCAAAGCACCCACCGCCACCGCTGCCAGTGCGGTTCCGGCCAGCAGTGCCAGCAGTAGCTCTCGCTGGGCTGCAAAGGCAACCTGCTGATCCACGGTCGCCACAGTGCTCCAGCCTAGATCTGGCAGCTCAACCCGGAACAGGTCGGTATATTTAGGCATCGTGGCACGAGTGATCACCTGGCCACCTTCGAGGTTGATGCCGTTCTGCTGGTTGGCAGTCATTGCGTCAAAGCCCGGAAAGAGAGTTGCGCCCGCAACAGGAGTCGCCAGATCTTTGTAGGATGGGTCAGAACCCGCGAACAAGTTGCCGTTACGGTCGCTAAGGTAGAGCTTGATACCTGCGTCATTCTCACCTTCATGTCCCTCGCTGATCGTAGCCAACAGATCATGCAGGTTGCTAACGGGTAGACGCGCCCGCACAACCCCGATGATCTGGCCAGTTGCTTTGTCTTTCACAGGGGCAGCCGTATGGATACTCAAAATCCCTGAGCTTTTGGAAACCTGCGGTTCGCTGATCACCGACTGCCCCGTTTTCAAAACCGTTTGGAAGTAGTTGCGGTTTTTGTGGTTGTCCAGCGCTGCGCCTTGTGACTGTGCCAGCACATTGCCGTTGAGGTCGAAAACAGCAACGCTGTTGTAAATCGGGTAAGCCTGAAGGAACTGATCCAATGCGACTTGCTTCTCCTGGCGAGTGGCGGTCAAGCGCTGACGAGTATCGGTGAACACGTTCAGGTTCGACATAATCTGAATGTCGCCATAGCGTTCTCGCATGTAGAAGGCAACTTTGTCCAGCACTTCAGCCGTGCTATCCTGCTGCGCTGCGGTAATTTGGTTGCTCAAAGACTGACTGGCCAAAAAGTAGGAGGTGCCGCCAATCAAGATAACCGGCAGCGTTCCCAGCAGGATTGCTAGCGTGGTCGCTTTATTCTTCAGACTCAGTTTCCGCCAGCGGCTTAAACCTTGGGCTGAGGTATTACGAGCAGGCTGAGCGGCTTCGTTTACCTGAGCAATCTCAGCTCGAACTGGCTCGACCGCAGCCGATTTTAGATCAGGCATCGCGTTGAACTTAGCCGGAGCTTTACCAGGTATTTTACCGGGCGTTTTACCATTCAGCTGCTGAGCTTGCGGCTGGCCGTTGCTGAATTCAAAATTGGGTTTAGGCAGATTCTGAGTCATAGGAATTCTCTCAATCGAGTCAAAGTTGCGGTTTATGGAGCAGCGGTCGGTTTGAAAACTGGCTTAGATGGAGGTTCCAGCAGGAGTTTGGGCAGGGGGTTAGGCGTTAGGCATAGCGGCTAAGATGGCGGTTCCGTTGAGGCAGGCCAGCATTTCGCCATCTGCTTTAAGCCAGTAGCCCTGCAAGAAAGGCGCGAGTTCGGGCGTGATGGCCGAAGGCGGCGGAGACTGAATTTGCCCCGGATCGCAGAGTTCGATATCCTGAACCTGAGTCACCACCAGTCCCAGCGTCCGGCGTTCGCCACCTGCACTGCCCGCACTGCTATCGGTCGCGCTGAGAATAGCGGCGGTGTAGGACGAAGTGCTCACCGTCTGCTGATGCCAGGGACTCATGCCCAGCAAATGTCCCAGGTCAACCATCCAGAGAATTTCACCCCGCCAGTTGTAAACGCCCATGACCCAGGCAGGCAGATGCGGAATTGGCGTGATTTGCCCCACCGGAATCTTTAGCACTTCGGTGAGCTGAGAGACGGGCAGCATCACTAGGGCATCGGGCGCAAGATGGCAGCGGAGAAACTGCTCACTCGCCTGCGCGCGATCTGCAAGTTCTGAAGCGGCTGCTTCTGGGGCAAGCCTGGACTGGATAGAGTCGAGCATGGCAGTTTGGCTGATTTGGACGGTGAGCGAGAGCTGAAGAGCAAGAGCTGGAGAGCGAGAGAGCTGAAATGGTAGATAAACCCCAAACGACTAACCAATCAGTTTTTTAACCAATCAGCTTTTTGACGGTGCGGATCAGCTCCTCTTGATCAATCGGCTTCGGAATATACGCATCTGCACCCTGTTTCATACCCCAGAATTTATCCATCTCCGTCCCTTTAGTGGAAGAGATGATCACCGGAATTTTGCTGGTCTTGGCTTCGGCCTTCAGATCACGGCAGAGTTCAAAGCCGCTGCGACCGGGCAGCACAACATCGATAATGATGATGTCGGGTTGGCTGCTAGCCAGCTTTTCCATGCCCTCTTCACCGCTGACTGCCGTGAGAACATTCATGCCAGCCTGCTTTAGACAAGCCGTCAAAACTTCTCTGTCGGTCATCGAATCGTCAATTACTAGTGCAGTACCCATGATGTTTACCTCTATGTGTTGTCTAAAGTTAGCTGATTCGTAGAATTTCCTGACCAACCGGATCAATCTCTAGGATTCCCGGTTCTTGATATACTCAAGCTTATGAACCTACGCCTTGAGGTAGATATTTGCGAATTACGCCCAGCACAGTCGCTGAATCAGCCGGCTTCGAGAGAAAGTCTGAGGCCCCAACTAGCTTGGCGCGGACGCGATCAACAATGCCGTCCTGTCCCGTCAAAATCACAATCGGCGTTTCTTTGAAAATAGACAGCTTTCGCAGCTGTCCGCAGATCTCATAGCCGTTGGCATTTGGCATAATCAGATCTAGGAAAATTAAGTCCGGCTTGCGCGACATCATCTGGGCAATGGCTCGCAGCGGATCGTTAATTGCCAAAAACTGGTAGTTCGCCCCCTTGATCATCTCTTCCATGCTCTGACAGATCAGCGGGCTGTCGTCAATGCAGGCGATCAGTGGTGCGCTGGGCTGAGGCTGAGCAGGCATCGTCGGAGCCGCAGGCTGGGCAGACTTGACAGGCGCAGGTAGGTCGGGAATATCCACCAGTTCGATATAGCCTTGCTGGACGTAAGGCAGCAGCGACCGCGTCACATCTACGACATCGCGCTTCATCTGAATTGCCAAATCCCGCAGCGTACGCTGTCCGTCTAGCAGCCGATTCAGCACCTGATACAGCTGGGCTGAGCTGTTGGCTTGGAGCTGGCTGGGCTGCCGAATCACCGGAGCGGTATTGGGCGAGCGATCGGCCAGTTTGGCGACCTGCCAAGCCTTCCAGAGTCCCTGCGCCTCAGCCGCAACCTGCTCCGCGTCCAGTAGCGCGAGCTGCATCCCAATCTGCGTATTAGATGAGCTTTGCTGAACTTGATACGTCACCTTCCGAATCTGAGTCAGATCAAACAAGGCTTCTACGGTCAGCGCTCTGACAATTTTGGCAACCTGCTCGCGCGTGATCTTCTGTTGCTCTACCCACAGACATAGAATGTGATACTGCCAGCAGTAGCTCAAGTCTCGGTTAGCTGCATCTTGCAAAGCCTGCTTGAACAAAGTACCAAAAGGCACCAGATCAGGACATTGCGCTAGCACGTGGCGCTTCCAGCTCCGGAAGCCATGTGCGCCACCCGTTGCAAAGGTGAGCCGCCCCATGTAGATGTGAAATATCCAGGTATGCCCCTTGAGATCGCCAAGAAAGAGTTCTCCTGAGAATCGCGGCTGCTTCAGTAGCTTGAAAAAAGTCGCCTGCTTTGCCCCGGAGAAGTCTTCTATGGAAATGAGGGGTAGAGTTTTTTCGACCATCGTTGCACACATCCGAATTACGGAATAGAGTTGGTGAGATTTTCAGGGCTACGGTTAGCGGTGAACCTGAGCCGTCAGAATCTAGCTGGGCTATAAGTGAACAGAACATCTATCTCAAGCTTTTAGCTTTTGAAATTGGTTCATGTCGTTAGTATTCCCACCGGATCAGGGCTGGCTAACGATTTTTAAAAGGAAAGCTATCTGTCTAAAAAATTCAGCAAGATTACTGAACCACTTCATAAACTGCAACCCATTAATCTTGCCACGACAATAGAGCCGCATCAGCTGCTGGCTCTGCGGTTGGCAGCTATCTAATTCGAGCTTGCGTTGAGCCTCGACGGAGATTCAGTGCAACTACGGTATCGCAAAAATAAGTCTAAAATACATTCTTTAGAAGCATCTGTATATTTGCGCTTATATTTCCAATACTCAGACATTCTTACAAGTATTGCTATGATTAATCCGGATTAATCCGGATTAATCAAGCCCAATTAAACTTAATCGATGCGTTATCTCAAAATAGGTCTTGGACTAGAATTAGATACCTTGAAGCGATAGAGCCTTCTGAATGTTCATGAAGCGCTCGTATGAATTTAGGGGCTTTTGAATCTTTTGAACCAGGTCAGGCTTGAAGCTGGGTGATACATTAGCCACTTAACTAGCGAGAACTCACTATCATTGCAGAGAATCGCGCCATAACTTGAATCAGAGACAGCAAAATGATCAATCCAATTGCCCTTACAATGATTGAGATTTAAACGCATACCCTGGTTTTGAGCTATGCCGCGCCGCACCGACATCCACAAGATTCTGCTGATTGGCTCCGGGCCGATTGTGATTGGCCAAGCCTGCGAGTTTGACTACTCCGGCACCCAAGCCTGCAAAGCCCTGCGGGACGAAGGATTTGAGGTTGTGTTGGTCAACTCCAACCCGGCCACGATCATGACCGATCCAGAAACCGCCGACCGCACCTACATTGAGCCGCTCACCCCCGAAATCATCGAAAAAATTATTGCCAAAGAAAAGCCCGACGCGCTGCTGCCGACAATGGGCGGCCAGACGGCGCTGAACCTGGCAGTGGCGCTGGCCAAAAACGGAACCCTGGAGCGGCACAACGTCGAGCTGATTGGGGCGAAGCTGCCCGCGATTGAGATGGCCGAAGACCGAAAGCTGTTTAAAGAGGCAATGCAGCGGATTGGCGTTGGGGTCTGTCCGTCCGGTTTGGCCACGACGATGGAGGAATCCCGCGAAATTGGTCGGCAGATTGGCTCTTACCCGCTGATTATTCGTCCGGCTTTTACGATGGGCGGCACGGGCGGCGGCATTGCCTACAACCAGGAAGAATTTGAGGAGATCTCACAGTCGGGGCTTGATGCTAGCCCGATGTCGCAGATTTTGATTGAGAAGTCGCTGCTGGGCTGGAAAGAGTACGAGCTAGAGGTGATGCGCGATCTGGCCGATAACGTCGTGATTATCTGCTCAATTGAGAACATCGACCCGATGGGCGTGCATACGGGCGACTCGATTACGGTGGCTCCGGCACAGACGCTGACCGACAAAGAATATCAGCGGCTGCGGGATGCGGCGGTCAAGATCATGCGCGAGATTGGTGTGGAAACCGGCGGCTCTAATGTCCAGTTTGCCGTCAATCCTGAAACCGGCGAAATGATCGTGATTGAGATGAACCCGCGTGTCTCGCGCAGTTCGGCGCTGGCTTCCAAAGCCACGGGCTTCCCAATTGCCAAGATGGCGGCGAAGCTGGCGGTGGGATATACTTTGGACGAGATCCCGAACGACATTACCAAGAAAACCCCGGCTAGCTTTGAACCCACCATTGACTATGTGGTGACGAAGATTCCCCGGTTTGCCTTCGAGAAATTTCCTGGCTCGCTGCCTACCCTCACCACCCAGATGAAGTCGGTGGGCGAGGCGATGGCGATTGGCCGCACCTTCCAGGAGTCGTTTCAAAAGGCGCTGCGCTCGCTGGAGACCGGACGAGCAGGCTGGGGCTGCGACCGCGCCGAAAAGCTGCCCAGTCTGGAGCAGATTCGCTCTGGCCTGCGGACTCCCAACCCGGAGCGGATCTTGACGGTGCATCAGGCGATGCAGATGGGGATGAGCGTTGAAGAAATCTACGAGCTGACCGCCATCGATCCCTGGTTTCTCGACAAGTTGCAAGAGCTGCTGGAAACCGAGAAGTTTTTGCGAAAAACACCACTCAAAAACCTCAGCCGCTCACAGCTCTACGCCGTCAAGCAGCAGGGTTTTAGTGACCGTCAGATTGCCTACGCCACCAAAACCAGCGAAGACGAGGTGCGCGCCTATCGCAAGAGCTTAGGGATTATTCCAGTCTACAAAACGGTGGATACCTGCGCCGCCGAGTTTGAGGCGCTCACTCCTTACTACTACTCCACCTACGAATCGGAGGTAATTGAGCTGAGTGAGGCACAGGAGGTAAAGAGCGCGCTGGTCGAATCCGAAGTGCTGCCTTCTACCCGCCGCAAGGTGATGATTCTGGGCGGCGGCCCCAACCGGATTGGCCAGGGCATCGAGTTTGACTACTGCTGTTGCCACGCTTCCTACGCGCTGGGAGCCGACGGCTTTGAAACGATCATGGTCAACTCCAACCCCGAAACCGTCTCCACCGACTACGATACCAGCGACCGCCTCTACTTTGAGCCGCTGACCAAAGAGGACGTGCTGAATATTTTAGAAGCCGAGCAGCCGGAAGGCGTAATTATCCAGTTTGGTGGCCAGACCCCGCTGAAGTTGGCCGTGCCGCTGCAAACCTACCTGAATCAAAATCCCGATGTCACGACCAAAATCTGGGGAACTTCGCCCGACTCGATCGACGCTGCTGAAGACCGGGAGCGGTTCGAGAAAATCCTGCGCGATCTGGAAATCCGCCAGCCTGCCAACGGCCTTGCCCGCAGCTTCGAGGAGTCGTTGCAGGTGGCCAAGCGAATTGATTACCCAGTCGTGGTGCGGCCTAGCTATGTGCTGGGCGGACGCGCTATGGAAATCGTCTACTCGGATCAAGATCTGGAGCGCTACATGAAATATGCGGTGCAGGTGGAACCCGACCACCCAATCTTGATCGACAAATATCTGGAAAACGCCATTGAGGTGGACGTAGACGCGCTGGCCGACGCTGAGGGCAATGTGGTGATTGGCGGCATCATGGAGCATATTGAGCAGGCGGGCATCCACTCTGGCGACTCAGCCTGCTCGATTCCGACGATTACGCTCTCGCCGGAAATTCTAGAAACCATTCGCAGCTGGACGGTTAAACTGGCCAAAGCGCTGAACGTAGTGGGGCTGATGAACGTCCAATATGCTGTGCAGGGAACTGTTGAAGGCGATCGGCTGTATATTTTAGAGGCGAACCCTCGCGCCTCGCGCACCGTGCCGTTTGTCTCAAAGGCGATTGGCATACCGCTGGCTAAAATGGCCTCGCGGGCGATGTCTGGCCAAACGCTGGCGCAGCTCGGCTTTACGCAGGAAGTCTTACCCAAACATATTTCTGTCAAAGAAGCGGTGCTGCCATTTGCCAAGTTTCCCGGCACCGACATTATCCTCGGCCCCGAAATGCGCTCAACCGGCGAGGTGATGGGCATCGACACCGACTTTGGCAAAGCCTATGCCAAGGCCGAACTTGCCGCCTCACAGATACTGCCGCTCCAGGGCACGGTGTTTATCTCGATGAACGACCGCGATAAAGCTGCCGCCGTGCCAATTGCCAAAGACCTGATCGATTTGGGCATGAAAGTTGTCGCCACAGCTGGAACGCGCCAAGTGCTCAAAGACAACGGTTTGGATGTTGAGATGATCTTTAAGGTGCATGAAGGCCGTCCGCATATTCTTGATGCGATCAAAAATCAGCAGATTCAGCTCATTATCAACACGCCGCTGGGTGCGACTGCCCAAATCGACGACCGCACGATTCGCCGCACCGCGCTCGCCTATAAAATCCCGATTGTCACCACGGTGGCCGGAGCCAGAGCCACAGCCGCCGCCATCCGGTCGCTCCAGTCAGAGCCGCTAGAGGTCAAGGCAATTCAGGAATATAACACCTGAGCAGAACTTGACTGTAAGCATCAATGAGCCGGTGATTTAGCAAGCTCAACTGCTTATCTGTTTAAGCTCTGAGCTTAAATTTTTGATTGCTAAAGCTGCTGGTTAGATATTCAGAGCTAAGGTTATATATGCTGGAAATTAAAGTTCTGACTTAGGAGCAGTAAATGTGGCTTATCTTGAAAAAGCTCTGAAGGATGGACATGCTGAAATTATTGGTGAAGGGAAGCAACAGAGAATTCTCTATAACGCTGTTCACCACACCGAGCGTTACTCTGATCCGGAGGAACAGGTTCGGGCTGAGTTTTGGGCAGAGCTAATTTACCGTTACCAATATGAGCCGAACCGGATTGGGATTGAGATCGTTGTACCCGATCGCACCCCTTCTGATCGCGCCGATTTGGTTGTGTTTCGGGATGATGAGCGGAAGCGTCCCTATGGAGTTGTTGAATGTAAGCGGGATGGTATTACAGATGCCAGAGTTTAACCAAGCCGTTGAACAGGCGTATGGAAATGGCACTTGGGCGAAGTTCCGAGCTGATTATGTGATGGTAGTGGCAGGTTCAACTCGGCGTGTGTTGGACTGTACTGACCAGTATGGGGCACTGGAGCGAGACAAAAACATTGTGGCTGACTTGCCCATCAAGTATGGAAAGCCCGAAGAATACAAGTTTAGAAAGGGTAGCAGGCTAGATATTCAAGCGGTCAGTAAAGAAGCCTTGATTCTGGCAATTCGCAAGTGTCATCAAACTTTGTGGGGTGGGGGGCGGTTGTCTCCTCCTACAGCATTTGGTGAACTGTGTAAGCTGATTTTTGTCAAGATTAGCGATGAGCAAGCCGCTCGTAAGAAAGGAGAACCCTACGAGTTTCAAATTAAAACCCATGAAGAGAGCCGTCGCTTAGCAGAGCGAATTCGATCGCTCTATGACAGGCAAAAGGAAAAAGATCCCGATGTTTTTACGGAAAACATTAAGGTCGATGACAGCATTATTCGGACGATTGTTTCGCACTTAGAAAGCATCAACCTCAATAAAACTGATCTCGATACGAAAGGGCTGGCGTTTGAGCAGTTCATGGACGGGTTTTTTAAGGGTGATTTTGGGCAATATTTCACGCCCCGCGAAATTATTGAGTTTGCGGTTGCGATGATGGAGCCAACCCATGAGGATATTGTGCTTGACCCTGCCTGTGGCTCTGGCGGCTTTTTGCTGTATGCCCTAGATGCAGTGCGGCGTGAGGCAAGCGAGTATCACGACTTCGACAGCAAGGAGCATTTCAATCACTGGCATGATTTTGCTGAGAAGCGTTTGTTTGGGATTGAGATTAACGAAGAGATTACCCGCGTCGCCAAGATGAATATGATCTTGCATGATGACGGGCATACGAATGTGATTGGCTGGGATGCGCTGGAACCGATCGAAAAGCTGACTGCCCATCATAAAGGCTTTGCCGAAAATCGCTTTACGTTGGTGCTGACAAATCCGCCCTTTGGGGCAATGGTAAAGCAAGATGAAAAGCCTTATCTGTCAAGCTATGACCTGGCAAATATTTCCTACACGGTGAAGAAATCCACCCAATCAGATTTCAAGGCGGGTAAGAAAGCGATCAAAGCCAAAACGTCTGTTAAGACTGAGATTCTGTTTTGTGAGCGGGTGCATCGGTTTCTCAAGTCAGGTGGGAGAGCGGCGATCGTCTTACCCGATGGCATTCTCACGAATTCATCGCTGCAAGGAGTACGCGATTGGCTGTTAGATAATTTTCAATTGCTGGCAGTGGTGAGCTTGCCACAGACGGCATTTTCTCACTTTGGGGCAGGGGTAAAAGCGAGCCTGGTGTTTTTGCGAAAGCGCAAGGCGAATGAACAAGTCAGCGATGAAGAAGCGATCTTCATGGCAGTGGCGGAAAACATTGGCTATGACGCGACAGGTCGCAAAACAATGAAAGTGGTTGAAACTCAGATAGAGGGCGACCAAAAAACAGAGATTCAACGCTGTGATCTGTTCGATCGTAGAGTGCTATATCACAGAGAGGGGGAAGACTGGGTTTCAGAACCGGATGCGGTTATCCCCGATTCAGGAATTTTGGCGCAGTACCGCAAGTTTAAGCAGAACCCTCAGCCTTTTTTCGTCTAAGCCCCTCTACTGAAAGTACTCCTCAGGGTTTTGCAGTCAGACGGGGCGAAGTAGATCAACGGTTAGATTGCCAGTTTCATCTTCCAGAGCATCACGCGCTTGAGGCTCGTCTTCATAACTCTGGTCTTCCTATCTTTAAACTTGGTGAAGCTGAGATTTCATCAAGTGTTGTTGATGGTCCTTTTGGTTCACAGCTCAAGGTCGAGGAATACCAAAGGACTGGAGTTCCACTTATTAGAGTATCAAATTGTCGCACTGGTGAAGTTTTGAGCGACGATGAGTTGGTTTATATTTCTGAAGAAAAACACCAAGAGTTGATTAGAAGTGAGGTTTTGCCAGGAGATATTTTATTAACCAAAGCTGGCTATATACTTGGCTATTCTGCTGTATTTCCTGAAGTTCTTATTAAGGGGAATATCACATCTCATCTTGCTGCAATTCGTCCGTCAGCAAGGATACTTCCAGATTTTCTGTCCGGATATCTCAAGAGTAATTTAGGTAACAAGCAAATATACAGGTGGGGAAATAAATCTACTCGTCCAGAACTCAATACAGAAGAAGTTCGTCAAATTCTTGTACCTCTTCCATCTTCAGAGGTACAACGAGCGCTCGTTGCCGAAATCGAAGTATCCCGACAAACCCGCAAACAAAAACTAGCCCAAGCAGATAAGTTGCTGTCTAGCCTTGATACCTACTTGCTCGATCAGCTTGGGTTAAGTGCGCCGGAAGAGAGCGATCGTCCAGTATTTGCAATTCGAGTAGATCAGATAAAGTCAAGGCTGGATTCATATTCCAACCAGCCACGTTTCCGCAAGTTATTTCAACTTTTGCAATCTCACCAGTTCCCTGTTACACAACTTGCGTCAATATCTACTGACATATTTTCTGGTATTACTCCAAAATCTGGTGGTGATGCCTACACGGAAGAATTAAGCGGTATTCCATTCATACGTAGTGGCGAAATTACAAAGGATGGAAGGGTCACAGAAAGTAGTGCAATTCTCATTAAGCCGGAGATTCATGAGGGTTTGATGCGCCGCTCTCAGTTGCAACAAGGAGATTTACTGATTGCTATTGTTGGTGCAACTATTGGATCAGTTGGTGTATATGATCGTTCAACCCCTGCAAATATTAATCAGGCAATTGCAGCTGTTCGATTAGACCGTAGTCGAGTTTTGCCTGACTTTGCACGATGGTTTTTATCATCTCCTATAGGTCAAGCAATTCTTGATTATCTCAAACGCCCAGTCGCAAGAGCAAATATTAATTTGGAGGAGATTGGCGAAATTCCTATCTTAATTCCTCCATTAGACATTCAGCGTTCAGTAGTAGAACAGGTAGATAACGCAAGGTTGGAGATGCGTAGACTACGGCAGGAAGCAGAAACAGAATGGGAAGCTGCTAAAACTCATTTTGAGCGACAATTGTTAGGAGAGGCATCGTGACCAACAACGAGCCAGATAGCCTATTCTTCACTGCCCAAACCCCGCTCAATTGCAGCATTCGCGTCACCGTTGCCTACTGGAAGATCATCACCCAGATCAAACACCCTATCATGAGCGGGCGAGAAGAAGAAGTACAGGCAGCCCTAACCGAACCCGATCAGATTCGGCGCAGCCGTAGCGACCCCAATATTTATCTGTTCTACAAACTCCAGCGTGAAAAACGATGGCTCTGTGCCGTTATCCGGCAGCTTAATGGAGATGGCTTTCTAATTACCACCTATCCCACTGATGCAATCAAAGAAGGAGAAACTGTATGGCAGAAGTAAAAGTTTACTACGATCAGGTTGGCAACACCTTGACCGTTTGGTTTGGCAATCCTCAAGATGAATACATCTCTGAAGAAACGGGAGATGAAGTGATCTTGATGAAAGACAGGAATGGACAAGTGATTGGTTTTGAAAAGCTCAACTACACAATTCCATCTACAGCAAATCTCAAAATCTCATTTGAAACTGCAACTGCGTAAAAACAATGAAAAAGATACTGATATTCTGAAAGAGTGAATTGCTAGATAGGCGCTGATCGTATCAAATGCGATAGCTCAAAGTATCAGGCTTGGATGAACTAGTATATCTGATATGTCTGAGCTGCATCCAAGCCTGATTAAGCTATTAGACCGTCAGACTCAGCGAATAATTGGTTGAGTTGCTAGTGTTGCCGTTTCTGGGCTCCACTCGAATGAAATAAGCACCTGCCTGTAAGGATTGCGTGATTTCGGTAAGGAAACCAGCGCTGGCAAAATTATCAGATGCCAAAATCTCGTTGTTGTCGATCAAACCATTGCCATTAATGTCACGAATCAACTGGATTCGGGTGCTGTCAGATGATCCAGTAGCTTTTGCTTGCAGGGTGGCTGCGCTATTCAGCGTGAATTTGTAGAAGTCATCGGGATCGATGATGCCGACATATTCTTTGGCGGTGACTGTACCGGAAAGCACACCAAAATCGCGAGCTGTAGAGAGCGTATTGCCTGGATCAGCTGCTCCATTCCCGCCAAACGGAGTAGTAACTAGATTCAGCTCATAAAGTGTAGATATGTCGCTATTGCCGTTGCGCGGATCAACTTTAATGAAGTAAGCACCAACTGGCAAATCTTGAGTGATATTAGTAACGAGAGAAGAGGCAAAATTATCAGAATCCAGAATCTCGTCGTTGTCGATCAAACCATTGCTATTGCTGTCGCGAATGAGTTGAATTCGAGTACTGTCAGAGGTTCCTTTAGCCACCACCTGAACGTTTGAAATATCATTCAAGGTAAACCTGTAGATATCACTTGGGTCAATCTTACCCACATACTCTTTGGCAATAACCGTGCCAGAAACAATGCCTAGATCACGAGCAGTCGGCAGCGTATTTCCTGGATCGGGGACCGCGCTGCCACCAAACGGAGTATTCACCAGACTGATTTGATACTGAGTAGAAGCAGTACTGCTGGAAGGTTCGACGCTAACGAAGTAGGTACCTGCGGGCAAATCTTGGGTAATGCTAGGGAGCACCGTAGTACTAAAACCGATATCGCTCGCCAAAATTTCTCCGGCATCAATCAGACCGTTGCCGTTGCCATCCCGAATTAGCTGAATTTTGGTGCTGGCCGAGGTGCCATTGATTCTGACCTGAAGATTGCCTACGTCACTGGTGCTGAACTTATAGAAATCGATTGGGTCAGTTGTGCCTACGAAGTCTGAGTTCAAGTAGGTGCCGGTGAGAGCGCCAATGTCAAGCGCTGTCGCCAGCGTGTCAGGCACAGGAGCTGGGGGAATAGGCGGGGTTGGGGGAATAGGAGCCGGGGGAATAGGAGCCGGAGTTGCAGAAGTGCCCAGCTTATATCTCACCTCGCCCTGCAGTCGCTGCACGCCAATGTAGTAAGTTCCCGCCGCGAGCTGACCGCTAAAGGCTCTGGGCTTGGGGCCGCTCCTGAAGCTCTGAATCACGGCTCCGCTGTCGTTGCGGAGTGTCACCTTGACAGCAGCTTTGGGTTTACCTTTGACCCCGCCCAGCGTCAGCCCAAAGTCGCTGGCACCGGACAGGTCAAATCTTGCAAAGTCCAGCTTGTCTTTTTTGCCAACAAACCCGTTGATGCGCTTGCTGCCACCCAGGGTGCCAATATTGCGAGCGCCTCTGAGGTTGTTATCTTTCTTGCTAGTTGACATGCTGTGTTATCAGTAGATTGACGATAGGTTTACAGGGGAAAAGAGCCGGACTGGTCGCTCTGATTAGCTCTGGGAGCAGCAGTTTCGGCTTATTCTGCGTATTTTCCAGGATTCCCTCCCCGATACTAGCGATCGAGCCAACGTAGCGTCAGCTACTTCAAGATCTCTTCATATTGCTTTTTATACAAATTTTGCTAAGAATCTGCCCCTAAGCCCAAGCCTCAATTGCGCTACCATCGAGGCTGTACTCTCCAGAATGCTGACCCGTGAGTGACGCTCTCCTCGAACAGATTTTGCAGCTTGCTGCGCCCCGCACCGATGCAGCTGAGGTCTACTTTGTCTCCAGTCAAGATACGCCCATTGAGTTTGAAAACAATCACCTCAAGTCGCTGCAAACCAAGGCAGTTAAAGGAGTCGCACTGCGCGTTATCTGCAACGGTAGGCTGGGGTTTGCCAGCTCCACCGACCTGACCCGCCTCGAAGACTTGGTAGATGCCGCCGTGCAGACCGCCCAGATTGGCAGCGAGGCTGACTTTGAGTTTGCGGCCAGAAACGAGTTTGCGGCTCAAAACAGCGCGACTGACAAGCTTGACTCGCCCCAGAAGCCTCAGAAGCTCCAGGACACACCGCTTGACACCGCAGAATTCGTCCAAATCGGCGAATATCTGATTCGGCGGGTGCATGACTACAACGCTGATATTCTAGTAGATCTTGGCTTTCATGCTGTTTTGCGCACGGTGCGGATTGCCACCAGCCAGGGTCTCTACGCCGAACGCAGCAGCCAGACCACCAGCGCCAGCCTATCCGGCAACCTTGTGCGGGGTGAAGACTTCTTGCAGGCAGGCAGCTACGACGTAGGCCGCAACGAGGAGCCAGACTACGACTTGATCCTGAATCAGGTGCTACAAAAATATCGCTGGGCTGAGCAGTCGGCCAGCATCAGCAGCGGTTCGTTTCCAGTGCTATTCTTGCCGCGTGCCGCAGCCAGCACCATTGGGTCACTCTTTTCCTCAGTGCTCTCCGGGCAGTCAGTGGTGCAAAAGGCCTCGCCGCTGGCCGAGAAGCTGGGCGAAACGCTGTTCGACTCGCGCCTGACGCTGTTTGAAGATCCACATTTGGGCGTGAATGCCTGCCCGTTTGACGATGAGGGTACGCCCACCCATCGCAAAGCCTATATCGAGGCGGGGACTGTCCAGAGCTTTTACTGGGATCGACGCTGGGCAGCGCGTGCCGACAAAACCTCGACGGGCAACGGCTTTCGCGGCGGACTCTCCAAACCTAGCCCCAGTCTAGTGAATGTCTGTGTCGCGCCCGGTCAGACCTCCACCGAGGCGCTGATTGCCGGGATGAAAGAAGGCATCATTGTCGATCAGGTGCTGGGCGCTGGGCAGTCGAACATGCTGGCCGGGGAGTTTTCAGTGAATCTGGATCTGGGCTACAAAGTTGAGGACGGCAAAATCGTCGGGCGCGTCAAAAATACGATGGTGGCAGGCAGCATCTTTGAGGCGTTCCAGCATCTGGTAGATTTGGGCGACGTAGCAGAATGGGTTGGCGGCAGAGCCTATATGCCAAGTTTACTGTTTGATCAGCTTGGCGTTGCGGCTAGGGCGTGATCAAATCCTGAGCTGAGAACATGCTGAAACCATGAGCTAATCCATGAGCTAAACCATGAGCATCACTCGCCTGAGCCGGAGCGTTTTAACCCTGGAGTACCTGCCCAAGCTGCGCCTACTGGCAGTGATTTCAGCCGTATGTTTGCTGCTCTGCGGCTGCGCCCGTGACGATGTTGGCATCAGCTTTCGAGATGCCAACCACGGCGCGTTGACTCAGCGAATCCGGCTCAACAGTCAGCTCAGTGGCCTCAGCCAAGCAACAGCAGAGCTATGGATCGAGAGACTCAGCGCCCAAACGCAGCAGCTCGGCGGCAAGACGCAGCATCCGGCTGAGCGCGAATGGATCATGACCGTGCCGTTTGTCAACGCTGCAGATCTGGTGCAAAAATTTGAGCAGTTTCAGCAGCTGGTCGCTCAGCCAAATGCTGTAAAGTCAATTTCACATCCGGTTTCAAATCTATCGATCCAGACTAGCAATTTACTGATCTGGCAGCGGCATCACCTTAGCTACGACCTTGATCTGCGCGGTTTAGGTATTGTCCCCAACGTCAAAAATACGGCCACTGTTTTGATTAGCCCGCAAGAGCTGCTAGTGATTGAATTTGGCCTGAATACGCCTTGGGGAGCCAGATTCCCGGATGATAAATTGTCTCCAGACAACAGGCCACCAGCCGTCTATCGCAAAGGTCGAGAGCTAAGGTGGCTGCTGAAGCCGGGAGCCGCGAATCACCTAGAAGCAGTCTTCTGGTTGCCAAGCTCTGTCGGGATTGGGGGGGCGCTGATTGGGGGACTGGTGATGATTGGCATGTTTCTCAAAGCTTGGGTAGAAGCGGCGCGTTCCCTGCCGTCTAGCGCAACCGTGAAGTCTTAGCGCTGTCAGTCGCTGCATAGGCCGTTGTCGCACAGGCTGTTTTTTGATATGATTAGCAGCTGATACATGCGGATGTGGCGGAATTGGTAGACGCGCTAGATTTAGGTTCTAGTTTCTCACGAAGTGAAGGTTCAAGTCCTTTCATCCGCATTGCCCAGAATAGGCAGGGGTTCAGACATTCGCTAGATGCTGAGTAGTCTTTGAAGCTTGCTTTGATTTGACTATTTTTCACCTAAGAAATAGGACTACTCACAGCTCTGGCTGCTATAGATCCGGCATCCGCTGCCAGTCGGTGGCTTGCTCGTAGGCGTAGGCTGCTTGCAACACCAGGTCTTCGCGCAGGACGCTGCCGATAATTTGTAGGCCGATGGGCAAACCCTGAGCGTCGAATCCGCAGGGCAGGCTGAGTCCCGGCAGACCCGCTAGGTTGACCGGAATTGTCATCAGGTCGAGTAAGTACATCCCCAGCGGATCGTCCGCTTTTTCACCAGCTTTGAAGGCCGTTGTGGGCGAAGTGGGCGAAATCAGCACGTCCACATTGGCGAAGGCTTTTTCAAAGTCCTGCTTGATTAGCGTCCGCACTTTCTGCGCTTTCAGGTAGTAAGCATCGTAGTACCCGGCGGAGAGCGTGTAGGTGCCGATCATAATCCGTCGCTTCACCTCGGGGCCAAAGCCTTCGGCGCGAGTTTTGGTGTACATTTCCATCAGGTTGGCGGGCGACTGAGCGCGGAAGCCATATTTCACGCCGTCATAGCGCGCCAGATTTGCCGAAGCCTCCGAAGGGGCAATGATGTAGTAGGCTGCAACACCGTAGCGGAACTGCGGGCAGGAGATTTCCCGAATCTCAGCTCCCAGCGCCTTAAACTGCTCGATGGCCTGCATCACCGCCTGCTCAATTTCTGGGGCAACGCCTTCGCCCAGCGTCTCTTTGATCACGCCGACGCGAAACTTTTTGGCTTTTGTACCCAGTTCTGGCTTCAGCAGGCTGGGATAATCGGGAATTTCAACTTTTAAACTCGTTGAGTCTTTCGGATCATGTCCGGCAATTTCCTGGAGCAGAATCGCCGCATCTTCCACCGAGCGGCCAAACGGCCCGATTTGATCCAGCGACGAGGCGAAGGCCACCAGCCCGTAGCGTGACACCAGCCCGTAGGTGGGCTTCATCCCCACCACGCCGCAGAGTGCCGCTGGCTGCCGGATCGAGCCGCCAGTATCGGAGCCAATCGACACGACGCATTCACCTGCTGCGACTGCTGCCGCCGAGCCACCCGACGAGCCGCCGGGAATTCGGGTTAAGTCCCAGGGGTTGGCGGTTGCGCCAAAGGCCGAATTTTCGGTGGAGCCGCCCATGGCAAACTCGTCCAGGTTGGTTTTGCCGACCATCACGGCTCCGGCGGCGGCAAGCTTGGCGGTGACGGTGGATTCGTAGGGCGGCACGAAGTTCTCCAGGATTTTGGAGGCGCAGGTGGTGGGGATACCTTGCGTACACATATTGTCTTTGATGCCGATGGGGATGCCCGCCAGCAGCCCGATTTTCTCACCTGCCGCGAGTTTGGCATCCACCTGCTGCGCCTGCGCCAACGCATGATCAGCCGTCACCTGCAAAAAGCTGTGTAGCTGTGGCTCGACTGCCGCAATCCGAGCCAGCGCCTCTTGGGTGATTTCGGTGGCTGAGCGTTCTTTGGAGACAAGCTGGTTGTGCAATTCGCGGATGGATGCCATGCGATGACCTCTGGGTGATGACTGTCTATAACAAAACAGGCTGTGACAAAACGGGCTGTAACAAAACGGGGCGCGACTAGCAATTTTAGCGCGATCTGGGCTTGGGTAATGGTTTGGCGGCCAAAGGCGCTGGCGGCAAATCGAAAACCACCTCAAAACGGATCTCAGGATTGGCTTGCTGCATAAACTGACAGTGACCTTCGGCATCCGCCCGCCGATGAAACCGTGCCAGAATCACCCATTGCCCGGTTGGCAACAGGCGAGCCACCGCCCAGTATTCCAGGCGTTCTCGATACGTCATAATAAATCTACTCCTATGCGAATGGGAGCCAGAGCCAGCCTGTTCCTCTTCCACAAGTTCCAGGCTGGCTTTTGCTTGTTTGCCATAGCGTATCATACAATATGATGTGATATCATAGAACGCAGTACAGCATGACGTAGTGATATAAGTAGGGCATGAGCAACAAGCGCCCTACCGATCAACTTGCGTTTTACGTCAGCCCTGAAGAGAAGCAGCAGATTCAGGCTTGGGCTGAGGCAGAAGATCGCTCGGTGTCGTATTTATTGCGGTCGATTGTGCTGAAGGCGCTGAAAGAGCGGCAGGAGAAGTAGCTATTAATCTGACCGAGCAGTCAACTAGAGATCGTCAGGAGCGCGACTGCCAGGTTACCAAAACCCTCCTAGAGTGGAAACTAGCCCTACTTAATCCAGGAGGCCAGTTGCCATGACCACCCGCGATTGCCTTCAGTCCATCTTTGCCACCTATCAAAAGCACGGCCATCGCCAGTACGGCGAAACCGTTACCGAATTGCAGCACGCTTTGCAGACCGCCACCTTCGCTCGCCAAAGAGACGAGTCCGATGCCATGGTGGCAGCAGCCCTGCTCCACGACTTTGGCCATCTGCTGCACAGCAGCGGCGAAGAGATTGCCCAGCAGGGCATCGATATGCGCCACGAAAACCTGGGAGCCAACCACCTTGCCGCTCATTTCAGCTCAGCGATCGTCGAGCCGATTCGCCTACATGTCGAGGCCAAGCGCTATCTCTGTTGGGCTGACCCGGCCTATCTAGCTGAGCTTTCAGGCGCTTCGCAGCTGAGTTTGCGCCTCCAGGGTGGCCCTATGGATGCGGCAGAAGCCGCCCAGTTCCAGCGCCATGAGTATTACAGCGCGGCGCTCCGCCTGCGGCGTTACGATGATATGGGCAAGGTTCCCGGTATGGCAACGCCCGCGCTAGAGGACTTCCGAGCCATGCTGGCAGCGCTCCTGGTGGGGTAGCGATCGCGCTGAACGTTCGGAGAACGCAACTTTCAGCATACCGATCTGCGCGGCAACGTCACCAGCAGCATTAGCCAATTGCCCGACGAGCCAGCCACAGCCAACCAACCCAGCCTCAAAGATCTGCTCATCCCAACTCCAGCAGCAACTTCAGGCTCTCGCCACTGCCAAATAAGCCACAGAACCCGCCCAAAAAGAAAGCATCGCTCGCCAAGCCAGAAAAATATTTAAAGCAACGCTCAAAAGCCTGCCCGACACCGCCAAAATCCAGGGTTATTTCATTCTAAATAATAACTTGAGTGTGCTCAGACCAAAGCCAGCGAGCCGTTGAGCTTGAGCCATATTCTCAAAACCATTGTGGCGATACAAATTCAGGGCAAAATTGCGCGCTA
>JAHHHV010000082.1 GCA_019359155.1 Pegethrix bostrychoides GSE-TBD4-15B
AGGCTTGGGTTTCTTCAGGAGTCATGACGAGCAGTAGTTACAGCCTGTTTATTCTCCTTGATCTAGCAAAATATATTGCTAAGTATTATTACTCATTACCCTAATGGGATGCTCCCTATTGTTACAGGTGAAGCACTTGAATCGTTGACTGCCTTGAGGGGTGCGGCGATGTTTATGAGCTTTAAGATGACCGCAGAATGGGCATTCCATAGGTTATGACAAGAATCAGGGTTGCTATAATCCCACCCCACACTTCTCTACACTTCGTCTAATTCACAACCCTACATTTGCACCCTATATTTACACATTGTGACATGCAGAATATCAGCCTCATAAAACGGCTCTCCCTGCGGTACAAATCCTAGCTTGCGATAAAAATTCACGGTCTGAGCTTGAGCATGGAGCTGAGCTTCTGAGATATGCCAGTCATCCAAAGCGTGCAGCACCTGCTGCATTAGCTGCTGACCTAGCCCCTGTCCGCGGTAGGGAGCTAGCAGAGCAACTCGCTCAATCTTGGCAACCGTGGGACTCAACAGCCGAATCCGAGCCGTCCCAACGGGCTGATCAGCAATCCAAAGTAACAAGTGAGACGCTGAGGCATCCAGCCCATCAAAGTCAACGGCCTCAGCAACCTGTTGTTCGACCTGAAAAACAGCCTGTCGGATCTGTCGAATCTCTGAAGCAAACTGTTCAAATTCGACCAGACTAACGCGCAGCGTCACGTTGACTAGCGGGTTTGATCAGCTTTGCAGGTGGTGAGAATCCGCTGATCTAGCTCACTGATGCTGGCAATTCGGTGATATCCTTCTAGACCCAGCGGCGCAACATTGCCGCCCGTGCTGGCAATGGCCTCCCCTGCGGCTAGTGCCAGCGAATAGGGATGTATGGTGCGCTCATAGCTATCCACCACGTTTAAGGCCAGTTTATCAGCTTGCAGATTGCCGTAGAAACAATCGAAAGAGGAGTTTGGCATATAAAAGCCGCCCACGACTGTACCCTGATTGACTTCAAAAACCAGGTACTCTGAGCCAATCGTCTGTGGTTGAGCCGACTGCCCATACAGGTAAACTCCGTCAGACATTTGAGCAGCAGGAACAGCATCTGTCTGGGTATCTGTCTGGGTATCTGTCTGGGTATCTGTCTGAGCATTTGCCCGTGAGCCTTGAGCCAGCATTGCCCCAAGGCCAGCAGATAGCGTGACACTGAGCAAGAGTCCGGTCAGCTTAGTAGTATTAACGAGAGCCGCTAGAGACTGCTTAGCTCGCGATGCAGATCTAAAGGAATTTGCCATTGTATTTTCCCTGTTGTCGTTAATTTCTACTTAAAACCTGCTGATTGACTCAAAAATGCAGAAATTTGCTCGTTTGTATTTCACTATACCGGAGGGGAATCTGCCCCCTATCAGCATTCGCAAAAGACTTTACAGTTAGCGCAATATTTCGTTGCAGTTTTGGCTCATCGAGTTTATTCTTCCCACGCCGCTCGGTAACTACAGAGCCACCAGAGCCAATTCCAGAATAGTTGCAAAAAAGTTTTGGAAATTCTGGAAAGTCTGACCGATAAAGGTTAGGCAACGCTTTATAGAACTAACTTAGCAAGTCCGCAGAGCGCCAGACATCGTCCGCTTGAGCCATTTGAGGCAAGTTAAACTTCACTCTATAGGTAGCTATGGATCTATAGCTGCACCAATGCAGCAGCTATGCAGCTGACTTTGCCAATGCCAGAAGCCGAGCGTCAGAGCTAGCTCCGCGCTCGGCTTCTGCTTTTTATCATCCTTTAGCTGGCTAGATAGCCCCGCACAGTGGCTTTGCGACGGCGCAGGTGGTCAAGTGCCTGCCGCTCTAGCTGCCGGACGCGCTCACGGCTAATGTTCATCCGCTGCCCGACTTTGGCCAGAGACAGCTCATGTCCGTCTTGGAGGCCAAAGCGCAGCACAATTACCTCACGCTGCTGGGGCGTTAGCTCAGAGAGCATGCCTTCGAGGTCACGACGCAGCGATTCCTGAGTAGCGTAGTTCTCTGGAGAAGCACTTTCGTTTTCGTCTTCTAGCAGATCTTGCAGCTCGGTATCTTGGTTATCGCCGACGCGCAGATCGAGCGAGACGGGCTGGCGAGCCATCATCAAAAACTCGCGAATCTCGCTGGTTTCGAGTTCTAGCACCTTAGCGATCTCGGCAGGGCTAGGGCTACGGCCTAAAGTCTGCGTGAGCTCGCGCTGCACTTTTTTGATCTTGTTCAGCTTTTCAGTGATATGGATGGGTAGCCTAATCGTGCGTGCCTGCTGGGCAATAGCACGAGTAATCGCCTGCCGAATCCACCAATAGGCATAGGTTGAGAACTTATAGCCCCGCATCGGGTCAAACTTTTCAACACCACGCTCTAGACCTAATGTGCCTTCTTGAATCAAGTCTAGGAACTCTAGGTTGCGCTTCTGGTACTTCTTGGCAATCGCCACGACAAGCCGCAGGTTAGCTTCTACCATTTTCTGCTTGGCTCGCTGACCTAGTCGCAGCGTTTTTTCTAGCTCGTCTTCGCTAAGCTGGGCGGCTTCTGCCCATTCGGCCTGTGTGGGGGCACGATCCAGGCTGTCGGCCAGCTTCTGCTTAGTCTCTAGCAGCGGCATCATCTGCTGCACCTGCTTACCGTAGATAATTTCCTGCTCATGCGTTAGCAGCGGTACGCGCCCGATTTCGTGCAGGTAGGTACGCACCATATCGACCGTGAAGAGCGGTTTGGCGGCTTTGGTCTTTCTGGCTTTCGACTGGCTGGCTTTGGTTTGGGGATTGGGGTTTGTCATGAGACTCTGCGAACTCCTTCGGACAGGGCTAAATAAAGATACGAAGTGGGCGGACTAAAAGTTTCTATTTGGCATTGTGCTATTCAAAATTGCGCTGTCTCTAAATCCCGATTCACTATTGAGTTGAAAATAACTGAGCTAGGACTTGAGCTAGAGGTGAATGAAGCGTGACCCGATAGGCTAAGGCGGGTCTAGAAATGAGGCGGGTAAACCGAAATCAGGTGAATGCTTGAACCTAGCTGGTATGCGCTGGGGCTGAAATGCTCTAGATAGGAGATCCATGTCGAGCGCCTGACCTTTCTGTTTTTTAATCGACCGATTCAACCAGTTCAATCAGCAAATCTAACCAATAGAGTTTCAGCCAACTTTTCAGCTTTTCAGCCGCTTTTCAGCCAATAAATCATGAATGCGCTGCGAACCAAACCCCTGCCTAATGCCTTCAACGGCTTTTTCTGCGTAAAACGTAATCGTTATGAGTTTATCTATTTATGATTGTAATACAACTTTAAGCTCCCGTAAAGTGAGCTGAATTCATCCAATCGGATGAACTTGCTTGACAATTCTCGGTAATTTTGGCGATGGCTGCGATCAATTGACAACACAGGTGAAAATACAGGAGGTTGACGCTGATTAAGCTGAGGTCTTTCTATAGCTAGATGACCAGAGCTAAATGGCCAAAGCTAGATGGCCAGTGACTGGCCAGCCAAACCGCAGAAATTTTGGATGCTTTGATCATGCCGTCTTAGCTCAGCTCAGGAGGTACGGGAAACCCAGACGGATAACCGAACTCTTTTGAGCCGCAGTCAGGTCAAGGGGGTTCAGCTTAGCTTAGAATCCCAGGTCAGCTTTGGCGGCTTCAGCGGCCAGCAAAATCGTCTCGGTGGGCAGCTCCTCCCAGGGCGTATCGCCAACTGCGGCATAGAAAGCTTCGTCATAGGCGCGCGTGCGGATGACTACCGGCATCGGCACCGCATGGCCCAAGATCAGCGCCTGCTGCTTGGAGTCGAGCTTGGCCAGCACGGAGCGCAATGCCTGCCCGCCAGAAACGCCTGTAAAAATTGCCTCAATATCTTTTTCGTCGTTGAGCAATGCCGTAATCCGGGTGCCCACCTGCGACATCACCTCGTTGTCGATGCCGGAGGGTCGCTGATCGACCACCAGCAGCGTCACGAAGTATTTCCGCATCTCGCGGGCAATTGTGCCGAAAATCGTCTGGCGCACGGTCGCTGAATCTAGGAAACGGTGGGCTTCTTCGATGGTGATCACGAGCGGCTGGGGACGGTCGCTCGGATTTTTGGTCTGCAAGAACCGCTCGGCCTTATGCACATAGCTGGCGTGGATGCGACGGGCAATAATATTGGTGGCCAGCATATAGGACAGCATGTTTGACTGCGAGCCAAACTCGACCACCACATGCTTACCCGCCTCCAAAGATTCCAACACCTGTGCCACGTAGTTTTTGGGACAGGTTGGGCGCAGATACTTCAGGTCGTCGAGTCGGGTCAGCTTGCGCTGGAGCGCCATAATCGAAGACTTGCTGCCCATCTTGACTTCGCAAAACTCCTGAATCTCTTCATTGCTCATCGACAGCAGCCGCGAAATCCAGGCCTTGCCAAACTCGTTGCGAAGAATTATCGCGTTTTCCAGGCTGGCTTCTGACAGGTTTAGCTCGCCCCGCACCAGCATCAGGTCTTCGACTTCGATTTGGTCATAGCTAATAAATAGCTCTTGGGAATCTCGAACGCCGCGCCGCTGGGTCGAGGCTGGGTCAAGCGTGTAGATCTGCACCTGATTTGGGAAAAGCTGCCGCAGCCCCTTTACCGTACTAAACTGCTTGCCTTCGCGAGTGGCCTCCCAGCCATATTCTGAGTGCATGTCAAAAATCAGGTTTACCGCTGCCCGTCGCTTGATGATCCCCGACAGCAGCAGCCTGGTCAAAAACGACTTGCCCGTGCCCGATTTACCAAACACGCCGTTGCTGCGCTCCACAAACCGATCGAGATCCAGACAGATTGGCACATCCATATCGATCGGCTGCCCGATGGCAAAATTGCAGCGGTGCGGGTCATCTTCCCAGCCAAACACAGCCCGAAAGTCGCGCTCGGCGGCATCGTAGACCTGACTAAAGTGGCTGGGAATCGTCTTGACGGGCGATAGCTCGACTGCGTTGGTATTGGCCTCGTAGGAGGCTAGCTGTGAGCCGGACGCTGAGCCGGATTCTGAGCCAGATTTCTTGCGCCTGCTGGATTTTGCGGCTGCTTCGGTTGGCGTCTCGGCCTGTTTTTCAGCCTGCTCAGTTGGCGTAAACATCAGCATTGGCGACAGGTTGACCGTGCCGAAGGTGCCGGTTCCGGCCAGTACATCTTGCAAAAAGCTGTTGCTGGGTTCGGGCGGGTTGGCTAAAATCCGCTGGCTAGAAGTACCCAGCGCCACGTCGGTCAGCATACAGAAAAACCGCGACCGCACGCCCTGCACCACCAGAAACTTGCCGACGCGCATATCTTCGACCAGTACGTTGGCGTGAAGCCGCACTTCTAAGCCTTGACTGAGCGAACCTTGAATCACAGAACCGAGGGGCTTTTCTAAATTCATTGCGAAGGCGATCAAGATAGCGGTGAGAACGGTGGGAGAACAGAACGACTGATAGCGCTGCAATGACGTTGCAATAGCGCTGCAATAATACAGCCGTTCTCTCAACAGCCTATACCAATCCCGCTTTTTCTACAAATTGAGTAAATTTATCGTCTTGTCGCCAGTCACCGCCAAGTATCACCAGACGCTAAATTAAACAGGCTTCAGGCTGCTCTGCTGAGGGCGCTACCGCAGACTCCAAGGCCGTCAGCTGCTCTTCTAGTTTGGCGCGCACCTGGTAGCGGAAGTTGAAGAAATGCTCGCCCAGACCTAGCACCGTCAAGTAGTCGTAGAGCAGGTCGGGTCTTTGGCGAATCATCGTCCAGAGCTGTGTCCAGAAGCGCCAGCGCGTTTCGCGCAGTATGCCCTGCCGCCAGCAAATTGCCAAAAACAGCCGAATTTCTTTGTCGGTGATTGGGTAGCGGATCGGCGGACGCTGGCCGATTGTCTGGAAGTGGCTGAAGGCACGTTTGAGATAGGGCAGTGGCTCGTAGAGATTCCAGAACGCATCAATAAATTCGCGGGTGATTTCGGCCATGGGACGTGTCGGCACGAAATTCATCAGCGACATCTGCGTGGTGAAATGTTCGCCTGCCATAACCGATTCAATCAGCCGCCCTTCCTGCTGGAGTCTGGTCCACATTGCCGTATTGTGCAAGGCTCCCAGCATGGTCAAATGCGCGACGGGAATGCTCGTGGCTTCCACAAATGCCTGAATGCGCTGCCCTGCCCCGGCTCGCTCACCGTCAAAGCCCAGAATAAATCCTGAGAGAATTTGCAGCCCTTTCTGGTTGATTTTGTGGCAAGACTCGACCAGCGAACGCCGAGTGTTTTGCTCTTTATGGGCGACACCCAGGCTCTCAACATCCGGCGTTTCAATCCCCATAAACACCATCGTAAAGCCCGCCTGCACCAGCAGATCCATTAGCTCCTCGTCTTCAGCCAGATTCAGCGAGGCTTCGGTCATTAGCGTAAACGGGTAGCGATGCACCTGCATCCAGGGAATCAGCTCGCGTAGAAACAGCTTAGCGTTGCGGCTGTTGCCAATGAAGTTGTCATCTACTAAGAAGATTGTCCGTCGCCAGCCGAGCTGATAGAGCGTCTCTAGCTCAGCCAGCATTTGAGCCGGGGTTTTGGTGCGGGGCTTGCGGCCAAATAGATTGATAATGTCGCAAAACTCGCACTGAAACGGACAGCCGCGCGAAAATTGCAGCGTCATCAGCAGATAGGCATCCAGATTCAGCAGATCAAAGCGCGGAATTGGCGTAGTCGTCACGTCTGGCTTTTCGCTGGCTCGGAAGATGCCGGTCGGTTCACCGCGCTCTAGCGCTTCTAAAAACAGCGGTATCGTGATTTCCCCTTCGTCTAGGATCAAATAGTTAGCGCCAGCTTGCAGGGCGAAGTCGGGGACAGAGGTGACAAATGGCCCGCCCACCGCCACTTTTTTACCCAGGCTCACTGCCTTTTGGATCAGGTCGTGCAAATCTTGACGCTGTACCAGCATGGCTGAAATGATCACCAGCTCGCACCAGTCCCAGTCCGCTTCAGTTTCCAGCGCCACGTTGCGGTCAATTAACTTTAGCTCCCAGTCATTGGGCAGTAGCGCAGCTACCGTAATTAGCCCCAGCGGCGGGGTTGTCGAGCGCAGTCCGGCCAAATCGAGCGTCTCTTGATAGGACCAGAACGAATTCGGCAAAATCGGCCAAATTAATAGGGTCTTCATAGCACTCAGGGCATAAAGAATGCGAAAATTTCTTCAAATCTACTGCCAAGCAGACAGAAAACTGGATAATTCGTGATCCTTCTTGAATATTCTTTACTTTCTGTTGTCTATCGTAATTTTCGCCGCTAGAGCATAAGGGATCACTCATGGAGCTAATCGAGCTGGATTTGGTCGGCATGGGCTTTGGGCTAGGGCTAATGCTGTTGGCAATCGGCCTTTCGGCTTGGCAGAAGCTGGGGCTGGAGTGGAATCTGGCGGTGGCGACGGTGCGAACGGTCGTGCAGCTTTTGGTGGTGGGCTATTTGCTGGCGGTGGTGTTTGCGCTCCGCAACCCCTGGGCGGTGATCGCGATTATTGGCGTGATGGCTAGCATTGCGGCAGTTGTGGCGCGGAACCGGATCAGCCAGAAAATTCCGCAGATTCTCCCGATTGTTGGCGGCTCGATTGCCGTCAGCACTGCCCTGACGCTGGCCTATGTCAGCCTACTGGTGCTGCGCTTAGAACCCTGGTATGAGCCGCAGTATTTGGTGCCGCTGGCCGGAATTTTGCTGGGCAACGCCATGAATGCGGCGGCTTTGGCCGGAGAGCGGTTTGTCAGCACGCTGAATAACAGTCGGCTGGAAATTGAGACGCACCTGAGCTTGGGGGCAACGCCACGGCAGGCAACCCGCCTGTATCGGCAGGAGGCGATTAAAGCGGGGCTGATTCCGACGCTGAATTCGATGATGGTGGTGGGGATTGTGACGCTGCCGGGAATTATTACGGGGCAAATTTTGGGCGGCGTTGATCCGCTGAATGCGGCGCTCTATCAAATGCTGGTGATGTTCATCCTGGCGTTCACCACGCTTGTCACGGCGGTACTGCTAATCCGAGGGCTTGACCGCCAGTTTTTTACAGCTGCCGCTCAGCTCAGGCAGTTTTGAGTCAACTGGAGCAGCAGAGGAACAGTACCAATCTAACTGGGAACTCAGGCTTTCTAACTAGAGATCGCGGTCGCCTTTGCTGAGAATTACCAGAGCTTTGTCGATCTCTCTGATTTTGATGCCGCGCAGGGCAACCAGCAGGGCTTTGAGCAGGGCAACTTCGTCGGCAGAAAGGGTGATCATTGAGCGCAACCTCCACAAATATTACGCTCAGTCTAGACTATTTGCGGCAATAGGGCAATAGGGCAATAAGTTGCATGCCCTTAGAGCAGTTTGGCATGGGGGAGAATGATCTAAGGGCAAAGATCTCGTCTGGAGGCTGGATAATGGCAGACAAAAAAGCACAGATCCGGGTGTACCTGCCCAGTGATACTGACAAGATTCTGAAAATTTTGGCAGCGGTAAAAGAGTCTTCGGTCAATGCGCTGGTGAATGAAGCGGTTGAGCACTGGCTAGAGGAAACAGGCCAACAGGACGTGATCAAGCGCCTCAATTTAGATGAGTTATCCGATCTGCAAACTGAATAGAGTCACCAAAAGCCCTGATGACGACTATACCTACCTACGCTCAATTCATGCTGCCGTTGCTCAAACTGGCAGCAGAAGATGGACAGATCTATTCTGTCGCTCAATTGCGAAAACGATTAGCTGAACAGATGAATATCACTTCAGAGCAACAAGCTATCCAATTGCCGAGTGGAAGACAGTCCGTTTTTGATAATCGAGTTGGTTGGGCCAGCACATATCTTCGCAAAGCTGGGCTGCTGTCTCGTCCCAAGCGAGGATATGTGCAAATCACTGGTCGTGGTCAAGAGGTCTTAGCCCAAAATCCTACAGTGATTGATGATATTTATCTTCAGCGTTTTGAAGACTTTCGTAAATTCAAGGAGCGCTCTGTCTCTAGTGAGACAATCTCTACAGCACTATCGGCTGAAAATATAATTGTTACCGCTCAAACTAGTACTCCAGAGGAAACTATTAGTAAAGCGATTGGAATTTTAGATGCGGCACTGCGAGATGAGCTACTAGACAAATTAAGACAAGTGGAGCCTGAACGTTTTGAGAATCTAGTCTTAAGATTACTGCACGCAATGGGATATGGGGGA
Organism: Pegethrix bostrychoides GSE-TBD4-15B; assembly: GCA_019359155.1. Lineage (GTDB taxonomy): Bacteria > Cyanobacteriota > Cyanobacteriia > Elainellales > Elainellaceae > Elainella > Elainella bostrychoides. Next base: position 9,179 of record JAHHHV010000082.1, read on the forward strand.
AGTATGAGAGATGTTGAAGGCGTTCCTCGTGGCCCTGATGGCGGCATTGATGGCACGATTAAAGAGGACAAGCTAGGTCTAGATATTATTTATGTCCAAGCCAAACGCTGGGCGTACTCAGTTGGACGTGAGAAGATTCAAGCATTTCAAGGCGCTTTGGCAGGCGTCGGCGCTCGTAAAGGAGTATTTCTGACCACTTCCACCTTTACCCAGCAGGCAATCGCCTATGCTTCTCAGCTCAAGGACAGTAAAATTATTTTAATTGATGGTCAGAAGCTTGCTCAGCTAATGATTGAACATGATGCTGGCGTAAGCATCAAGGAGGTTTTTCATATCAAACAAATTGATGAAGACTTCTTCGCTGAAGCCGATTTCTAAACCTAAGTCAGGAAATCAGAGAGTTATGAGGGTGAATACTGACGGTCATGGTTTTTCCACCACCGCCCGAAACCACTCCTCACCCCGAATCGCGTCAAAGTCGCTGTCAGTTTTCGCCAGCTCGCGATATTTGGGGTTAAGGAGAGTTGCAGCCATCTTGTTTTTATTTTTCGTTTTTATTAGATTTGACTCCAAAATACCCCAGAAGTGTCTTTGAGATCAGTATAATTTGCTTCCTCTCTATTTCTCCTGAATAAATAGCTTTTAAGATAACAAGTGCATCTTGATATGGATCAGGGTTCAATAAAAAATTTTTGAAGTTTATAAAAGCCTCTCGATATCGTTTCATTTTCACTAACACAAGGCTGCGTCCTAGTAAGGGCAAGTAAGAAGGATCAGATTTGAATTTAAGCCTACCACCTACATTCCATTCCCAACCAGTATCAAGTTTTAAGCTAATTGCTTGGTCAAAGCTTTCAAGCGCCTCAGCATATTGTTTTGCATAGTATAAGGAATATCCTTGCCATAGCCAGACGAAAGGAGAATTTGGAATAAATTTAGTAGCTTTAGTAAACATCAGCACTGCATCGTTGAACACTCCTTTGTCAAGAAGCATTATACCTTGTAACCAGTAAGGATAAGATTCACCTTCGTTCGCGAATTCTAGTGCTTTCATATTACTAGAAATGGCATCCTCATAATATTTTGAAAAATATAAAACTTCTGCTAATCGACTCCATATTTTTGAATTTTTGGGTTGAATTTCTAGAGCCTTGGCATAACTGCTGGATGCTTCTTCGTAACGTTTTAATTTAAATAGTAAAATACCCCGATTGAACCAGACTCTGTAATCATCAGGCTTGAATTCAATTGCCCGATCATAAGAAGTGAGTGCTTCTTTATTTCGTCCTAATAATGATAGGATAATACCCCGATTGACCCAGTATCCACAGTCATCAGATTTATACTCGATTGCTCTATCATAAGAAATGAGTGCCTCCTCATATCGTCCCAATGATGCCAGAGCAGTACCTCGCTTGGCCAAAACCGTATAGTTATCAGGTTTGAATTCAATGACTTTGTCATAGCTAGAAATCGCCTCTTCATAGCGTCTTAGGTTTGAGAGGGCAGCGCCACGGTTGTTCCAAGCTTCGTGATAGTCGGGTTTGAATTCAATAGCTTTGTCATAGCAAATTAGCGCTGCCTGATATTCATCGACAGCAGCAAGTAAGCGTCCTTTTTCTCGCCATAGCTCTGCTTGATCATCAGCCGTCAGGGTGTGCTGTTGGTAGAGAGCATCATCAAGTGCCAGCAATTTTTCGTTGCGTTGGGCAGGCGTGAGTTGAACATAATCCTCAAACTCGCGGGATTCCAGAATACGGCTAGTAATTTGCTCAGCACGTTCAGATAGATCACGAAAGCTAAATAAACCTGAACGCCAATCGAAAAAGTCAGGAGCGCGTTGAATGAAATATTTGACTACGAAAGGAGAAACGAGAAATACAAAACAGCCGTTGAAGTTGTCTCTAAAGCGTTCTCTTTGTTGGTTTAAGTGACTGAGAATACGCGGAACGCCCTTCCAGCTATAGGAGTAGATCTCTTCACTCGTCCAGCCTGCAAGCCGTTTTGTATCTTCGTATTCGAGTAAGGCATTTTCCAGCCCTTGAATGAACAGAATATCAAACGGCTGCTGTTGCCAGCGAGCCTCTACTAAATCGTATAGCGTGGTCGTAGAGCGATCGAGCTGCAACACCTGCATATTTTTCTGCGGCAGATCTTTTTGCAAGCTGGCAATCAATTCATTGCCCTTTTGAGCCGAGCATTCTACAAAATACAGTCCAAAGCCTCGCTTGCGTCTGAGTGCCCGCAGCAACGCCTGATATTCATCTTCCGCGTTATAGGGAATATCTTCGTCCCAGTCGGATTTGCTTTGGCTCATGGGCTTCTGCTTTAGGGTGAAGGAAGCTTGCTCTTAGCTTTCTGAAATTCAGGAGTGCTTTCAAGCAATGGGTGAACGTCATGCCAGCGGCTACTCCCTCCATTCTGATCGATCTCTCGATATTCCAGCACACAGCGATTAAACAGCAGGTTGCGGTAGTCGCCATCATTGGGCACCAGTTTTGCAACCGAGACTTCTGCCAGTTTCTGCCAGTCTGCCTCATCTACCGTGATTCGGTAATTGTCGCGAGCACGGGTGATTGCCTGCTGCACTGCACTGACTGGAATCGGTAAACTGTCTGTCCAGTGAATAGCGACCTGCATAAGCTGCATGACTTCGCGCATATGCCCACCGCTCATTTGGCAGAGGCGATTCACGGTCTCAGGTTGGTCGAAAATCTCGGATTCCAGCGCCAGATCGGGAGCGAACTGACTGACCCGACTGCTGATTAGCTCTTTGACCTTGGCCAAACCGGCGGGAAATAGCTCGCCATCCCTGTGACGAATCATCAGCATCGGCACAACCTGACAGTCGCCATAGCTATCGCGCAAAGCCGCAGCTCGATTCGAGTAAACCAGCGAGATCGGCACCGTATAGATCACATGACAGTCAAGCCGTCGCAGTTGACCAGAGCGATCGAGAAAAATCTCGTCGTGATTGTTGCGCCCCTCACTGCGCGGCATCGGCACAATCCGATCGAGATTATCGACAATCACCACCAGCTTGCTGCCTAGTGTCCGCTTTGCTTCAGCAATAAACTGATTCAGTGCATCCAGCAGCGAAACCGAGTGAATATCTATCTGCTCACGAATTTTCTGGCGCGTGTTGGGCACCTGCCGTAGAGTCGCTGTCAGCTTGGAAAATTGAGAGATCTGCGTCTCCAATTTCATGTCCTCAAACTTGATTTCGGTCAGCGCCAAATCCTTGAGCGACTGCCAGCGTGAATTGAGCCATTGAATCAGCGGTGAGGGATTTGCCTGATTTTGTAGTTCTTCCAAAACATGGCGCGTACAGGCCAGCAGAATGTCGGTGTACTGAGCGTCCTCTTCATCAATGTCATCATCTACCGCAAAGTAGATCACCCGACAGCCTTTGCTTTCCAAATCAACCTTGAGTCGCTTCAGCTCAGTAGACTTTCCAACACCCCGATGCCCCGTGTAAAGCTGACAGGTTGCCTGATTCGAGCGCTCGATTTTTCGGCCTAGCTCTCTCAACACATTGTCATTGCCACGCACCTCGTTACAAACTACGTAGAACGGATCGCCTGGTTCCAATGGTCGAAATGGATCAAACGCATTGTAAATATCGGCAATCAAATTGGGATTTTGCATAACAGGGGACTCTCCAGAAAACCTTACTCCTCAAACACTTCAATTGCCACATCAGCCTCTGTCTGACCAGCCCCATGAGTCTAAGCCAGCATCTGCTCAAACCAGTTAGCTACCGCAAAATTTGGCATTTCACCTAGCCGCGCCAAAGCCTGCTCCAGCAGATCAATCGAGAGTCCCATCAGCGCCACTGACTCAACGCACTGGCAGTATTGGCCATCGGCGAGTCGAAACGCCATCACCCGCCCGCGCACATCAATCACCCAATATTCCGGGATGCCCAGCGCCGCATAGAGCCGCTTCTTCTCGTCTAGATCGCTAGCCAAAGTCGTATCGGCAATTTCCCCCACCAGATCCGGCAACCGCCACTGGTTCAGGTCAATTCGTCGCAGTTTGGCAGCATCGCGCCTGGGAATACCCGCGCCCAAGTACAGCACCAAATCCGGCGATGCGGCCTTCTGTCCCGGTTTTTCCAGCACACAGCGGCCAAATGAACCCACCGCCAAGTCGGGCTGCACCTGCTTCACCCAGATGTAAATTAACAGCAAAAACAAGTCGCTGACGCTGGCGTGATCAATTCCTTCGCTACCCATATCAGCCAGCACCGCCCGACCGTTAAAGTAAAGCCGCAACCGTTCAGTCGAGTCGTCTCGATAACGCAGATAGTCGTCCCAGCTTGCAGACTGCCACTGCAACGGAACCAGCATCGAAAACTGAGGGGCGTTCATACTAATCGCAGCCGCAAAGAATAGCGAACATGGCTGTATTGTAGCGCCGGATCTTGCAGCCTCTACTCTTCCACTACTTCAATCAAATCCTCAATCGCTACCTCAAACGCCTGAGCAATCTTGTGAACCGCAACCAGATCGACTGTGTTCATCCCGTCATCTCGCCGAGCATAGCTTTTAACCGTGTTGTAGTTGACTCCAGCTCGATCTGCGACATCTTGCAGCGACCAACCCCGCTGTTCAGCCAATTCTCGAATCCGCAGCTTTACTCGACCCATTGACCTCTTGACAAGCCGGTGAGTATTCACCTTTAATAGATTTAACGAAAGGGTGAATACTCACCTTTGAGATCTACCCACAAAATCAGTCGCCCTCCTGCCTGGAAAACTGAAGGGCGACTGACGCATTCCCGAAAACTCAGGAGTTAGAACTTATGATACCAGCAGAGCCGCACTCAACGGCTTCAGATTTTGCTGTCCAGCTCAGCGGCGAACCCTCCGCCTACTATCAACGCTTGCATCCTTGGTGTATCGTCTGCCAGCTGCCACCAATGCGCTCGCTCATCGTCTGCCGTTTCCGCAAGCGTCCCGAAGCAGAAGCCCACCTCAAAATCCTGCGTCAGCTCATGCCCAACGCCCGCTATCTACTTGTATTTGATGCAGGCTCTTGAGCAGGCTTGCTAGCATCAACGCATAAAAGGCAGGCTGGATATAGCTTCGCAAATTCAACTAGTCTTCAAACGCTGCCGCCAGCCGCCTGAACCCTAGCTCTAGCGCGTCGCATACTGCGTTCGGCCTGCAATTTAGCCGCCTCGTCACCGCTGCCGCGCAGCTGCTCTAGCTTGGTTGTCGCTTCGCTATACTTGGTGCGAGCAGCTTCCAGCTCAATCGTATCGCCGCGTTCAGCTCCATTCACCAGCACGGTCACTTCATCATTCTCCACTTCGGCAAATCCGCCCATCAGGGCAATCGCCACCCAGTCTTTGTTAGCACGCACCCGCATCACGCCCGTATCCAAAGCGGTCATCAGTGGCGCATGTCCAGACAAAATTCCGAGCTGGCCGGTGGTGCTGGGTAGCACGACTTCTTCAGCGGTCGCATCCCAAACGGTTTTGTCAGGAGCCACCACGCGAACGGTTAACGGCATTGCTTCTCTCCAAAAATGCGGTAAAGGGAGAGTTTGAGGCTCTCCCGTTCAAACTATTTAGACAAACTATTCAGGTCATCTACTCAGGCAAATCGCGGCTGACTACTTGTTTTCAGCCTTCATCTTTTCGCCCTTGGCAATCGCTTCATCCAGGTCGCCCACCAGATAGAACGCCTGCTCTGGATACTCGTCCAAATCGCCCGACAGAATCGCCTGGAAGCCTTTGATCGTTTTCTCCAGCGTCACGTACTTGCCGGGTGAACCCGTAAAGACTTCAGCCACAAAGAACGGCTGCGACAGGAAGCGCTCAACCTTACGAGCGCGAGCCACCACCAGCCGATCATCTTCCGAAAGCTCGTCTAGACCCAGAATGGCGATGATATCTTGCAGCTCTTTGTAGCGCTGAAGCGTCGACTGGACGGCGCGCGCCGTGTTGTAATGCTCGGCACCCACAATGTCAGGTTGCAGCATCGTCGAGGTGGAGTCGAGCGGATCTACAGCCGGGTAGATCCCTTTGGAGGCCAAGCCGCGAGACAGCACGGTGGTGCCGTCTAGGTGGGCAAAGGTGGTGGCAGGTGCAGGGTCGGTCAAGTCGTCGGCTGGCACATAGACCGCCTGAATCGAGGTGATCGAACCTTCGGTCGTCGAGGTGATCCGCTCTTGCAGGTCGCCCATATCTGTACCCAGCGTTGGCTGATAGCCCACAGCAGAAGGCATCCGGCCTAAGAGCGCCGACACCTCAGAGCCAGCCTGCACAAACCGGAAGATGTTGTCCACAAACAGCAAAACGTCCTGCTTGTTCACATCGCGGAAATATTCAGCCATCGTCAGCCCCGACAGGCCCACCCGCATTCTGGCTCCGGGTGGCTCGTTCATCTGACCGTAGACCAGCGCAATCTTAGACTGACTGGGGTCTTCAGCGTTGATCACGCCTGATTCGATCATCTCGTTGTAAAGGTCGTTACCCTCGCGGGTGCGTTCGCCCACGCCCGCAAAGACCGACACGCCGCCGTGCTGGGTGGCAATATTGTTGATCAACTCCATCATGATCACCGTCTTGCCCACGCCCGCACCGCCAAACAGGCCAATTTTGCCGCCTCGACGATAGGGAGTCAGCAGGTCAATCACCTTAATGCCAGTTTCAAACACCGAAGGCTTGGTCTCTAGATCGACAAGATTTGGCGGTGCCCGGTGGATCGGCGAGGTTTCGCCGCTGACTTCGCCCTTATTATCGATGGGTTCACCCAAGACGTTAAAAATACGTCCTAGTGTATCCGTGCCAACCGGAACCCGAATCGGTGCCCCCGAATCGGTTGCTTCCATGCCGCGCACGAGGCCGTCCGTTGTGCTCATTGAGATTGCCCGCACTTGGTTGTCGCCCAAGAGCTGCTGCACCTCGCACGTAACTGAAACTTCCTGCCCGGCAGAATTCGTGCCCTTAATAACGAGAGCGTTATAAATTTTTGGCATCTGGCCTGCCGAGAATCGGACATCTACGACCGGGCCAATGATTTGACTAATGTAGCCGACGTTGGTTTTTTCTGCTGTGGTGACCATGCTTACGCCTATCGTGTGATCAGCTTGTTAAACGATTTGAACGCTTCAACATTCCGAAATGCCACTTTTCAGATTATCACCGAATGCGAGCAGTTGAAGAAATGTGAAACAAATTTGCTGAGAATTATTACCTATTCTCGGCTGTTCGCGCTGAGACGGGCTGCACCGAGCGCAGCGGCAGTTCGTTGGCCATTGAGCGCCCCATGCTGAGAATGTTTTCGCGCTCTGCCGCCAAAAAGCTGACCGTATAGATCATCCCCACCTGCTCCCAGATCAGCGATGAGAATTCTGAGGGTGGCTTCAAGGCCGTAGCGTCTCGCAGGTAGCCCCGCAATCCCGGCGCGAGGGTGATCGGATTGCCCTGGGTTCGATGCCGCTCTAGCTCAGCTTGAGCCGACTCGGAAGCGCTAGCCTCTACCGTAAAGCCGCCCACCAAGCAAGGGTAGGGGCTACGCTCGCAGGTGAATAGCCCAATGGTCAAGCGTCCCGGCGACTGGCTGGGCAAGAGCTTGACGATAAGAGCATTGGGATCGAGTCCCGGCCCTGCGGTCAGCAATATTTCAGCAGGCAGCCGCATTTCGTAGTCTGGCGGCAAGGCTTGCCGGATCGGGTAAATATACGGCTCAAACAGTGCCGCAGGGCGAGCCATTGCGGGTTGAATCGCGCCGCTGCCCATCCCCAGCACTGCTGGAAGCATCACTGGGAGCACCACAGCCAATAAGCCAATCTGACGCACGCTATTTGACCTCCAGAAACATGATCTCAGAAATTTAGTTGTTCAGTTTGACTGCTGGAGTCAGCAGCATCGCTTGACGACCATCGATGATTACCGCCGTGAGGCCGCGCTCGCTGAGGAGGCGCAGCAGGTTAGAGGCTTCCACCGCGTTCGTGCTGTAGCCTGCCAGCAGGTAGGGCTGCTGATCAAACGCCACCAGCCCAACATCTCTGGCCGTGACCTGCCGCACCGTACTGGCAAGTTCTGGCTGATTAAAAAAGCTCACCACCACCGCAAATCCGGCTCCCAGCGGCTGTGGATTGAAGGTGGGCAAGACCGGATTGGCTGTCGCGACCGGGGAGGGGGCAGGTGCAGGGGCTGGCGTGACCGGAGCTGGCGCTGGATTAGGCGCGGGATTAGGCGCTGGATTAGGCGCGGGATTGGGAGCTGGATTAGGCGCTGGCGTTGCCGTAGGCTGAGGAAATGATCCGCTGCCCGTCGGGTTCTCTGGAGCTGCTGGATTCTCTGGAGCTGTCGGAGCTGTCGGAGTTGCCGGAGTTGCCGGAGTCACCGGAACTGCCGGAGTGGCCGGAGCCGTCGCAACCGGACTGGGCGTTGGGCTGGGGGTTGGGCTGGGCGTTGCAGGCCGTGACACGTAGGCTTGCAGACCCGCTGAATCGACCAAATATTGTGCCCAGGCCGAGGCAATATCAGCGCTGGCGAAGCCTTCGACCCGCACTACGCTGGCATTGAGATAGTTGCAGGGAGTCAAAATGGCGTTGGCAGGCAGCAGCCGCTGGAGCTGGGACTGCGTATCAGCTCTTTGATTGGGCACCAGCAGCAGATATTCTTCAGCGCGAGGGGGCTGGCATTCGGGCAGAGCTTGAGCCTGGGCAAATTCAGCGCTACTAGCCCAGCCGCCGATTAGAGCAGTCGCCCAAACGCCCATCCATCCTTTAGAGCGCCAAAAACCTCGCATAGCGTCAAGCCTCAGAACTGCGTTGCAGAATTTCCTACTCTCAGATTTTTATGTGATCAAGCGCGATTGTCAAATGATCCCGCTTTTGATTCTGCTTTTAACTCTGTCTTAGATGCTCTCTTAGATCCAGTTTTCCAATCTCCATCCCCAGCGCGCCAACCCTATTTTACGCTGAGCGCGGAGCTGGAAAGGGCTGGCGTGTTTGAATATTGAACCGACAGCCTTCAGAGAGCACATGCAGCCTCACCCCAAACATCGACATCGCCTCATCCCGCCAAACCGAGTCGAGATTGTTGTAGCTAATCTCCGACTCATCTACGACCGTGACTGCCCCCTCGCCCAGCACCTCAAACTCATCGCCCTGGACAATCAGCGCCGTGTTCTCATCCACGCCAACCCCGATGGTATCTGGCTTGAGCAAGAGCGCGGTCAGCAGTCGCCCTAGCCGTCCTCGCTGAGCAAAATGCTGATCAACTAAAATCCCAGAGACAAAGCCCAGTCCAACTCCCAGCGTCACGCCATCGCCGCGCGGGCTGGTTTCTGAGTCACCCCGTAAAATCATCACCTCTGGCATAATTGCCGCTCCAGCGCTCGTGCCTGCAACCACTGCTCCGCCGGCGTGTCGCATCTGAATCGCGTCCTCCAAGAGCGTGCCGCGAATCCGCTCCACAATCCGAGACTGATCGCCGCCCGTAAAGAAAATCCCTGTCGCCTGATTCAGTGCACGTACCGCATTCACATGGTTCGCGTCGTTGGGGCTGCGCGTATCGACCGCCACCACCGACGCAGCTCCCAATCGGCCAAACAGGTCAATATAGGTTTCGCCCGCCTCTTGAGGTTCGCTGGTAGCGGCGGTCAAAATCACGATCTGGGCAGCTCTGCCGCCTGCGAGTCGCCAAAAAGCGCGCAAGATTTTGCAGTCACCCGATCGATCTTCTGCACCGCCAATAATCACCAGCGCCCCCTGTGCTGCGGCAGAGCCAAAATTTGCCAGTTCTGTCATGCGTTTTTCAGATCATGCCCCATCTTGCGGTTAGCCTGCTTTGAATTCTAGAGCACATCTGATTGCCAAAAGGTTTACTGAGTCATGGGCTAAGTGATTTAGGTCAAATCAGGTCAGATCTCGAATCGCCTGCCGCAGATCATCTGGTGTACCGACATCTCGGAAGCTGCCTGTGGCAAATGGCTCGGCCTCCACGCGCAGCCCCGCCGCAATCGCCGCCTGGATCACATCTCCAATGGGCAGTTCAGTCCCGGCCAGGTGACGGCTGACGTAATCGTTCAGAAACTGCGTGAAGCTAGGTCTCCAGACGGCAATCGCCCACATATAAGTCAACTCGCTCTGCTGTGGCTTTTCAATAATCTGCATCACCTGCCCCGCTGCGTCAAACTCCACCATTCCAGCTTTCTGGGGCTGCTGCGTCGGAAACAGACCTAGCACAACGTCAGCTTTGCCTCGGCGCAACCGCGCCAAAATCTGGCTGTAGGCATCTTCTGGCTGAAACAAAATATCTGGAAAGCCCAACGCCACAATCGCAGTCTGCACAAACGGAAAAGCTTGATTCAGCGTATAGGGCACGCCATGCGCCACATGCACGGTCAGGTAGGCCAGCCGCATCTCCAGCCTTGCCCCATCGCCAAAGTAAGCCGGGATGTCCCATTTGCCGGGACGCAAAATCCAGAATGCTTTCGTGATTCCGGCTAGCCGCATTCTTTCAAGCAGATATTGCCCCACGACTTTCGGTTTGACTTGACCCGCTGCGTCACTGGCAAAGCCGATCGGAAACAGCTCTTTGCTCAAGGGCAATGGCGCGAGTCGGGTGGCTTGCCCGCCAGCAGGCAGGAGTCCAATTACCTCAAGGTCTGGCTGTGAAGGCTGTGAAGGTTGTGAAGGCTGTGAAAGTTGATTCATGGTCTGGTTTTACTGTCTGCTGCAATCGGTGAACCTCTAGCTCGCTCTTAAAATTACGTTATGCCGCTCTGCCAGCCGGGAATAACTAGGAAAAATTGCCCTGCAAATCTGCTGCAAATCTGCAATTTTTCTTTTAGGCCACCCCGCTCAGGTATTACCGTGCTCGTCAGCCGCCCCACCGCCCCGCAGTCTAGTCTGCAGTCTAGCCCGCAGTCTAGCAGCTGCCCAGCATCCGGTCATTCCACATCCGAGTCAGCATCAGCTTCTGGCGAGCCAACGCTGAAAGAAAAGCTGGCGCAAAAGCGCAAGGCGGCTCGACTTCGCAAAGAGATTGTCAACTTTGTCGTCTTTTCGCTGTTTTTTGCGGTGCTGGTTGGTTCGCCGCTGGCGCTGCTGGGTGGCCCTAAGCTGGCAGCGGGTGCCGTCATCGCAATTCTGGGGCTGTCTTTTGCCTTCAAATATCCGCGCCAGGCACTCTGGCTGTTTCTGATCTACCTGCCGTTTGGCGGCACAATTACCTACACGGTTGGCAACAGCCCGCTGCTGCAACTTGCTAAAGACGGGCTGTATTTGCCTGCGCTGTTTGGCATTTTTCAATATTGCCAGCGCCAGAAACTGCCCTTTTTTGTTCCCAAGCAGCTCATTCCGACGCTCAGCATTCTGCTAGGGTTCTGTGCGTTGACGCTGCTGTTTGTGAATGGCTACCAGCAGTTTCTAGGCAAACCGGGCGAGAAGCCGCTGGCGATGGGAATCCTGGGAATCAAGGTGCTGCTGGGCTACCTGCCGCTGATCTCTTGCGCTTACTATTTAGTTGCTAAGAAAAAGCATCTGCTGTTCTTGATGCGCCTCACCCTGATCTTGGCCTTGATCTGCGCTGCGTTGGGGTTTATGCAATATTTATTTCTGCTCACCGGGCGCTGCCAGGGCACAACGCTTGAAGAGGGATCAGATCTGTTTAAGGCGACTCTGGAGGCGCGCTGTTTAGTGGGCGGTGCATTGCTCTACAGCCCCGATCAAGGCGTGATTCGGCTGCCCGGAACCTTTGTTGCCCCCTGGCAGTGGGGCTGGTTTCTGATCGCCAGCAGCTTCCTAGTGTTTCCTTCGGCCTTCAACGATCCTAAACCGATCTGGCGGCTGATTGGCTTAATTGGGCTGGGCAGCGTCTTTGTGATGGCGGTCATTTCAGGGCAGCGGATTGCGCTGGGACTTGTGCCAGTCTTTATTGGCATTCTGCTGATCTTTACAGGTCAAGTCACGAACCTGACTCGGTTTATTCCAGTTGGGGCAGGGCTGGCGGCTTTGCTGGGAGTGGCGGCAGTGCAAAACCCGGCCACGGTACAGGAGCGAATCGATAGCTTTGTGTCACGTTGGAACGCCTCCCCTCCCTATGCCTTTATTGCCGATCAGTTTGGTTGGGCCATGCAAGATAACGCAATCTTGGGGCATGGATTGGGTCGCGCTACGAATGCAGCCCGCGCCTTGGGGAACACTGAGCTAGTTGAGACCTACTATCCCAAGCTGATTTACGAAATTGGCCTGCCGGGAACGCTGGCATTTTTGGCTCTAGTGACCACGCTCACCTATCTCTGCTTCAAAGCCTATCGCTCGGTGCGGGATCGCAACCTGCGGGCTTACGGCGCGGCGCTCTGGCTGTTTATTTTGTTCATCAGCTACAACACCTACTACTATCCACTCGATGTCGATCCGGTCTCGGTCTACTACTGGTTTTTTGCAGGCGTGCTGCTGCGGTTGCCAGAGATTGAGCGGCTGGATCGTCTAGAAGCGGATGACGGAACGCCAGTGTCCAAAGCAGGAAAAGGCTCACCGAAAAAATCTCGAAAATCCCATAAATCTCGAAAATCCCATAAATCTCGAAAATCTCGTAGATAGGAGCAGCCCCGTCATGTCTAGCTCACCCAACCCACAAATCTCTCGCCCACCTCGCCCATTATCGGCTTTGCCGCTCCGGATTTCGGTGATTATTCCTACCTATGAGCGAGAAGAAATTCTCTGCCAGACGCTGGCGAGCCTGCTGCAACAAGACTACCCCAGCTATGAAGTGCTGGTGGTTGACCAAACAGTTCAGCACCAGCCCGACACAGAAGCTTATCTTGACAAGCTGGCTACTGAGCAAAAGATCAGGCTGTTTCAGGTAGATTGGGCGAGCTTACCCAGAGCCCGCAACTATGCTGTATGGCGCGCTACGGGTGACGTGGTGCTGTTTTTGGACGACGACGTAGAGCTGCCGTCTGGGTTCTTAGCGGCTCATGCTCGCAACTATCAGCATGCTGAGATTGGGGCGGTCGCTGGGCGAGTCTATGACCGGATGAAGCTCGCTGACGCTGACCCCAATCTCAGCATTGACTACCTGCCGCCAGAAGCGATGGATCCCGGCATTGCCTGGTATCACATTGATTTAGTGCATACTCAAAAACCGCAGCAGGTCATCACCGCTCGCGGCTGCAATATGTCATTTCGGCGCGAGCTGTTTACGCAGCATGGCCTATGGTTTGACGAGCGGTTTCGAGGCAGCGCGGTTCGCGAGGAGTCTGACTTTTGCCTGAGAATCCGGCGTACGGGCTTACAGATTTGGTATGACCCGGAGGCGCATCTGGTGCATTTGGGTGAGGAGACAGGCGGCTGTCACGATATCAGCACGCGCTCATTCCAATATCAGATCACGTTTTATCACAATCATTTTCTGATGGGGCTGAAGAATCTGACTCCCTATCAATCACTCCGACTGTTTTCCAAGCTGTTTGACTGCCATGTGCTGGGGCATCCCCCCTGCTATAAAAGCAAATCGCCGCTCAAAATTCTCAGCCGAGGCGTTTTTTACTGCGTAGGGTTTGTCTCAGCCCTGAAAACTCTGGCGCAGTCGCGCTGGCAGAACCAGTCAGTCAGCGCCGAGATTCATCCAGCATAGTTCTTTTATCTAGCTTCTAAGCCATGAAAATCCTGGTTGTCAGCCATAGCTACATTGTCGATCTCAACTGCGAAAAGCTAAAGGCTTTAGCTGAGCTAGAGTCCGATATTGAAGTCACCGTTGCTGTCCCCAAGCGCTGGCGACCGGGCGGCGTACAAAGCCAAACGACGATCAGTTCGGCGCGTCAGTTTGGGCGATTTCGGATTGTGCCGCTCTCCAACTTCAGCCAGAATAATCAGGGCTTGCTCTGTTTTGGCCTAGATTTAATTCAGCTGCTGCGCGAATTTCGCCCTGATATCATTCAGGTAGAGCAGGGTGCGAAATCATTGGGATATGCTCAGATGATTGCTTTGAATTCGTTGCTCAACCTGAACGCTAAGCTGCTATTTTTTACTTGGTGGAATTTGCCCTACAGTCCCAAATTCCCAATTTCGCTGCTTGAAGCCTACAACCTACGCCACAGCGATGGAGTGATTGTCGGCAACCAAGATGGCGCGGAAATTTTACGCCAGCATGGTTACTCGGGTTCAATTCAGGTGATACCGCAGCTAGGAGTTGATGAGCTGCTGTTTCAGCCCCAGCCCCAGCCTGAACTGGCAGCTCAACTGGGCATCCAGCCTGATGAATTTGTCGTAGGATTTGCAGGTCGGTTTGTACCCGAAAAAGGGCTATATACGCTCTGCCAAGCGCTGCTAGAGATTGGCCAGTCGCACAAGTGGAAATGGCTGCTGTTAGGACGTGGAGCGCTTAAGCAGCAGCTGAGCGAGCAGGCTACCGCCGCAGGATTTTCAGATCGCTTGATTTGGGTAGAGAGCGTGCCGCATGTAGAAGTTGCTCGGTATATCAATTTAATGGATACGCTAGTGTTGCCTTCTGAAACAACCCAGAAGTTCTCGACGCTAACGGCGACTGGTTGGAAGGAGCAGTTTGGTCACGTTTTGATTGAAGCGATGGCTGCTGGAGTGCCAGTCATTGGCTCCGACTCTGGCGAGATCCCGCATGTGATTGGCAATGCTGGCTTAGTCTTTCCAGAAGCCAATATTCCAGCACTCAAAAGCTGCTTGCAGAAGCTGATAACAGAGCCTGATCTGTGCAAAAACTTGGGCAAGCAGGGACGAAATCGAGCGCTTGCCCATTACACAAACCGAGTTTTGGCACAGCGTCAGCTCAGCTTTTATCGTCAGCTAGTGAACCCAGCTATGCCTGCGTCAATCCAAAATGCTTCTATCGAATTCAGGTAGGGTTTCGGCTTCCGTTTTGCTCATTGCACCCGCATAGACAACCTGCTGCTCGTGGTCAATCCGCGCTCGCTCAGCTGACAACAAGACTCTACGGCTTGTAGACAGATCGCCCAAGCTCATTACAATATATTCGATTTGACCCGTTGCATTCAGCAGCACATCTGAAACCATGCCCAGTTTCTCTTCAGTTTTATTGGTTAGCATACCGGCCACCAAATCGGAATGAACTGCAAAACCTTTAATCTGATAGCTAACATCTCCACCAGCAGACTTTGCAGCAGACTTTACGGTATAGTCATCGATTGTCATGAGAGCCATAACCTTACAACCTCAGAATTTAGCTGTTTTTTACAGAGCGATACACTCAACAGTAATGACCTATGGTTCAGAAAACATCGCTCTAAAGCCTGAGAGTTACCCTTGCGAATTGATCTGCACTTCCTCCTAAAGACTGACCTGTAGCCATATCGATCAACTTATCCTGCCAGATAGATTTCTATGCCACCTCTTCGCATTCTCCAAATTATTCCGTCGGTTTCATTAGTGTATGGAGGCCCCAGTCAAATGGTGGCTGGGCTGTCGAAGAGTCTGGCAGCGCAAGATCTGGAGGTCACGGTACTCACGACCAATTCCAATGGCGATACAGGGCAGATGCCGCTGGATGTACCTTTGAATCAGCCAGTCTCACAAGACGGCTATCAGATTCGTTACTTTAACTGTTCGCCCTTTCGCCGCTATAAGTTTTCGATTGATTTACTCAAATGGCTAGCAAAAAATTCTCAAGACTATGATCTAGCGCATATTCACGCTTTGTTTTCGCCGATTAGCAGCGCGGCTGCGGCTGTTGCTCGTTATCAGCAGCTGCCCTATATTCTGCGGCCACTCGGAACGCTTGACCCGGCTGATTTGCAAAAGAAAAAACAGCTGAAGCGGCTCTATGCAGCTCTGTTGGAGCGCCCCAATCTGGCTGGGGCGGCAGCGGTGCATTTTACAAGCGCTCAAGAGGCTAAAATTTCTGAGCGGTTTGGGGCAACTACCTGCGATTTGATCTTGCCGTTGGGAGTAGAGCAACCCAAGTTGACGCAGCCTGCTAGCCCTGCTGAATTAGGCTTACCCGATGACCGACCGATTCTGCTGTTCATGTCGCGGATTGATCCGAAGAAGGGCTTAGATTTGCTGCTGCCTGCGCTAGAGACTCTGCTAGCTGAAGGCTTCTTGTTTCACTTCGTTTTGGCAGGCGCAAATCCGCAAGATCCGCAGTATGAGCGGCAGATCCAGCAGCAAATTCAGGCTTCGCCGCTGGCTGCTCAGACGACGCTGGCCGGGTTTGTGACGGGCGACCGGAAAACACAGCTGCTGCAGGCCGCCGATCTGTTTGTGCTGCCCTCTTACTACGAAAACTTCGGGATTGCGGTGGCTGAAGCAATGCTGGCTGAGCTGCCCGTGCTGATTTCTGATCAGGTGCATATCTGGCCAGATATTGATCGCGCTCAGGCGGGCTGGATCTGTAACTGCAACCCAGCGAGTCTCACCCAGCAGCTTCGCTTGGCGCTGCAAGATGCAGGCGAACGGCGCAGACGGGGCGAGAACGCCCGAAATCACGCGCTAGAGCACTATAGCTGGCAGGCTATCGCCCAGCAGATGATCCGAGCCTATCGGGATTTGCTGAAGCCAGCCGCTGATTGTTGAAGCAGGTTAAAGCAGATTAAAGCGCTGGAGTTGAGTTTCCACAGCCTGGGGCAGAACCTTATGCAGGTCAGTTTTGTTGCGAAACAGCAGGCGATTTGGGCTGGGCAAGTCAAACGGGAACTGGCCGTTGATGTTGGCGCGATCCATTTGCGTCAGCAGCATTTGCTCTGGGCGCTTACACTGCAAAGCGTAGCCCACCTCGACGCAGACTTTAGGGCTGGGAATCGGCTGAGGCGGAGTCGCCTCAAACTGCAAAATCGGAGTTGCGTCGGCAATAAAAATCAGACTTCTGCGGATTTTCTGCATCAGCGTACTGTTGAGGCGGGTCGCGCCTTCGCTGAGGCGATGCGATTCTTCTAGGGTGAGCGGTAGCCTGGAGCGACGGTTGATCTGCTCCAGCATTGTCGTCAGCTCTTGGCGCAGCAGTTCGCTGGACTCGGCGAATTCAGTTTGGTAGCAGAGAAAAATAGTCGGCTCCAGATGCGCCATGACCTCTTGCTTCGTGAAGTAGATCTCATGGCTAATCAGGTCAATGTTGGAAATCGCGTAGCCGCCGCTGCCCTCAATGTAAAACTCGACCGCCTCACCTTCTAGGTAGCTCTGAAACCACGCCGACTGTTTCACGTCCTGGCTGTCCTCTAAAAAGTCGGCGCGCAGCCCTGATTTCAGCAGGCTGTTTTTGCTCAGACGCAGATCGTGGGGGCGCTTTTCCAATTCGCGAATTGGCTCATATTCCTGAAGATACCAGGCTTTAAGAGCAATAATTGCCACGCTACACTCCTTATCTGCTGAGCAGTATCGTTTGAGCCTTGAAGCAGCCTAACGCAGACGCTTAGAGTGAAAGTTGAGGCAGATCCCCGATTTTCCTCTCATCGATAATTCTATCTAGAATTCGCAAATTCGGCTGGCAGCCCCGGGTAAATCTAGATGCAGATCTGCCTAGAATTTTGGCCTTAAATCTCGGCTAGCTTGGTCAAAGGACGAATGGGCGGGCGGCGACTACGGGCTGAACCTTCTGCGCCCACAACGTCACTGTTGAAGCGATAGCCGACATTTCGCACGGTTTGAATCAGATTGGGCTGGCGGGGATCGATTTCGATTTTTTTGCGGAGCGACAGCACATGCGTATCGACAGTGCGGTGATTGTCAATCTCGTCAGGCCAAGCCTTGCGGAGCAGCTCGGTGCGGCTGAGCGGAATGCCGCCCGCCTGAGCCAGCACGTAGAGCAAGCTGAACTCTTGGGGGGTGAGGTCAATCAGCTCGTTTTTGAGCCGGACGCGCCGCTGCACCAGATCGATACTCAGGTCGCCATAGTCCAACACGACTGGCACAGAGACCGTGCGGTTGCGGCGAGTCAGCGCTTCGACCCGCGCCAAGAACTCCTGCATCCCAAAGGGTTTGGTCAGGTAGTCATCGGCTCCGGCACGCAGTCCGGCCACAATGTCGGTTTCGGCATCGCGGGCTGAGAGCATCAAAATCAAAGACTGACGCTGCTGCTGCAACCAGCGGCAAAATTCAATGCCGTCACCGTCTGGCAGCTCGGAGTCTAAAATAATCAGGCTGGGCTGTCGATGCAGAAACACATCTCTGGCCTGCTGAAGGTCAGCAGATTGATGCACCCAGTAGCCAACTTGCTGGAGGTGCCAGCCCAGCAGCGATCGCAAATGAGGATTGCCTTCAACGATTTGGATGCTGGCTGCGACCACTGGCCTCGCTTCGCTGTAATTCTTCTTTCTTAACGTAGCAAAGCATTTGTCAAGGTTTTGTAACTTAGGCTACGGGCTTCTGGAGATCGCTGAGGTTCTTAGCGAGGTTAACCTCAGCGATCTAGCTGATGCTTGAGCGGCCTTGATGCTGATCAGGTGTAAGCCTTGGCAAATCGCCCCCAAAAAGCTGAGCTGCTCCGCAGTTCCGGCTACAGCCAGGTAAGATAGAGCTAAACTCAGCACTAAGACTGATTGTGGCAACCGCAGCCTTTGCTAGCTTGAGTCTATGTAGACTAAGTGGTTTTACTGAAGGAGTGGCGCTATCGAGTGATCTAGATTGCTTTCACGGTTCGCTTCCGGTCGAGACTTAGCCCCTGCTAGTCTGAGAACTTATTTAAGGTTGAGGCATCTTTTATAGAAGCAGCTTTCAGCGTTGAGAAGTTCCTTGGGGAAGTTCCTTAGGAGAGAAGTCCCCCCTAAAAGTCACTGTTGTTTAGGTGTTTAGGCATCTGTTCAAGCTATCTATTTTTTGACATTTTTACCTATGCTTCAGGATACAACCACCATCCGCTACTATCAGCGCTTAACCGACGCTCTGGTAGAGCAGTGGAATCGCGGCTACCGCTTTGACGAGCTTCGGCTCTATGTCGATGGCTATCTGGCCGCTCTGCGCCACACCGATGCTGTCGAGCCTTACTGGATCAATCGGCTTGAAGAAGAGGTGATTCGATATCTATATGATTCGTCCAACTTTGAAACGCTTCAGCCCCAGCCTCAGCCCGACTACCGCCAATATTGAGCAATCCAAACAGCCCGCTAGCGGTCTAGCCTAGCGGGCTGTTTGGGTTAAATTTGTCAGAATTCCTGTGGGAATTCATTGGGCTGGGCTAAGAAGCGAGCGCCACCTCAGCCATCTGCTGCAATTCGCCCTTTTGATACAGCTCAATCAGAATATCGGAGCCGCCGACAAACTCACCGTTGATATAGACCTGCGGAATCGTTGGCCAGCTGGAATACTCTTTGATGCCCTGCCGGATTTCGGGATCGGCTAGCACATCGCAGGTTTCAAACGGCACGCCGAGCACGTTGAGGATCTGCACCACGTTGTTGGAGAAGCCGCACTGAGGCATGAGCTTAGTGCCCTTCATGAAGACCATGATTTTGTTTTGCTGAACCAAACTGTCAATTCGCTGCTGCACGTCTTGGGTCATGGGGATTTCAAAATAGCGACAAGTATCGTAAGCGATGATTTGAGCGATCTGCCAATCTGCTCACCGATAGCTCTATAGTATCTGCAAGCGCCGCGTTCGGGGGTGAGTTCCGCCGCGATCTCTGGCCTAAGCCGTTGGCAAAGCCTGCCAGTCTTGGGGCGTATAGGTTTTCATCGTCAGAGCATGGATGGCCTCTGAGTCCATTTCCTGCTGAAGCGCCCGATAGACGAGCTGATGTCGCTGCACCAGGCTTCTGCCCTCAAACAGCGCGGAAACCACCACCACCTGGTAGTGGTCGCCACCGCCCGTGAGATCTTGTACCTGCACTTCTGCGTCCGGCAATCCAGTTTTGATCATTGACGCAACTTGATCGGGGCTGACCATAAGCTTCTTCTACGCACTGCATTTCTTCAAAATCTATTCTAGAGCTTGCAGGTCAAGCTGGATGCATCTTGACTACTGGCTAGGAGCATCTGGCCCATCCTGACGCGGATAGGGAGACTCGACAAAGCCCAGCTCGAATAGCTGCTGGTAGGCTTTTTTGCCCAGATCGCGGGTGGGGTTTTGACTGCGGACAATCTGCACCAGCAGCGGTACAGCCAACTCTGGCTTGTTTTGAGCACGATGCACTAGCGCCAGCTGATAAGTGGCCTCGTCCCGCATTTGAGCGGTATCAAACGCCTGCTGCCGCTGCACGTCTGCAATGCGGGTGTCGATACCCGCGAAGCTGCCGCCCAAATCCTGATAAAAATTGGAGAGCTGGTTAAACACCTGTCGCGCCTGCTGCAATTTGTTGACAGCCAGATCGTAGTCTTGAGCCGAGACGGCGCTGCTGGCCTCATCCATCAGCTGCCTGCCGCCCTGCACGCTCAAAATGCCCTGAGCCAGCGGACGCAAATCCTGGTTGTTGCTAGGATCTTGCAGAGCTGGGTCGGCGGGAGTTGTTTCGGGAAGCTGATTTGGCAGTTGGTCAGGTAATGGCTCAGACTGAGCTTGGGTTTGGGTGGCCACAGAGCAGAGCAGCAGAGTCGCAGTTAGGGCGGCAGTCAAACTGGACAGAAACCGTTGAGTGAAGTAGGGCAGTGGAGAAACTTGATATGCGACAGACGACACCATGAACCTGTTCCCAAAAAATGTATAAGCACAGACGGATTCAGCCTTAAGGGATTTTACCATCGCGGTTTCAGTTAATCTCAAATTCTTTGGGAGTTGATCGACTCGCGCCATAGTAAAGACGAGTTCGCTAGGGCGTAGACCGAGAGAACCCCTAAAAAGTTCCGGAATCAATTTCTGAATTGCTTGCGCTCGTGATGCCCCCCCGACTTGACCCGCCCAGAACATAGCCAGAAGCAACTGCGCCAATCTGAGCCGCAGATCCTAAAATACAGCTACTCCCAAAATGGTTAGTGCGCTGAGTCAATGCCAGATAGAACGCCAGATAGAACACCAGATAGAATTCCGTCCCTGATTAGACCTGATTCAGCCCTGTCAGATGCCCTGTCAGAGACTCCACCAGATATTCTGCCAGATGCTCTATCAACTGCTCCGATGCTGCTTAGGGGCGGGGTGGCCATCCCGTTGGCGAAATGCCCAAATCGGTTTTCGCTCTCGCTCACCGCAGGTCAGGCGCTGGATGCAGTGCTGGCTGAACTTGAGCAGCGCTTGTCCGTCGCAGTGGAGGCGATGCCAGTTTTGCCTGATTTAGTGGAGCTGCAATCTCAGTCCGCAGATCTAGAAGTGCTAATGCAGGTGGCTCGCCAGTTGCCGCAGGTTGCCTTTGCCAGCCATATCTACGAAATGCTGCAGAGTCCAGGAACGCTCGTCTATCTCACCCGCCAAATTACGCTGCAATTTGCGCCAACTGCCGCGGCTGAGCGGATTCAGAGGCTCTCGGCTCAGGCCGGACTGCGGATCGTCAAGCTGATTGCCGGACTGCCCAAAACCTTCGTGTTTGAGGTGGTGCAGGCTCGCTTCAACCCGCTGAAGCTGACCCAATGGCTGATGCAGCAGTCGGACATTCTGCTGGCCGAACCAAATGTGGCCGTGATGCGGCAGTCGTTCTATCGCCCCAGAGAGTCAGGCTATGCGCGGCAGTGGTATCTGCATCACGAGGGCGGCGAGGCGCTGGCTCCGGCTTCCCATATTTTTGCAGAACCCGCCTGGAACCTGACGCGCGGCAGTCGCGGGATCGCGGTAGCGATTGTCGATAGTGGCATTGACTTCAACCATCCTGACTGGCAGAGCGAAGGCAAGATTGTTGCCCCGCTCGATCTGCAAGACGGCGGGTTTCTGCCCCGTCCCAATCCTGGTTTAACGGGGCAGCTTGACCCTTGCCCTGACACTCATGGCACGATCTGCGCTCAGATTGCGGTCGCCGATGAGACTGGCAGAGGCGTGATTGGCGTGGCTCCTGGCTGTGCCCTGATGCCGATTCGACTCGGTCAGTTCTTTGACGACCAGACGATTGAGCAGCTCTCTGACTGGGTGATTCGGCAAGGAGCCGATGTGGTTTGCTGTGGCTGGGGAGCCGCCGCCGTTTACTTCCCGCTCTCGCTGCGGCAGCGGGTGGCGCTGAGTCAGATCGCGACAGCAGGGCGGGGGGGGCGAGGCGCAGTGCTGCTGTTTGCGGCGGGCAACGCCAATCGTCCGCTGGATGGTTGGATCGCCGAGTCAGGCGGCACCCTGCCGGAAAAAACGCGCTGGCTCAACGGGTTCGCGGTACATCCAGATGTGATCACGGTCGCGGCCTGCACCAGCCTGAATCGCAAGGCGGCCAGTAGCAACTGGGGCGAGAGTGTTTCAGTGGTAGCTCCCAGCGGCGAGTCTGCTCCCGGCTTTTGGAGTCAGCTCGCGGGACGGGTGGCGACCGCTCCGCTCCTGGAAAACCTGTCGCCCGTGCGCCCAATCGAGCTACCCGCGGCCATTGAGACGGGAGATACGTCTGTGGCCTGCGCGATTGTGGCAGGCGTAGCGGCGCTGATGCTTTCGGTCAATTCTGATTTAACCGCTCAGCAGGTGCAGCAGATTTTGGAGCAGACGGCAGATAAAATACTGGATCGAACGCCGGATGCTCAGCTGGGGCTGAGTTTGGGCAGCTATAGCGCCAGCCGCCACTCGGCCTGGTTTGGCTATGGCAAAGTTAGCGCCATTAAAGCCGTGCAGCTGGCTCAGCAGCATTTGCAGCCACTGCTGCTCCCCGATCGCTGGCTGGAGTATGCCAGCGAGCAGCAGCTAGAGATCCCAGACGGTCAAACTGACGGCATCACCAGCGCTGTGCAGGTGTCGGAAGCTGAGCGAATTCGCGATATTGAAGTCAGCCTGGAGCTGGAGCATGAGTTTTTGGGCGATCTGGTCATCTGGCTGCTGCCGCCCTGGGGAGGGCAGATCTTGCTGCAAAGCCGCGCTCTGGGTCGGTTAAGTCAGCTCAAAACGATCTACTCGCTGGAAACCACCAGTGCCCTACAGTCTGTTTTAAATCGCTCGGCTCAGGGCGAATGGCGGCTCCGAATCGTGGATTTGGTTCCCTCCTGTCAGGGCAGGCTACAACGCTGGCAGCTCAATCTAGGGTTCTAGCCCTGAAGCTAGCCCTGAAGCTGCCGCACCAAATGTGCTAGCTCAGGCAAAATCAGCCGTTCTAAACCCAGCCTGACTGCCGCCGTTGATCCAGGCAGCGAAAACAGCAGCTTGCCGCCTACAGCGCCCGCTACGGCTCGCGAAGCAATTGCCCGCGAGCCAATTTCGGCATAGCTTAGCCAGCGGAAGAGTTCGCCAAATCCGGGCAGTTTTTTTTCTAACAGCGCTTCAACTGCGTCATATGTGCTGTCGCGGGGGGCAATCCCAGTGCCGCCATTGAGCAAAATCGCCTGGATTTCCGCTTCGACAGACCAAGCTAAAACCTGAGTCCGAATTAGATCGGGCTGATCGGCCAGAATTTGATAGGCCGCAACGCGATGCCCAGCAGCTTCTAGCGTCTGGCGAATCAAGCCACCGCTGCTGTCTGTCTCAACCGTGCGGCTGTCGCTCACGGTCAAAATGGCGCAGCAGATGGAAACCGAGGTTAGATCGGGGTGAGGCTGGGGCATAGAGGAGGCACAGAAACCGGAACCGAACGGAGTTTAGAGCCACAGCGTCAAGCATCGAGACAGGACAGACTGCCAGCGGTTAAGCCTTGTTAAAGCCCAGCTCGTTCTGCTCCGCGTAGCGCTTCATAAACCGCATGAAGCGATCCCATTCTTCGACGTTTTTCATGATGTATGTGGCTTCTAGCGCGGCGGGCTGACCATTGATAAATTTGGCATTCACCTCGCGGGTGCTAATCTCGCCTTCTTCATCCACCATGTACATGCCCGTGACCTCAACGCTGCCGTCGCTGCTCATCGCACGCGGCTGGTCAAAATAAAACAGCGCCTGACCGTTTGTGCCGTCCTTAGAGCGCGTCAGTCGAATCTCAGGGATGACTTCTTCTGCGGTTCCTCTAGAAAATTGAATTTCAGCCATGCTTCTTTACTAATGCTTATCGTGATCTTAATCGTGAGCTCAAGTTCATCTTCCCATTTTTCCAGCCTAGAAGAACTTGTTCTTGCCCAGAATTTGAGCGCTCAGATCTCACTCAGAGCGGGGGAACTATGCTTCAGGTCGCTGGCGCAAGAAGCGGAGGATGCCGTTGGCAATGGCGCGCCCCAAGTAGCGGTGATAGGCTGAGTTGCCCAGGCTGACGGCATCTCGGCTGCCGGTAATATAGCCGACTTCAATTTGGGCAGCAGGCAGCGGCAGCGCCAGCAGCGGGAAAGGGGCGGCACGCACGCCACGATCGGTGACATCGGGCGTGCGGGTCAGGGTTTTGTGAATCGACCAAGCCAGACGGCCACCCTCGCGCGAGTCGGGATGGTGGTAGGTTTCGATGCCGTTGATCTCTGGCTGACTGCTGAGGCTGGCGTTGGCATGAAAGCTGACAAACGCCGCAGCCTGCGGGGGAGCTGCGGCTCGCCGTTCGGCCAGACTGCAAGACTGGTCTGCGCTGCGCGTCAGCAGCACCTCTACACCCTGCTGCTGCAAAAAGCCAGCTACCGCCTGCGCCACCGAGAGCGTGATGTGTTTTTCTTGCAGGCTGGGCATTTCGGGTGGCTCTCCCGGCAGCCGCAGCTCCTCCACAGGCATTCCGGGCGGCGGCTGGAGCGGCATTGGCAGCTGCGGCTGGATTCTGGACGAGCGCGGCGGCTCACTCAATCCTGGCGCAATGCTGGCTAGCTCAAAGTACTCTCTAGAGCCAATCTCAGGCGTTTGCATCATCGGCATCATCGGCAGCTCTGGCAGAGCTGCGGGAACTGGCTTGGCCGTAGACATCCCCAAATCGTCACCCCCATGTCCCGGATCAAGCACAACAATCAGCGCTGCGGCAGGCTTGGCCTGAAGCCGCATCACGGGTCGCTGGGGCTGAAGGATCTGCGGCAGATCGATAGGGGCGACCTGCGCTTGCGTTAGCAAAGTCTGGTAGAGCATGGCAGCCGCCTCTGCTCGCGTGACGCTCTGGAGCGGGTTGAGGTCGTTAGGCTGGGTTGAAACTACCAGTCGATGCTCTAAGGCTGTTGCTACTGTCAACGTTTGGTCGCTGGGGATTTGGACTCGATCGCGGTAGCCTTGGAGCAGGCTGGGGTGAGCGCTGGGCAGATGCAGCGCCGCCACGAGCTGCTCGATTGTTTGCAGGCGAGTCAGAGGCTGTTCTGAGGAAGCTGGAGCCGCTAGAGTCATTGGCGCTACTAACCCTGCTCGCTGCATCCAGCGAGCAAATTCGCTGGGCGTGACATCTGCCTCAGGCTGAAAGCTGCCGTCTGGGAGGAGCGGCGAAATCTGCCGATCGATCAATGGCTGCACCAGTCTGGCCGCCCAGTGAGACTGTAAATCGGCTGGTGCATGGCTGAGTGCAGGCGAGTCAGCTAAACCTGGAGGACTCTCCGCTACAGCCTGAGGCGCAGTGATTCGACTGGGCTTTTCTAGGCTGACAAACTCGACAAAGCCGTTGGTGCGAGCTGGGTTGAGCTGATTGCCCAGCGAAATCAGCTTCAGCGCCGTGGCGTTTCGCAGATCGAAGCGCTGGTTGTCGCGCAGCCGGTTGGCAGCCGGATCGTTGAACTGTCCCAAGTCTGGCGCTGCTTGGCCGAATACCGCCAGCCCGTCTTCGCTGTTTTGGGCGATGACATTACCGCGCAAAATCGGCGATGCGCTGCCTGACAGCATGATGCCACAGCGGTTCTCAACCCACTGATTGTTGCTGACGACCGGAGCGGCCTGATCGCTAATCACCAAGCCAAACTGATTGTGTTGGGTCGTATTGTTGCGGACTTCACCTCTGGCCTGACGAACCAGCGTTAGTCCCGCCCGGTTGTTTAGAAACTGACAGTTGTGAATAACCGGGTTGGCTTGGCCAGTCACCAAAATGCCCTCGCGGCCACAGTGGCTCAGCGTGCAGCCCGACACTGTAGGTGCAGTAGGTGCAGCAGACTCAATCCAGATTCCCGTTCCTTTTGGCTCAGGATTGCTGACGGTGACACCCCGCAGCTCTGCGTCGTCCTGCAATAGCAGCGTCACTGACTGCGACCCAAACGCCGCGCTGTCATAGCTGCCGCTACCAGTCACCGTCACGCCCTGTCCCTGGCCCGGTAGATTGCCCTGCACGGACACGCCTGCTGGAATCAGCAGCGGAAACTGCTCGCCTGTTTCTAGGCTGTAGCTGCCTCGGCTGAGCTGAATTACCGTACCGGGCTGAGCCTGCTGAAGGGCATGGCTGAGCGTCTTGAAGGGAGCCAGCGAATCTCCTGCTGCCGCATCATCGCCCTGGATTGGATGCACATAGATCTCGACTGGCATTTGGAACTGCATAGGTCGCCCTGATTTTAGCCTCAGCTCCTGAGGATAGCTTGATTCGCTATCTATAGGTATGATCAAGCAAGGTATATAGACAGAAATAGCCTGGACAATTGGGGAAGCGCTAAAAGCTGGCTGAGGACACAGGCCAAGTAGCCATGCTGATTGTATTAATCTTGAATTTGCTGCTGGCGATGCTCTGCTGGTGGGGAATCTGGCAGATCTGGCGATTGCGACAAACGCTCGCCAGAGTCTCAGCTCAGATCAATTGGGTCGAAGCTCAGGCGCTACAGCTGCAAAATCTGCCGAGCGCCATGCCGATTCAGCGTCTGCAATCCCTGCGCCGCCAGTATCGGCAGACAATACTCAGCCTCCAGCAGACTCGACAGCTGCTGGGCCTACTGGAATGGGGACGCTGGCTCTGGCAGCAGTCTCGTGCTCAGGGTTATACCAGTCAGAGCCATACCAGTCAGGTACATACCAGCCAGAGCCATACTAGCCAGCCTCAAAAGCGCCAAAAACGAGAGCAGTTTTAGCACCGGAGATCCATCACTATGTCAGACGCTATGTCAGATCGTACGAACGCTGGAGGCATTTTTGTAGGCGGGCTGCTGCTGGGAGCCGCTGCTGGAGCCGTCGCTGGACTGCTGTTTGCGCCTAAGGCGGGACGTGAGACGCGCGAATTGCTCAGACAGTCTGCCGATGCCCTACCCGAACTTGCCGAAGACCTTTCAGCTACCGTGCAGATTCAGGCCGAGCGGCTCTCGGACAGCGCCCTGCGGAACTGGGACAATACGCTGCTGCGGCTGCGTGAAGCAATTGAGGCGGGTATTGAAGCCAGCCGTCAGGTTGAGCCGCCGACTCAGCCGCCCCTGCCGTTTGCACCGCTGCCAGAAGCGCAGCCGGGACGTGATGCCAGTCTGCCCCCCGTTTAGCAGTTTGCGCCTTGAGGATGCCAGCCTGTGACAGATCCTGTAGTTTGGTTGGGCGCATCGCTGTTTCTGGTAGCGGCCAGCCTAGCGTTGCTGCTGGTAGCAGCGTTGCCTGCGATCCAGGAAGTTGCCCGTGCAGCCCGCAGCGCCGAGAAGCTGTTCGATATTTTGAGCCGAGATCTGCCGCCGACCTTAGAAGCAATTCGGCTCACGGGTACAGAACTCACCGGACTCACCGACGACGTGAGCCAGAACGTGCAGGCTGCTAGCCGCGTTGTAACGCAGTTTGATCAGAGTCTCAGCGGGATTAAGCAGCAGGCGCAGCAGGCTGAACTGGCAAGGCGCAGCTTCAGCGTTGGCATTAAAGCCGCCTGGAAATCGCTGATGCAGCCTCGATCGGCTGAGTCCCACCAGCAGCCTGACAGCTTGACTAGCAGTTCGGGCCAGCCGCTTGCCGATCAGCGCATCTCTCGCTGTGCTGCTGTCGATCACGACTCGAACAGTGCTGATTGAGCTAGTTATGAGCCAGTTATGAGCCAGTTAAAAGCTGATTCAGTAAAAGCCAATTACAGCAGAATAGATAAATAGATCATTAGATTCAGTAGACCGCAAATTCACGATTTCTGATCAACAGGATTTGCGAGCTGCTGGATTGCTTAATCCTGCGGCTCCTGGGGAGAATTCTTTTGATATGATGATCATGAGACGTAGGTAAACAAATGTAACAGCTGAATGGGCTGTCGACTGCTGCCTCGCCGCCTGGATTTAACCCTCACGCCTGTTTTAGTTTGCTCATGTCAATTCGACCCTTAAAAGCTCTTTTTATTGCTGCTGCCTGCCTGCTGCTGACTTGGGCAATTGCACCCGCTGCCTATGCCTTTGACAATCCCGACCTGCTGCCCGACCAGCCGACGCTGATTATCGATCTGGCCAACTCTTTGACCGCCACTCAGCAGGCGACGCTCGACAAAGACCTCAGCGACTTTGAGGCTGAAACGGGCTGGAAGCTGCGCGTCTTGACGCAATATGACCGCACGCCGGGTCGAGCCGTCAAGGACTTCTGGGGGTTAGACAACCACAGCGTCATGCTGGTCGCTGATCCCAGAGGCGGCAATCTGCTCAGCTTTAGCGTCGGCGACGATCTGTTTGAGCTGATGCCCCGCACCTTTTGGATCGAGCTGCAAACCCGCTTTGGCAATCAGTTTTTTGTCCGCGACAACGGCGAAGACGGCTCTATTTTGGAAGCGCTCAACTCCATCAAAACCTGTCTACGTCAGGGCGGCTGCTTGGTTGTGCCCGGTCTGCCCCGCGAGCAGTGGATTTTGACACTGATTACCTCGGCGGTCGGCGGTCTGGTTTTTGGCTTTGCCGCCCAGCCGCGCGAACCTGGTAAATTTTTCTCCTGGCAGTGGGCGCTAATTTTTTCGCCGCTCTGGGGGATCTTGTTTATCGCCTTTGGCGTTGGCCCAGTTGTGACTCGCACCTCTGAGTGGCTGCCGTTGGCGCGTAACGTAGCTGGCTTTTTGCTGGGAGCACTGGTTGCGTTTCTGTCTCCGATGCTGGCCGCCCCTGCTTCCGAGTCTTGAGGTTGCCTCTTGAGGCTGGCTCTTGAGGCTGGCTCTTGAGGCTGGCTCTTGAGATTTCAGCGCGCCATTCCCGTAAAACTCAACACGCGAGACTCCCCAATTGCGGTCTAATGAAAGTGGACTATACTGCTAGGGTTTGGGGTGGAAATGGAGTGGCATCCGACTGACGCTCAGAGTTTGAGCCTGATTGATCGCGAAATTGGCAACCATTGCTTCTCGCCTTCGGAATATGAAATTGTCCGGCGGGTGATCTATGCCACCGCTGATTTTGAGTACAAGTCGCTGATTCGGTTCTCGGAGCAGGCGTTGCAGTCAGGGGCGGCAGCTTTGGCAGCTCGTAGCACAATCATTGTAGATGTGCCGATGGTTCAGGTTGGGATCGCGCCCGTGATCCAGACCACCTTTGCCAATCCGGTCTATTGCAGTATGGAAACGCTAACTCGACCTCAGCGCGACCGGACGCAGGCCGCCTGGGGGATGGAGACACTGGCTCGCCGCTACCCGGAAGGCATTTTTGTGATTGGTCAGGCTCAGACGGCGCTAGTGTCTCTGGTGGAGCTGATTGAGGCGGAAGAAATTCGTCCAGCGCTGGTGATTGGCACGCCTGCCGGGTTTGTCGGAGTGGATGTGGCTGTTGAGCGGCTGCAAGACTCGTTGGTGCCGCATATTCGGATCGACGGACGCAAGGGCAGCGCGGTTGTGGCTTCTGCCATCGTTAATGGACTTGTGGATCTGGCTTGGCAGGCTTATGGGCAGGAGAGCAATACGATGAGCTGAAGGTTACTGAGAGTTTAGGCGCTGAAGCGATTAAGTTTCCCAAGGCAAACACTCTAGCTGGCAGTAGATTGAAGCGCTCTAGAATCTTTATCTATGAGGTTTGAGAGTTGCGCCGCAATTTGCTACGCTCTGTTAAGCTTTGTTTTAGATTGTTTATAAGGCTGACAGGGCTGTTCTTGCCGTGCAAGATTCGCCGCCTGTAAAAAATTCTTTTTCATATCTGTTCAGTATTTGATTTAGGCAGGTACCTCCATGTCCATGACCGTTGCTCCCGACCAGATCGATCGGATTGTTTGGAACCAACATCACGATCCGTTTGAAGTGCTTGGCCCCCATGAAATTCATCAGAACGGGAAATCGACCTGGATCGTCCGTGCCTATTTGCCGCGTGCTGATGCGGCCTGGGTGATTCTGCCTGCCGAGCGTCAGGAGCAGCCGATGCAGGCGGTGCATCACCCCCACTTCTTTGAATGCACGTTAGAAAAAGCAGACCTGTCCAACTATCAGCTTCGCATCCGAGAAGGCGAGCATGAGCGCGTCACCTATGACCCTTACGCCTTCCGCTCGCCGCTGCTCACCGACTATGACATCCACCTGTTTGGCGAAGGCAATCACCACCGGATCTACGAAAAGCTGGGAGCACATCTCACGCAAGTCAATGGCGTAGAGGGGGTCTATTTTGCAGTCTGGGCACCGAACGCTCGCAACGTCTCAGTACTGGGTGATTTCAACCAGTGGGACGGGCGCGAGCACCAGATGCGGATTAGAGATGGCGGCATCTGGGAGCTGTTTATTCCCAGCGTCAAGCCGGGATCTAGCTACAAATATGAGGTAAAGAACCAGGCAGGGCATATCTATGAGAAAACCGATCCCCACGGCTTTCAACAGGAAGTGCGCCCCAAAACAGCCTCGATTGTCTGCGATCTGGCCACCTATAGCTGGAACGACAGCGCTTGGCTGGAAAAGCGCCGCAATACCGACCCGCTGCTGGAACCAATTTCGGTCTACGAAGTGCATCTAGGCTCTTGGATGCATGGCGACTACAACGAGCCAGCCCATGACGGCGACGGTCAGCTCATTCCGCCCGTAATAGTCGCTGACCTGAAGCCGGGTGCCCGCTTCTTGACCTACCGGGAGCTAGCTGCCAAGCTGATCCCCTATGTTAAAGAGCTGAACTTTACTCACATTGAGCTGCTGCCCGTTACCGAGCATCCGTTTGACGGCTCCTGGGGCTATCAGGTGACGGGTTTCTATGCGGCTACCTCGCGCTACGGCAGTCCGCAAGACTTCATGTATTTCGTCGATCAGTGCCACCAAAACGACATTGGCGTGATCATGGACTGGGTGCCGGGGCATTTCCCTAAGGACGGGCATGGGCTGGCTAATTTTGACGGCACGGCACTCTACGAATATGCGGACTCGCGCAAGGGCGAGCATAAAGAGTGGGGAACGCTGGTGTTCAACTATGGCCGCAACGAGGTGCGGAACTTCTTGGTGGCCAACGCTCTATTCTGGTTCGATAAGTTCCATATCGATGGAATTCGAGTGGATGCCGTTGCCTCAATGCTCTACCTCGACTATCTGCGTCCGGCTGGCGAATGGGTGCCCAACCAATATGGCGGACGCGAGCATATCGAAGCTGCCGACTTCTTGCGACAGCTCAATCACCTGATTTTTGGCTATTTCCCAGGTGCGCTCTCGATTGCCGAAGAATCTACTACCTGGCCGATGGTCTCCTGGCCGACCTACATGGGGGGCTTGGGCTTCAACTTGAAGTGGAGCATGGGCTGGATGCACGACATGCTGGACTATTTCCATATGGATCCCTGGTTCCGGCAATTCCACCAAAACAACGTCACCTTCAGCATCATGTATGCCTTCACCGAAAACTTCATGCTGGCGCTGTCGCATGATGAGGTGGTGCATGGCAAAAGCCCCATGATTGGCAAGATGCCGGGGGACGAATGGCAGAAGATGGCGAATATGCGCTGTCTGTATGGCTATATGTTCACGCATCCCGGCAAGAAGACGCTGTTTATGAGCATGGAGTTTGGCCAGTGGACGGAGTGGAACGTCTGGGGCGACCTAGAATGGCATCTGCTCAACTCTGAGCCACACCGAAAGCTAAACTATTTCATGAGCCGCCTCAATGCGCTCTACCGCAGCGAGCCAGCTCTCTATACACAGGACTTCTCATTTGACGGCTTTGAGTGGATTGATTGCAGCGACAATCGGCACAGCGTTGTGGCCTTTTTGCGGCGTGCCAAAGATGATCCCAAGGAGTTTATCGTCACGGTTTGCAACTTTACGCCGCAGCCGCATTCTCACTATCGCGTTGGCGTGCCGGAGTTTGGCTTCTACAGCGAGCTACTCAACAGCGACTCGCGCGAGTTTGGCGGCAGCAACATGGGCAATTTGGGTGGCAAATGGGCAGAAGAATGGTCGCTGCACAACCAGCCCTACTCGATCGACCTTTGCCTGCCGCCTCTAGGCGTGCTGGTGCTAAAGCTAGATCGTCAGAAAACTGAGGAAGCTTTGCAGGCGAGACAGCTAGCTGCTGCGCCGGCAGAGGCCTAGCAGCTAGCTATCTCACGCAATCTCCTGACAGTCTCCTGATAGTCTCCTGAAAATAACGTATCTTCACCAGCGGCAATACGGGTGGTTGACTAGATTCGCGTTGAAGTAGCGCGGATCATCCGACACCTCTAGGCCAATCCAGTCCGGCAGCTCAATGCTTTGATCGGCCTGAGAAAGCTCAATCTCGGCTACGATGAGTCCCTGATTCTCGCCGGCAAATTCATCGACCTCCCAGACTAAACCCGACGCGACCGGAATCCGATAGCGCGTTTTTTCGATTAACGGCAACTGGCAAAGGCGATCCAACAGCTGCGCCGCATCCTCTAGCGGAATGCCATACTCATATTCAGCACGGCTAATGCCAGCGGTGCTGCCTTTGATAGTCAAGTAGCCCTGGTTGCCCGCAACTCGCACCCGCACCGTGCAGCCCGGACGGCTGGCGAGATAGCCTTGTCGATAGAGGATGCCTTCAGCCAGTCCTCGCCAGCCTTCGTTTTGCACCAAAAATTTGCGCTCGATTTCAATGCCCATGCTGTTCTCCTGTTTTCTGGCCTTTTATCTGGCATATTACCTAGCTTTTTGTCTGGCATTCCGTCTGGCCTAATGCTCTAGCCACCCATGAGTGAACCCATCACGACGCTCACCGACTATGCGCTGGCGGGGGTTGCCTGTATTTTTGCAGGCTTTTTGCTGCGGATCGGCTGGCTGAAGCGGCAAGTTTCGGTAGGCTGCTGGGGGATGGCGTTTGGCTTTGTGGCTCTGGCGGCGGCTTTGGGTGGCACCTGTCACGGATTTTCCGCGCAGCTTGGCGCGTTGGGATATGACCTCTGGCGCGCCATGATTTACAGCCTCAGCTGGGCAAGTCTAATGCTGCTGAGCGGCAGTGTGATCGGCAGTTCGGTGCGTCCTTACCGCAACTGGCTGCTGCTAGCGGCGCTAATCAAAACGCTGTGGCTCTGGGGTAGCTCTCCTCACTTTGAAGCTGCTGCGCTTGACTACATGATTTCACTGGGGATAGCGCTGCTGCTGCAAGCTTGGCGACCTGCGGCAGCATCTCCCTGGCTGGCATCGGGAATCCTGACTTCCGGGCTGGCGCTGATCTTGCTCCACGGTCAGCCCTCGGTCGGCGGGTTGACTGGCGCTGATCTCTACCATCTGGTACAGCTGATTGGGTTGGGGCTGCTCTATCAGGGAGCTAAACGCCTCAGAGATCGATGAGGTGAGCCAAGTTGCAGAATCACGCAGCGATAGTGCAAAGATAGTAAAGCCACAGGTCGGGGCTGGCATCCGCGCTGTCGGTAATCTCTAGGCCGCTTTGCCAGGAGTAGATCCAGCTTGTTTGGAATGCGGCCAGCTGCTGAATCTGTACCTGCGGTCTGACGTAGTAAGTTTGCAGCCGAAAATTATGCGACTCATCTCGGATTACGGCATGGTCAGCAGCTTTCAGCCGCCTGGGGCTAATTGAGCGATTCAAGCCGCGCAGCAGCAGCAGCATTACCAGATTGCTGTAGGTGGTGAGCGGGTTCCGGCTGAGCTGGTTCTTCCAGCAAAACATCTGCTCCATTGCCTGCAAATTGTGGCTAGAGAAGCAAAAATATCCGCCCGGTCTACAAATTCTACGCACCTCTTGCAGCACCCGCAGCCTGTCGGCATGAGGCATATAGTCTAGGCCATTAAAGCTAAACAGCACAAAGTCAAACGAATTATCTGCAAACTGAGGCATGGCTCTAGCATCGCCGCATTCAAAGACTCGATCGGCAAAACGCTGTCGGCAGGCGGCAATCATCTTGGCTGAGCTGTCGATGCCGATATAGCTGGCTACAGCTGGTGCAAAATGCAGCGTCGTGCGACCGCCGCCGACACCAATATCGAGCATCTGCATTTTAGGCAGTCGATCTCGCAGCAGATTGAAGATAGTCTGTTCAGCAGGCTGAAGTTCACGGAGGGCAGCGTAATGTCGGACAATGCGGCGGGTGGCATAGGTTCTTTGATTTTCTGTATCAGCCATTGGCTCATCTTAGCTGGCTGCTGCCGCCGAACTAGATTTTTATAGCCCTGTCGGGTCAGTTTTGGTTTTTTTGAGTAAAGTAAAGAGCAACTTTGCCGTTTTCGCCAGATTTCCTAGCTTAATCTTCCTAGACCCCTTGATTTTTCTTTGTAAGTTAGTATATTCGTACTAAGACCCAATAGGCAGCCTGTGTATATCAAGCGCGTCGAGCTAACCAACTTCAAGTCCTTTGGCGGCACAACTGACGTGCCGCTGCTGCCGGGATTTACGGTCATTTCTGGCCCCAACGGGTCGGGCAAATCCAATATCCTCGACGCGCTGCTGTTTGCGCTAGGGCTGTCTAGCTCCAAAGGAATGCGTGCCGAACGGCTGCCAGATCTGGTCAATCAAACGCAGTCGGGTCGCGGTCGTTCGGTGGTGGAAGCCAGCGTCACGGCCACTTTTGCGCTGGAGGCGGGCGATATTCAGCAAATGCTAGAGGATTCTGAGCAGGAGGCTGCGGAAACAGCAGACTTCGAGGCCAATCACCTAGAGCGTGCGACAGAATGGACGGTAATGCGCAAGCTGCGGGTGACACAGCAGGGCACCTACACCTCCAACTACTACCTCAACGCCCAGCCCTGCACCCTCACTGAACTGCACGAGCAGCTCCAGAAAGTGCATGTCTATCCTGAAGGCTACAACGTCGTATTGCAAGGCGATGTCACCAGCATTATTTCGATGAACTCACGCGAGCGCCGCGAAATTATCGACGAGCTGGCTGGAGTTGCCGCCTTCGACCGCAAAATCGACCAGGCCAAAGGCAAGCTGGATGCTGTCAAAGAGCGCGAGGAGCGGTTTCGGATCGTCGAGCGTGAGCTGACTACTCAGCGCGACAAGCTCTCGCAGGATCGGATCAAGGCCGAGCGCTACCAGCGGCTGAAGCTAGAGCTGCAAAACAAGTCGCAGTGGGAGGCGGTGCTGGGCTGGCAGACGCAGGCCAAGCAGGCCGAGCAGCTCCAGCTCCAGATTGCGGCAGGCGACCAAACCACCGTGGAGCTAGCCGAACGCCTCACCGCGATGGCTGAGGAGATCAAGCAGGCAACGATTTTGCTGGATCGGCTGAATCGGCATGTTAAGGCGCTGGGCGAGGATGAACTGCTGGCGCTCCAGGCCAGCTTGGCGACCCGTGAGGCAGAGCTACGGCAGCTTCAGCGGCAGCAGCAGGAGCTAGCCAACGCCCGTCAGGAAACCGCCAAAAGCCTAGAGCGTAGTCAGCAGGACATCCAGGAGTACCTGCGACAGATGGAGGCGCTGGGGCGCGACAAGCAGCGAGCCGAGTCGGAAGATCTCTTCAAGTTAAAAGCCGAGCGCGACCAAGCTCAGCAGGCGCTAGAGCAGCAGCGCGAAGCCGCCAACGCCATTGCCTCCGCATCCGATGCCTGGGTGCAGGAGCAGACCGCCCTGCGTCGCGAAATCGAAGCCCTGCAAGCAACGCTAGAGCCGCAGCGCACCGAGCAAGCCCGCCTGCAAGAACGCACCAGCCAGCTGAAGCTGAAAATTCAGGAGCAGACCAATGCGCTCACCACCGTCACAGGCGAAATTGCCGCCCAGCAGCGCCAGCGCAGCCAGGTTGAGGCGCAGGTGATTGGCTCGATTCAGGCGATCAGCCAGCAGGAGCAGTCGCTCTCAGCCTCCGAACGCGAACTCCAGGTACAGCAAGACACCCAGGCGCGTCTGCTCACCGAACAGCGCGATAAGCATCGCCAGCTCGACAAGCTGGAGGCACAGGCGCAAATCATCCGCGAGTCGCAGGGCACGGGGCTGAGCAAAATTTTGGCTGAGGCAGGTCTGCCAGGAATCTGCGGGCTGGTGGCCGAGTTGGGTCGGGTAGATGCTCAGTATCAGCTGGCTCTCGAAATTGCCGCCGGAGCCAGACTCAGCTACCTGATTGTGGAAGATGACAGCATTGCCGCTGCCGGCATCGAGCTGCTGAAGCGCCAGCGCGCCGGACGCGCCACCTTCTTGCCGCTGAACAAAATTCGCGCCAGCTCACCCGCCAACCTGCCCAAATGGAACCGCCCTGAAGGATTCATTGACCAAGCCAGCAGCCTGATTGACTGCGATGACCGCTACCGCGAGGTGTTTTCCTACGTCTTTGGCAACACGGTGGTCTTCGCCAATCTGCAATCTGCCCGCCGCCAGATGGGGCAGTACCGGATCGTGACGCTAGACGGCGAGCTGCTCGAAACCAGCGGCGCAATGACGGGCGGCAGTCTTGCCAATCGCCAGGGAACGCTGCATTTTGGCAGGGTTGAAGCCGGCGAATCGGCTGAGGCGGTGACGCTGCGCGAGCGGCTCCAGGAGATTGCCCAGGTGTTGCAGCACTGCGAGCGCCAGATTGCCAAAGCGGTCGTTGAAGTCAAGGAAAAAGCGCAGGCGCTTTCGGAAGCGCGACAGTCGCAGCGTTCGGTGCAGCTCCAGATTGAGCAGCTCCAAAAAGAGCTGATGAGTTTGATTGCCCAGGAAGGCCAGATTCGGGCGCAGCTCGGCCAAAATCAGCAGGAGCTAGCTACCGCCGAGGCTCGTCTGGTGGCCTTAGAGCGTGACCTGCCGCGTCAGGAAGCTCTGCTTGCCCAGCAGCGCCAAGCGATGACGGCTCTGG
Organism: Pegethrix bostrychoides GSE-TBD4-15B; assembly: GCA_019359155.1. GTDB lineage: Bacteria > Cyanobacteriota > Cyanobacteriia > Elainellales > Elainellaceae > Elainella > Elainella bostrychoides. Next base: position 46,019 of record JAHHHV010000082.1, read on the forward strand.
AAGCGTCGCAGACCCACAGCGAATGGCAGCAGCTTCAGGCGGGCATCCGGCAACAGGAAGCCCAGCTTGCTCAGCGCCAGCTCACCCTGCAAGCCGCCGAACAGCATCTGCGCGATCTAGAGATGCAGCGCCAGCGGTTCCAGGAGAAAATCGAGCAGGCCCAGCAGCGTATCCAAGAGCAGCGGGCGCGGCAGACTGGACAGCTCACCCAGTCTGCTGACTTGCAGGCTCAGGCGGTGCAGCTCACCGAGCAGATTGCCACCACCCAGACTGCTCTAGCCGCGCTCGATCAAACCCTCTCCGCCGAAAAGCAAGAGCGGGATCGCGCCGAACGCCAGCTCCGCGAGCAGCAAACTGCCTATCAACAGCTGGAATGGCAGCGGCAAAAGCTCGTTGAAACTCAGCAAACCCGCCGTCAGGAGCTAGTGACGCTGCAAGCCCAGCTCGCGACCCAGCGCGCCGAACTGCCCGACCCACTGCCCGAAATCCCGGAGGGCACAGATCTGGCCGCTTTGCAGCACGAGTTGCGTTCTATGCAGAAGCGACTGCAGGCGATGGAGCCTGTGAATATGCTGGCGCTGGAAGAGTACGAGAAGACGCAGGCACGACTCGCAGAGCTGAGCCAAAAGCTGACGACGCTGGACGAAGAGCGCACCGAATTGCTGCTGCGAATCGAGAATTTTACCACCCTGCGGCAGCGCGCCTTCAAAGAAGCCTTTGATGCCGTCAACGAGAACTTTCAGACGATCTTTGCCGAACTCTCCGACGGCGACGGCTACCTGCAGCTCGACGATCCGCAAGATCCGTTCGCAGGCGGCCTGAATCTGGTGGCGCATCCTAAAGGCAAACCCGTGCGGCGGCTGGCCTCCATGTCGGGGGGCGAAAAGTCGCTGACGGCGCTCAGCTTTATCTTTGCGCTCCAGCGCTATCGCCCTTCGCCCTTCTACGCTTTCGACGAGGTGGATATGTTCCTGGATGGGGCAAATGTGGAGCGATTAGCTAGAATGATTAAACACCAGGCTCAGCAAGCCCAGTTTATTGTGGTCAGCCTGCGCCGACCGATGATTGAATCTGCTGAGCGCACCATTGGCGTCACCCAAGCTCGCGGAGCCTACACTCAGGTTCTGGGGCTAACCTTGCAGCAGGGCGCTTCAGGTTAAATTGGGTGATACGCTGGGTAATACGCTGAGGCTGAAGACCGCTGCGAGCGTTTAGACTCGAACATGATTTTTGAACCACATGACTGAACCACAGTATTGCCAGCGTTCGGATTTGATGGGCACGCAGATTATTACGCGCAGCAGCGGTAAGCGGCTTGGCGTGGTTAGCCAGCTCTGGGTCGATGTCGATCGGCGCGAGGTTGTCGCTGTCGGCATGCGCGAAAGCGTGCTGTCTGGCGTGCTCTCAAATATCCAGCAAGCCATGCTGCTCACCAGCGTTCGCCAAATTGGGGACGTGGTGCTGGTGGATGACAACATCACGATGGAAGATGACTTCAACGCCGAAGCCTACAGCACTCTGATCAACAGCGAAGTGATTACCGAAACAGGCGAGCTGTTGGGCAAAGTGCGCGGCTTCAAGTTCGATACCGCCGACGGGCGCGTGGAGGCCATTGTCGTTGCCTCAATCGGCCTGCCCCAAATCCCGGATCAGTTGATTAGCACCTATGAGCTGTCGATGCAGGAAGTGGTAAGCAGTGGCCCCGACAGGCTGATCGTGTTTGAAGGCGCAGAAGAGAAGCTGAGCCAGCTCACGGTAGGGCTGCTAGAGCGGATTGGCATTGGCAAACCGCCCTGGGAGCGTGATGACGAAATCGACTACGCCACGCCTACCAAAACTGAAAATCAGCTGCCCTCCGGGGTGCGCGTCCCTGTCGAGCCGCTACAGCAGCGCGTCCCCGTCGCACAAGAAACCTGGGATGATGATAACTGGGAGCGGGAGCAGCGCGAGGTCAGCCCGCCGCTGAAAACGATGCGGCAAGAGCAGTCCGAAGCTTCCAACTGGGACGATGACAGCTATGAGCCTGCCGTGCCCTATGCCGACATTCCGCAGGCTAAGCTAGTTTCTGACGAAGATGTGACCAAAGATGCCTGGGAAGATGACGAAAACCCTCAGCCCCGGCAGACTCCGGTGAATATCCCAGAGCGCAAGCGCGTCGTGGAATACGAAGAAGAGACAGATTACTAAGAGGTGAGTCTGACTAGAAATCAGCGCTAGTCTACTCCTCAGCCTTTTCCTGCACGCCGCGCACAATCCGTGACAGCTCATTTTTCTCGTCTACCGCAATCCGGGTGGGTGAGCCGCTGATAATTCGCTCGAAGTTGCGGAACGAGTCTTTGATTTCTGGCCCGTCGCCGCTGATCACATATTCGCGGATACCTTTATCGTGCCAAGAGCCCCGCATCTTAAACACGTTAATCGCCCGCGCCATTTCGCCGCGAATCTCGACATATTGCAGCATCAAGATGGTGTCGGTGATTGTCGAAATATGCGAATCGGTGATCGAATTCGACCCCATGAACTGGTCGGTTGTGTTGGTGAAAAAGCCGGTGATTTCTTCCTGCTTGGCGAATCCGGTGACGCCAATAATAAACTGGCGAAACGCATTGTTGCTGACGCCGCGCGCCAAAGCTGAGAGCGAGTCAATCGCAATCCGCGAAGGCTTAAACTCCGAGATCTCCGACTTAATGATTTGCAGGTGGTCTTCTAAGCCAGCTGACTCCGGATAGGCGCAGATGATTTTCAGCAAGCCCTGCTGCTCTAGCTCCTCAAAATCTGTGCCCCAGGAATAGGCGTTGCGGGAGAGCTGCGCTCGCGACTCTTCGTAGGCAAACAGAATGGCGCGCTCGCCCTGATTGCAGGCATTCTGCAAAAACTTGCTGACCAGCAGCGTCTTGCCTGTGCCGGTGGCGCCGGTGGTCAGAATAATCGAATCTTTGAAGAAGCCGCCGCCGCACATTTCGTCGAGCGTGGTCACACCCGATGAGACCCGCACGTTAGAAGAGCGCTGGGTTAGCCGCATTGCCCCCAACGGGAAAATGTTCACGCCCTGCCCCGTAATCGTAAACGGATACTCGCCCTTCATGTGGGTGGTGCCGCGCAGCTTCAGAATCTCGATGGTGCGCCGCCGCCGCTCGCCTTCCAGCACGTTCCGGACAATCGCCACGTTGTCTGAGACAAACTCTTCCACGCCAAACCGGGCCACCGGGCCATATTCCTCAATCCGTTCGGTGGTCATAATTGTGGTTGCGCCCACCTGCTTCAGGCGCGCCACCAGCCGAAAAATCTCGCGCCGCACGACCGAAGCCGCGTCGTACTGCTGAAACACCGCAGTCACAGAGTCAATCGAAACCCGCTTGGCTTTGTATTTGCGAATCGCGTACTGAATGCGTTCAATCAAGGCCGATAGGTCAAAGTTGCCAATCACATCTTGGCCTTCGGGGTCCGGCGAAGCGTCCAGGATAAATAGTTTGCCTTCGTCTACGAATTGCTGCAAGTTCCAGCCGAAACTGTAGGCGTTTTTGATAATGTCGGCAGGCGACTCTTCAAAGGTGACAAACACGCCTGCCTCGTCAAACTGGGTGATGCCGTTGTAGAGAAACTGCGTTGCAAACAGGGTTTTGCCCGTACCAGATGTGCCGCTCACCAGCGTCGTGCGTCCGATTGGCAGCCCGCCGTGGCTGATATCGTCAAACCCTTCGATCATGGTGCGCATCTTGTGAACGCCCACCACCTCGGCATTCTGCGACTGACTGGAATTGGCCTGGGTCATGAGTCCTGTAACCTTTACTCGATCTAGATCGAACCCTGAAGCGAATCCAATTTCTGGAATGCCGCTCTGTCCCTGAATTATACGGAATTATCGACGCGCTCTGGCCGTTCTGAGTCTGCTCCAGCCAATCGTGATGTCAGCGCTACTCTTCTAGCTCTTCTTCTTGCAGCTCGTCATAGAGCAGATCCAGGCCAATCAAGACGCGCTCGCGGTCAGAGAGATCGCCGATGATTTTGCGAACCGGCGGCGGCAGAATCTTGGCAAGCGTTGGGGTGGCCAGGATTTTGTCTTCTTCGGCAAGCTGCGGATTTTTCAGCACGTCGATGACCTTCAGCGCGTAGACCCCCTGAAATTCTTTTTCCAAAATATTATTCAGCGTTTTTAAGGCGCGCACCGAGTTGGGGGTGTTGCCCGCCACGTACAGCTTTAGGATGTAGGTTTTTTTCAAGGGACGTATGAATTCACTCGGTGCTGTCATCCTATCCTAGATTCAGCAAGGCCAAAAATCTAGGACTCACGCGAGATTGAGCGGCGATACATTTCACAGAGGTGAGCCAGCATGTCAATCAGCGTGAGTCGGTAGTCGAGCAGTATCTCATCGCTCCGCCCTTCCAGCTTCAAATGCTTCGAGAATTCATCCATGATTTCCATATGAATCTCGACGATTTGAGAGATGGGTACATCAACTAAAAACGCTAAGTTGACGAATTTATCAATCTGATCGTTGAGACCGGGTTCATCTGAAAAGTAAGCCAGAATAATCTCGCGATAGTCCTGCTTGAGCTGCCGCAACAGGTCTGCTTTCTGAGGCGGAGTCATGTTCTGTAAAAAGATTTGAGGATGACGCTTGTCATAAACACCCAGATATCCCAGACGCTCTTCAAGCTTTTTGACCAACCGCAGCTGCTGTACCATCTGACTGAATTCAACCGCTTTGGCAATAAAAATCAACAGGATAGCTATACAAAAATATTTATAGTTATCAAAATACTTAACACTTAATTGTAATGGAGAAGGGCATTATCCCACCAGGATCCCGGCATAATTAGGATATTAGGCTCAATAGCTCAGCCTCAGAACTCTGCTAAAGTCGAAATCACGCAGGCCATCCCGCGGGCCATCATGCAGAGCGCGCTCACTCGGTTTTCTAGATCTGCTGAGTTTTTATAGAAGCTCTCTAGCAATTCTCTGATTCTGGATTCTGCTTCAGCAAGCTTCACTCAGGTTCTTCATGCTCATTGTCTCCAGACTCCTCTGGATCTGCTGCAAATGAATATCTCTTGTCTCAGAGAATTCATGATTTCAGTTCCTACCTGCCATGCAGCAATGACTCTGGCAGAAGTTTGGCAGCTATTTCGGCAAAGCGGCGCAGATCAGGTGCTCGTCAACGGGCAGACGAAGGAACAACCGCCGAGCATTCTACATCTCTGTCGATTTATTGCGGTGATGCCGCTCGATCTATCGGAGATCTGGCCGCAGAAGCTGCTGCTCACGGCGCTGCTTCAGGATTCACCTGAGCTGCTTCAGCCCGTCCGGCTGCTCCAGACCGATGCCGATCTCGCCCAGCTTCAAGAACAGCTCTATCAGGATGCGGCTGATCCCAATCTACCGTTAGTCTGGGCAGACTCGACCGGGCAATGGGTGGGGTTGCTCGATCACGTCAAGCTAATCGCGGTGCTGCGGGTTGAGGCTGCTGCTAAGGCTGCTGCTGCGGGTGGCACTGAGCTGGGCACTGAGCTGGGCACTGAGCTGGGCACTGAGCTGGGCGCGAATTATCCCCACTGCCTGATTCTCTCTCAACCCGCTGCGGCAGCTCACCCTTTCCCCGATCCACTGATTGACCTCCTGGAGCGCCTGCCGCTGCCCTTGATGCTGCAAACCTCTACGGGGCGCGTAGTCAGCCAAAACCTGGCTTGGCGGCAGCAGGTGGGAGCCATTCAGCATCCACAGCGGATTCGCCGAGCCGCCGCCCGCATCCTGGAAACAGCGATAGCGCGAGACGGGGCGATTGACGAAGAGCCCTTGAGTAGCTTCCAGGTGCAGTCAGATAGCCAAGCTGGCAGCTGCCAGCTTGGCTCCGAACCCAACACCTGCGTCTGCATTTGCCCAATGGAGACGGGGCAAGAGCGGGTCTGGCAGTTTATCAAAATTCCGATGGGTCGCTCCAACCTGCACGGGCAGGCAGCTGAGCCGCAGATGGACTGGTCAACGAACCACTCCTCGTTTAAGCTAGCTTCGCTCAAATTTAATCCCGATCCTAACTGGCGCAGCCTAATTCAAACCGAGCAGCTCTGGCTGGTTTGGGCAGAAGATATGACTGAGCAGCAGCAGATTGCTCAAGAGCTAGCCGCTAAAAATGCTGATTTGCTCCAGCTAAATCGACTCAAAGACGAGTTTCTAGCCTGCATGAGCCACGAGCTTAAAACGCCGCTAACCGCGATTCTAGGCATGTCTAGCCTGCTCAAAGATCAGCAGATTGGCAGCCTCAACGAGCGTCAGTCTCACTACGCCAAGCTGATCTATCAGGGCGGGCGGCATCTGGTGGCCATCGTCAACAACATTCTCGACTTAACCCGCACTGAAACGGGTCAACTAGAGCTGCTTTTGGAGCCGATCCATATTGAAACACTCTGCCAGCAAACCTATGAGCAGTCGCGCCAGCTCATTGAGAGTGCTGAGCTAGCCCGCAATGCCGATCCAGTGCCGCCGCTCAACTTTCGGCTAGAGATTCAGCCCGATTTGGACTACATTGTGGCAGATGAGCTGCGGCTGCGGCAGATGCTCACCAATCTGCTCTCTAACGCAATTAAGTTCACCGAACCGGGCGGCGAGTTTGGCCTGCAAGTCGAGAGCTGGGAAGGCTGGATTTCCTTCACCGTTTGGGATACTGGCATCGGCATCCCGGCAGATAAGCAGCATTTGATCTTCCAAAAATTTCAGCAGCTAGAACAGATGCTAACCCGCCAGTTTCAGGGGACAGGGCTGGGGCTAGTACTGACGCAGCAGCTAGCGCGGCTGCATGGCGGCGATGTCACCTTCACCTCAACGCCGGGCATCGGCAGCCGATTTACGCTGCTGCTGCCGCCTGCGCCGCCTCAGGCCGACCATAGCCTTGTCTCAGAAGCCCGCTCGACGCTGGCAGAGCGGAATCGGCTGCTGCTCATCATTGAAGACAAAGCGGAGCAACTGACCGAGAGAACTAGTCAGCTCGCTGAACTCGGCTATCGCTCGGTGATCGCCCGATCTGGAACTGAGGCGATTGAAAAAGCTCGCCGTCTCCAGCCCGCCGCCATTTTGCTCAACCCAACGCTGCCGCTGCTCTCGGGCTGGGATGTGCTGACTCTGCTCAAAGCCGACGAATCCACCCGCGAGATTCCGCTCGTGGTGACGGCGCTCTGGGTAGAGCGCGAGCAGGCGTTGCAGCAGGGGGCGGATGGCTTTTTGAGCTTGCCCGTCGACACCGAAGCCCTGCAACAGTGTCTGGAGCGGCTAGTTGATCGAGAAGAATCTGCCCTGTCAGATTTGATTTCGGATCTGACCGTACTGCATCTCTATGAGGGCAGTCCCACCTTCACGTTAGTTTCGTCTCAGACGCTGACCCAGGGCGTGAATCGGCTGCTGCATCCCTATCACTGCCGCGTTCTAGAAGTGGATGATCTCGACCAGGCTGATCTGCTAGCGAGGGTTTGGAAACCGGATCTGGTGCTGATCGATCAAGTTCAGAGCGAACCGCAGGCGTTTATGCAGGCACTCAGTCAGTCGGCTTTAGCAAAGCTGCCCTTGATCACGCTGAGTGCTGAATTAACCCAGGCAGCACATCAAATGCCGGGACTTTCGGTGTTTCCCTATCTGGCAATGTCACTGGCAGCGGATCAGTCGGCGCCGCAGATTGCTGAACTGGTGCAGATCATGCAGTTGGCGGCAGGGGTGAGCTGGGTTCCGCATGTGCTGGTGACCGACTGCGGCGCAATGCATTGGAACCTGAATGCTGAAACTGCTGAAGCAACTGCTGAGACTGTCGATGCAGTTCAGCCGCCCGTGCGGGCATTGGTTCAATATCTCCAAACCGCAGGATTCCGCAGCGTGGTCTGTCAAGATTGGGGGCAGATTCAGCACAAGCTTCAGCAGCAGACTGTAGATTTGCTGTTACTCTGTGCGCCATCAGATCTACCCGCTCATGTGGTGTCGCAAATAGCACAGCAGCTCAAGCAGATTCAGCACCCGCCGCTGATCTTTGTCTGGCAAGATCGACCAGCGCTATCGGAGACAGCGACCCGCAGTGCAGATAGGATCTCAGCCTGGAATTCTATCGCCGATCAGGTATTCTCAACTTCTACGCCAATTTTGGAGCTGTTGGCTCAGGTCAATCTCAGCCTGACTGCAAAGCGGCATCGGAGCCGCAACGAGCGATAAAAAAGCAGCTACCCAAAAGTTCGGGTAGCTGCCGCCATCTCAAAGTGAAGTTCTAGGACAAATCTCAAAATAATCTCCAGGTGAGCGCTTCAGGTGAGCGCTTCAGCACCGCCGACTACTTCCATCAGCTGCTGCGTGATCGCTGCCTGCCGCGCCTTGTTGTAGGAAAGCGTCAGGGTTTTGGTCAGCTCTTTGGCGTTGTCGCTGGCGTTGCTCATTGCCGTCATCCTGGCAGCCAACTCGCTGGCTGCGGACTCTTGTAGCGCCCGCAACAGCTGGTTGTTCAGATAGAGCGGCAGCAGCGCTTCTAAAATCTGCACCGGATCTTGCTCAAAGATCATGTCTTTGGAGATGGGCGCAGGCGTGGGAGCCGTCACTTGGGTGCGCTCAACGGCTAGTTCGCCCCCCCGACTGGTGAGCCGAAAAATCTCGTCGTCTGGATCTACAAAGTCTTCAGGGTCAAGCGGCATCAAAGTCTGGATCACTGGACGCGAACTCACTAGCGAGACAAACTTGGTGTAGATCAGCTCGACTCGATCCACGGTTTCAGATAAGAAGAGCGTCAGCAGCTCGTCTGCCACATTGCCAGCCTCAGCCGCCGTTGGGATCTGCTCTAGACCAGAGAAAGTGGCGGTAATTGGCTGGTCGCGGCGCTGGAAATACTGGATTGCCTTGCGGCCTACCAGCACCAGCGTATATTTGATGCCGTCGGCCTGTAGCTCTTTGATTCGGCGCTCGGCGCGCCGAATCACGTTGGAGTTGTAGCCGCCGCAGAGTCCCCGGTCTGCCGTCACCACCAGCAGCGCCACGGAGGTCAGCGCTTGCTGCTGCTGCTGCAACAGGGGCAGGTTCACATCTTCAAACCGCAGGCGTGTCTGGAGTCCGTAGAGCACCTGCGCTAAGCGGTCAGCGAATGGGCGGGTGGCCGTCACCTGCTCTTGGGCGCGGCGGACTTTGGCAGCAGCAACTAGCCGCATCGCTTCGGTGATTTTGCGCGTGTTTTTGACCGACTGAATCCGGTCGCGAATTTCTTTGAGGTTAGGCATAGCGGTTGTGGGCGCGGTTGTGGGCTAAAGTTATCGCTGAAGTTATCGCTGAAGTAATTGACAGCACGCGAATCAAGAAGCATACGGGGCTTTGGATGATCTGCACCAAAGCCCGTTCGAGCCTAGCGCCTAAGCCTGGAAGGACTTTTTGAAATCGTTGATCGACTCTTTCAGCGATGTCTCGGCCTCTTCGCTCAGCACCTTTTGGTTGCCCACAATTTCGCTGTACTTGCTGGTCTTCAGGTAGTCGCGCAGCCCCTTAGCAAAGCTGGTGATTTTCTCCACCGGGATTTCATCTAAATAGCCGTTGATCCCGGCGTAGATGATCGCCACTTGCTCAGGCACCGAGAGCGGCGAATACTGAGGCTGCTTCAAAATCTCGCGCAAGCGCTGACCCCGCGCCAGCTGGTTGCGGGTGGCCTGATCTAGATCAGAGGCAAACTGAGCAAAGGCTTGCAGCTCGTCAAACTGCGCGAGTTCTAGTTTTACCTTACCTGCCACTTTTTTCATGGCCTTGGTCTGCGCTGCCGAACCCACCCGCGATACCGAAATACCGGGGTTCACCGCCGGACGCTGGCCGGAGTAGAACAGGTTGGAAGAGAGGAAAATCTGACCATCGGTGATCGAAATCACGTTGGTGGGGATGTAGGCCGATACGTCACCCGCCTGTGTTTCTACGATGGGCAGGGCGGTCATGCTGCCTTCACCCAGTTCGGGGCTGAGCTTGGCGGCGCGCTCCAGCAGGCGGCTGTGCAGATAGAACACGTCGCCAGGATAGGCTTCGCGACCAGGCGGACGACGCAGCAGCAGCGAAATCTGCCGGTAGGCTTGGGCTTGCTTAGAGAGGTCGTCGTAGATCACCAGCGTATGCTTGCCTTTGTACATGAAGTATTCGGCAATCGAAGCGCCCGTGTAGGGAGCTAAGAACTGGAGCGCTGCTGGGTCGCTGGCGTTGGCAGCTACCACTACGGTGTAGTCCATCGCGCCCTTTTCTTGAAGCACGTTAACCACCTGCGCCACGGTTGAGGCTTTTTGCCCGATGGCCACGTAGACGCAGACAACATCGCCGCCGCGCTGGTTGAGGATCGTGTCGATGGCGATCGTGGTTTTGCCGGTCTGACGGTCGCCAATGATCAGCTCGCGCTGGCCGCGACCGATGGGAATCATCGCGTCGATGGCGGTAATACCCGTCTGCATCGGCTCATAGACCGACTTACGCTCGATGATGCCGGGAGCAGGAGACTCAATCAGGCGGGTTTCGCTGGCCGCGATTTCGCCCTTGCCGTCGATGGGTCGAGCCAGCGCGTCCACCACGCGGCCAATCATCGCATCGCCGACGGGAATCGAAGCGATTTTGCCGGTGGCTGAGACGGAGCTGCCTTCTTGAATATTGATGCCGTCGCCCATCAGTACGACACCGACGTTATCTTCTTCTAAGTTTTGGGCAATGCCCACCGTGCCGTCGGCAAACTCGACCAGCTCGCCAGCCATCACCTGATCCAGGCCGTAAACCCGCGCGATCCCGTCGCCGACTTGCAGCACGGTACCGACGTTTGAGGATTTCACCTCTTGGTCATACTGCTCGATCTGCTGCCGGATAATACTGCTGACTTCATCGGGTCTGATACTAATTGCCATAGTTCCTCGCTGTTCTTCGCTTGAGTGGGGGATATGCTAAATCTTTTGCTAAATCTGACTACGAAGCCACGCCTAGCTTCAGGCTAATCTTGCGGAGCTGTCCGCGCAAGCTAGCATCAATCACCTGCGAGCCGACCTTAATCACCACGCCGCCCAGTAGCTCAGGGTCAACGCGGGTTTGCAGTTCGACTTCGCTGGCGCTGTTGGTGGCCAAGACTTTCTGGCGGATGGTCTCTTTCTGCTCGTCGTTCAGCTCAATCGCTGAGGTGACTTCGGCCAGCACCGTCTGCTTCATCTGTCGCAGCAGCACCAAATACTGTTCGCAGACTTCGGGTAAGACCAAGACGCGACTGCGATCGACGAGCAGCATCAAAAAGTTGAGCATATAGGGCTGCACCTGGCTCTCGACAATCTGCCGAATCACGGCCTTCTTCTTGTCGGCTTCAATCAGCGGACTGCTGACCAAGAGCCGGAAATCTTCTGATTCATGCAGCAGATTTAACAGCGAACGGGCATCTTCGCCAATCTGGTCAGTGATGTTGCTGGACTGAGCCACTGACATCAGCGCCTGGGCGTAGGGTTCTGCAACTTCGGTGAGGCTAAGCGTTGAGTTCATGAGGCATCTCCAATCAGGGCAATGCTGCGATCAACTAGACCGCGTCCGGCATCGTCGCCGACCTGCGCTCTGAGCTGCTCTTCGGTTTTTTGGACGGCCATAGCGGCAATTCGCTGGCGCAGCTCGTTCATCACCCGATCCTGCTGCGTCGTCAGATCTTGCGCCGCCGCCGCCTGCATCCGCGCTACGTCGGCATCGGCCTGCTTGAGAATTTCGGCGCGCATGACCTCGGCACGCTGGCCGGCCTCGGTTCGCAGCCGCGTCGCCTCGCTCTGGGCTTGAGCCAACTTTTGCTGCTGTTCGGCCAGCGCGGCGGCAGCTTTTTCCTTGCGCTGCTCAGCCTCTTTGATGGCGGTCTCGATTCCGGCCTTGCGCTCGCTCAGGGTTTTACCCAAAAAGCCGCGACCAAAATAGACCAGCACACCCACGATGATTGCCAGGTTGATCAGATTTGTCTCCAGAATATCTAGGTTTAGACCAAACCCAGAGGCTTCTGCTTCCGCAGCCACTAAAAAGAAAGTCCCCATGATCTCCCATCTACAAAATAAATCTGTCTGATCTGTCCGCCAAGTGCACCTGAGTTAAATCCCTTGAGATAAAATCCCCTGAGATTAATTCGGCGCTAGCCCGCCGCGCCTAGCAGCTTATCGAGAATCTGCCGACTCAGTGAGTCCACCTGCTGCTCTAGGCTCTGCATAGCTTCTTGCTTCTGCCGATCTAGCTCCTGCTGCGCTTGCTCTCGCTGTGCCTGGGCTTCTGCCTGGGCTGCTGCTATCTGTTGAGCGGCAATTTTTTGGGCTTCGGCTTCGGCTTCAGCCACCACAGCCTGCGCCTGTCGCCGCGTGTCGGTTAGATCTTTCTCATATTGCTTAGCCAGATTTTCAGCTTTGGAAAGCCGCTCCTGAGCATCAGCCTGATTGTTGCGAATATAGGCGCTGCGGTCGTCTAAGACTTTGCCGAGTGGCTTGTAAAACAGCAGGTTGAGCAGCACCACCAAAACCAAAAACTGAATGGCCATTAACGGCATGGTGGCATCAATGTCAAACAGGCCACCCTTCTCGCCTGCGGCTTCTGCCGCCTCTGCGGCTAGCAAAATTGTCCAGTGCATCATAATTATCTACTGCTTAATGACTGTCCCGCATCTAGGAATCAAGTGATTAACGTTGAGGGAGAAGCAGCGCCTCTCCCCCAAATCAAGCCCTATTGAGCCTACGCGAACGGGTTAGCAAACAGCAGCACCAAGGAGACAACCAGACCATAAATGGTCAGCGCTTCCATAAAGGCCAAGCTCAACAGCAGCGTGCCGCGAATTTTGCCTTCTGCTTCAGGCTGACGTGCGATGCCTTCTACAGCGCTACCCGCAGCGTTTCCTTGACCAATGCCGGGGCCGATAGCGCCCAAACCGACGGCCAGAGCAGCAGCGAGTACAGAAGCAGCAGCAACAGTTGGATTCATGATGGATATTCCTTAACTTCTCTACAGAACAGGTAGCTAAACGTTGACTCAGATCGAAAGCGCTTACGCGCGTATTCAGTTTCAGGCTCTCAGGATATGCTCCCAATTACCGAAACGCTGGACGGACAGAGGCAGGGCAATCCAGCAGCCCTAATGTTCCTCATGTCCTTCACCGTGATCCTCCATGGCCTCGCCGATGTAGGCCGCCGCTAGGGTCGCAAAGATCAGCGCTTGGATGGCGCTCGTAAACAGACCTAGCGCCATTACCGGCAGCGGAATAAACAGCGGAACCAGGAGAACCAGCACGCCCACCACTAGCTCGTCGGCCAAGATGTTGCCGAACAGTCGGAAGCTGAGCGAGAGGGGCTTAGTGAAATCTTCAATAATTTTGAACGGCAGCATGAAGGCCACGGGCTGCACGTAGTTGCCAAAATAGCCCAGCCCTTTCTTGCTGAAGCCAGCGTAAAAGTAGGCCAACGAGGTTAAGAGCGCCAGGGCAATTGTGGTGTTGATGTCGCTTGTGGGCGCGGCTAGCTCGCCTTCGGGCAAATGCACCAGCTTCCAGGGGACGAGTGCGCCTGACCAGTTGGAGACAAAAATGAACAAAAATAGCGTACCAACAAACGGCACCCAGGGTCGGTAGTCTTTTTCGCCAATCTGGTTTTTGGCCAAGTCGCGGATAAATTCCAGCGCATATTCCATAAAGTTCTGGAAGCCGGTTGGCACCATCTGGGTGCTGCGACTGCCCAGCACTGCGGCAATTAGCAGTAGCCCAATCACGAACCAAGAAACGATAAACACCTGACCATGCAGGTTGAAATTGCCCACATGCCAGTAAAACTGTTTGCCAACTTCCAGCTCGGCCAAGGGCAGCGAGTGAAAGAGATTAGGAACATCTAAGAGCGCCATGCCAAATTTTTCCAGAATCTTCAAGGAGTGCTAGATTGCCCCAACCTCGCCCGATGTCCGCATTCGCAGCTCAGGACTGCCTAGAGTTTAGATTCAAGCCTGAATTGAATTACAGTCTGAATCAGTCTGAGCTAGGCATAATCGAGGTTTGCAGCATATAAAAGATCACCGCAGCTTTGTAGGTCATAAACCCCAAAAAAATCGGCATGATCATGAGTTGGTCTAGACGAGACGCAACGATAATCACACCTGCGATTAGAGCCAGACGAGAGCTACTCACCTTGCTCTGGCTTCTGCCAAGCTGCGCGACGTTTCGAGCCAACATTCTCAAGTAAACCACACCTGTACATGCCCCAAGCAAATAGTTCAGCGCAATATTAAGAGAATAAAAAATCCAGACCGAGATAAAGATAATCCCAGTTAACACCAGCGTTACTTTTAGCAAGTCCTGCTGGAGCTGATAATATTCCTGCATAGAGGCGTTTGGCTCTGCGGGCAGCGCAGTTGTTGAAACCGAAGCCGCCTGCTCAGGCTGAGCCTCAGCGGACGTTGCGGACGTTTCAATGGGTAATTCCGGCGACGAAGAATTCACGGAACCTCAAAACCTACTTGAGCTTGTTGGAGATAGAGTCCAAATCAGCGGTAGAGCTGACTCAACCCCAAAAGATCATATCATCACCAGGTAACAATACTTAGTAAAGCTCAAATCAAAAACTCGAATTTAAATTATTTTGCTGCCAAAACAGATACAGATGCTCTGCAGCAACCTACTGCGACAAAAATCCGGTAATCAGCAGCGGCAGCAAAATCAAAGCGGCAATCACCGCCGTCAGCGTCACGGCATCAACTTTGATAATCGGCGGTTTGGGTTCGGGCATGGCGACACCTCTCTAAAAGGGTTTCTCAAAAACGGCTGGGGTTAACTCGAGCTGAGGCTAATCTCAGTTAAATCTTTGAACCAATCATCCTGCTGAAAGCTCTGGAAGTTGGGGTCGGTCTTGGCTTCTTTGCGGTAGCGCGGGTTGAAGGCAATTGCCTTTTGCAGATTCTCCATTGCTGAGTCGGTTTCGCCCTGCATGGCGTAGCAGATAGCGCGGTTGTAGTAGGCGCTAGCAAAGTCGGGCTTGATTTTGAGGGCGCGGTTGAAGCTGGCAATCGCCTCCCGATCGCGGTTGAGCTGCAAGAGAGCATAGCCGCGACTGTCCCAGGCTTTGGGCAGTTCTGGCTTGAGTTCTGTGACCCGATCAAAGCTGGTTACGGCCTCAGCGTAGCGCTCGAGCTGGAGCAAAGCCAGCCCGTGGTTCAGCCAAGCCGTCGCGTTTTCAGGATCGCTCTGGGTGGCTTGAGCAAACGAGTCAAGCGCCTCTTCTGAGCGCTGGAGGCTGCCTAGCGCCACACCCCGATTCACGTAGGCTTCTGAATAGTCCGGCTTGATTTCTAGCGCTCGGTCAAACGAAGCTAGCGCCTGCTCGTACTGCCGGGTGCGGCTGAGCGTAATTCCCCGGTTCAGCCAGGTTTTGTAGTCCTGCGGCTGAAGCTCCAGTGTCCGGTCAAACATCGCCAGCGCCCCGTCATACTGCCGCAGCTCAATCAGCACCACGCCCTGCTGATACCAGGCCAGCGGGTTGTCGGGCTGGAGTTTGGCGACGCGGTCGTAGGCGGAGAGCGCCCCTTCAAATCGCTTTAGCGCTTCTAGAGCTTTGCCACGCTTTAGCCAGATGTCGGGGTTGTCCGGCTGATTGGCCAGGATTTTATCATATTGACCAATGGCGGCTTCGTACTGCTCCGCGTTCAGGTAGGCTTCGGCCTGCTCTAGAAACTCGGCAGGGCTGAGAAACAGATCTGGCTGGGCGGCCTTGAGGCGGTCGAGCTGTTCGCGGAGCTGGCTGAGCTGCTGAGTGGTTTCGCTGACGAAGGCATCCGCAATTTGCTCTGGGGTGATTTCGCCCAGACGGCGCAGGATCTCGGCTTTCTGGCTTTGGGCTTCGGTTTCGAGCTGAGAGAGCTGAGCCAGAACTTCGGCTTCGGCCTGCTGGAGCTTTTCCAGCGTCTCGATTTTTTGGGCTTCGGTGCCGGACTGCGACTCGCTGAGCTGCGCGGCGTATCGGGCTTCCAGCTTTTCTAAGTTTTGACGCATCCGCTCTCGCTGGGCCTGCACGTCGTCTTTGAGCGTCGAGAGCTGATTGAGCAATTCAGCTTCGGCGCGCTGCAAGTTTTGCAAAATCAGCCCCCGGCTCTCCTGACCGCTGAGCTGAATCTGGGTAATCTGCGCGGTGACTTCGGCCTGTAGCTGCTCAACCACCTGCTGCAACTCCTGCCGCTTGGCCTCAGCATCCACCTGCAAGTCAGAGCGCTGCGCCGTAAAGTCGCCGCCAATCCGCTCCAAAAGCTGCTGAAACTCAGCCTTGCGCGCTGCCGACTCGGCCTGGAGGTTAGCCTGCTGCGTCACCACCTCGCCCTGAAGCTGATCGAGAATGAAGCGCAGCTCGGCCTGCTTGGCCTGAGCCGCCGCTTGAATTTCGCCCTGCTGCGCCAAAAATTCGCTGTCGAGCCGCGCCAGGTTTTGCCGGATTGCCTCGCGCTGTGCCTGCATATCGGTCTGGAGCTGGTCGAGGCGGGCGAAGAACTGGGTTTCGGCCTGCTGGAGACTGCGCTGGAGGGCGAACTGCTGGTTCTGGACTTCGTTTTGCAGGTCGGTGCGCTGGATCGTGAATTCGGTTTTGAGCTGGGCGATATCCTGGCGGATCAGCTCTTTTTGGGACTGGATTTCCACCTGGGCATTCGAGCGCTGGGCAACTAGCTCGGTGGAGAGATGCTCTAGCGTTTGGCGGATCGTGTCGCGCTGCGCCAAAATGTCGCCCTGAAGCTGCGAGAGCTGAGCCGTCAGGTCAATCCGGAATTTTTCCAAATTCGCGTACAGCTCGTTGCGATGCTGCGAGGCATCGGTTTGCAGGCGATTGAGGTGGCTGACGGCATCGGCTTCCAGGCCGCGCAGCCGTTCGAGCATCTGGTCGCGGGACTGCTCAATCTGCGTGGTAGCTCCCTGCTGAAGCTCGCCCAAATAGACCCCGAAGTTGGCCTGTAGCTCATCCACAGTCTGCATGGCCGCATCTTTACGCTGGCGAGTCTCAGTTTCAAAGCCGCTTAAGTGGCCTGCAAAGCCGCTCTGCATCGTGGTCAAGGCTCGCAGCACGCCGTCTCGCTGCTGTTCGGCGTTGGTTTGTAGCTCAGCTAGCCGATCGGTGGCGGTGGTTTCAAGCTGCCCGAAGCGCTGCTGCACAGTATTCAAATGGCCTTCTAGCGCCGCAATCGTGTCTTTTTGGCGGCGAGAGGCTTCGCTCAGCAGCGTCTC
This sequence comes from Pegethrix bostrychoides GSE-TBD4-15B, assembly GCA_019359155.1. Taxonomy (GTDB): domain Bacteria; phylum Cyanobacteriota; class Cyanobacteriia; order Elainellales; family Elainellaceae; genus Elainella; species Elainella bostrychoides. Next base: position 63,220 of record JAHHHV010000082.1, read on the forward strand.
AAAGCGGTCACGGGCTGCTTCCAAGTCGCGCTGAAAGCCATCTGCATCTTCACCCAGGTTTGTGGCATAGTCTTCGTAGTTCCGCAGCAGGCGCTTGATCTCCTGCTTGGCGCTGCCGATCTGACCTTCGAGATCGCCCACCTCCTTTAAATGCGTCTGCACAATCCCCGTCACCTCGCGCAGCACCGACTGCCGCAGCAGATAGAGGGCAATCAAAGCACCCGCCGTAATCACGCAGAGCACCGCCAGCATTGTGTTAAACAGCGTCGCTGTGCGGTTGAGGGCATCAAGCCGCTGCTGCACCGCCTGATCGACCACTTGATTTCCGCTCTGGACTGGTGTGGTCGGCACCAAAACTTCTGACTGAGCCAACCCAGGGGCGACATCGACCGTGAGCAGCAGCAGCGAAAGCGCGAGGCTTTGCTGTAACCAGGGTCGGGAGTGGGATTGACGCTTCATGGGTTCTTCTGGGGGATGACTGCCGACGGCTGGATAATCACGACTGGCGCTGAAATAATCGAAATCTGGAGCCAGCTTGATCTAAGGGTAATCAAAATTATAAGGCGAGGGGTCTAGGACGCTATAAAACTACTGAGCTTCTGCTAAGCTTCTCTGGCCAACAGCTCGCCATACACTCGCCATACAAAGAGCATCTGGACAGACCGTATGGACTGGTTCTTTGCCGTCGATATGGCGGTCTATCACACCGCTGGCAGCAACCCTAGAATTCCGGTCGTGCCGGATGTCTTCTTGAGCCTGAATGCGGAGCGCAAGAGTAAAGCAATGATTTATGGTTCGATAACTCGTTTGATGCTGAGGCGGCTTACTGCTTAAGATTCTCTTTATAAATTAGCTCTGACCTGGTATGACGCGCAGGGCAATCGGCACCTCCTCAGAACAGGAGCAGCAGCGAGAGCACCTAGAAGCTTTTTTGCGGTCGCAAGGCTTTGATCCTGAACAGTTGCCTGACTTCTTAATTAAGTAAGCATTGGCATTTTGCTGCCAGAATTCTGGGTTGTAGATATTGCCCAGCAGCTTCGATGCCCAGCAGTCTGCAATCAGCCAGAATCCAGATACTGAAGTCTCAGGATCGCTTAAGGCAAGTCAGTTGCTCCCATCAGATACAGATCGCAAGCCCGCGCTGCCCCGCGCCCCTCGTTGATCGCCCAGACCACAAGGCTCTGACCGCGCCGACAGTCGCCTGCGGCAAATACACCCGGCAGGCTAGTGACGTAGTTCTCATAGTCAGCCTTGATGTTGCTGCGCGGATCGCGGTCAAGCCCCAGTGCGTCAACCAGCGGCTGTTCGGGGCCGAGAAAGCCCATCGCCAACAGCACAAGCTGCGCCGGACGCACCTGCTCAGTTCCCGCAATTGGGTTAGGAATAAACTGACCTTTCTCATTGCGCTGCCACTCAACCTCCACGGTATGCACAGCTTTCACCTGCCCCTGTTCATCCGCTTCAAACTGCGTTGCAGTCGTGGTGTATACGCGCGGGTCATCCCCAAACTTCGCCGCCGCTTCTTCTTGGCCGTAGTCCATTTTGTACACCTTTGGCCATTCCGGCCAGGGATTGTTGGCAGCGCGAGTGGCGGGCGGCTTCGGCATAATCTCCAGCTGCACCAAGCTCTTGCAGCCATGCCGAATCGATGTGCCCACGCAGTCTGTGCCTGTATCGCCGCCGCCAATAATCACCACATCTTTCCCGGCAGCAGAAATGCGGGTCTGCCGCGCCTCCAAAACGGCCTGCGTATTCTGGGTCAAAAACTCCATCGCAAAGTGAATGCCCTGGAGGTCGCGTCCTGCAATGGGTAGGTCGCGCGGCTTGGTGGCTCCGGTGCAGAGCAGCAGGGCATCAAATTCCTGCATTAATTGCTCAGCAGGCAGATCTTTGCCCACTTCAGTGTTGCAGACAAACCGCACGCCCTCTTGCTCCAGCAAATTTAGCCGTCGTTGCACAACTGCCGCTTTGTCTAGCTTCATGTTGGGGATGCCGTACATCAGCAGTCCGCCCGGACGATCGGCGCGTTCATACACCGTCACCCAATGTCCGGCTCGGTTAAGCTGAGCAGCGGCAGCCAGTCCGGCAGGGCCAGAGCCAATCACAGCCACCTGTTTTCCCGTGCGCTTTTCCGGTGGTTCGGGAACGATCCAGCCTGACTCCCAGCCTTTCTCAACAATCGAATATTCGATATTTTTGATCGTCACAGGCGGGTTGTGGATGCCCAGTACGCAGGAGCCTTCGCAGGGAGCCGGACAGACGCGCCCGGTAAACTCTGGAAAATTGTTGGTTTTGTGCAGGCGAGTCAGAGCTTCTTTCCACAGCCCGCGATAGACCAAATCGTTCCATTCGGGAATCAGATTATTGATGGGACAACCGCTGGCCATGCCGCTGATGAGATTACCCGTATGACAGAAGGGCGTGCCGCAGTCCATGCAGCGAGCGCTCTGGTTGCGGAGCTTCTCGTCGGGCATGGCTAGGTGAAACTCGTCCCAGGTCTGAATGCGGCTCAGCGGCTCTGTTTCAGAGGGCAGCTCGCGTAGATATTCAATGAAGCCAGTTGGTTTTCCCATTGTGTTCTCCGTCTGATCAAGTTCTGATCAAGTAGTGGACTAAGTAGTGGATTAAGTGAATCGGGTAGAATGCGGGTGGTGAGCCGTTTAGGTTGAGACAGCTATGCAGATCCCTGAAGATACAGACAGCAATGATGTTCGCGATGCATTGGTTGATTGGGGGACGGCGTTAAATCAGCTGAGAGGAGAGTTTGAACAGAGGTTCAATGAGTTTGACCAAAGGTTTAATGAGCTAGATCAGAAGGTGGAGCGCCTAGACTACAAGTTCAACACGTACCCAAAGGGCACAGACGGCATGGTGAGGATGGCAACCACGATTATTATTGCGACTGCCACCGTTGTTGTTCTCTCCAGCCTCAGCCCAGCCGTCACCGCAATTGTCCCGGCTCTTGCTGCCGCCAACGGCTCATAGCGTTAGCTGCCTCCCACTCGCGCCAGATCGCGGGCGTTCGCTTCAAAGGCGGCAGTCAGCGCTTCGTCACCGCTCAGACCCGCAGCTTCGGCTTCGCGGAGCGCCTGCAAAACTCGCTTATAGTCGCGCGGCATCACCTTCACGAATTTCGGCAGCATTTCTGTCCAGTTCTCTAGTATATTCATCGCCTTCTTGCTCTGTGTACAGTTGACGTGGTTCTGAATAATCTCTCGTAGAGCATCTTGATCGGCCTCTTCTACAGGCTCCAACCCCACCATTTGACTATTGCAGCGCGAAGCAAAATCGCCTGCCTCATCTAGCACATAGGCCACGCCGCCGCTCATCCCCGCTGCGAAGTTGCGTCCCGTTTCACCCAGCACCACAACCGTACCACCCGTCATATATTCGCAGCCGTGATCGCCCACGCCTTCGATGACGGTGGTAACGCCCGAATTGCGGACACAGAACCGTTCACCCGCAATTCCTGAAATATATGCCTCGCCGCTTGTTGCTCCGTACAGCGCCACGTTGCCGATAATAATATTTTCAGAGGCAGTAAAGCTAGAGCCAGCAGGCGGATAGATGACAATCTTGCCGCCGCTCAAGCCTTTACCCACGTAGTCGTTAGCATCTCCTTCCAGTTCAAGGGTCACGCCCTTCGGCACAAATGCTCCAAAGCTCTGTCCGGCGCTGCCCTGAAAATGCAGATGTACCGTATCTTCCGGCAGGCCATGCCAGTAGCGCTTGGTGATTTCGTTGCCTAGAATTGTGCCGACGACGCGGTTGGTGTTACGAATGGGCAGAGTCGCTTTAACCGATTTACCCGACTCAATCGCATCTTGACAGAGATCCAGCAGCACCGTCATATCTAGCGAATTTTCCAGGCCATGCTCTTGCGGCATCTGGCAGTAGCGACCTACGGTATCCGGCGCGTCTGGCTGGTGCAGCAGCTTCGAGAGGTCGATGCCTTTGGCCTTCCAGTGGGCGATGGCCTGCTTCGCCTCTAAAATCTCGGTGTGGCCTACCATTTCGTTGAGGCTGCGGAAACCGAGCTGCGCCATAATTTCGCGCACGTCTTGGGCGATAAACTGCATGAAGTTGACCGTATGTGCCGGATCGCCAGTAAAGTTCTGGCGCAGGACGGGGTTTTGGGTGGCAACCCCCACTGGGCAGGTGTTGAGGTGGCAGACGCGCATCATGATGCAGCCCAGCGTCACCAGCGGCGCAGTCGCAAACCCAAACTCTTCAGCTCCCAGCAGTGCCGCAATCACCACGTCGCGTCCGGTTTTCATCTGGCCGTCGGTTTCCACCACAATCCGGGAGCGCAGATTGTTGAGCACTAGCGTCTGGTGGGTTTCGGCCAAGCCTAGCTCCCAGGGCAGGCCAGCATGTTTGATCGAGGTCTGGGGCGATGCGCCCGTGCCGCCGTCGTAGCCGGAAATCAGCACCACGTCGGCGTGAGCTTTGGAAACCCCAGCAGCAATCGTGCCCACGCCGACTTCGGAAACGAGCTTGACGCTGATGCGCGCCTCCCGATTGGCGTTTTTCAGGTCGTGGATCAGCTCGGCGAGGTCTTCAATCGAATAGATGTCGTGGTGTGGCGGCGGCGAAATCAGGCCAACTCCGGGGGTGGAGTGCCGCACTTTGGCGATCCAGGGATAGACTTTTGCGCCGGGGAGTTGACCGCCTTCACCGGGCTTTGCGCCCTGTGCCATCTTGATTTGCAGCTCTTTGGCCTGCGACAGATAGAGGCTGGTCACGCCAAACCTGCCGGACGCGACCTGTTTAATGGCGCTGTTTTTGGAGTCGCCCTGCTCGTTCGTCCAGGTGTAGCGCGCCGGATCTTCGCCGCCTTCGCCCGTATTCGACTTGCCGCCGATCCGGTTCATAGCGATGGCTAGCGCTTCGTGCGCCTCCTGGGAAATCGAGCCGTAACTCATCGCGCCCGTTTTGAAGCGGCTGAGAATCGCCTCTACAGGTTCGACTTCTGCGATTGGAATCGGCTGGCGCGGCTGAAACTGCAAGAGTCCCCGCAGCGTAAAGTGTTTCTGGTTCTGCTCGTTCACCAGCAGCGCGTATTGCTTATACAGATCGTAGTCACCTTCGCGTACTGCTTTCTGCAAGGTATGGATTGTTTCCGGGCTGAACAGATGCGCCTCACCGTCTTTGCGCCATTGGTATTCGCCGCCGACATCCAGGTTATGCCCATTCACCTCGCGCTCTGGGAAAGCATGATGATGCCGCAGTGCTGCCTCCTGAGCAATCACCGCCAAATCTGCGCCCTCAATCCGCGAAGCCGTCCAGGTAAAATACGGGTCAATCACCGACTGATTCAGACCAATCGCCTCAAAAATCTGCGCGCCTCGGTAGCTTTGCAACGTCGAGATGCCGATCTTAGAGGCCACTTTGGTGATGCCTTTGGTCGCGGCCTTGATATAGTTTTTGCAGGCAGTCTCTGGCTCGACGTTCAAGAGCGATCCCTGAGCAATCATCGCCTCCAGCGTTTCAAAGGCCAGATAGGGGTTGATGGCACCGCAGCCATAGCCCAGCAGCAGCGCGTAGTGGTGCACCTCACGCGGTTCACCTGACTCCAGCACCAGCCCGATCTGCGTCCGACTGCCCTCGCGGATCAAGTGATGATGCAGCCCTGCTACTGCTAGCAATGCCGGAATCGCGGCCTGAGTGCGACTGATCTTGCGGTCGCTGAGAATTAGGATGCTCACGCCTTCAGAAATCGCTTGATCGGCCTGCTGGCAGAGCGCCTCCATCGCGGCTTCTAGACCTGCTGCCCCAGTGGTCGGATCAAACAAAATATCCAGCGTCCGGGTCTGGAAATCGCCCTGGAGCTGCCTTAGCTTGGTCAGATCTGCATTGCTGAGAATTGGCGACTTGAGCTGAATCAGCCGACAGCTTTCGGGTTCTGGTTTCAGCAGGTTACGTTCGGCTCCGATGGTTGTAATTGGCGAGGTGATAATCTCTTCACGAATTGAGTCAATCGGCGGATTTGTCACCTGAGCAAAGAGCTGCTGGAAGTAGTCGTAGAGCAGCTTGGGGCGATCAGACAAGACTGCCAGCGGCGTATCTGCACCCATTGAGCCAATCGCCTCTACGCCGTCTCGCGCCATGGGAGTCAGCAGCAGTCTCAGCTGTTCAAAGGTATAGCCAAAGGCCATCTGACGCTGCATTAACGGTAACGTAGATGGCAGCGCTTCAGTCTGAGTATCTGGCAGATCAGACAGCTTCACCAAATGCTGATCGAGCCACTGTTGATAGGGCTGTGCCGCCACAATCTCCTGCTTAATCTCATCATCCGAAACAATCCGTCCCGCCTGCATATCCACCAAAAACATCCGTCCCGGCTGAAGTCTACCCTTGAAGGCCACGCGCTCTGGCTGAATCGGCAGCACGCCCGCTTCAGAAGCCATGATTACCAGATCATCTTTGGTGACGTAGTAGCGCGAAGGCCGCAGCCCGTTGCGATCCAGCACCGCGCCCATAATCTGACCGTCTGTAAAGGCAATCGAGGCGGGGCCGTCCCAGGGTTCCATCAGGCAGGCGTGATATTCATAAAAAGCTTTTTGAGCCGCATTCATCGTTTCATGCGCTGCCCAGGGTTCGGGGATCATCATCATCACCGCATGGGGCAACGAGCGTCCAGCCAGCGTCAGTAGCTCCAGCGCGTTGTCAAAAATCAGCGAGTCACTACCGTCAATGTTAATCACCGGACGAATTTTCTGGATATCTTCACCGAACAGCTCCGACTCAAACAGCGACTGTCTGGCATGCATCCAGTTGATATTGCCCCGTAACGTGTTGATTTCACCGTTGTGAGCAATATAGCGATAGGGATGTGACCGCTCCCAGCTCGGAAACGTATTGGTGCTAAAGCGCGAATGCACCAGCGCCAGCGCACTCTCCAAATCTGCATCCTGCAAGTCTGGGTAATATTGCCCCACCTGCACCGGCATCAGCATTCCTTTATAAACAATCGTGCGGCTCGATAAGCTCGACGGATACCAGCAGGGGTCAATCTCTGGCTGACGCAGGCTATGCGAGCGCTTGCGAATCACATAGAGCTTCCGCTCGAAGGCCAGCTGATCTAGCCCTGCGGCGCGGCCAATAAACACCTGCTGCACAAACGGCTCGCTGGCTCTGGCAGTTCCTCCCAGTGAGCTGTGATCAGTCGGCACGTCTCGCCAGCCCAGTACCTGCTGCCCTTCTGCGGCCACAATCTGCTCAAACTTGCTGCGGCTGGCGCTACGCTGGCTCGACTCAGGCGAGCTGTAAATCATCCCCACGCCGTATGCGCCTGCTGGCGGCAGGTCAAACTCGACGGCTTTGCGGAAAAATCGATCTGGGATCTGGATCAGAATTCCGGCTCCGTCGCCGCTGTTTTTCTCGGCTCCGCAGGCTCCCCGGTGGTTAAGGTTGAGCAGAATCGTGAGTCCCTGTTCCACAATCGCATGGGATGCCTTGCCCTTCATCTGCACAATGAAGCCAACGCCGCAGGCATCATGCTCAAACTGCGGATCGTATAAACCTTGCTTGGCGGGTGGCTTGGCGGGTGTGGAATTACTGTTCATTGGTTAAGCTTCAGCGTGAAAATGACGACTGGTAAAAAATGGCGACTGGTAAATTGCGGACAGACTACGGACAGACTGGAGACAAACTGGGGACGGCCTAAAGAGGCTGGAGTGCAAGCTCCGAAAAATAGCTGAGATTGAATTCTCTACTGAAGTGTCTCTGAACGGGCAGTTCTTAAGGAAATTGTCAGATATGAGCCAATTTGATGGCTTGAGTGTTTCGAATTTTTAACATTTGAACGCTATGCACTAAATTGTCCCAAAAACAGCTCTAGATTAACGCTTTGTTGATGTTCAACTAATGTAAAGAATCTGGACAATATATTCACCAACGTCACAGTTCATTGCCCGAAGCTACCCGTTCGACGGTGCAGGAATCACAATTTAAGCAGCTAGAGATCAACGCGAATTTCAGGAGATGTCCCGATGGAACCGCTCTCGCCTCAAATGGTTTACAACAATCTTGACCAGCTTGACCAAACCGACGTAGCCGCCAGCGCTGAAATGCGTCAGCAGGTTCAAGACCTGCTCGCCGACGGTGAAGTCAGCCTCGATCTGCGCCAAGAGATTGCCGAGCGCCTCAGCCAAGCCAATAGCCTGCTCAGTCGGCGCACCGTCACAGGTGGAGACAGCTACTAGCCTCAGCTGCTCTGGCCTCAGCTGCTCTGGCCTCAGCTGCTCTGGCCTCAGCTGCTGCGTAGAGCAAGGAACGTTGGGCTAGATGCTTTAGGGAATGGTCGGCAAAAAGCCGCTACTCCTGCCGAATTGCCGTCGAAATATTCATCTTGCCCAGCCGCAGCGCCGGGTAGATGCCCGCCAACAGCGCGGCCAGCACCGCTACCAGCAGAGCCTGCCAAAAATACTTGCCCTGAAGCGCCATTTGCAGCGTCCAGCCAAACGAGCGAACGTTGATCACATAGATCAAAATCCAGGCCAGCGCATAGCCCAGCGGCATGGCAAAAACGCCCGCCATTGTGCCCATTAGCCCCGTTTCCAGCAGCGTCAGTCCGGCGAGCTGACGGGGTGTCATGCCCGTTGAGCGCAGGATGCCTAGCTCGCGGGTGCGCTCAAGCTGGAGGCTCATCAGCGTACTCAGCACGCCAATAAAGGCGACAATCACTGCCAGCAGCCGCAAAGCGTTGGTGATCGCAAAGGTGCGGTCAAAGATGATCAGTGACTGTTCGCGCAGCGTCCGGTTCGACTGTACTGAAAGATCCTGCCGCCCCTTAAACTGGCTGCGAATTTGGCTAACAATTGCTTCAGTATCAGCTCCCGGCGCGACAAACAGCCCCAGCGAGGCAATCCCCTGATCCTGCCAGAGCGGCTCATAGAGGTCGTTGTCGAGAATGATCGTGCCTCGGTCAGACGAATAGTCATAAAACACCGCCAGCACCGGAAAGCTCTGGTCGCCCTGCGGCGATTCCAGCGTAATGGTTTCGGGCGTTTCGGTGATGTTCTGACGCAGCAGCAGCGCCTCCGAGATGATCACCCCCTCACCGCGATTCAGCGCTTCCCAAGGGTCGGGCTTCAGGTCAGGCCGAATCCAGGCGTAAGGGCGCTTGCCCTGCGAAACATCGCCATCAGCAGAGATCAGCTTCACCTGCTTGTCATAGTCTACAACTCGCACCTCTGCGTCATTGTAGGTGACGGCTCTGGCAATTCCCGGCCAGGTCTTGGTCGCTTCCACCACTGCCGGATCGAGCTTGCCGATCACCCGATTCGCGGTAGTGGTAGGCGGCGAGACATAGATATCAGCTTGCAGCGTTTGGTTGAGCCAGCTAACGACCGTACCGCGAAACGAACCGACCATCACCGATACGCCAACAATCACCGATACCGAAACCATCAACGCCGCCACCGCCACCGAAGTACGGCTGAGCGAACGTAGAATGTCACGCGGCGCTAAACGACCGAGAATACCCAGCTGAGAGGTGAGAGGTGCCGCTCCCCGCAGCACCAGAGCAATCAAAGGCGGAGTCAGCAGCGCCGCCCCTAGCAACACGGCAAACAATCCCGTAAAAGCCGCCACCAAACCCGCCGCTGGCCAGCGCAGCAGCAAAATTCCAGCTCCAGTCAGGGCTGCCCAAGCCAAAACCAGCTTCGGTAAAAGCTGCAAAACGCGGCCTTCCAGCGTCGAACGCTGCAAAATGAGAGTTGGCGGCGTATTCATCGCTTCTAGCGCGGGCAGCGCCGAGGCAAACAGCGCCGAAGCAATCCCAATCACCATGCCTTTGACAATCGTGAAATTTGAGAGCGTTACCTGCTGCACCGTCACCACAAAATAGAAGTCGTTGATCGTCTGAGTAATCAGCCCAACAATGCTGCGTCCCAAAACAATCCCCAACCCCACGCCCAATCCAGAACCAATCACGCTAAAGATCGCCGCCTCACCCAAAATCAACACAAAAATCTGGTTCTGGGTCACGCCTAGACAGCGCAGAATGCCAAAAATTGGGCGACGCTGGATGACGCTAAAGGTCACGGTGTTGTAGATCAAAAACATGCCCACCACCAGCGCCAGCAGGCTGAGCGCCGTCAGGTTTAGCTCAAACGCCGCCGTCATCTGCTGGACTGCGTTTTTTTGCGCCGCAGCGGTTTCCAGCTTCAGCCCGGTCGGCAGACTCGCCCGAATTGCCTCCAGCTGCTGAGTATCTGTGCTGATCAGATCAATCTGGCTGAGCTTGCCCTGCTGGCCGAGCAATTCCTGCGCCGTGGCGATGTCAGCAAACATCAGGCTGCTGAGCGCCCGCCGATTGGTGCTGTCTGAAGCGGCAATGGTGCCAACTAGCCGCACCGGATGCTGCTGTCCGGCGATATCCAGCTGAATCTGATCGCCCAGCTCCAGCCCCGCCTGCTGCGTCACCTCCTGCGACAGCACCACTGTATCTGGCTCGGTGAGCAACTGCACAAAGCCCGTGCCCTGACTTGCCACCTCGCCAAAATAGCTGCGAAACGGCGACTCGGCAAACAGATCTAGCCCCACCAGCCGATAGGGCTGATTGTCCAGCACCTCAGCTAGCACAAACCCTTCCACCACAGGCGATGCCGGAACGCTGAACTTTCTCCGAATTTCGCTATAAATAGACTCGTCAACTCCAGTGGGGGCAACGGCAACAATGCGGTGAGTGGTGCGTCCGGTGACAGCATCGGTAGACAGCGCAAAAGCGCGCTGAGCCGAGCCGTTGGCCAGGTCAATCGAGACCATCATGGCGACCCCTAAAGCAATCCCCAAGACGCAGAGCACATACTGCAACGGGCGCTGCCGAATCCGCTGCCAAGCCAGCCGCCAGAGCGGACGATTGGAAACCGAGACGGTAGACAGAGCAGGCGACGCAGAGACAGGAGCGGGCTGAGCAACAGTCATGGGAATGTAAAGAAGTGTGAATCTGTGCCTATCCTGCTGGCAAACGGGGCAATTGGTCAAGCCCAGCGCGGTAGAGGGTTCAACGCAATCTGCGCCAGGGACACGAAATCTCAATATAAAGTTTTTGTAAAGTCTGGCTCACCTAGCTACAATTTGCGCTAAATATAGCGTCCATTCCGAGGATTTTGGAATGGAACCGCCATATTTGTAGTAAGGGGCTGATTCGGGATGATCTGGAGATATTCTTGGCGAGATAGTGTTCCTTGTGCGATCACGCTTTCCCAGCTGGCGCTGAACTTTTGGTTGGCCGCAAGTTGGGAAACCCGTCCGCTAGTTTACAACCTGCTGTTTGCACCGCTCTGTCTATTTTTGTTTTGGTATAACGGGCTGGTGGCCAGCCATAGCTTTGTGCATACGCCCTGGTTCAAGTCAGAGCTGCTGAATCGGCTGTATCTGGTGCTGAACTCGATCAACATCGGCCTGCCGCAGATTCACTATGCTCACGAACATTTGCTCCATCACCGCTACGCGAACGACCGGCCTGGGCAAAATGGTCTGACCCAAGACCCCACCTCCACCTTTGCGGGCGGCAAAAATGGCCAGCATGAATCGATGTTGTCATACTGCTTTCTAGGGCCATTTCAGCTAGATTTGTTTGGCTCTTTCCGAGATATCTGTCGGCGGGGTGGCTCCCTACAGCTGGGGGCTGAGATCTGCGCCTGCTTAATTGGATTCGGCACGCTGCTGCTGCTGTCCCGGCAATATGTACTGCTGCTCTTGGTGCCCGTGCTCTATCTAGGCTGGGTGCTGGAGCATGTTGAAAATTACTACGAGCATTTTGGCGGCGAACCCGGAGATCGCTATGCCAACTCAACGAGCTACTACGGCCAGCTTTACAATGCGCTGTTCTGCAATGAGGGCCATCACCAGGAACATCATCTGCGCCCCAACGTTCACTGGACGCAGCGGCCTCAGGTGCGTTTGGAGCTGAGCGAACGGCTGGAGCAGGCAAATCGTGTGATTTTGAATTTCCCTCCAGTCTTGGCCTGGATAGAGCATCGGCGAATTGCGGAGCAATTTGGGCGGCCCTCAGCTCGTATATCAGCTCATATATCAGCTCAAACAACTGCCAAGCGGCTTGCTGAGCCGGAAGTGGTAATCAGTAGCGGTGCCGTAGCTGTAAAAATGTAGCTATTTGTCCCGTTGGATCAGATCCTCGGTCGTGATTACTTTGTCGCTACCGGGGGTTTTGTCTTTAATCTGAACCTTTAGGTTATCAGGATTGAGCAGCGGCACATGATCTCCTGGTACATCGCCAAAGTATTCCTGAAACGTCTCGTAGTCCATCTTTTCTAGGTTGGGGATATCGGATAGATCCGAGTCTGTAGCAGTTTCAATGGGTTCGCCGTTGGCATTCCGGTCGGGCGTATCCGCAAAAGCAGGCTGGGGCAACCAGAGGCTAAGGGCTAGCAGCGCCAGGGCTAAAACATGAATCAGACGAGTTTTCATAGGGTCTCAGGCTAGTGCAGCGTCACGTTTGGGAATTCGGATTGGCGACTCTATCTAAATCGACAAAATTTTATGCGGCAAGTAGTGCTTTACCTATAAGCAGTATATCGACTGACCGGGAACGGTGCTAGTCAATTAGATAGGGTTAGCCAGTAGCCCAAAGGTTAGGTATATCCAGGTTCCACTCAAATCAGATATCAGAGCAAACTAAACTGACGAGCCGATCGCAGCAGCTTTTGATCGTATTCATATTCACCCAAACCCTATTTTGTCTAGGCCATTCTGAGCAAATCTGGACAGATGCAGCCGGATACTGCTTTCACTGCTTTCGAGGTACTGTAGTGAGGTGATTTCTTTGCCTTCCTCTCATGCAAGCCGAGCCGATTGAATGGCAAGTCGCCAAAACCTACGAAGATATTTTTTATCACAAGGCCGACGGCATCGCCAAAATTACGATCAACCGTCCGCACAAGCGCAATGCCTTTCGTCCCCAGACCGTATTCGAGCTTTGTGACGCATTCGCCAATGCCCGCGAAGACAGCCGGATTGGGGTCGTGCTGCTGACGGGTGCAGGGCCGCATACCGACGGCAAATATGCCTTCTGCTCTGGCGGCGACCAGAGCGTGCGCGGCGAGGCGGGCTATGTTGGCGCAGATGGCGTTCCCCGGCTCAACGTACTCGACTTGCAGCGCTTAATTCGCTCCATGCCCAAAGTCGTGATTGCGCTGGTTGCGGGCTATGCGATCGGCGGCGGGCATGTGCTGCATCTGATCTGCGACCTCAGCATCGCAGCTGAAAATGCTGTGTTTGGGCAGACAGGCCCCAAGGTAGGCAGCTTCGACGGCGGCTTTGGCGCGAGCTATCTCGCCCGGATTGTTGGCCAAAAGAAAGCTCGCGAAATCTGGTTTTTGTGTCGTCAATATAGCGCCCAGCAGGCGTTGGAAATGGGTTTAGTCAACAGCGTTGTGCCCATCGAACAGCTTGAAGCCGAGGGCATCCAGTGGGCACAAGAAATCCTCGAAAAAAGCCCGATTGCCATCCGCTGCCTCAAGTCAGCCTTCAACGCCGACTGTGACGGGCAGGCCGGACTGCAAGAGCTAGCCGGAAACGCAACGCTGCTGTACTACATGAGCGAAGAAGGCACAGAGGGCAAGCAGGCATTTCTAGAAAAGCGTCCGCCCAACTTTCGGCAATATCCCTGGCTGCCCTAGCGGCTCGCCCAGGTAGGCCGCCCAGATAGGGCACCAGCTTAATTTGCCGCTACACTAAAATTCTGGAGTGAAGATCCGACTGCGTCACTCTGCAACTACTCTGCAACTACTCTGCAACTACTCCGGCATACCTCCACTCACCATGACGACCGCAGCAGCTCAGCCCGTCACGCTCAGCGCCATCTATCTCAGCGCCATCTATATCTATCCAGTTAAATCCTGTCGCGGCATTGCCGTCAGCGCGGCTCAGCTGGATAATTGGGGGCTGCAATTTGACCGCAACTGGATGATCGTCAACACAACCGGACGATTTCTCTCCCAGCGCGAGCTGCCCAAAATGGCCTTGATTGAAGTATCCATTGGCGATGAGGCTCTGCAGCTCACGACTCCTGGACAGACCGCTCTGACTGTGCCGCTGATGGCCTCTCCCGGCGAGAGCCGCAATGTCGAAGTTTGGGGCGACCGAACTTTAGCCATTGATCAAGGCGAGACAGCTGCGGCTTGGCTCAGCGAAACGTTGGGGCAGTCGGTGCGGCTAGTGCGGCTGGGCGAAGGCTACAGTCGGCCTGTTAAACCCGCGCCACTAGCCGCCCATCAGGTCAGCTTTGCCGATGGCTATCCGCTGCTGCTCATTTCCGAAGCGTCGCTGGCCGATCTCAATCAGCGTCTGCCAGAGGCGCTGCCGATGAATCGCTTCCGCCCCAATCTGGTGGTTTCAGGCTGCGAAGCCTATGCCGAAGATAGCTGGCAGCAAATTCGGATTGACAGCGTTACTTTTGATTTGGTTAGCCCCTGCGAGCGCTGCGCGATCACGACAACCGACCAGGATACCGGCAGTCGCGCCGGGACAGAGCCGCTCAAAACGCTTGCCACCTATCGCCGCACGGCTGGGGGCGTAATTTTTGGTCAGAATTTGGTTCATCAGACTCACGGCGAAGTCAGATCGGGCAGCCCAGTTGAAATCTTGCTGTAGTCAGCTATCTAGCTTAGCGGCATAGATTTGCTGCAATAGCCCTGTCGTTCTGTCTATAGCTCCACCCATAGCTCCATCCAGATCGCCCATCACCAGCTTTTGCAAATGTTGAAACTGCCAGCCGTAGAGTTGGCTTTCCGCATCAGCCGCCAGCGTTAGCAGACGGTCTATTTGGGCAATCGCCGAAGCAACGGTTTCTAGGTTGGGGCGGTCGAGCCAGCGGCTGAGCGGATGCTGCCACTGCGCCAGAAAAATCTGCACGGTTTCGCGGTCGGTGGGGTCAATTTGCGTTGCTTCAACGGGGCTGTACAGATCGCCTGCGCCGGTGCCCAGCGCCTCCTCATCAAATGATTGCCATGTAGCGGCCAACAGTGGCGGCAGCATCCCCAGCGTGTATTTTTTGCGAGCACGCAGCGCCACATTGCCCACTTCGCAGGGTTCACCCGCAGCCAGCAGAAATTGATATAACTCTTTGAAAAACGGCTGAATCACCTCGCGTTCGATCACCGAGCATAGCCGCAGCCCGACATCGGAATAGTCGGTAGAGGAGTCTGTAAGATTTTCTGCTGCGTGAATTGAGTGATCATCCAGGCTGCGAGCTGCGGCATCTGCGAGGCGATCTTGAATCAGCGCATATTTTTTATAGGCAGCAGTTAGGTCTTTTTGGCTGCGGCTGTCGAGTTGCTGCCAAACGATTTCTCCCAGCTGAGCCTTCAGCCAGGGTTTGGGATCTTCGGGCTTTAGCTCAAGTGGCAATTCTGGAGGCAATTCTGGAAGCAATTCTGGGATCGAAAGATCTGCGGGCGCGGGCTGAGCGAGCTGTTGAAATATCTGTTGCTGCTCCATTTGCTGCCGCATCTGCTCAAGCTGCTGGCTGAGCGCCGCGATCTGCTGCTCTTGCTGCTCGATTAGCTGCTGACGCTGGACGAGTTCAACTGCTGTGAGGGCTGAGCGTACTAAATTAAAGTAGTGCGGCTGCGATAAATCGATCTCTGGAGCATGACTATTTTTAGTCTCCCAAAAAATCTGCTGATGTTCAGGCTGAAGAATTAAGTTTCCCTCAGGTGTATTGATTTTAATTTCTCTCTTAGCGGTATTCCAGTAGAAACTGCCCGTATACTTCCGCCTGCTGTGATAAAACTCCAGCTGCGCTGAATCTAGGGGCTGCGGGCTGCAAATCGACTGCATCTCAAAGCAAGTCTTCGCGTCTTCAGTGCCGAGACTATCCAGTATTGCCGCTTCGACCTGAGGGGGTTTGGCGACCGCAAGCTGCTCCGAATCGAGCGTAATCTGGCTGACACGCGGTTTGCGGCCAAATATCTCCAGGCGAGCAGTCGTCTGAGCATCTGAACCCGCCTCTAAATCAGGCAGCAGCTTTTGGGCTAGCTTTTGGGGCAGTTGGGGCAGCGAGTGCCGCTCCGCAGCCCTGCCCGTCTGACTCTCTCGGATTCCAACTAGCTCTAGCTCCAGCGACCGCACGCCCTGCCAGTCGTTTAGCTTCAGCTTGTAGGCCACATCGACCTGACTCGGCAGCGGATAGTAGACTCCCCAGCGCCAAGCAATCGCCCGCAGGCTGTAGCTGGGATCAGAAATTTGAGCCAGCGTCACTTTTAAGTGCGCTTGATTTTGACCAATCTGACGCTGCTCAATCACCTGCACATGAGCCGTCCAAAAGATCGGATCGGGGTTCTCGATGCCGCAGGGATGCAGCACGTCCATTTGCTCATAGAGATCTAGCGTCAGGTCGCGGAAGTTGGACTCAGCATCGACGCTGACCAGCGGCTTCAGGTGTTCGGGGCGCAGCGACTGATGGGCAAACTGACGCAGGCGCTGCCGCACCGCCTCTAAGTTAGCTGCCTCAAAGGTGAAGCCACCCGCCGCTCGATGTCCACCAAACTTGCCCAGCAGATCCCGGCAGAATTGCAGCGCCTCAAAAACATCAAATTCAGGAATGCCGCGCGCCGACCCGCGAATTTTGGCGGGTTCTGGGGATTCAGGAGCTTCAGAGAGCTGGGGAGCCGCAGCTTCGCTCGCCTCGCCCTCAGGGGTTTCAATCGTGCCAATGAATACCGGTACGCCATAGCGCTCAACCAGCCTGGAAGCCACAATCCCAATTACGCCATGATGCCAGCTTGGCTGCACAATCACTAAAACACGCTCCTGCTGCGGGTCAAAGCCTGTTTCTAAACAATAGGCAATCGCCTCCTGCTCAATCAGCTCACAGAGACGCTGCCGCAGCTGATTCACCTGCTCGCATTTCATCGCTAGCTCTAGCGCCCGACCCTCCTCGTCCGTAGTCAGCAGCTCGATCACAATTTGCGGATCGGCCAGTCGGCCAATGGCGTTGATCCGGGGCCCTAGCCGAAACCCGATAGCCTCCGGCTTCAGCGCTTTCTCCTGGCTGAGTCCCGCCACCTGAATCAGCGCCTGAATTCCGGCCATGCGCGACTTGGGCAGCAGCTTCAAGCCGCGTTTGACCCAGCGCCGATTCACACCTGTCAGCGGAGCCAAATCAGCAATCGTGCCCAGCGTAAACAGCTCAATCAGCGGCGTGGTCAAGTCCTGCGTTTTTTGGAGACTCTGCGCCAGACAAACCGCCAAGATATAGGCCACCCCCACGCCAGCAGCGCCGCGATAGGGCGACTCTGGCCGAATCAGCTTTGGGTTGAGAATCGCATTAGCGGGGGGCAGATCTGGCGGAATATCGTGGTGATCGGTCACAATCACGGCCATGCCCAGCTCTCTAGCTCGCGCAATCGGCTCATAGGCGGCAATGCCGTTATCGACGGTGAGGATTAAGCCCACTCCCTCGGCGTGAAACTCCTCGATAATGCGGCGGTTGATGCCGTAGCCTTCCTGCATCCGGCTGGGGATGGCATATTCCACCGTCGCTCCCAAATAGCGCAGCGCCCGCAGCAGCAAAGCCGTGCTAGTCATGCCGTCCGCGTCATAGTCGCCGCAAATTGCAATATACTGGCGCTCGGCAATCGCCCGCAGCAGCAGCTCCAGAGCCATCGGCAGATCCGCAAACTCTTCCAGCGGCGAGGGCAGGATTTGCAGCTCTGGGTTGAGAAACATCTCGGCGGCAGAGGGCGTGGTGACTCCCCGGTTTAGCAAAACCTGCGCCAATAGCTCCGGCAGTTCAGCAGCCTGCGAGAGCAGACGCGCTAATTCTGGCTGAGGGGCGGCAATATGCCAGCGCTGTTGGGGAAAGCGATCAGAAGCCACGGGCAAATTAGGGAATGAAGGAACCGCTAGAAGATTCTGACTTTGCCATCATCTTCGATATAGACAGCGCGATCGCCAGGAGGACGACCGCCCGACAGAATTTCGATTCGCAGCTGATTGGGCTGAGGCCGAAAAAGCATGACGCGAATTGGTAAATCTGTCTCGTCCCAGAAGACAACCGAGGCATTTGGGCGGGTGCCGAAGTTGGGATCGACCGCAATTTCCTGGCTGGGCAGCAGGGCAATTGGGCTGGTTCCGTAAATCTGCTCGACTTGCACCAAACTAGAGGTACGGTTGATGACCGAAATCTGAATCCGCTCCCCGGGCACAAACTGAATTTGTCGCGAGCCACAGTTGGCCTTACAGGGTTCAGCCAGTCCGGTTGCGGTGAAACTCTGAGCGACAATCAGCCCAGCGCCAGCTAGCGCCAAACCAGTCAGCCAGCGCCAAACCAGCCAGCGACTCGGCCAGCGCCCAGTCAGCAAACGAGTCAGATTTTTTGGCAGATTCCGCATCTTTTGTAGGCTTTGACGCTGCATTTTCCAGGGGAGATTGCGCTAGGCAACCTGCATGTCATAAAAGCTTATCTTTCTTTTGGCAAAGGAGAATCTCTATCGTTCGAATTGCTCAAGCCGCAGTTGAATTCTGTACACTGTATCAGTAGTTTTTGCGAGTTTTTGCGATAGCGGTTTTCAGCCTCTGCAAATATCTGCAAAGCCAAGTCACGATGGAGGAAAGCTCGATGTTGAAGTTTCTAATCGTCAGCTCTGTTTGTACAGGTTTCTGGGTCGCTCCCGCTCTGGCACAGTCCCCTGCTCCGGCACAGTCCCCTGCTCCGGCACAGTCTCCTGCTCCGGCACAGTCTCCTGCTCCGGCACAATCCCCTGCTCCGGCCTCCCCCGATAGCCCCGCTCCCGCAGCCAGTCCGGCAACTCCGGTGAGTCAGACTGAGGTCGAAAAGTTTGCTAGCACCGTCAAGCAGTTTCAAACCATCCAGCAGGATGCTCAGGAGCAGGCTGGACAGATTCTAGAAGGCGAAGACCTGAGCTTTGAGCGCTTTAACGAAATTTTGCAGACCCAGCAAAACCCGCAGGCGACTGAGCCAAGTTCTGCCGTAACCGAGCAAGAGCGCCAAAAGTTTGATCGCGTCCTCAGCCAGCTTGACGCGCTGCGCCAAACCACCCGCCAGCAGACAGAGCGCGTCTTAGAGTCGGAGGGGCTAGAGCGCGAGCGCTTCTCGCAAATTCTGGCTCAGGTACGTCAAGATGCCGGACTACGCGCTCGGATTGAAGCAGAGCTGAAGCAGTAGGTCGCAGTGAGTATGGTCGAAGCTGTGCGGTTGTGAGACTGTAAGTTGCAAGACTGCAAGTCGCAAGACTGTAAATTTAAAACTCTCAGCGAAACTATGACGCTTACCCCCGCTAGCCGAGTACAATACATCCTGTTTGCTAGAGGCATGAGCAGATGGACTATCGGCAGGCGGGGGTTGATGTTGAGGCCGGACGAGCCTTCGTTCAGCAGATTCGGAGCGCGGTAGAGAGCACCTATCGGCCAGAGGTGCTGGGCAACTTCGGCGGCTTCGGTGGCTGTTTTGAGCTACCTGCGGGCTATCGGCAGCCCGTATTAGTATCCGGCACAGACGGTGTGGGCACGAAGCTGAAGCTGGCGCATGATTGTCAGCAGCATGACACGGTGGGCATTGACCTCGTAGCGATGTGCGTCAACGATGTGCTTACCTCCGGAGCGGAGCCGCTGTTTTTTTTAGACTATCTGGCAACTGGTAGGCTAGAGCCAGATCAGCTCGCGCAGGTTGTCACCGGCATTGCGGTAGGCTGTCAGCAGGCAGGCTGTGCGCTAATCGGCGGCGAAACGGCGGAGATGCCGGGGTTTTACCAGGCGGGCGAGTACGATCTGGCCGGGTTCTGCGTCGGCATCGTCGAAAAAAGCCAGATCCTCAGCGGCGCGCAGGTGCAGCTGGGCGATATCGCCGTAGGCTTGGCTAGCTCAGGCATTCACAGCAACGGCTACAGTCTAGTTCGCAAAATTGTCGAGCAAGCTGGCCTGCCGCTGAGCGACCGTCCCGCTGAACTTGGGGGGCAAACCCTGGCCGAGCTGTTGCTGACCCCGACCCAAATCTATGTCAAGCCAGTGCTGACTGCGCTGCGCGCTGGTTTAGAAATTCACGGTATGGCGCATATCACGGGCGGCGGGCTACCCGAAAATCTGCCGCGCTGCTTGGGCGAGGCTCAGTCGATTCGCGTCCGGCCAGCTTGGCCGATTCCTGCTATCTTTAGCTGGCTTGCCGCACAGGGCGAAGTGGCCTTACCGGAAATGTACAGCACCTTCAACATGGGCATTGGCTATGTGCTAATTCTGCCGCCTGCTCAAGTTGAGCCACTGATCGCTCAGTTCGCGGCAGAGAGCATTGCCGCCTATCCAATCGGCGAGGTGATTGCAGGGGATGGCGAACTCGTCTGGGAGGGCTAGCGCTGCTGAATCACCCAGGTTGCCCCAGTTAAACTGCTGAGCTTAACTGCTGAGCGGTCAGGACTCGCAGAGTTTCATTCCAGAACTCAGTCGGACTTTCACCTGGGAAATACCGCTTGATGCTGCGGTAAGCATTCTGAGCGAGTTCAGTTCGCAGCTCGGCATTTTCTAGCTCCAGCAAACAGCGGGCTGCGGCCTCTGGGGTCTCCGCAATCATGGCCGTATCCCGATGCTCCATGCAAAAGTTAGCCCCGTTAGCGTTCCGACCCACGACCACTACGCCGGAAGCCATCGACTCCTGGGGCGGCAGCGCACAGCCTTCCACAATAGCTGAAGCCAGAAATGCCTGGGGACGCTGAAACTGCTGCGCTAGCTCATGAATCGAAATGCCGTCGATTAGCTCGAAGTGCCAGTACGTCCCGCCCATCTCCGCATAGTATTTTTGCGTATCGGCAATATACTGAGGCTCTTTGCGCGGAAAAGCAAAGATCAGCCCCGACTCGCGTTTCGATTGCGGGATGAAAGGAAACTCAACGTCATCAATAATGTTGGGGACAATTTGAATGGGCTTTTCAGTTCCATAGACCTGCCGACAGACTTCCAGCATAAACGGTGAGTCCGTCCAGAGCCGCACGCGCGGATCTCGATAGTCGAAGTCGGCCTTGACGAAAATTGGGGACTGAAGGTAGGCGACAACCGGGCCTGAGACTTCATCGATAATATCCGTCATAATATCTGGAACGACACAGATATCGTTATAGTGGCGATCCTGCCAGCGAATATAGGGCAGTCCGGGCAGCCCTTTCTCGCCATAGGTGTCTTTGCCGCTCATGGTTGCTAGCACTGCATCTGCTCCGCAGGCTCGCGCAATCGCACAGTGACGCATGATGTTCAGCGTACCGCCAAAGACCTGATCAACCCGAAAGAACTTGCGCCGCAGCCAGCCACGCATCCAGTGGATGTGCAGTAGGTCAACTGCTCTGGGAATGCTCCACCAAATGCTGCCCCGAGGCTCATAGTCTGCGACCAAAAATACGAAACGCATAGGGTAATCTCTTTTAAAAAGCGTTAGTCAAGCTGCTAATCAAGTTGCAAAAGCAGTTAATCTATTATCCATTCAAGCCACTTTACTCAGTATTTCACGTCCACCTTAAAATGTAGTCAGCTTTACAGAAATCTTACGATTTAATCTAGCTTTGACAAAGACTAAACCGTAAGGTTGGAACAGGTCACTGTCAGGATGTAGCTTGGGATATAACAAATCTGGGATCTGGGAGACTACGCTTTAGTCTAATCGGACTAATCAGATCTTCTATTCCAAAATAGTTCAGGTTCATCACCACAGCTCAATAGACAAATTTCAAGAAGAGACAAATCTCAAGAAGTCTTTAAAGCCCGAAACCTGCTTCCAGTGACAAGCTGCCGATAGCCTCCGGTTGGTTCGCTTAATTCCCTCCCTGACTTTAACTTCTGATATAAATTATTGCAACCATAAATACCCATGGTTTATACTCCTTCAGATTCCTGTACAGATGGCTCGAATAGCTTAGCTAGCCTGACCGACTTGCAGTCTAGCTTGCCCCTGAGCACCTCAGCGGCAAATTTTCCGCTGAATATTCCGTTTAATAACCCGCTAATAACAGGCCGTGAGCTAGAGTATATGCGTCAGGTATTGGTCAGCAAGCGCACCTCAGGGGATGGCGTTTTTACCAAGCAGTGTCAGACTTGGCTGACGCAGCAGATTGGGTCGAAAATGGCTTTAATGACGCATTCCTGCACAGCAGCGCTAGAGATGGCGGCTCTTCTGGCGGACTTGCAACCGGGAGATGAGGTGATTATGCCCTCGTATACGTTTGTCTCCACCGCAAATGCCTTTGTGCTGCGGGGCGCGGTGCCGGTGTTTGTTGATATCCGTCCCGACACGCTCAACCTGGATGAAGCGCAGGTCGAGGCAGCCATTACGCCCAGAACTAAAGTGATTGCGCCAGTTCACTATGCCGGAGTGAGCTGTGAAATGGATAGCCTGATGGCGATTGCCCACCAGCATAGACTGCTCGTGGTTGAAGACGCAGCTCAGGGGATTTTGGCTCACTACAAAAATCGGCCTGTGGGCAGCATGGGGCATTTAGCGGCTTTCAGCTTCCACGAAACCAAAAATATCATCAGCGGTGAGGGCGGAGCGCTAATGATCAACGACTCAGCTCTGTTAGAGCGCGCCGAAATTATTCGTGAGAAAGGCACCAACCGCAGCCAGTTCTTCCGGGGCGAAGTGGATAAATATACCTGGGTTGATATTGGCTCTTCTTATTTACCTAGCGATATTCTCTGCGCCTTTTTACTCGCGCAGCTAGAGCAGGGAGACTGCATTATCCAGCAGCGGATGGAGATTTGGAATTACTACCATCAGGCGTTCGCGGCGCTAGAGCAACAGGGCACTGTCCGCCGCCCAATCATTCCAACAGACTGTCAGCATAACGCCCATATTTACTATCTGCTCACCGAGAGCCTGGAAGTTCGCACAGCGCTGATGACCTACCTAAAGCAGCAGGGCATTCAGTCTACGTTCCACTACGTGCCGCTGCATAGTGCCCCAGCAGGTCTGAAGTATGGCCGTGTTGCGGGGCAGCTCGCAGTTACCGATGACTTAAGCAATCGGCTAGTGCGGCTGCCGCTGGGAGCCGCCATGACGATGTCCGAGGCAGCCCGCGTGGTTGAGGCGGTGTTGGAGTTCTTAGGCTGAATAGGTTGCCCGCTCAGGCTATGGCCAGCAGCTGAGTCTGTGACAGCATTGACAAACGAGCGTCCTATCTCCGTCATACGTCCGGCCTATTCTAGCTCTTGTAGGTTTCCACATAGGTTTCTAGATTCCTAGCACCATCCTCAGACCAATTCATCCTCCCCCGGTTTCCGACACCGGGGTTTTGCTTTGGAGCCGATGCAGCCGATCTCAGGTTTAGCTGAGCCGCTGCATCTGGTCGCCCAAATGCGCGTCTGGAAACAGATCAATCCCGGCAGCAGACTTGATCAAGTAGACCGACAACAATACAAATAGGCTAATCAGCAGGTTTAGCCCCAGCAGCAGCAGCACCGCAGCCAGAGCGTTACCGACTCGCGAAACCGAGCTCGGAACATAAGAGCGCTTTTGTTGCCGCCGATCTTGACCCACAAACAGCACAACATAGAAGCGAGCCAGAACTAAATCGACCGCGAACCGCAGATCGACGAGCTTAGGACTGGGCTTGGGAATTGCCGCTTGCAGCAGCGCATAGATGGCCTCAGTTTGCTCAGGCGTGAAGCTGTCGCGCAACTTTGGAGCCAGCGCCTCGAAATATTGCTCTGCCGTGCGGTTGGGATAGCTAGCTCTAGTCACTAGTTCGCTACGAAACGGATTCTGAGGCATTTTAATTTCTTAAACTCAAAATGTTCTAGATGTCTTTTTTTGGATGTCTCTAATGATCAGAAATCTGATAGTAGATTGCCCCACCTGCCATCGCGCTCCAAAGCGAGCTGGTCAGGCTATAGTGCTTGACCCGTCCCTTGCAGCCCACCTGAGCCAAAACCGCATCCGCCACAGCCAGCAGCAATATCAGACCCGTTATCCCAATCCAGATCAGCAGCAGTCCTTCCGCCCAAAGCTGCGCCTGCTCATAGGGAACCTGACTGCCCCAAACTGCTGCCCAAGATTTACGGGCAGCCGCTAGAAACATGATGATCACTACCCAGCTTGCTGATAGTGCGATAGCGGCTGTCCCCGCATAGATCAAATGCAGCGTTACGCCGAGGCTCCCCAGCCAAATCGGCCAGGATACTTGAAAAGCAGCTAGCAGCCAGCCCAGCAATCCATAGCCCAACAGCAGCAGCGTCAGATATGCAGCTAAATATACGTAGGCTAAACGGTGCACGAGTCGATCCTGTTGCGGACTTTACTCTATTTAATACTCCCGAAATCAGGTCGCTATGAACGAGTTGGCAAGGCGATTTTGGGTGAGGCTGGTACAGAACTGGGCAGCCAACGGCTAGCAATCGGCATTCGCCAGCCTGTGCCAAAAGCGCGGTCGGTGATTTTGAGGCCGGGGGGCGACTGCTTGCGCTTAAATTCGGCTCTTGTTACCAGCATGATCACGCGCTCTACCGTTGCGGCCTCATGCCCCGTCGCCACAATCTCAGCAGGTGAGCGATGCTGGGTCACAAATTGACAGAGGATATCGTCTAGCAGGTCGTAGGGTGGCAGCGAATCCTGGTCAACCTGCCCCGGCTTGAGTTCGGCACTGGGGGGCTTAGTCAAAATATGCTCAGGAATCACTGGGTTATCCCCTGCATTCAGCCAGCGGCAGAGCGCATAGACGCGGGTTTTAGGCAGGTCAGCAATTGCGGCGAGTCCGCCGTTCATGTCGCCATAGAGGGTGCAGTAGCCGACCGCCAGTTCGGACTTGTTGCCCGTTGAAATCAGCAGATGGCCAAACTTATTCGAGATCCCCATCAGCAGACTGCCCCGGATGCGCGACTGGATGTTTTCTTCGGCTAGTCCAAATTCGCTGTCCTGAAACAGCTCCGCAAAGCTCTGGTCGTAGCTCTGCATGAGTTCACCAATGGGCAGGATTTGGGTCTGGATGCCGAGATTTTGCGCCAGCTCTAGCGCGTCGCTGACCGAGTGATCGGAGCTGTAGGGCGACGGCATCAGAATCCCCAGCACGTTTTCAGCGCCAACGGCAGCAGCAGCAAGGGCGGCGACTAGCGCTGAGTCGATGCCGCCGCTCAGTCCCAGCATGGCTTTAGAAAAACCGCATTTCCGCATGTAGTCTTTGACACCCAGCACCAGCGCCGCCCAGATTTCGGCGTTGTCTTGGGGCTGCGGGGCAATTGAGCTGGGCTGCAAGTCGCGGCTGATGGGGTCGAACTCGACTGTCATCAAATCGCTTTCAAAAGCTTGGGCGCGACAGACTAGCTCGCCTTGGCGGTTGAAGCCAACGCTGCTGCCGTCAAAAATCAAGTCATCATTGCCGCCAACTTGGTTGCTGTAGAGAATTGGCTGGCCGTAGGTCTGGGTGGCCTGTGCCAGCATCGATTCGCGCAGCTGCTGCTTGGCGAAGCTGTAGGGTGAGCCGGAGAGGTTGATAATCAGATCAACATTTTGGGCGGCAAGTTCGGCCAATGGATCGACCGCGTAGTTACGTTTGCCCCAGAAGTTGGCATCATTCCACAGATCTTCGCAGATCGTCACCCCAATCCGCAGACCGTCAAGCATAAAATACTCGCTGGCTGAGCCGGGTTCAAAGTAGCGATTGTCGTCGAATACGTCATAGGTGGGCAGCAGTCGCTTGTGGAAGAACTGCTCGACTTGGCCGTTCTGCAAAAGCGCCGTGCTGTTAAACAGCGGCTTACCGCCGAGCTGAGCTGCCGTTGGATTGGAAACTGCTATGCCGACTAGCACGGCCATCTGCGGTGGCAAATCTTGGGCAAGCTGGGGCAAGCGTCGCGCCATCTGCTCTACGAAAGCTGGCTGCATCAGCAGATCGCGGGGTGGGTAGCCGCAGAGTGAAAGTTCGGGAGTAAGCAGCAGACGCACGTTTTGGGTTGCAGCCTGCTGAGCGGCGGCTAAAATCAGCTCGGCGTTGTGATCTAGGTTGCCGATGGTGGGGTTCAGCTGAGCGATGGCAATTTTCATAGGGTTTGTGATATGGGGTGGCGCGGCGAAAGCTTAAGATTTCAGCTTGATATAGATAATTTTTGAGTCTTTTTTAACTTCAAAAATCCCGGTTGCCTGAATTAAATCGCTGAGTTTTTTATAGCTATAGTTCCTAGAATCAAATGAAGAAGAAAGCTTAGTGAGCTGTGAGCCAAATGCACCCAGATGCATCCACTCATCTTCATCTGAAATAGCCTCGTATGCGTCGTTGAGGAGCTTGATTAAATCTTTATTTGCTCTGAGTTTTTGAGCATTGTCTTTAGGGTTCTGGCTGGGCGTTTCGGCTGGCTTTTCACTGGTGGCAGGGTTCAGCTCAGAAGTTTCTTCTAGCTGGCCTAAAATTTCGGTGTAGATAAATTTATCGCAGGCTTTAATAAACGGCTCAGGAGTTTTGCGTTCGCCAAAGCCATAGACGATCAGTCCCGATTCGCGGATGCGGCTGGCAAGGCGCGTGAAGTCGCTGTCGCTAGAGACAATGCAGAAGCCGTCGAAATTCTGAGTGTAGAGCAGGTCCATTGCGTCGATGATCAGGGCGCTGTCGGTTGAGTTTTTGCCCGTTGTGTAGGCAAACTGCTGCATTGGCTGGATTGCAAATCGATTCAGCTTTTCTTTCCATCTATTCAGGCGCGTATTCGTCCAGTCACCATAGATTCGCTTGACGTAAGCCGTGCCGTACTTTGCAACTTCTTGCAGCAGCTCTTCAATCAAATTGGCGCTGGCGTTATCCGCATCAATTAGCATGGCTAACCGAGTTACTCTGACTGGCAAATCGCTTCTCATAGTTGCTCACTTATCCCCAATAGAATTGCTGCAATTTCTTACTTTCAAGATAGTGAATAAAGATAGTAAATTTAGCTCAAATTCATTTCACAATAAAATCTGTTTTCGGGCTTTGAGAGATGCTGAATTCATGAACCTCCTAAATAAACACCATTGGCTTGTCTTTGTGCGGCGCAAAAGCTTCGGCATCAAAGCGGTAGAGGCTGGCGGGTCGTCCGGCTCCGCGCGATACTTTTACGCCTGTATCGTGCAGAAATCGTAGCTTTAAGAGGCGCGAGCGAAAGTTGGAGTAGTCTGAGAAGTTTTCGCCCAGGACGGTGGTGTAGAGCTGGTAGAGATCGCTGAGCGTGAACAGTTCGGGTAGCACCTCGAAGGCGACGGGACTGTACTCCAGCTTGTTCCGCAGCCTGCGGTAGCCATATTCCAAAATCTGATTGTGGTCAAAGCCGAGAGCGGGCACCTGCTGCATTGGATACCAAGCAATGCCGCTCACACCGTCAGCAATCAGCTCAGCTTCGGCGTAGCGCACCAGCGCAAAGTAGCTGACGGTGAGGTAGCGGACGCTGTAGGACGACTCGCGCGGGTCGCGGTTGGGGCCGCCAAAGCTGTAGAGTTGCTCTAGGTAGAGGTTTTCGACACGGATTTTTTCGGCCAGCATCCGGTAGGCAGCAGCTTCCAGCGTTTCGCCTTGGCGCACCAGCGTTCCTGGCAGACTCCACTGCCCCATAAACGGCTCTTCGTCCCGCAGCACCAGCAGCACCAGCAGTCGATTTTGCTGGCTATCCACCGAAAAAATCACGTTATCGACCCCCACCTTAAAGTCGGCTAGGCTTGTTGTGGCTGACAGCTTTCTGCGTGGCATTCGTACAAATGCTCCCGATGAATGTAAGCTTCGATCGGCGGAGTGACAATTTCGGGATCTCCTGCGCTGCGATAGGCCGTAGAAGAGACAGCCGGAACCTCTAGGTCGGCTACCGTCAGAGTCGCTCCAACCTGCCGTAATGATGCCAGATCTGGCGCGGTTATCGCATATCCCGGTCGCGGCACGATCAATAACTTCACCTGCTGCAATAGCTCCTCGACCTGATACCACCGCGGCAGCTGCGTCACCAGGTCAGAGCCGATAGTGAGCGTCAGGTCGGCTGCTGGCCAATATTGCCGTGCCCGCTCCACCGTCATCAGGGATCTAGGAGAACTGAGCTGCTGCATCAGCCGCAGATTTTGGCGGGGCGGGTAGATCTCTTCAATCAAGAGATGCAGCATCATCGCTCGGTGATCTAGCGGGGTCTGGTGCTGCTTGAACGGGTTATCTGAAGCCCAGACGGCAACTTGATCAAAATGCTCGGCCAGCCAGATCAAAATCGCCTGGTGTCCGGCAGTTGGAGGATCGGCGCTGGTGCCAAAAAGAGCGATAGAAGGCATGGTGGGGGTGAGTTGGGGGGAAGCTAGGATACCGGCAGCGGCTGACGCTGCGTTTGCTGGGTTAGGCTTTGCAGGGCGGGTGAGATTTGCGCCGTTAGAGGGCTAGGCTGGTCAATTTGGCGACAAGCGGCGGGAAGCTGGGTGACGGCATGGCGGCAGCGCTGGGCAATGGTCGCCAAATCCTCGTCAGCCTCAAGCCGCTTGCCCTGTTTGAGCCTCAGCTGAAGCAAAGGCTGCTCATTGGGCGCTGCTGTTTCGCTGGCTAATCCCAGCCGATCTTGCAGAGTCTCGCCGCTGCCCTGCCGGAAAATTTGCTTACGCCCTGGATAGGTGAGTTTGCTGCTGGATTCTTTCATGACCGGGATGCCATCAATTTCGACCAGCTTATAGACGCCGTTGACGGGCGCACCGGTCACAAGCTTAGTGCCCAGACCGTAGGCAGCAATCACCGCTCCGGCTTGACGCAGCCGCTGGATCGCAAACTCATCGAGATCGCCGCTAGCCACAATATCCACATCCGGCAAGAGCTGACGAATCTGCTGCGACTGGCTGACCAAATCACCCGAATCGAGCCGGACTGCATTCAGCGGTAAATTCTCCGTCGCTCGCCGCTGGGCAAGTTGCTGGGCTGCCGCAATCGAGTCGTAAGTGTCAATCAGCAAGGGAGCCGCCGGGAAGTAGCGGTGAAACGCCCGAAATGCCTGATCCTCATCGCCTTCGAGTGCCGACAGTGCCATCACGAGCGCATGAGCCATGGTGCCGCTAGGCTTTTGGCCGAGCTTCAGCGCTGCCAGCACGTTGGAGGTGGCGTTCATTCCGGCAGCCAAGGCCGCCCTTGCCGCCCAGAGCGATGCCTGTGGGCTGAAGGCGCGCCGAGTTCCAAACTCCAGCAGAGTTGCCTGATCGCCTGCCACGTCGCGCATCCGAGCGGCTTTGGTCGCAATCAAGGTCTGATAGTTCAGCGCATTGAGCAGATAGGTTTCGACGAGCTGAGCTTGCCAGAGCGGAGCTTCAACGCGCAGCAGAGGCTCATTGGCAAAGACGACCGTGCCTTCCGGGACTGCCCAGAGGTCGCCCGTAAACCGAGCTGTCACCAGCAGATCCCAGAATTCTGCCGGAGCATGGCCGAAAATTCCGGTGGCTTGCAGGGCTGAAATCTGCTCGACGCTGAAGCTGAACTGCTCCAGATATTCCAAAGCCTGCGCCAATCCCATTGCCACCAGATAGCCAAACTGGTCGGGCAACCGCCGCGTGAACAGCTCGAAGCTAGCCGGACGCTGATCAACACCTTCGCCAACATAGCAGGCGGTCATTGTCAGCTGATACAGGTCGGTGAGCAGACTATAGTCTTGCGGAGTAATCAGAAGCGCCGAATCTCGCATGGTCTCAACCTTCGCCTGAGGCAAACAATCTACAGGCAGAGCTGTCTGGGTGACTCTCATCTAAACTGCGATACAGGATTGCTCCAATTATAGTGAGAATAACCAAAATTTGCCAAGCTTAATTTGCCAAGCTCAGTTTGTCAGATCTATCAGATCTAGATGGTTTGCTGGTTAAGCCTGCTCAATTCTTGAATTAAAAGTCCTTTCTTAACTGCTGATTATATTGAAAGCGACTAATATTTTGATTTGAGGTATGAACCAATCTCTCTAGGTATTGGACAGGGTTATTTCATTCTAAATAATAACTTGAGTGTGCTCAGACCAAAGCCAGCGAGCCGTTGAGCTTGAGCCATATTCTCAAAACCATTGTGGCGATACAAATTCAGGGCAAAATTGCGCGCTATTG
>JAHHHV010000083.1 GCA_019359155.1 Pegethrix bostrychoides GSE-TBD4-15B
CGTTGATAATCCTCTGTCGCAAATCCATGGAGAGTGGCTTCATTTGTGACCTACTTTTGCACTGCTCTATTGTCCTCTATCTAACTGCAATCCGCTGTAACTTGAAGCCCACCGGCTCCGCTCGGTATAGGAATCTCTTTCAACCGAGTGTTTCCACCACCGCCACCAGTATCAGTATTGCCATTGCCACCACCACCATCATTACCCCCGTTGTCAGTACCGCCACCCGGTTTTAATATTGCAGACAAACTTAATCGATAACGAGACGAAGGAAAAGATGTACGAGCTTTTACCTGTACATAGAATATACCTGTACCTAAAGTTCCGGCTACTGACTCTGATTTCCTACCTGGCCTGCGTGATTGAGCAAGAATATTACCATTCTTGTCACGAATTGCTAAATCCACATTGCCTTTCAACCCAGTCAATGTTGCAGAAAAGCTACTAGACCCAGAGACAGAGAACTTGAGGAAATCTACCTTATCTTTTTGTCCTATTTTTCCACCGACTACTAGAGAGCTACCTAATGTGCCAAGGTTTTGAGCTTTTCCAAGCGAGTTGTCGTTTTTGCTTGATGGCATGGTGATAATGGTATTAGAGAAATATTCAAAGATTTGAGACGTTAGAGAGTACAAGCCTAGCTTTAGATTTTTCTTTAAGCTTGAGCAAATCAACTAAAGAGTGCTTAGTGTTAAGAAAAGCTTTGGAAGAACGATGCAATGTATTCTGTCTCATCCTCTGCTAATATATTAATGATTTGTTCGGCACTCTTGGGCTACGCTTAGAACAAACCGTAAAAGAGTAGAGCATATGCTATTCTGCTTAACAGTATCCATCCGTGCCTGAAGAATTTGAAGTCTCCGCTGATTTCGTTCAGCTTCTTCTGGACGACCATCAGCCGAAAAACTCCAAGTACCTTCGGTGCAGTTTTTTTGAGATTGACTATTGGTTGCTGATTGAATGCAATGAATCATACCTTGAAGTTGCTCAACTGAATTGATGCCTGAAATCCACCATTCTAAGTTTCTTACCGAATTCTCTCGTTCTTTTTCATCAGCTTGACGTTGCTGCTCTAGGGCTTGGCTCTGCTGAGCTTCGATATATCGATTCACATTGTCGATTGCCCGTAAAGCATAGCTATCATCAGGTCTTAAGCTCAATGCAGCCGTAAAGCAATTCAAAGCAAGCGGATAGTTTTTTTGCTCAGTGAAGATGTAACCACACTGCATGTAATCATTGTAGGTATACTCAATGTCGTTACGGTAGCTTGGATAAGTTCGATAAGTTTGAGTTGGGGGTGAGTATGGAGGAGTTTCGTATGGCCCCGTATCACGCATACCGTCATTGTCAATGTCATACGGATCATCATCATACTGAGCTTCAGTACCGTACTGTGCAAATCCTGGTTGCTGAAAAATAACTGCCACTAAACTCCATGCGACACAGACCATCCAAGCTAGTCTATTAAAACGAAAATGCATCTTCATCTCCTTCTTCTAGCCAAGCTTTGAATAGACACTGAAAATTACATCACTAAATTTTTCAGCTCTTTATCAGTCAACGTCAACTCAGAGTCTACAAAGTCTGAGCGTAATGAAAAACAAGAAAATACTAAGCAATGCGGGTAACTGGTTGACAGAGAGTTTCATAGAACGTGACTTTCGTGCAGTGCAACACAAGAGGTTCGCCTCTGCATGTGATTAAACCATTAGAGTAGGCAAATTCTCCAGTACAAACCTGGATCACTTGCAAATGAAGGAAAATGATCCGAAAATGATCTTGACAAAACCTAAAGCTTAGGCGGTGCCCGTGCGGATAGTGAAAGCCTCTGAAGAAGGACTGGAAAAGATTAGACAAGCAAGGGATAGGCTGACGCAGGAGAACGGCTGGGCAGTTGATAACGAGCACTGGTTAGAGGAAGCAGCTAAATTCCTACCTTTGGATAAGCTAGGTAACAGAGCAGTTACGGGCACTGTCTCGATTGGCACCTGGAAACGGTTCTTGAGCGGCAAAGGAGTTAAAGCCACGAGCTTTAGAGCATTTTGTTCAGTTTTAGGATTAGACTGGCAGCAAGTTAGTGAACCAAATAAAATTCCATTGTCAGAACTATCAACCTCCCCAACTTCTAATACAGAGGCTGAGCAGAGGCAGATTAGCTCAATCCAGGATTGGGAGAAAGCACCTGAAGTTTCTGCCTTCGTCGGTCGCACCACAGAACTGATAATGCTAGAACAGTGGATTGTTGAAGAACAAGCACAGCTAGTAGCAATCGTCGGTATGGGCGGAATCGGAAAGACAAACCTATCAGTCAGACTAGGTAAGGGAGGAATCGGTAAATCTGAACTTAGCCTAAGATTTGCACGCAGTGTTCATGATGAGTTTGAATACGTGATCTGGCGTTCTCTTCTTAATACCCTGCCATTTACCGATCTACTGTCAGATCTGATCAGGTTTCTATCTAACCAGCAGGAAACCGACCTGCCAGAGACTACAGAGGCTCAACTCGCTCGCTTATTGTTTTATCTAAAAGAACATCGCTGTTTACTTATACTTGACAACGTGGAATCCGTCTTATCTGGAGACACCTCTACAGGGCAATATCAAAAGGGATATGAAGCATACGGTCAGCTATTTAACCAGATTGGAGAACTTTCGCATCAAAGCTGTGTGTTATTGACCAGTCGAGAAATACCTAAAGAAGTTGCTTTATCAGAAATTCGCAGTGAAAATAACCAAGTGCGGTTACTTAGATTAACTGGGCTAGGGACATCTGATGGGCGACAGATGTTGGAGCAGAGTGGCTCATACATTGGCTCTGAGGCAGAATGGGAAGCTTTAATTAAGCTTTATGATGGCAATCCATTAGCACTTAAACTTGTTGCTAAATATATTCAAGTAGTTTTCTTTAGCAACATAGCTGATTTCCTAGAAGCAGGACAGCCTATGTTTAGCAATATTGAAAATCTGCTAGATTGGCACTTCAACCGTCTTTTGAAGGAAGAAAAAGAAGTCATGCACTGGCTAGCAATTAATCGTGAACCCGTTTCTCGTCTAGCATTGATTGAAGATGTCTTCTCCTCTGAGTCTAAAAAACAGGTTGCCTCAGTACTGTTCTCGCTCAGCGAGCGATCCCTGCTAGACCAGGCAGCACGAAGCTTTACACTCCAGCCAGTTCTGATGGAATACATGACTGAATGCTTTGTGAAAGAGATTACAGAGGAAATTAAAACTCAAAATATCTACTGTTTGCATCACTATGCTTTATCCAAAGCTCAAGCAAAAGACTATATTCGAGAGATGCAAAATCGGCAAATTCTTCAACCCGTAGTCAGTCAGCTAATTGACGAATTTGGCGATCAATCAGGATTATTGACTCAACTTAAGAATCTTCTCGATCTCTCACGAGATCAAGCTTGGCGACAAGGATACATAGGTGGCAACATTTTGAATCTTCTTTGCCAATTACAATCAAATGTGACTGGCTATGATTTTTCGCATCTAACAATTCGACAAGCCTATCTCCAGAACATAACTTTAAATAATGTCAGTTTTGCCCATAGTGAATTTGTTCAGGCTGTTTTTACGCAAACCTTTGGCAGTATTCAGACTGTAACGTTTAGTCCCGATGGTAAGCTGTTAGCTGCATCAAGTGGTTCGGATGCGGAAATTCGCATCTGGAGAGTTGCAGATGGTCAGGAGCTGGCGACCTTTAGAGGGCATACTAACTGGGTCTGTTCCCTCAAGTTTAGCCCTGACGGGAAAATTCTTGCTAGCGGTAGTGATGACTCCACCATAAGATTATGGGACATTCATCAAGGGCAATGTTTAAAGGTCTTGACTACTGAAACTGGAGGATTGCGTTCAATTGCCTTTAGAACAGATAATCAGACTCTGATCAGTGGCAATGTAGACTGTACGGTGAGATTATGGGATTTTCAGACCGGAGAATGCCTTAAGACCTTCGCTGGGCATACTCAATGGGTTGTAACAGTAGACTGTAATTTTAACGGTCAATTCGTTGCTAGCGGAAGTAGCGATCGAACAATTCGACTGTGGGACACCTCTTCTGGTGAATGTCTTAGAGTTTTAGTGGGCCACACAAGTTCTGTCTTAGCAGTTGCCTTTAGTCCTGATAACCGGATACTTGCCAGCAGTAGCCACGATGGCACTATTAGATTTTGGGATTTCCAAACTGGGCAATGCCTCAAATTATTAGGTGGACAAAACAAAACAGTATGGGCTATTGCGTTTAGTCCCGATGGTCAAGCATTAGCGAGTTGTCATGATGATGGAAGCTTAAGGCTCTGGAACATTCAAACAGGAGAATGCTTACGAGCATTCAAAGGGCATACAAGCTTCCCTTCTTCAATAGCATTTAATCCGGATGGACAAACCCTTGCTAGTGGCAGTGATGACCTCTCTGTCAGATTATGGGAAATTGAAACAGGTCGGTGTCTTAGAACGTTTCGAGGATATACAAACTCATTGTCTTCAATCGCTTTAAGCCCAGCTAATAATCATTCCTCTGAGGTTTTCAATCAAATCTTAGCAATTGGAGGTAGTACTCCAAATATCCAGCTATGGAATCTCCAAACAGAGACCTATAAAATATTGTCAGGGCACACAAGAGGGATCTGGGCAGTAGCCTATAGTCTTAATGGGCAGATGCTTGCTAGTGCCAGTGATGACAAAACAGTGCGTCTTTGGGATGTTCGTACAGGTCAATGTCTTAACGTCCTTAAAGGGCACTCACAATGGGTGTTATCGGTAGCTTTTAGCCCAGACGGGCAAATACTTGCTAGTGGTAGTGACGATAGAACCGTCAGGCTATGGGATGTCCAAACAGGGCGTTGTATTCACATTATGCGTGGTCATACTGGTTTGGTCTGGTCAGTGGCATTTAGTCCAGATGGCAAGACGCTTGTAAGCTGTAGTCAATCGCCAACTGTTAGCAAGGAGGGGATAAGGCTGTGGGATGTTCAAACAGGTCAGTGCATTAAAGTATTTCACGAAGAAACTGGTACTGTTTTATCGGTAATCTTTAGTCCAGATGGTCAGATCTTAGCTAGCTGCAACATGGACTCAACTGTAAAGCTTTGGGATACTCAGACAGGAGAATGCATTAAAACTCTACTAGGACATACAGATAAAGTATGGTCAGTTGCCTTTAGCCAAACCGAGAAAATCATAATCAGTAGTGGGGATGATAAAACTATAAAAGTATGGGATATGGATACTGGACAAAGCTTAAATGTACTATATGGGCATACTGACTCAGTTCGATCTGCCATTTTTAGTCGAAACGGTGATGCCATCATAAGTTGTAGCCACGATGGCACAATTAAATTTTGGGATACTAAAACGAGTAACTGTACTAAAACATTGAGTGCCTCTACTCCTTATAAGGGGATGAACATTCTGGGAACAACAGGTTTAACGCCTGCTCAAAGAGAGTCTCTTAAGGCACTTGGGGCAATTGAGAAAATTTGAGGAACTTCAGCCGTTTGAAGGTAAAATCATCCAATGTCACCAGTTCATGATGAACTGGCCTAGTTCCAGGCACCAGACTTGCATTTTTCAAGGTTAGCTGTAAAAATCTTGAGATAAGGCTTCAAATACAGTTCCTGAGAGCAAAGATAACAGAATCTTAATCTTTAGCAGTGCAGAATGCTTTTCCTTTTTTCATAGCTTTCAGCCATTATTCAGTCACCTGTTATTGGTAAAGCTAACTGGGTAAAGGTTCGCTGTGAGCTTGGGAGATTGTGAAAACGTGAGTCAAGTCGTCGCTAGTCCAAACCAGACTTTCTAGCCTTGAGTGACACCTACAATATCAAAGGGGCTGTACATCCATATGAAATCTAACCTGCCGGAAGATTTTTCTCTGGATAAGCAAGAACAGAAGCTAGATGTGAGTCCGCAACAAGATTCCTTACGTGAGGAACCTCGGCTAACCAGCTCAACTCCTCATCCAGAAGAAGATGAGTGGGACAAATTTTCTAGGAAAGTACAGCAGAAACGAGAGTCTCAGAGAGATGGCAAGGAAGAGGCATTTAAGGTAAGGGATGTTAAACCTGTTGCTCCAAGCTCAATCAGATTGCGAGCAAATTGGGTAGGAGAAGTTTGGAAAC
Source organism: Pegethrix bostrychoides GSE-TBD4-15B (assembly GCA_019359155.1). Lineage (GTDB taxonomy): Bacteria > Cyanobacteriota > Cyanobacteriia > Elainellales > Elainellaceae > Elainella > Elainella bostrychoides. Next base: position 6,129 of record JAHHHV010000083.1, read on the forward strand.
CTCGATCGCTAAGTCTTTTAGCCATAGCCCTATCTGTCCTTGCCTTGTCTACTCAGCTTTTGAGAGTGCAGAGCAATAATACGTCCATTTCCCCTCAAAGCTACAGCAGTCCTGAGAACTCGCCTACTCCAGAGACTGCTCAGCCTGATCCCCTTAGTGAAGCGAGAGACTGGTTTGAGCAGGGTAACGAAAAACTTGCGGCTAAAAACTATCAAGAGGCAATCGCAGACTACGATAGTGCTATTGATCTCGATCTCAAAGACGCTAAGATTTACAACAATCGAGGATGGGCTTACTACAATTTAAAGGAGTATTCAAAGGCAATTGAAGACTATGAAAAAGCAATTAAGCTAAGTCCTGTTTTTGCTACTGCTTACAATAACCGAGGCTTAGCGTACTACAAGTTAGGGAAGTATGAAGAATCAATTGCCGATTACAATACTGCAATCAGCATGGAGCCTGACTTCATAGCTGCAACTTACGCTGACCGAGGTAACGCCTATTTTGCTTTGGATGAGAACCAAAAAGCGATTGAGGATTATACAAAAGCGATTAGCCTTGGTTCTGATTATGATGAAGTCTATAGCATGAAAGCAAAAGCCGAAAGGATTTTAGCCCCCACTGTAGAGCCTGCTAAGCCTTCAATCCCTGAACCACCGCTTCCGATCTCATCTGAAAATCCTCAACGATTTGACTCAGAAGTTCCCTCTGTGCCATTGGCTAAAACCTGGAAAGGTGAGTGGACAGACTCTGCGGGAGTCATTTTCGATTTTGAAATGCGACTTGACACTACGGCAAATAACAATGTACGTGGTTCGATCTACTGGACAATAAAAACTCCAGCTAATCGCCCAGAGCTGCAATCTAAAACAGAATTTTCTGCAACTGAACATATCCAAGGATCATATGATCCAGACTCCCGAAGTCTAAATGTTGCGGGTTACGGTAAAGACGATCCTAATTCAGTCATTATTCTAGATAAGTACAAAATACGCATATCCGCAGACGGAGATACTTTCGACGGTGAAACCGCTGCTTCTGGAGAAACTTGGGAAGGGCGAATCTCTGGACGACGAGTGTTATAGAAAGAATCTGTAAAGCAGCTTTTCGCTGTAGCACCAGTTCCCACTTTACACCGTACTAAAGCCGTACTACATTAAAACCTAGTCAAAGAATAGCACAGCTAGCGTGGTGTGTTATTCTTTGGTGCTGTAAGTAGCGTCAACTGGATGAGAACTCTCTCTACTCGTCTGTCGTTACTAATAGCATATTAGTTTAATGGAGCTTTGAGTTGAGTAGTGAGGAGCAGAAATGCATGGCAGTGAACAGGGATAAGCCTGATCGCTGGAAAGTCGATATCGCACAATCAGTTGATCTATATAACGACTGGTTCATGCACTTTGCACCGCAGGCTTTCCGTGATACTCGCATTCAAACAACTCAGCAAGTAGAAGATGCCCTAGCACAAACTGGAAATCTTCAAGACCTGCGTCCTGAGCTACTTGCAGCCCATCCAACTGTTCTACCAATCCTAAGAATGGCAACATGCCCACCGATTGCACGAGATCGGCTAATTGGTTTGTCCAAAGCCTCTCCAACCCTAGTTCGGACTATGGAAGGGGAAGGTCGCTTACCCAGACGGATGCCTGAAGCTCTTATTTATGCCGAGCTTGAAAAAGTCATCCGAATTATTCGTACCATGATCGACCCAGACATTTTTATCTGGTTAAATCGCTCCACCCCGTTGCTTGAAGAGGAACTGCATCGTGCTGCTACAGTTGTGGCAGATAGACTATGCGGGGCTGTTGCCGATCCAATCATCCGAAATGCCCAGGAACGAAGGCAGCTCTCTTTGATTGCTTCCTGGCTAGAACAGCGGGGATATCGATTGCTACCACCTACCGAAAGAGTCACGTTTAACGCCCTTTTACCTGGAACCTTCAGTTTTCGGCTCAATGTCCCCGTTACACTTGAAGGCGGAGTTCAGCAGGTCAACATTCCAGTGGACGTAGCGATTATGCCAAAAACTGCTGCTCTAGGTGATTTCCCTCTATTTATTGAAGCAAAATCTGCGGGTGACTTTACCAATGTAAATAAGCGTCGTAAGGAAGAAGCAGTTAAAATGGCACAGCTAAGAAGCACCTACGGGAGCAGAGTAAATTTTATCCTGTTTCTTTGCGGCTATTTCGATACTGGCTATCTGGGCTATGAGGCGGCTGAAGGGATCGATTGGGTCTGGGAGCACCGCATTGATGATTTAGCCCTGTTTGGAGTGTAACCAATGGATTTGCCTTCAACGCTTGAACAAAAACGGTTGCTACTGCTGACAAGCTTTGAGGCGACTAAGACCAAAGAAGCTCGAAATAAGCTAGGACAATTTGCAACTCCTCCTGCCCTAGCTCGTGCGATCATCAAGCAGGCTATCTCTTTCTTACCCCCTGAAACCCAAATTCGGTTTCTAGAACCTGGCTTTGGTACAGGAGCATTCTACTCAGCACTCCTAGAAACCGTGCCTCATACTAGAATTGCTGCTGCAACCGGGTTTGAGATCGATAAAGCCTATGGAGCTTGTCAAATTTGGTCCGATCTAAACCTGTCGTTACATCTTGAAGACTTCACAAAAGCTTCTCCGTCGCTGGATAAACCTGAGAAGTTTAACCTGATTCTCTGCAATCCGCCTTACGTCAGGCATCATCACTTAGAAAACGACACCAAAAAGCGGTTGCAGAGTAAAACTGCTGAAGTAAGCGGCATGGAATTGTCTGGTTTAGCAGGACTGTATGGTCATTTTCTAGGACTCTCACACCCGTGGTTATCAGAAGACGGCATCGGGGCTTGGCTGATTCCAAGCGAATTTATGGATGTCAACTACGGTAAAGCCATCAAAGATTATCTCCTCAGTCGTGTCACGCTCCTTCAGGTTCATAGGTTTGACCCAAACGATGTCCAGTTTGACGATGCCTTAGTCTCCTCAGCCGTACTCTTTCTTAAAAATGGAGCACCGCCAAAAAACCATCAGGTCACATTTACCTTTGGTAGTAGCCTTGCCACACCCCGCCTGGAAAAGAGAGTTAGCGTTGAAGCTCTACGCACTGAGCCAAAATGGACTCGCTTTCCTGCCCTTGATGCAAAGATTCTAACCGATTGCCCCCTATCCTCCTTTTTTACAATCAAGCGAGGTATTGCGACTGGCGACAACAAGTTCTTTACTCTATCAAGCGATGTTATCGCTCAAAGAGGTTTACCCCTTGAATGCTTTCGCCCGATTCTTCCGAGTCCTCGCTACTTAAAGACAGATATTATTGAAGCCCACCCTGACGGAACCCCTATCTTAGAAAATGGCTTATATGTCCTAAACTGCCGATTACCAGAATCTCTTCTGCGTGAGCGTTATCCATCTCTTTGGGCATATCTGGAAGAAGGTAAAGAGCAGGAAGTTCACAATCGGTATCTCTGCCAGCACCGAACGCCCTGGTATGCTCAAGAACAGCGTCTGCCTACTCCCTTTATTTGCACCTATCTAGGACGTAGTGACAGTCAAAGCGGACGCCCTTTTCGATTCATCTTAAATCACTCAAAAGCAATTGCTAGCAACGTGTATCTGTTGCTCTATCCTAATCCAGCCGTTTCTAAGCTACTCGAACAGAAACCAGCTCTACTAACAGCAGTCTGGGAAGCACTAAACGCAATCTGCCCAAATGCTTTATTAGAAGAAGGAAGAGTGTACGGCGGAGGGCTGCACAAAATGGAGCCACGGGAGTTAGGAAACGTCTCAGCCTTGACTATCAGAGATCTGTTGATTAATGAAGAGCGTGAAATGCCAAAATTCTACTCGTCTCCTAATCAAGATCCAGAAATAACGCAGCTACGGCTAGCTCTTGGCTAATAGTGCAAACATTGTCTGCACAAAATCTTTATTTTTAAAGTTCTAAATAAGTCTTGATATCACTTAAAAAATATGAATTAACTAATGCTTATGACAAGTCATTAAAAGCAATTTATGGATGTAAGCAACTGCTATCATCTCGCACAAGATCTACAGCTTTGTGTTGAATACAATGAACAGCATAATGCTTATACAGCCTCAATTTTACAAGAAGGAAGAGATACTGAAACTCTTGTTAAGCTAGACCCCTCTTTAAGCGATTCTAATCATTGGTTTGAGACAATTGATGCCATTTTACCTTACATTAACAGAAGCCTTGAAGCACTAAATATTGAATTTACTATTCCTGATGAAGACCTAGAAGAGTTTCGCAGTCAAGGTGAATATAACGATTATGATTTTGTTCCCTGGATTGAGCCAATCGAAGACCTGGAAATGACTGACTCAGAATACACATCCTTTATTGCTTCAGGATATGATCCTATGACTCAATCTAGGCTGTGGAGAAAAGAAGAAATAAAACAAGAGCTTATTTACCTTGTAAGTCAGATCTCACAGGCAGAAAATAAAGAAGAGGTCGAACATATCATCCAGATGGGTGCAGTCAAAATTGCCAGTGAAGCCAAGGGGCTTTTAGCTGAAAGCTCTGTAGAAGACGCCTTGTTAAAAAGCTCTTACCTTTCAAAAAAGGATTTTATCTTTCTAAATGATTGGGTTAAGGATCATTTTGGAGTAGCGTTAACAGATTTTCCTAGCCTAATTGATTCTGGGGTTAATCCAATGTCAATAAAAGATGATTCTACATAACTTGTAATAATTCAATTACCAAATTTTTGCCATCTGTAAAACAAATCCTGGTAGTTCTGGCTCAGCACTTACAGAGTTTGGAGCGTCTAAAACCTCAGGCGTTTGGCTTGGGCGATAAACATGAACCGTCTGATTCTTACGATCAATGAGTAACCCCAACAACGCCCCATTATCAATATACTCCTGCATTTTGTCTTGTAAGCTGCTAAGCGTATCGCTAGAAGACCGAAGCTCTATGACAAAATCTGGGCAAATCGGTGCAAAGGAAGCTTTCTGCTCCTCGCTTAAAGCATTCCAGCGATCATGCTTAATCCAGGAAGCATCAGGCGATCTAGTGGCTCCATTGGGGAGAGTAAAGCCTGTGCTTGAGTCAAACGCTTCACCTGTGCCTGACTCATCAGCCCAGTTTGCAAGCTGCTGAGAAATTTTGATGTTGCGGTTACCTGTATCAGAGAAAACAGGTGGCATGATAACTACTTCCCCAGTGGCGGTGCGTTCAATCCTCAGTTCTCGATTCGCTAGGCAGAACTCGTAAAACTGCTCCTGGCTCATCGAGGCGATCTGAATCGTCAAAGGGATATTTTCAGCTTGGATGAGTAACGTTGTCATGGGGATGGGGTTCTACTACCTCGCCTCAGATGCAAGCGTAATACCCTTAATTCTAATCAGGGCAGAGCAATTGTGCGAAAAAAGTCTAAACCGGCTCTAGTCCTCTTACTTTGAAGTACAGCTAAAAAGCCCCCAAAATTTTCAGCTATTGGTGTAAAGATGGTGTAATCTCAAGCCAAAAACGCTCAAAACCCTTATATATGCGGCTTCTTATAGGACTGAAAATCCTCGTGTCACCAGTTCAAGTCTGGTTCCTGGCATATTTTATTCTGACTAAAAACCTCTGAAACTGTCTAGCTGCTTAACTTACAGGCTTAGTCTGTAAGTTTTGATTGTACATGAGTGTACTTAAGCATACGCGAGTATACCGACAGATTTAGGCAAGTTTTAGTCAAGTGATGATTGACGGCAAAATCTCTCAGGCTAATGGGCGGCTTTCTCTAGGAAAGATTGGAGTAACAATCGAACGGATAGGAGATCGCCTCTATTTACGGGCTACTTTGCCGCCGCGCCCTGGCGCTAGCCGCAGTGAGCCACATCAGCAGCGCTTGGCGCTGGGCCTCTGGGCTAATCCCGCTGGAGTCTCGCAGGCTGAGAAATTGGCGCGGCGGATCAGCGCCGATCTAGCCTGCGGAACGTTCGACTGGTCAGGGTATGTCGCCGCGAGTAGTAAAAAAACGAGTATCAGCGCCCTAGAAAATGTGCTGGCTGAGTTTGAAAAATCAGCCCGATCCTGCATTAGTGACACAACTTGGAAAACAGAATATGAGCGCGTTTTCAGTCGCTTCGGAGCTGGCGACCAGGAGCTAACTGCTGAGCTGCTGGAAAGAGTCATCTTGCAGACTGCGCCAGATTCACGGCAGCGCCGCCGCTTCTGTGTCAGTTTGGGGCGGCTGGCTGCATTCGCTGGGCTAGAAGTTGACTTTGGGCGGTTGCGCGGGAAATACAGCGCCAGCGCTCTGGAGCCGCGTGATCTGCCCAGCGATGAGCAGATCTTGCAGCAGGCCGCCGCGATTAAGTCTGACGGCTGGCGCTGGCTCTACGGAATGATGGCGGCCTATGGCCTGCGAAACCATGAGCCATTCTTTCTAGATTGCGAAGTGATGAGATCCGGGGGCTATCAGATTCGCGTTTTGGCCGGCAAAACTGGCGCTAGAAATGTTTGGCCGTTTTATCCTGACTGGGTTGATCTGCTGGATCTGCGGTCGGTAGTGCTGCCAGCAGTCACAGGGAAGACTCACGCAGACTATGGGAGCCGCGTGAGTCAATACTTTGGGCGTAATCTCAGCCTACCGTTTCAGCCCTATGATTTGCGTCACTGCTGGGCAGTGCGAACGCTGAAGCTAGGGCTAGATCTGAGTCTGGCAGCTCAGCAGATGGGGCATAGCTTGAAAGTTCACTCTGAGACTTACCACCGCTGGATTTCAGATGAGGTTCATCAGCAGGCTTTTAATCGGATTCAGCAGCGCGACGGCGGCGGCGCGGCGGCGGCGGCTCCCTCAGAAACGGTGAGGTATGCAGATGATCTGTGATGCGATCCGGTTGCCATTGGTAGGTAGGGCGAGCGGCGCAGGTGCGACCAATTACCCGATAGTGAAAGCCAAATTTTAGATCCTCTCGCAGAAACCGCAGCTGGCGCTGCGAGATGCCCAGCACTGCTGCGGCTTCTGCGGTATAGAGCCAGACCTTATTTTTAGCGCCGATTGGCCTCATGATGCATCCCTGATTACTGACTGACTATTCGCTCTCTGGCGGCTCCAATTCGCGGCTATATTGCGCCAGCCGCGCTCGCCATTCTCTGATCCGCTCTAGCTCGCTCTGTCCATACAGCGCCCGCAGCAGTTGCGCCGCTACAGCCATCTGTATGCAGAAGTCTTCGGCTGTCGTGAATCTGTCGTTAGAGAGTTCAGACAGAAGGCTGCTCAATTCCCTAACGGCGCAGCGCTGCCAGACTTGCTCCATCGGCTGATCATCCATTGGCTTCAGCTCCTACCCAAACGACTTCAACCGCTGCATGGCGAGGCAAACAGCGCCTATACTTCCCAGCATCTCTCTCTGCATTCTCTCTGCTGGTATAGATGCCTAACTCAGCGCGTTTTGTAATGTCAAACGTTGCGTACACTGCCCAAGGTTTATATCTCATCTTCACGGCTCACAATGCTTTGATAAACTGTAAAATTTCGCTCTTGATCTAACAGCCCTGCTTCAACGCGATCCGCCAGCTCTCTCCGCGCCACTGCTTTAATCCTGCGCGCCGCTGAGAGTTGATCTAGGCTGAAAACTCTCAGCTTTGGATTGTCTGAAATCCAACCAATCCAGCCGCCGTCAGGGTTTGGGCTGATTTTTGTGTTTAGATACATCGCGCTATTTGCGATCCTCCTGAGCCATGAGGAGATCCAAAAACCCATTCATTCGCTCTAACGACTCATTGAGCAGTTGGATCGAGTTGTTGAAGTTGTGGCGCTCAATGCTCTGATCCTCTAGCATCTCGAATGATCGTTCGTTAAGCGTTTGGATTAACTGATTGTTTAGATCGATCTGGGTTTGAGCCTGCGCTATCTGCAAGCCGATCTGCGCAATCTGAATCTCTAGCAATTTAGTGATCTGTCTGGAGGGGTGAGCCGTTAGATCTGGGCTGCTGCCTTCTGAATTAGTCATGATCTGTACTGTCTCCTTAGTTCTTACTCAACTTTGGGGATAAAGCCGGGGTGGTCTTCAGCCGCCCTGGTCTGAGATTTTCAGCCTAGCAATCGTCAGGAACGTCTGAAACGTCTAGCTCAAGCTCCTGAGCCAGACGTTTTAGGGAAACATTCAAGACTTTAGCCATAGCGATAGCTTTATCAAAGGCTGGAATCGCGCCGCCGTTCTCCCAGTCCCTAACTGTCTTCTCAGTTGCTCCTACCGCAAAAGCAAAACGAGCTTGAGTTAGTTCAGCCTGCTTTCGTAAAGTTTTCAAACCTTCTCTCCGCTTAGCGTTCTTCTCATTCATATTAGGTACTTGACGTGCGGTAGTCAACTACCTAATATTTTAGGTAGCCAACTACCTGTGAGTTGGTGAAAGTGAGCAGGGTGCATCTACCGGGTCAGTGGAGGATCGCGCCCTGCTCATCCCCATATCAACAGCCCTAGCGGCTTTCTCGTCAATCAATACAGAGGAACTACACATGAATGAGTCTGCTTTTCCGTCCGTCGTGCCTGATGTCAGTCTTGAGTTTTCGGCAGAGTCAGGGCTAACCAAGCGCGAGCTATTCGCTGGGCTGGCGCTGGCTGGGCTGCTGGCGGCTGGCGGCGATGCACATGTTGGAATTGTGCGAGATGCCGTTAATACAGCCGATCTACTGATTGCATACCTCAGCGGCAATTGGATCGACCAATAAAAAAGCGGCCTGCAAGCCGCTCTAGTTCGTATCAGATTGCTCAAGCCGAGAGAGATTCACACAATGCTAATTCAGGTCAAAAACAAAATTCTGCTGCTCGAAGCGGTGTCCTATGCGGCGATCGCTTTCCCAGATCGGGCTGATTCCGATGACTTCGTTACGCTCGATCTCATTATAGACGGGCATAGCCTGAAGCTCACTGGACAGCCAGCGCTCACCATTTGGCTAGCCATCCAGCAGCAGTCCGACTGCCTGGTTCCAATGGCTGAGAATAGCCAGATTGCTCACGCCCCATTCCAGTAGGGCAGCACGATGTTTAACTCGCCTCAAACAAACGGGCTGGAATTCCTGACGATCGCTCACTAAAGCGAAGACTTAGAGCTGCTTTCGGGCAGCTTTTTTCTGAGCTGATTTTTCGTTCCCCAAATCTTACAGGTATTACCCATGTTCAAAATTACCGAGCACGTTGAGTTCAACGCATCAGGCCGTGCGGTCTGCCCCAGCTGCGCCCAGGACGGCAAAAGCACAAAGCTAAATCTTTCACTCATCCCCGATACCGACGGCGCATACAAATGCTTTCGCGGATGCAGTCCAGAAATGATCCGATCGGCGCTCGGTGCGAGCAAGCCCCAGCAAATTCCTCAAGCACTGGCGACCCCAGTAAGAGTCACGACCGTTTCTCCCTCGCAGGTAAAAACAGCGAACCAGCAGCTGCTAGACAGCGCTGGCCCCGCGAAACAGTGGCTGCATGATCGGCTGATCACAGATGAGATGATCAGCCGCTATCAGCTGGGAAAAGCCAGGTCAGCCGCTGGGAATCGGCATCTCCCAGCCATATCCATACCCATTCCCGCGAACGCTGACGGCACTGCCTACTATCAGAAGAAACGAGTTGCGCCGTGGGACGCGACGGCCAGCGAACTGCCTGGATATATGGCCTGGTCACAGAAGGGATTACCCGCGCTGGTCTGGTTCAGCTATCTGCCAGCTGAAGCCAGCCAGACTTGGCTATGCGAGGGTGAATGGGATGCCATGCTGCTGGGCTGGCACGTCCGGCAGGCAGATCTGCCCGTCGCAGTCGCCAGCTTCACCTGCGGCTGTAAAAATGTGCCACCGGCTGACCAGCTGGAGCTGCTGCCGGGGGACGTGACGATCTTCTACGATCGCAATGACAAGCCGCTCAAAGATGGAAGCCGGCCAGGGGACGACGGCGCGCTGAAAGCAGCCAAAGCGCTGGGCGACCGGGCGAAGCTGGGCAAAGTGCCGATGTTTCTAGACAGCGAAGCTCAGGGCTGGGATGTTACCGACGCATTCAAGGCTGGCTACACCCTAACTCACTTCGTGGCAGCGGCAGCAGCAGCCACAGCACCGCCCGCACCGCCAGAAGTCAAGAAACACAACCCGCTCCGCGAGCGCCTGGTCTGGAATGATGAGCTAATGGCGCGCGCCCCGGACTATACCGAGTGGCTCGTCGATGAACTGCTGACAGCTAACGAGCTGTTTCTACTGGCAGCGGGGCCGAGGGCAGGCAAGTCACTCATGGCCATGACGCTGGCCAAAGCAGTGGCCGAGGGGGGCGAGTTTCTGGGCAGGCCAGTCACACAGGGCACGGTGATCTATGTCTGCATGGAAGACGGAGAGAATAAGCTCAAGGCCAGAGAGACGGCACAGGGATGGAGTGAGGGTCTGCCGGTTGTCTGGCTTCAGAAATTTAAGCTCAGCGAGCTGCCCTATCTAAGGGAGCTGGTAGAAGAGCTAGACCCCAGGCTCGTCATCATCGATACGCTTTCGCGGGTCAAGGATTCCGGCGTATCAGAATCATCGGCTGAAATGAGCCAGCTTTTAGATCCGATTCAGGAGATGGCGAAGGATCTAGAGTGCTGCTGTCTATTAGTACACCACACCGGAAAAGTGAACCTAGACACAGCAGATCAGATCGATGTTTTCGACACGATCAGAGGTTCAAGTGCGATCAGAGCAGTCTGCCGAGGCACGATGGTGCTGGCTGCTGGAGAGCGAAATTATCGGCTCTGCGTTGAAAATGGCTGGGGAAAACATGACCTAAACATCATTTTGGATGCCAATACACTCACCTGGAGACTGATCGGAGAGTGGAAACCGACGATCAACGGCGATCAAAAGTCGCGGGTTATCCAATACCTCAAGCAGACTCAAGAGGCATCTCTGGAGCAAATGCACGCTGATTTGGACATACCCAGGGACAGTCTTTACAAAGTGTTAAGCAAGCTAGCGACAGCCGAAGTTGCTGAAGAAAAGGTGGTCAAAAAAGGCCGCAGGCGTTGCTACGTATACACTTTGGAGCTTTTTCACAAGGCAGAATCGCTATTGGACTATATTGGACAGAATCCAATACAGTCCAATAGGCCAAACCCAGACACAGCAAGCGATAGATGCCCTATTGGACAGAATTTACTTTTTTCTTCTGACGCTTCAGGATCGATCATCGATCAAAGTGTCACATGTGCCAGTTTGATCGATGATCGATCCGATTCTCTAAGAGAAGTTGTCCAATATAAGCTAAAAAGAGGCTCAAACCCAGGCAGGGCAAAGGTTTTGCCTATTGGACAGCTATTGGACAGCACTTTTTCAGAAGTGCCTCAAAGCCAGACAGAGCAAGCATCTCAGCCTATTGGATCGCTATTGGACTCTATTGGACAGCGCGATAAATCAGAATCCAGGATCGATCAAAGTGGCACATGTGCCAGTTGGGAAAATCTGAAGCAAGGCGATTGGGTTGAATTTCTGCACAAGGGGAAATGGTTTTTAGCTGAATTTGTGCGGCAGCATCCCAATATGAAATACTCTCGCCATTCGAGATCACTTGAAGCCGCGATAGTAGTACAGCTGGCAGATGAATCGACGGCAACGATCACTTTTGACCGCTTGCGGCGGCCTGTGGAGGGTGAGTGATGAGTCTCCCTGATCCGGTTCACTTTGCAAAGTCGCTTAGCCTGACTTCAGACAGAATCATGGAGATCCAGCGAGACCTCAGAAGATGGCTAGATCTTCATCCTGATGCTCTTGAGGCTGCTGAGACTGTCAAAAGTTTAGGGCTGAGACTCTCAGCTCTGGCAAACAACGAAAACAATGAGCTTGATGCGTTCCTCTCTGCCCATTCGCCTGTGAGTCTGAGCGATTTGCATGGCGCTCAGGTTCGCTATGTGATCGCTCACTGGATAACCGACCTGCTTTTATTTCACTGTGCATTGAGCTACCGGGAGGTCGATCCATGAGACATCCTGATCCACTCACTTTATCCAGCTCGCTCTGGCTAACACCCCAAAAAATCGCAGGGCTGCAAACCTCTCTGGCTACCTGGATGGGGCTAGACCGTGAGACGCTCTGGGCGGTCGCGTTCCATTCCAGCCTGATCGACGTTCTGGGCGAGCTGCTGGAGCCAGAGAGCAGCGGCCTGCTGGATTACGTGGCAAACCATTGCCCCAGGGTAAATCGAACGCTACGGGCGCAACAGGTGCGATATGTCGCGCTGCACTGGCTCGCAGATCTCGCACTCAGCCAGGGAGATACCCGGCTTGATTAAAGGGAGCTGCCGCTACTGGATCGAGCGCTTCAGGGATGACTTCTACCAGCGGGGCCGCTCTGAGACTACCTGGCAGACTGACTACCTGAAGATCCTGAAAAAGCTGCCGCCAGATTCCTCGCTGACGGCAGCAGTCTTGCATCAAATCGTGCTGGAGACGATACCCAATACTAAATCACGCCGGAGAGCCTGCATGGTCACTAAACAGCTTGCAACGTTCGCAGATATCAACTATGACCCCAAGCCATACCAGGGCAACTACAGCCCCAAGCGACCGCAGCCCAGAGACATCCCGACAGATGCCGCAATTGCTGCTTACTGGATCACACTCAAGAATCCCGGCTGGCGGTTCATCTATGGCCTGATTGCCACCTATGGCCTGCGACCGCATGAGGCGTTTCAAGTCGATTACGATAGGCTCGCCGTCGGCGATCGTGTTCTCTGGGTTTTAGCAGGCAAAACCGGATCGCGCCGGGTTTGGGCGTTCCATCCAGAATGGTTCGATCAGTTCGAGCTGGCCTCACCAGTGCTGCCAGCAGTCAACCTCAGCCGCCGCAATGATCAGATCGGCCATAGCGCCACGCGCCACTTTTGGGAGCTGAAGGCTCCATTCAAGCTCTATGACCTGCGCCACGCATGGGCAATCAGAACGCTCGAATATGGGTTAGAAGACGCGCTGGCCGCTCGTCAGATGGGTCACAGTGTCGAGATTCACAACTCGATCTATCAGCACTGGCTCGACGAGAAAACTCAGCAACGGGCTTATGATCGCCTGCTCAGTCGAGCCGACCGACCGAAGCCGCCGCAGTGAGAGGGTACAAATGCCCTACTCATGACAAAACCTCGAACCGTTATGGCTCAAGGCTTTTAGTGATACCCCCAGGGGAATTCGAATCCCCGTCGCCTCCGTGAAAGGGAGGTGTCCTAGGCCTCTAGACGATGGGGGCGCATCGCTTGCCTTACTTAAGATAGCGAGCCAGAGCCGCGTTTGTCAACCGTCGCCGATTAACCGGATCACCCCTTTAATTGGGCTGGATTGGGCTGAAGAGACTGCGGGGTTGGCGATGGCGGTTGGAAAAATTGCTGCACGTTGCTGTTCATGACTCGCCAGATTAGATAGCCTGCCACCGCCAGTCCAGCGGCAGCCAAAAGCAGCGAAACCAAATCGGGCAACCAGTCTGGAGTTAGCGATACGTCACGCTTGCGAGAGCGCTGCGGTTTCGCTGAAGTAGAAGCCGCAGCACTGCGAGTTGGGGTGGTGCGCTGGTAGCTCTGGCTCGTGCCAGTTGTGCCAGTTGGCTGGATAATGCCGTGCGTCGCCCGAAACTGCTGAAGCTTTTGGCTGACTGGAATGGGTCGCTGTCCGGTGCGGCTCCATTGCAGCAAGTTTTCGATCGTGATGCCGCAGAGATTGACCGCTGGAATCTCATAGAGCCGCTGAAGCAAGCCCCGGTCTTTGGTCACCAGCACCACCATGCTGCCAGGATTCTGTTCAGACAGTCCATAGGCACAGCGGCCAACAGCCACCGAAACGCGGCTCCGCTGGGTGAGCGCCTGCCCTGCTCCCACTTTGAGCGACGCATGATGGCCACTCACATCCGTAATCCGCCAGCCGCTAGTCGCATAAAACCGATTGAAGGCTTTAGCAATCCGCTCCAAATCTGGGTCTGGAGAGCGGTCAAACTTCAGCTTCATCTCTTCGTAGACCACCTGCGGCACGTAGCAGCTCCCGGCTCTGGAAAACTCCCGCCATTCGCTGGGAGTCGCGGCTGAGAGCGCACTAATGTCTAAAACCAGGATCACCGGAGGCACAGCAGCCATAATTGACCTCAGTGGATGTTGATGGACAGTGTTGATGGGCAGAGTTAATAGACAGTGTTGATAGACCGGGTGTTTGACTCAAGCTAGCCGCCTAGTCCAATTCCTAAGCGACCAGCCAGACTTGGCGTTAAGGGTAGCAAAATTGCAGCCATTATGAACAAAAGTAGCAAACCGATTGCGGCTCTGCGATCATCAGGTTCGAGCAGTTCGTTTAGCGCCGGACGCTCCAAGTCGCGCTGCAAAAACAAAATTATGATCGCCCAGTAGAGCGACAGCGGATTTATCAGCGCCGCCAAACCCAAGAGGATTAGCGTGATGATGGTAGTGCGGCCAGCCGTTCGCCGTCCGTAGATCGCCTGGACAATTCTGCCGCCGTCTAGCTGTCCGGCAGGCATCAGGTTGATGGCGGTAATCACCAGCCCCAGCCAGCCGACGACGACCAGCGGATGTACATCCACAATTTCGGCTTGAACTGTGCTGCCTAAGAAGAGGCGAGCCAGCGTCCCGACCAAAATTGAGCTACGCAGAAACTCGACGGGCACCTGAAAAAGGCTGCCGCTGTGAGACAGCAATAGACCCATCATTAGCATCCCCAGCGCCAGCAGTCCGCCCGCCACTGGCCCAGCCGCCGCAATGTCAAACAGCGCCGTGCGGTTAGGCAACAGCGATTCAAACCGCATCAGGCTCCCAAACGAACCAATCTGCAAAGCGGGCAGAAAGAACGGCGGACTAAGCCGCACCTGATAGCGCCGAGCCAGCAGCCGGTGCCCCAGCTCATGCAGCAGCAGCACAGCCAAAATGCCGCCAGCAATCGGCAAAACCTCGGCGTAGCGCTCTGGGGCGCTGAAAAAGTCGAAGCCCAGCATCAGCCCACCCACTTCCAGACAGGTGGCCAGCGTGGCCAGCGCCAGAATCAGCGCCAGGATTTTTTGAGCAGCGGTTGTCGGCTGAGGATCGTTGCTGCTGGGCAGCACAACCACAACCGGCTTCTCTTCCACGCCCTCGACGAGAAACAGGCGGTAGCGCTCGCCCAAGCGCTGCTGAAGTGCCGCAGAAAGCGCCTTGTGGCTGGCTTCAGGGTCGCCGCGTAGATTGCCCTTAAAGATTGCTCCGTTTTGGTAGGGGACGGTTTCAGTTGCAAAAAAACTGTCGATGCCAAAGATCTCTTTGACGCTCAGCAAGTCTGCTGCGTCCATGGGCGGCAAGCTAGGTGAGGCTGGTCGAGTCGAGGGACGGGTGGCGCGAAGCTTTGATGCGACGGTTGGCTCGGTGGGAGATGGCTGGGAGGACTGTGGAGCTTGAGCAGCAGACGAGGACAATTCGCCGTCTTTTGAAGCGGCAGATTCTGGAGCAATTGATTCTGGAGCAGCAGATTCTGAAGCGGCAGATTCTGGAGCGGCTGAGCGCAGCTGCCGCCCTAGCGCAATGTAGAGCACAATCGAGGCCAGCAGCAAAAACAGAACGCTAACCGCGTTGAGATAGATACCCAGCCCCAGTAGGCCGAAGAAGGCCAGCCAGGGCAACATCAGCACCACAGACTGAAGCCAAGCCAGCAGCCCCAGCTTGCCATGCGGTCTAGCTCGATAGAAGCCCCAGCCCAGCGTTCCGGCTGCTGTGATCAACATGAGAACCGTAATCATCTTGCCAGTCCTCTTATCGCGATCCGATTTGCATATTCCCCTATTTTATCGCCTTAGAGTAGACCTTCCAGCTTGCGACGCATCTGATCTAGCTCTGTCTCTGAAAACTCGCCACTCTGGTCAGGCTGCGGCTGCTCTTTGGGTTGGCCTTCGGGGCTCCAGTCCGTTTCCTCAACGTTGGTTTCTGGCGGAATTGCCAGCGTGCCCTCTGGAACTAGCTTGCATTCATAGCTGCCGCTCTCGCAAAATTCTTCAATCTCAGCCTGGTCAAAGCGCTCTACCGTGGGATTCGTAAAATCTTGCGCTTCCAGCAGCAGGGCATAGCGGGTCGCATCCTCCTCTGATTCAAACATCAGCACCAGATCTCGGCCTTCGACTTTGAGCGTATGGATTCCTTCATTTTCGGTTCGCGCGTTGAACAGCAACACAAACACCTGCATCAGCAACTCTCCTTGAAATCTCATCTTTTTAGTGCTTGCCTCAGATCCCTAGCAAGTTTATTCTGCTATGAGCTATCGCAAACAGTCTAAAAGTTCTGGCACAACTTTTCCAAGCTGGTGTTTAAGCGAGTATCTAGAGCAATCTCCTGGCTCCAGAGTGAATTGGCGAGGTATCTATGACCCATTCCAACTCAAATCCAGATCCAGGACAGAACCGTCCCGCGCGTCCCTGGCGGCGACTGCTCTGGCTGAGCGCTGGCGTGACCTTGCTGGGCGTAGCGGCAGCGGGCTGGTGGGCCTGGCGGTTTATCAATACTCAGCTCGCGCCCTTGGTTTCAGAAAATCTGGCTAAGACGTTTGATCGTCCAGTTGAGGTTGGCCCAGTCACAGCTGTCTGGCTGAATCAGCTCAGCTTTGGCTCTTCCACCGTTCCGGCAACGGCCACCGACTCAGATCGCGTCCAGATTGAGGCCGTGGATGTCCACTTTAATCTGCTGGAGCTGCTCTGGGATCGCACGCTCAGCCTAGATGTGACGCTGGTGCGACCCGATATTTATCTGGCTCAAGATGAAGACGGGCTGTGGATTGCTACCGAAATCCAGCAGTCTGACGAAGAGCCGGGACCGATCAAAATCGAGCTGGACAGCCTCAGTATCCAAGACGGCACAGCCCAGCTAGCCGCCTATGGAGAAGTCGAGTCTTCCAATCCCGTCGAACCAGATGGCGTAGAGTCTGCGCCCCTTGAGGAATCAGCTCCGGCGACGCTGCCCCGCGCGCTAGCGGTCAATTCAGTGGTGGGGCTGCAAGATCTCAACGGCACGGTGACGTTTCGCAATGACAACAAGCTGATTGCCTACGACTTTCTGACGCGACCCGATACGGGCGGCAATTTGCGGGTGGCGGGCAGCACTGACTTGAGCGATCCAGATGCCACGCTAACGAATCTAAAAGTAATCAGCAGCGGCTTGCTGGCTCCAGACATCAGCCTGCTCGTGCCCCTGCCGCTGAAGCTTCAGGCCGGACGGCTCGCCACCAACTTAGCTGTGCAGTTTCCGCCCAACAACCAGCCGCTGCTGCTGGATGGCCAGGTCAGCCTGCAAAATGTGGTGGGGCGGCTAGAGGGTGCGCCGAAGCTGTTTGAGCAGATCAACGGCGATCTGCTATTTCAAGGGCAGCAAATTGCCTTTCAAAACTTTCGGGGGCAGTACGGGGCGATTCCGGTGCGGGTCGGCGGGCAGCTAGATACCCAAAAAGGCTATGATCTGACCGCAGAAATACCCAAAGCCAGCATTGGCGAGGTCTTGACTACGATCGATCTCAAGCTTGCTGATCTGCCTGTGGCCGTGGCTGGCGTCTTCGCAGCTAGGGCAAAAATTACTGGCCCGATTGACAACCCGCTCATAGCCGGAACCGTTCGCAATTTAGAAACCGTCCAGCTCGACCAGCTCCGCTTTGCCCAAACCCAGGCGGAGTTTAGCGTCACGCCTCAGGCCGTGGTGGTCAATCGCTTCCGGGCGGTGCCGACTGACGGCGGCCTGATCACGGCAGAGGCGGCGGTAAAGCTGGGCGAATCGGGCGGCGTGGTGGCCGATATCCAGGCGAGCAATCTGCCTGGAGATGCGATTGCTCGCGCCTATGGAGCCAGCGCTGCCAACTTTACGGTCGGGGCTGTAGACGCGACGGCTCAGGTGTTTGGGCCGCTAGATAATGTCCAAACGCGGGTGAACTGGCAGGCTCCGCAGGCTACCTATCCAGGACGAGGCCGCATTGAGATTGCGGGCAGCCAGATCAGGTTTGAGGATACAGCGGTGCTGGCGGCTGGCGGCATCGTCCGGGGCAGCGGCCAGATCCAAAACGGCAGCTTTCAGGCATTTCTCAACCCCGAAGGCATTCAGCTTGCTCAGCTAAACCCAGAGCTACGCGGCCTGTTTGGCGGCAGTTTTCGGCTGGGTGGCAGTTTGGATAACCTGAACCCAGCGGCAATTCAGGCTGAGGGCGAGCTGCGGCTGTCGCAGGGGATTGCGATTATTGAGCAGCCGCTGACGGCCTCGGTACGCTGGCTGGGCGACAGGCTCCAGATCTTGCAGGCGGAGGCAGAAGGCTTTCGGGCTAGCGGGCTAATCTTCGCGCAGCTGGAGGGCAATCCCGGCATCGAGCGACTTGAGCTGAATGTTGACCTCAACAACTACCGCTTGAGCGATCTGCCCGTGGAGATCCCGTCGCAGCTTCAGGTCGCAGGCACGACGGACTTTAGCGGCAAAGTCACCGGCCCGCTGGACGCGATCACGGTGGCCGGACGGCTGGGGCTGAACAATCTGGCGGTGAATACGCTGGCCTTTGAGCAGCGGCTGACGGGGGAGTTTCGCTATGCTCTGAATCGTGGTCTGAGCCTGGATGTGGCGGGCGGACAAGATCAAATTGCCGTGACGCTCGATGGGCGCAACTTCCCGCAGTCGTTCTATGTGAGGCAGCAGGACACGATTGCCGAAGGTCGCAGTCAGGGCGAGCGACTGCTGGCCTCACTCACCAACTTCCCGCTGACAGCTTTGAATCTACGCCCGGTCGAAAACTTGGGGCAGGTCAGCGGCCAGCTTAACGGCAAGTTTGACATCAACCTGGCCAACTTGAGTAGCCCAGCGGTGATTGGCAACGTGGCAATTCGCCAGCCCGCGCTGGACTATATCCAGGCCGATTCGTTTACGGCTCGCTTCCGCTATGCTAACGGTGCGGCAGTGCTGGAAGATGGCGCTGAGCTGGCTTTTGGCAACAGTCTGTATCTGCTGGGCGGTCGCTACAATCCGGGCAGCGAGCCGCAGTTACAGGCATCGGTGCGGACTGAGCAGGGGCGCGTCGAAGATATTCTGGCTCTGCTACAAGTCTTTGAGCTAGCTGACTTGAGCCGATCAGGTGCGCCAGTCTACAGCGGTCGTATGGCTGACCTTACAACCGTCAGCGTCGGCAGCACTACCGCGCCCCTCATCAATCAGCTGCGCCGCTATTCGGAAATCAACGCCCTCAAGCAGCAGCAGGAAACCGCCCGCGTCAATAGCTCGCTGCTGCCGGAATTGACGACGCTGCGCGGTGACTTTACTGGCCAGGTCGATCTGGCCTATTCCGCAAAAACTGGCCCTGCGGTAGATTTCTCGCTCAGGGGGCAAGACTGGCTCTGGGGCGGCTGTCCAGTTGCAGATCCTGGCACGAGGGGCAGCAGATGCCTAGCGCGGAATCAGGAGCCGTATCGGGTGAATCAGGTGATTGCTCAGGGCAACTTCCGCAACGGCATTCTTACCGTCCTGCCTGTGCGTCTGGAGTCGGATCAATCGCTGCTGACTTTCTCTGGACAGGTAGGTGGGCCACAGCTCTCAGGTCAGCTTGTGGCTCAAAACGTGCCTGCTGCTGCGGTGCGCGATCTGTTGCGGCTGCCGATCGACGTGACAGGAGATCTCGATGCGCGGGCGCAGCTGGGCGGCACGGTCGCCAATCCGCAGTTTGACGGCGAGCTGAGCCTAGTCAATGGCGCGGTGAATCAAACCGAGCTGGATGCCACGCTTCGTACCCTGTTTGGCTACAACAACGCAAGACTCAACCTAAACAGTCGCTTTGTAGCGGCTGAAGCTGACGAAAATCCTGAGCGGACGGGTGAAGCTGCCGTGGCGATAGTGCCCGAAGTAGTGCCCGAAGCATCCCCAGAAGCAGCATTAGAAAACTCTGCTAGTCCGGCTGAGTCTCCAGCTGAATCTCCGGCTGAACCCCCGCCCAAACTCCTCACCGAGAATGCGTTTCTGTTTACGGGCAGCATTCCCTACAAGCTGCCGTTTGCCAGCGTTGAGCCAGAGAGCTATCAGGCTACCTTCGATCTAGATGTCCGGAATGATGGCCTCAGCCTGATCAGCTTGTTTACCGATCAAGTGGCCTGGAAAGGTGGCGATGAAGGCATCGTTGAGCTGCAAGTCGCAGGCGAACTACCGCCTGACAATTTTGATTTAGTGGCGCTGTTTCGCACCGCCAACGGCAGAGCCACCTTCACTAACGGTCGGATTGCTGCCAAAGCCCTGCCGCAAGAGCTAACCAACGTCAACGGCACCGTGCTGTTCGAGCGGGATCGGATTCGGATTGCCGAGCCGCTGGTTGGCTATCTAGGCAGCAGTGAAGCCTCTGAGCCAGCTGCCCAGATAGCCGATCTCAGCAGCCAGCGCATTGTCGTGACGGGCGTGCTGCCAATTCAGTACGCGCTGAGTCCTAACGATCCAGATAGAAATAATCCAATCGAGATTCAGCTTGCGGATCTGTCGCTTCAGTTCGCCGATCTCTACGACGGTAATGTGACGGGGCTAGTGCAGGTAAGGGGAGCTGCCTTTGCGCCCACAATTGGCGGACGGCTAACGCTGAGCAATGGCCGTATTCTAATTCCCAATCCTGAGGCCAGTCTGCCTACCGCCGAAACCTCTACCGATCTAACGGCCAGTTCAGCAGCCAGCACGCTCTCCCTGGCTGGTTTTGACAAGCGCAGCGGCGCAATCAGTCCACCCGAATTTGATGAATTGCAGGTGACGCTGGGCGAACGGCTGCGAGTCACCTATGACCCGGTGGTGAGCTTTCTGGTGCAGGGCGATCTGCTCGTCAGCGGCACCCAGCCCGATCCGCTGCTCGATGGCGTGGTGCGGCTGCGGAGCGGTCAGGTGAATCTGTACACTACGCAGTTTAATCTGGTGCGTGGCTATGACAACAAGGCGCTGTTTGATGCGAGTCGCGGACTCGATCCAACTCTCGACATTCAGCTAGTCACCTCTGTCCCTGAAGTCACGCGCTTTCCCAGTCAGCCAGAATCACCCTTTCCAGCCTCAGAAATTGTGGACAACGACGTAGCTGGTGACTTCGGGGCGATTCAAACCGTGCGAATCGAGGCCAACGTCACAGGGCCAGCCAGTCAGCTCTTCGACAATTTGGAGCTGACCAGTAGCCCACGCCGGACTCGAACTGAAATTCTGGCGCTGTTGGGTGGCGGACTGGGTGGCGGCAATGCCACAGCTGCGATTGCCAGCTTGGTGGGTTCGCCTTTGCTCTCCGGCATCCAGACTTTCGTCAGCAATCAGTTCGGCATCACCGATTTTCGGCTGTTTCCGACAACGATTATCTCTGAAGATTCGCAGACGACGAGTTTGGCGCTGGCGACCGAGCTAGGGGTGGATATCACCCGCGATCTGTCAGTCTCGGTGCTGCAACTTTTGACCGTACGCGAGTCGCCGCAGTTTAGCCTACGCTATCGCCTCACCGATCAGCTGTTGCTGCGCGGTTCCAGCAACTTTAGCGACGAGAGTCGGCTGATCTTAGAGTTTGAAACCAGATTTTAGTAGCTGCTAGGCGAGTTTTGGGCAATATCTCAGCAGTATCTCAGTGCAAACTTAGCGCCGCAGGTGCGGTAAGATAGCAAGCGATATACTTTTGTAAAGACTTAACAATCGACTATGACTTCCGTGACTTCAGAGCCGACTCTCATTGCTATGGCTACTGCGCCGGTTGCTCCTGAGCGAGCCAGTCAAGTGGTTCAGAAGCCTTATCCGAAGTACCGCGTCATCGTGCTCAACGATGACTTCAATACGTTTCAGCATGTCGTGGACTGCCTGACAAAATATATTCCGGCCATGACCAGCGACAAAGCCTGGGACTTAGCCAATCAAATTCACAACGAAGGTCAAGCGATCGTCTGGGCAGGGCCACAAGAGCAGGCTGAGCTATACCATCAGCAGCTCAGCCGTGCCGGACTGACGATGGCTCCCCTGGAGTCCGCTTGACTGCTGCCAAGGGCAGACTTGTCTGGAACCACTCAACCCATCTGCCGGGGCTGATTCCAATTCTGGAGCGCTTGACCCACCAAAGCGGGGTTGAGACTGTTACGCCTGCGGTGATTGGTAAAACTAAATCAAATGCCCAAAAGCTGCAAATCAAAGTCTCGGTGCCGATTCGCGGCGGCTTCAAGTTGATTGCCCGCAAGAGCAAAACGTTTCAGGAGGTCTTTGTGATTACGCCGCTCAGCCGTTCGGAGCTAGAGCTGCTGATTGCGGCAGTCTTGGATGCTTAGCGGATTTCTAGAGGATGCTTAGAGCTGCCCTTGCAGCTAGTCGCTAATGCGGCCATCTGGCAGAGTGCAGCCCTGGAGCAGTGCCCCTGTGAGGTTAGCGCTGCTGATTTCGGCGCGGGTCAAAATCGCGTCCCGCAGGTCGGCATTGGTGAGATTGGTGCGCGCTAGATAGGCATCCGTTAGGTTGGCCTCTTGCAGCACAGCCTCCCGGAGATTGGCACGGCTCAAATCTGCCCGCCCCAAGCGCGCCTGCGTCAAATTGGCGCGCGCCAGATGCGCCTTGGTCAGCTTGGCATCCGAGAGCAAGGCTCCCTGGAGATTGACGCTGGCCAAATCGGCTTCAGTCAAGACGGCGCGTTCTAGCTTGGCGTTCTGGAGATTGGCCGCGCGCAGATTGGCCTGCATCAGGTTCGCTTCGGTGAGAAGCGCCCCGCTGAGGTTCGCTTCGCTCAAGTCTGCGCCGCTCAAGTCTGCACCCCGCAGCGTCACTTCGCTCAGGTTTGCGCCCCGCAGATCAACTCTGGCCAGATCGGCTCCCGTCAAATTTGCGCCCCGCAGGTCGGCTTTGCGAAGCACTGCCCCGCGTAGATTGGCGACATAGTGGCGGTTTTCTTCGCGCAGGTTCGCGCCGCGCAGGCAGGCTCCCGTCAAGTTGGCTCCAGCTAAATCTGCATGTCGCAGATCGGCATCAATCAAGTTGACATCCAACAGATTCGCCAGCGTCAGGTCGGCACTCCGCAGATCGGCTCCCTGCAAAATCGCCCCGTGCAGATCCGCGTCGCGCAGCGTTGCGCCTACTAAGTCAGCCTGACTAAGATTGGCTCCGCTGAGCTTGGTGGCCGTCAGGTTGGCTTTGGTCAGCTTGGCTCGGTTGAGATAAGCCAGCACCAGCACGGCACTATGCAAATTGGCCTGAGCGAAGTTAATGCCAATCAGGTCGGCTTTGGCAAGGTTGAAGCCAGCGAGATTTTCAGCCTGAAAATTTGTTTCTCCAGCCTCATATTCTCTGAGCAAGATGGCGGCATTTAGCATGGTGAGTCTAGCATGGTGAGTCAAACCGGGGAGGAACGTTGGAGCGGCTGAATCGGCCAGCCTGCGAATGGGGCAGCCTGTCAATCAGGCAGCGTAATTTCAGGGCTGTTGGCTCTCATGCCGGTAACTTCGGTCAGCGCCGTCTGAGCCTGCGGTTCGGCTATTTGCAGATCTACCGGTAGATCTGCCGGCAGATCTACTGCTGGTGCGGCCATATAGTAGGGCAGGACTGCTCTAAGCAGCGCTTCAGCGGGCTGCAAATACTCCTCTTTAGCCAGAGCAATTGCCGTTTGGCGCAGCTTGCCATCTAGCTCGGCATACTGGCGATATGACAAAAATAAGCCATGCAGCAGCTCGTCTAGCTCATGGGTTCGCAGCAGTGCTTCATGGTCTGCATCGGGTTGAAATGGCTCATGCAGCAGCGAAAACAGCAGAATCTTGATTCGATAGGGATTGCTGTCCTGCATGATTTCCAGCCGCAGATCAAACAGATCTGCCCGCAGATCCGCTGGCTTCTTGACTCGTCGAGTCGCGCTCTGGGCTGGGCGAGCAGCTGGAGATGCAGAACGAGCTGGCTGCACGACCCGCAGCATAGTCCGAGTCGGCTGTTCGGCGGTGTTGAGCTGTGAGGGGATGGCGGCGGCAGAGAGATCTGCGGCGGTAGGATTCGTAGCGGTAAGATTTGTGCCCCGCACAGCAGGCTCAGGAGGTGCAAACGGCAGGACGGCAGCTTCGGCTGAGGCACAGCGTAGCTCTGTAACTGATGCGGTGACTGATGCGGTAATGGCACTGTCGTAGAGCGGTTGAAACGCCAAGCTAATGCGATCGGCCAGCTGACTGTAGACTGCTGGCTTGTTGAGCGCCTGAGCCACCTGGGTCAAAGTCGCACTCAGGCTCGCTGCGGTCGGCGCGACCTGATGCAGCTCTCGCACCAGCGCAGATAGGCTCAGCTCCTCTAGCCTGCTGGCTTCAGTTTCCCAGCTGCCGCGACAGGTGAGCAGCATCAGCTTTTTGACGCGGCGCTGATCCTCGGCGGCTGGCATCAGCGTTTGGAGTTGATGCATGACCGTCCAGTAAACTTCCTGTCCCGTAGCGGCAACCTGCTCTTGATGCAGTTCAGCATAGACTACCGAAAAGCGGCTAATTACCGCATGGGCAACAATTCTGTACTCAGCAGATTTATTTAGCGAAGCTGCCGCCTGATTAATCTTTTGCTGGAATGCCTCAAAGCTGGGCGAACTCTCCAGCAAATGCTGTAACAGCACGCTCAGCGAAAGCCGCTCTAGGCGCTGCTGATCGGTTTCCCAATTCTCTGTGCAGACATAGAACAGCAGCTTTTTGATCCGCAGCAGGTTGGCATCTTGGCAGAGTTCGCTGGCAATCTGACTCAGGCGGGATGTGATGGCTGCGGGCAGAAGAGGTGAAGCGCTCAGAACCATGAGTCGGACAGCCTGATAGAGGAGATCACTGAATCTAGAATACCCTGCCGCTTCATGAAGACTAACGAGCAGCCCTGTGTTTTTTCCATCAAGCCGACGGATCAGGCGTTCAAGCCGCCGTGAAGGGTAAAACGCCTGACTAGAATTCGGGAACGCTAGGCGTAATTGCTCCCGCTTCAGCCAAGATCCAGGCCAAATGCAGACCCAATGCAGCCGCGATGCCGATATCACCGATTATGCGCTTTCAGTTACTCTCCAGCATTGCTGTCGGCCTACTGCTGGGCTGGTGTTGCCTTAGCTTTGCGGCCTTAGCATCGGTGGTAGCGCCAGCGGTAGCGCCAGCGCCAATTGTCGCACCCGTCATGCCGCTAGATTTAGCGCTGCTTCAGCAGCTCACCGTCCCGCTGCTGATCCTGGCGCTGCCGATCATGATTGTTTGACGCAGAAGGCAATATCTGCTGCAAGTCAGCGAGTCGAGGTTGAACCTGACTGGCTGAGCTATTTGAGATTGCTCAACGCGATTGCGCCCTGCATCTGGCTGGGCTGGCTGGGCTTGGGACTCTGGGCTGGACAAACTGATCTGCTGCCGGGGTTGCTGCCTAGTCTGCTGCCTAGATTGCTGAGTGACCTGCCGCCGGGACTGCTGCGCGAAGGGCTAGGCGTGAGCCTATTTGTGCTGCCGCCGGTGGGCGCAATTGCAGGCTGCTACGCCATTTCCTATCGGCTGTTTGTGCGAGTGGGCAGCGTGATTTGGACGAAGTCCGACCTGGTGCAGCAGGTGGTTTGGGGACAGCTACGCAACTTTTTGCCGCTGGCGCTGTTTTTTAGCGGCTGTCGGCTGTTTTTCTTCGATCAGCTGGCGCTGGCCGTGCTGCTCTGGGCTGCGGCTTACCTGAGCCAAACGCTGTTGAATCAGCTGGTCGCTCAGGTCAACGATCTGTCGTCACAGGCGCTGACCACGGGCGAGCTGCATGACCAGATCTGTGCGCGAGCTGAACAGGCTGGCGTGGCGCTGAAGCAAATCTACGTGATGCCTTCAGGCCGCAGCCAAATGGCCAATGCCTTTGCCTTGCAGGACGGCAACGTGATTTTGACCGAGCCGCTGCTGCGTCACCTCAACTGCCCAGAGGTCGATGCCGTGATAGCCCATGAGCTGGCGCATTTGCAGTATCACCATCCCCAAAAGCTGCAATTCATTCTGCTGACTGCTGTGATCGGCAATTTGCTCAGTCATCTGATGCTCACCAGCTGGCTGCCCGGACTGCCGATCATCCCGGTCGGGCTATTGCTACTGCCTGTTTACTACGGTTGCTCTCGCCAGTTTGAATATGCTGCCGATCGACAGGCTGCAAGCTTGAGCAACCCAACTGCGATGATCACCGGGCTTGTGAAGCTGGCGCAGCTCACGGGCACGCCCCTCAACTGGGGCAAACGCGGCTGGATGATGACGCATCCTTCGATGCGGCAGCGGATTGAGGCGATTGGTCAATGCTACGGCGTTCCAATTACGCCGCAGATGCTCAGCCGCAGCCCGTCAGATGCGGTGCCTCGCAGCCAGCACTATCAAATCTGCTCCAGCAGTCTGGTTTTTTCCAGCGGCCTCAAGCAGCGCTCCCGTCAGCGGCTGCTCTGGATCTGGATGCTGGCGCTTTTGCTGCCGCCGCTGCTGCTGATCTCTTGCCGCCCGCAGCCCGCGCTGAGCCAAATCAGCTGGCAGATAGCGGCTGGACTGACGGCTCTCGCTGGCGCACAGCTAGCTGCAAACCGACTGCCGCTCTGGGGCTACGCCAGCTTGCGGCAACAGCTCAGCCAGAAACTCAGCCGCCAGCTCAGCTTTGACCCAACGGCCTGCCAAGCTGCTTTTGTTGGACTTGCGCCTCATCCGACACCCCGCTACTACGAAGGTATGCCCCATTGGGATCTGGGCTTTTTGTATCTGCAAGGTCAGCATCTCTGTTATGTGGGTGAACAGACACAGTTCTCGCTAGATGTCACCCAAATAAAGCTGTCGCTGGAGCCAGCACCGCAGTCGGCAATTGTGATTCGCTCGGCGGCTGGAGTTCTGCGGCTGCAAGCTTGCGAGGCGCAATCGCTCGGTCAAATGCGGAGCGCGACGGCTCGGCTCAAGCAGCGAATTCAGCGTTGGCAGCAGGCTGCGAGTCTAGATAAGAGCGCGATGGGGGCACAGCTAGCATCAATGCCCCCACCAATACCCGCACCCAAAATCGGGCAGGTCACCAGTCAATCGGTTCAGGAGCATCGCCGGTCGCAAATTGTCGAGGCTTCTACCAAACTGACTGCGATGCTGCTGGGGCTAAGCCTGATGCTACAGCTTCCCTGGAGCTGGCAGCCCGGAAGCGCCCTCTATTTACTGCTGATTGCCGTGACTGGCGCACTGCTGCGGTTTCTGCCCTGATGTCCACAATCAATAAAAACCTGTCTTCAAGGGCTGTTAAAAGGGCTGTTAAAAAGGCACGTTCTGCCCAACAATAGACGCACTGCCTTGAAACTGCCTTGAAACTGTAGCTATATCCAAAGCTGCACCAAAACTGTATTGAACTATTGAAGTGGAGTAACTGCCATGGCTGAAACCGAATCAAAAGCCCAAGTCTGCCCGATCTGCGGGGTCAAAATTCTGAAAATTATTGGCGGCGACCGGGTACTCTTTTCAGCAGGCCCGCCGGGAACTAGAGCAATTCTCTGGCAGCGCGTTTGTCAGCATACGCAAAAGGCTGGCTGCATCAACGCAGATGGCGCTAATTCTCGGCTCTAGGCGGGCTACTGGCCTATACTAGGCTAATCGCCTCAGCCTTGATTGCAGGTGCGAAAAGCTGTAACCGGCACTTTTTGAGGCGGGGAAGCAGCCCATAATCAAACCATGCAAAAAGCGGTCTTTCATAAAAAAGAGGTGGTGCGGGGACGAGCCATATTCTTAGGCGAATGCCTCGACCTCAAAGCTCTAGAAGCAACCGACTACCTCGCCAAAGCGCCGCTGGTAATCTCGGCTGGAGAGCAGGGCTGTGTCGTCCTGTTTCGGTACGGGGCGGTGGTGCTGTTTGGCCTCAGTCCGGTTGAAGAAGTTTCGTTTCTATCTCAGCTGAAGCCGCTGGTGCAAGAGCCGTTTAGCGCGCCCGAAACCGAAGAGGTGGTGCTGAAGCAAGATAGCGCCAACAGTGGCCGGATCGAGAATGGCACAATCTGGCTACAAAGCTTCAGCATAGAGTGCTTGCAGGTTGTAGCCGATATTTTGGCGAAAAGCGTGGTGCTAGCTCATTACGAAGTCGATACGGGCGAGGTGTTTGATCAAATTGAGCCGTTTGCAGAGAGCTTGCAGCGCACGACGAGAGACGAGCGTTGGGCAAAAGAGCTGCTGCGGCAGCTAGGCCGGACGCTCTCCATTCAGCACAAAATTGTGGGGCGGGTGGAAATTGTCGACAAGCCAGAGCTGCTTTGGAACACGCCTGAACTAGAGCGAATCTATCTGCGGCTAGAAAACGAATATGAGATCCGTGAGCGCCATTTAGCGCTAGAGCGCAAGCTGGGGCTGATTTCTACGACTGCCGAAACGGTGCTGGATCTGCTGCGACATAACACCGGGCTGCGGGTGGAATGGTACGTGGTGATTTTGATTGTGGTCGAAATACTGCTCTCTTGCTACGACGTATTTTTTCAAGCCTAAAGGCTTTACTGAAGATAGACTTCCAGCTTTTTAATGATCCAGAGCACTAGCAGTGTCAGACCTGCCCCAGTCAGGCTCAGTAGCCACAGGCCGCATCCCGCCGCCGTACCCAGCGCTGCTGCCACCCAAACCGCCGCCGCTGAGGTTAAGCCCTTGACCCGCAGATCGGTCGGCTCTTCGCGGGTTGACGCTAGAAAAATTTCGCCTGCGCCTAAGAAGCCAATGCCTGCAACCAGCCCCTGGATAATCCGTCCCCCAACGCTGGGATCAGCCTGCACCATACCAGTCTGAATTCCGACTAAGATAAACAGCGCAGCTCCCAAACTTACCAGCATGTAGGTTCGCAGGCCAGCCGGCTTGCGGTCTAGCTCTCGCTCTAGCCCAATTAAGCCGCCGACCAGCATCGATAGCCCAATCCGCAGCAGCAGATCCAGCTCTGAAACTGGTGCGAGTAGGCTTAGCCCTGTATTGAGCATTTGATTCTTCTCCAGTCCCTAGCTCCAATCGTCTCGCTGACTGCCTCGGCCTTTATAAACTTGCGCCACCTGATGAATCTGACGAGTTTTGGCAAACAGATCGGCTTCGGTAAGCTGCCAGCGACTGAGCGCTTTATCCAGATCAGCCAAAATGTCGCGCGCGCCCGGAAATCCGCGATAGCGAATTCGCAGGCGGGCTAGCTCGGCCAGGTTATAGTCAGTTGGCTGGCCTTCTAGGATGCTGTTGAGCACTTGGCGGTCATTGCTCCACTGCGGATGCTGCTGATCTTTGCCCTGTGTAGATGAATTTCCACCAGCCGCCATAGTCAAGCTCTCGAAAAATTTTCCCTCTTATCCTATCTGCGATTTCACTTTTCGGAAGATAAATTCTAGAGCAGCTTCACCATGCCAATCCAGGCAGGCTCAAACCCCAGCTTCTGATAGAGCCTGAGAGCAGGCTGATTCTGCTGAAACACCTGAAGCCCAATCTGGCCGTCGCCTCTAGCCTTTGCCCAATCTTCAGCCTGCTGCATCAAAGCTGACCCAATACCCTGGCAGCGATGCTCAGGATTTACATAAAGCAGAAAAATATGCGGGTACTGCCGCCCCGATATTTGATCAATCGCCAGCCCCAACCAGAGGCAGGCAACAGGCCAGGCGACAGGCGAATCAGCCTCAACCCACCAGAGCGGCGTTTCGGGAGACAGGTAGCGATCGACCGTCTGCGTCAGATGCTCGAAGCTGGCATCAGGATATAGCTCTTGATAGGTGCGATGCATAAACTTGGTGAGCTGTGCCCGCTCTAGCCCGCCGCCTCGCCGTATTTGGTACCCAGGAATCAACACTGGTTTATGAATTTACAGAGCCTTATCGACTTACAGCGCGCCTTCGGTATCCAGCGGAAATCCCTTAACTAGAATCTCCAAGCTTGACGGCATCCCGGCCAGAGAGGTCAGACCCGACGGCAGGCTGGCGGCAGGAGCCTGCGATAGCTCGGTTGCCTCAACTGGGGCAGGAGCCGCCATGTCATCGGGCAGAAAAATCCTGGCTCCGGCTGCAACGAGGGCCACCACAAAGACTAAGACAATCAGCAAGGGGGCAATGTATTGACGAAAAATAGCCATAGCAAAAAAAAAAATAAAGTCAGTCAACAGCGCCGGAACCGGGGAATCTGAGCGGCTGGTAATTCTGAGAAACTTTCAAGATATGTAAAGCCACCTATCATCTATCCTACATTGACTCTGAGCAGATCAGAGCAGCGATTGGGAGCATTTTGGATCAATCTGCTCGCAGAGAGAGCGGGGTGAGGCGGGAATCACCCAATTGGAGGACATCGCTAGACGAGGTGTTCTGCCCTTAGCCACTCGTAAGATGAGAAGCATCAAAGGAATAATAGCGAGGCCAAAAGATGAAGCTTTTCTATAGAGGCGCGAGTTACGAAGCCAAATCGCCAGCGGTGGCAGCGCCTAAAGGCAAGGTGATTGGTAAATATCGGGGCGTTGAAATCTACGAACATACCGCCCCAGCCAAATAGCGCTAAATCGCTGACTGAGATGAAGTTTTGAGAGTTTGCCTGACAGGGGGGCTTGTCAGGCTTTTCTAATGTTTAGAGATTTTCCCTTGGGAATTCACTAACTTGCGACAACAGCTTGCCAAAAAAGAGGCAGATGAATACCTGCCTCATATCCCTATCTATTGACTTGATCTATCCGCTGGGAGTTAGAGTCGCCTAGCAGAAAATGAGCTAGCAACGCCACTCATCCTGAGATTACCTCTAGCCAACAGACTGCGCTTGAGCGACTTCATGTCCATTTAGCTCAGGGCTGTTTGGCTCATGGTTGCCTAAGCTGACCTTGATTGCCTTGTGGCGCGTTTCTTCAACTTTCGGCAGCGTCAGCGTCAGGATGCCGTCTTTGTAATCAGCTTGCACTTTGTCATTTTGGATTGCAACGGGCAAGCTGACAACGCGGCGAAATTTGCCGTAGCGGAACTCAGATTTGAAGAATCCTTTTTCCTCGGTTCTTTGCTCGTGGCGACGTTCGCCGACAATTGAGACTGCTTCCTGCGTGACTTCTACATCGAGATCTTGGGCTTCAAGACCCGGAATCTGAGCGCGTAGCACCAAGCTATTGCCTGCTTCCATCAGCTCGATTGCCGGACTCCAGACTGAGGTTGCGGTCGGCTGAGTCAGCTCATCAAAGAGTTGGTCAAACTGACGACGCACTGTATCCATTTCGCGCAAGGGTTGCCAATAGCGAACTAGCATCGGTTGATTCCTCCTAGAACTCTGTACTGAATCTGCACTAAACTGTGCATTTCCATGTTTCTATAATGCTCTGCCTGTCTGACTTCCACAGTGAGGAGAACTGTACTACGGCAGTCGGGATTTCCCGACATTTGCTCACTGAAACTTGGCTCCCCTGAACCAGCCTGTCTGACCTACCTTAACAATTCGCAATTATTCTCTAAACTAAAGAGGTATCCAGATTAATCCTGCCGCTCACCTTAGCTTATGACTTTGCTTCAGCCCAGCCAGCGCACCAAGCTAGATGATTCTGACGACTTGCAGTTTTACGATCAGCCGCGTTTTGTAACGCACGTAGACCAAGGCTTTATCGATCAGCTGACGGAGCTATATCGCCAGCAGCTTCAGCCTCAGAGTCGCGTTTTGGACTTGATGAGCAGCTGGGTGTCACATCTGCCAGCAGAGCTAGAGTTTGAGCATATCGAAGGGCACGGCATGAATGCAGAGGAGCTAGAGCGCAACCCTCGGCTAGATCATTATTTCGTCCAGAACCTAAACCAAAATCAGCTTTTGCCGCTGCCCGACCAGTCGTTCGATGCGGTGCTCAATACAGTTTCGGTGCAGTATTTGCAGCGCCCAGAAGCGGTATTTGCCGAGATCTATCGCGTCCTCAAGCCTCAAGGCATCTGCATCGTCAGCTTCTCAAACCGCATGTTCTACCAGAAGGCGATTCAGGCTTGGCGCGATGGCTCTGAAACTGAGCGGGTAAACCTAGTCAAGGGCTATTTTGCTGCCGTGCCGGGATTTGACCAGCCAGAGGTGATTGCGCGCACTAGCGCTTTGCCTGCTTTTATGCAGATGCTGGGGATAGCAGGCGGTGACCCGTTTTATGCCGTACTGGCTCGCCGCGCTGCCTAATTTGGCCGCCGAATCTATATTTATTGCCCTACATCTGGCCAATTTGAGCTATACCGACTACATCAGGCACAACCTCTCTTCGGGCTATGGCTCGCCAACTAAGCCGCTCTCACACCATTCTCTCTCGTGAACTTGAACAAGCCTCAAAGTCTTGGGTAGCACAGGTGATGCCGAACTGCACAGCAGAGGTATTGAATGCGTCTACGATTAGGGCATTCAAAGCAATAGGGAAAGAGAAGGTGGAGAGAATAACGTTTGACAACGGAAGAGAGTTCAGCAGGCATGAAGAATTAGCGTGGATACTAGATGTGAGCTATTACTTTGCCAATACCATATTCTTCCTGAGAGAGAGAATTCAATGAACATACGAATAGATTTTTGAGGCAACTTTTCCCCAAGGGGACTGACTTTAGGGAAGTGAGACAGAAGGAAGTAGATGAAGCAGTGAAGTTGATCAATCAGCGACCGAGGAAAGCGTTAGGATATCGAACTTGGCGCTAAGAAAGGCGAGAACTCTGGCGGTGATCCACGCAGCGGCAGGCTATGTTCCACCCAGATTCCCTGCTCTAGCCGAAAGCGCAACAGCCGCTCTGCCCCGGCATAGGCGGCAATCTCCTCCCCCTGCCAAATCACTTCAGCGGTGCCGACTAAATACAGTAAGTTGCCCTGCTCAAAATCTATAAACAGCAGCCCCGCCCGAGGATTTAAGGCTAGATTGCCAAAGGTGTTGAAGTGAAGATTGCCGGAAAAGTCGGGAATTGTTAGCGTCTGGTCGCTATCAATCCGCACAAAGCCTGGGTTGCCACCCCGATGCGAAACATCGATGCCGCTTGCTGCTCCGGCTGACTCGGACTGGTAAGCCGTAGCAATAAAAAAAGTATCAGAGGCTGTAATCATCGCTTGCTCTAGCTCAGCCAACCTGTTAAACCGATGGGCGAGCTGGGGCAGAGTTAAATCAGGTTTGTGCCATTCAAATCTACGGGCTTGAATATACTGAGGGCAATTGCCAAAGCTCTGTCTCACCTGCACTTGAAAACCATCAGAGTAAACATTAGTCACATAGCCATTCAGGCGATTACGGCGACGAGTATGCAGTTCAATTCCCAGTAAGCCAATGTCAACTCCTGCTGTGAGCTGGTCTGCAAGCGGATCGCCAAACAGGGGATGAGCCGTAATGTTCAAGCGATAGGGATCAGGCGAGGCCAGAAATCCCGGTTCTCCCACCAAAATAGAAACCCAGGGACGGCCCTCTGCATCCACCGTGCCGATAATCACATAGGTAAGCTGGGCAAAGAACTGCTGATGTTGCTCCAGCAGATAGTCACGAATTACGCGCCGTCCCTGTCGATCTAGCCGTTCCTGCACCCCTAGTTGGGCTTGAATGGCGCGTTCGCCTGCATGAAACGGCGATTCAGAATATGGCCAGCCTGTCATTCTGTATACCTCAAAATATTTAGATTATTCTAGATCTATTTAAATCCCCACCATTGGAATGTAGCCAGGCAGCTGCTTGATACGCTCAATCCAGGCCAGCACGTTGGGATAGGCATCAAGGTCAATTTTGCCGTCAGCAGCCAAAGCGACATAGGGAAAGACGGCAATATCAGCAATCGTGGGACGCTCAAATTCTAGCCAAGTGCGGGTCTGCAAATGTTGGTTGAGCTGAGTCAGGATAAACTTCGCTTTCTGATGCGCTCGCTCAATGTTAATGCTGGTGACCCCAAAAAAGTGATACAGCCGCGCATTTTCCGGCCCCTGCCGCACTTCTCCAGCGGCAGTTGACAGCCAGCGAACGACTTGCGCCAGCGGCAAAGCCTCCAACGGGAGCCAACTGTCGCCGCTATACTGTCGCGCTAGATAAACCAAAATGGCTTGTGCATCGGCAATAATCGTCTCGCCATCAGCCAACACAGGCACCTGTCCAAACGGGTTTAGCGCCAGGAATTCCGCCCTCTGATGTTCGGATGCCATCAAATCCACTCTGACCCCATTCATAGTTAAAATCACCGACTCTTCCGCCGCAATAGAAGAGAGATTGTTGAAATCCGCTTATCGTTCGGTTGTGGCTAGGCAGCGAGTTTGCATCTCAACCCTCAATTCCGGCAGTCCTTCTTGCTGGCCTGCGTAAACCGCAGTAGTGCAACTTCGTGAAAACCATTATTTTCAATAGTTTCAGGCAATTGGTAATTTCTCTGGACTAAATTTGGACTAATTTTTGCGGCTGTTGTCTGGCTATTTTGGGGCATGTGAATCCAGATTTGAGCTAGATTTCAGCGCTTAGCATGAGCATAACGCAGCAGATAATTTTTGTTCGCGTCAGGAATTTGACCGCAGTTCAACCATAATTCAACGGCAATCTAACAGCAACCAAATCTGCTTAAACCTAGTCTTGCCACTCTACTTTTGAGACCTATATCAAGAATTTGAGTCTTGATATAAGACTGTATTCGACACTAGTACAGCAGCACATCAGCACATCAGCACATCAGCACATCAGCTTTTAATACGCCGCTCTCAGGATGAGGATGGTATTGAAGAGCAATGATTCAGGCTGAACCCACGCTTTCGCAGAACTGCTTTAATGGTTCTCTTGAACTATAATATAATTGTACTATAAACACAGATAATCAGGCCAAGCAGTACATCAAACTGCTTGGCCTGATTATTTTCAGTCTCTATATAAGACTTATTTCGAGATGGTTAGAATTGAGATAATACTAATTGTCTTGAAATAAGTCTCAATTGTCTTTTATGATTCCATTGAGAAGACAATTGAGACTCAAAATAATATTAAACTTCGTTTAGGGGGTTCGGGCGGAGAGTAGCCTGTCAAGTCGGTCGGCATAGCCAGTTAGCTCAACGTAGCCCCTGCCGTTTAGCAAGCTTTCTCCCTGCTGACCTGCAAATTTAACTGCACCTTCCCAATAGGTTGCTGTCGCTACGTTCAGCTCTTGATTTGGCATCAATGGCTCTGCCTGTAGCGCTATGTCCAGCTTTGGAATTTCAATCTGCCATTTTGCTGGATACAGCGCCTCATTCTGGGGACTTTTCCAACGTTCCAGTACCTTAACCTGCCAGTCTTGCCTGCTTAGAGCAGTCGTCTCACCCGAAGCCGCAATGTAGATTCCAGCTGACGTATCCTCTAGCGTTCCGTCTTCATGCCGTAGCAGATACAGCATCAGCGCTGAGCCGTTGTCGAACTGCATCGAGAACCAATCCCAGCCTACGGTTCCTGCGGTCAACGCGCTCGTAGAATATTCGTGATCTTTCCAGGTCAGACCTGTCACCGCGTAGGGTTTGCCTTGAACAGTGACTGTGCCAACGGTGGGTTGCTGCACTAGCGAGTAGTAGTACGAGGCGTTTCCTGGCTCTTGCCCCTTCTGGCTCAGTCCCCGATTCCCTTGCAGAACGGGCGGTAGGCGCTGCTCCACCAGCAGATCCAGGCTCACCTCAGCCGTTTTAGCTAGTAATCTGACTGTCCCAAGCTCACCTCCAGGCTCAGCTTCTGTCGCTGACCAGTCTTCTAGCCAGACCTTGTAAGGCTCCGCCTCTGCACCAGCTAGCCCTAAAGTTCCTCGGCTAAAGCGCTCCGCTGGATAAAACTGCCGTTCGACAATATCGCTGACCGTAAAGTGGGCTGAGTAGATCTGATTGCCTCTCCAGCCCGAGAGCGGCTCAGCTGCGTTAATCGCTACCTCAGCTTCAGGTTTGAGCGCCTGCCGAAAAAAAGTCAGCTGAAACCCGAATTCGCGTCCGGTTTCGGTCGCCAGATTGCCAGTGTAGTACCACCACTCGGTTTGGTAGCCATTATGTGCGCCAAAATCCTGCGGAAAATTCCAGTCTTTGACCGTTAGCGCTTTCTCAAATCCAGCGTTATTCGCCGTTGCAGTCTCCAGCCAGCTCAGCTCAGTTGCAGCCCAAGCAGGCTGAAGCCACAGCAGTCCAGCAATCCAGATCCAGATCGGCAAAGTCAGCCTCAGCAGCCGACCCGCCCAGTTCATTTCGCCCATAGTCGCCTCAACTTGCGCCAATTGCACTATGGCTTAGGCGGTTGAACAAGTCAATTTCCCCGACGCTGCATTTGCTCCAAATCTTGGTTCAAAGCCCGTTGCCGATTAAAATAAACTGTCGTAGGCAGAGATGGTTTCGGTGGCGGCTTCGGAGACGATATCAGTGAGTACACGTCGGCATTAAACTCAGGGCTGTTGAGTTCGATGACAATTGTTTCGCCTGCTGTTCCTTCAATACTGTCGATCAGTGCTTTAAATCTGAATCCAACATCCTGAATTCTTTGCAGCCATTTGTCTCCTCCTAAAATATCGCGAAAATATATGGCGTTACTGAATAACGGTATGAATTCGCCCCCTAGCCCCCAATTCATAGCCCTGCGGTCATCTAAGAAAGGGGGATTTAGAGGGCGAGGAAACTTGCAACTCAGATAGATTCATACTTAAATTCAGCAACGCCACCAGGCAAAGTTTAGTTGGTAGACTACTCGCAAAATCAGCCAATCTCGCAAAATCAGCCAATACTTCGAGCGAGCGTCAACAACCCGACAACTAGCTAGCAAGATCCCCAAACACTAGCGTTGCAAACCGCTCGCCGCTCATTCGATGGGCTTCAGCCGCCAGCCCGGTTTCACCACCTGCCGCGCCCGCGCCACCACCAGACAGTCATCCGGCACGTCTTCGGTGAGGGTCGAGCCAGCCGCAATCGTCACGTCTTGACCAATGGTGATAGGAGCTACCAGCACCGTATTCGAGCCAGTTTTGCTGCGGTCACCAATTTGAGTGCGGTGCTTTTTCACACCGTCGTAGTTGGCCGTAATCGTACCCGCGCCCACGTTCACCTGATTGCCCAAGCTGGCGTCGCCTAGATATGACAGATGCGCCACGTTGGTGCGTTCGCCCAGCTGCGCCTGCTTGAGTTCTACAAAGTTGCCGATGCGGCAGCCTGCGCCCACTTCCGCATCGCCGCGCAGATGGGCATAAGGCCCAATCCGGCAGTTGGCCGCCACCTGACTGTCGCTGACTACCGAATAGAGCAGCGTTACGTTCTCGCCAATCTGGCTGTTTTCCACCAGGCTTCCCGGCCCAATCCGGCAGCCGGAGCCAATTTTGGTCTGACCACGCAGGTGCGTCTGTGGTTCAATCACCAGATCGGGAGCAAGCTGCACTGCATCGTCGATGGTGATGCTGTCTGGATCAATCAGCGTCACGCCAGCCCGCATCCAGTCATCTTTGATCCGGTTTTGCAAAATCTGGGAGGCAGTAGCCAGCTGCTTGCGGTCGTTGATGCCGAAGATTTCCTGATGATCTTCTACATCCACTGCCATCACGGGTGACAGGAAGTTGACTGCATCGGTGATGTAATATTCCTGCTGCTGGTTGTTGGCTTGCAGCGTCGGCAGCACTTGAGTGAGCGCCTGCCAGTCAAAGCAGTAGATGCCTGCATTCACCCGCCGATTTTGGCGCTGAGCAGGCGTACAGTCGCGATCTTCAACAATCTGCGTCACGATGTTTTGACCATCGCAGAAGACACGCCCGTAGCCTTTAGGATCAGGCATTTGGGCGGTGAGGATGGTGGCCGCATTGCCGTGCGTTTCGTGGGTTTGCAACAGCGACATCAAGGTTTGCGAGCGCAGCAGCGGCACGTCGCCATTTAGCACCAGCAGACTGCCCTCAAAGCCTTGCAGATACGGCATCACCTGCTGAATCGCGTGGCCTGTGCCCAACTGCTGTGCCTGTTCGACAAACTCAATGGCGGGCAAATGGCTCAGCGCCTGCTGCACCTGCTCGCCGCCAAACCCCACAATCACCAGTCGCCGCTGCGGCTGCACCGATTCGGCGCAGGACAGCACCCGCTCTACTAGCGAACTGCCGCCCAGCGGATGCAGCACCTTGGGCAACTGAGACTTCATGCGACTGCCGCGCCCTGCGGCTAAAATAGCGACCGCAACCATGATTTTCCTTCCTGCCAACTCCAGAGCGCAGTATAGCGCGGATGATAGCGTTTTCAGCCTCCCAGCCCATTAAAATGAGCGCACTGCAACAACGACCACAAAGCATAACAACTCCGATGGCTAATCTATTAACGCCCGATTTTGCGGCTCAAACTCACTGGTCGGTTGCGCCCAACTGGCTAGCTGCCCATCTCGACCCTCTGCAAATTGTGGTGATCGACTGTCGATTTTCGCTGGCCGATCCGCAGGCTGGTGCCGCGCAGTATGCAATCAACCATATTCCAGGCGCTCACTATTTCGACCTGAATCAAGATCTGTCAAGTCCAGTGCAGACCCACGGCGGGCGACATCCCCTACCCGATCCGCTGGCGCTGGCGGCAAAACTCTCGGCTTGCGGGGTGAGTCACGAGAAGTTGGTGGTGGTCTATGACGACCAGCGGCTGGCTTTTGCGTCGCGGCTCTGGTGGCTGCTGCGCTACTACGGCCATGATCGGGTCGTGGTGCTGGATGGAGGCTGGAGTCGTTGGCAGGCTGAGGGACATCCGGTAACAGCAGCGCCACCAAAATCCCAGCTAGATCCTCAGCCGTTTGTGCCGCAGATTCGCAGCGATTGGATCTGTGATATAGAAGCCATCAAAGCGACAGTGCCTCTGCTGATCGACTCACGGGAAGCCGAACGCTATCGCGGCGAGCAGGAACCGATTGATCCAGTTGCGGGTCATATTCCGGGAGCGCTCAACTATCCGTGGCAAGGCATAACGGATGCTGAAGGCCAATTGCTTTCTCCAGAATTGCAGCGTCAGCGCTGGGAGAATCTGCCTGCGGGTGAACCCGTCGTCTACTGTGGCTCTGGCGTGACGGCCTGCGTCAATTTGCTCTCGCTGGCAATTGCAGGGCGCGAGGCAGCTCGGCTCTATCCCGGCAGCTGGAGTGACTGGTGCTCTTATCTCTAGGTGCTCTTATCTCTAGAAATTATCCAGAGAAGCTATAAACGGCTAGAGCTAAGGCAGTTGTTAAGCTATTTATACAGACTGTGCAATCAAGTTCATAATTCTATAATATTTAGAATTACATTTGATTGTCGGGAGGGAATAAGCCGCTAAATTTACCAAAAATGTTCATTCTGACGCAATCTTAAGCCTGCCTTTCAGCCGATAGCTGAGCCAGTAGAAGACCGATTTTACCGATTGGTCTGCCCCTGAGCTAAGATAGCTGGATCGCGTTTTGGGCAAAGCCTAGAACGGGCAGATAACGCAAGTCGTTAAGCCTAATTTTATTAAATGGTTATTGCCAAAATTACTCCTAAAAACATTAAGCCTAAACCTTTTGGTATTGTCACTATGAACCGTCTTTCGATTTTTGTAGACGGGAATAATATGTTCTACGCTCAGCAGAAAAACGGTTGGTTTTTTGACCCCAGGCGAGTGCTGGAATATTTTACCCATGATGCTGAAGTCACGCTGATGAACGCCTTCTGGTACACGGGTCTCAAGGATCCGCAGGATCAGCGTGGCTTCCGGGATGCCTTGATTAGCCTAGGCTATACGGTACGCACCAAGATTTTAAAAGAGTATTACGACGACAGCTCAGGCCGGATTTCTCAAAAGGCTAATCTAGATATCGAGATCGTGGTCGATATGTTTAACACGGTCGATCAATATGATCGGGTGATTCTGTTTAGCGGCGATGGCGATTTTGAGCGAGCAATTGAGTTGTTGCGCTCTAAAAGCACGCATATCACCGTTGTTTCCACGGAAGGCATGATTGCCCGCGAACTCCGCAACGTCACCGATCGCTATATTGACCTCAACGATATTCGCGCCCAGATCGAAAAGCACGAAAACTAGCCTCCCACGGTCAGGCGAGAGGCTAGTTCAGTCTGCCGCTACTTGAGCGCAGCTTTGGCTGTCATCGGCGCTTTGACGGTCATCGGCTTCGATTCTGTCAGCCCTTTCAGCACCATCGGCAAAAACCGCTCGAACAGGGCTTGCGGGTCGCGATCCCAGATGCGCTGTACGGCGGTGAGGCGCGTTTGCTGAAGATCTGCGGAGATTAACGTCTGGGGCAGGCGTTCCAGCAAATACTGCGGACGCTGCCAGAGCGGCAGGGTATTGGTGATATCAACTAGATTACTGACCCGGCGCAGCTCAGCCCCCAGCGTGATATCCATGCCTGAGACAAAAGCTGCCTGTTCAATGGCCGCATACTTGCGCTTGGCCTGATTCACCTTCTCGGCATGAGCTGGACTCTTGCGCGCCAAGTTGGCCAGCCAGCGGTTGCCCCAACGCACATGACCCACCTCTTCCGGCAGGATTTTCTCGAGGGTTTCGCGGATTTTGAGATGCTCCGGCGTTGGGTCAGATTTTTTCAAGGCATAGATATGCGCCGCGAAATATTCACAGCCGCGCTTCTCGGTAACGTTGATGGCGGCAATCGCTGAAATTACGGCATCGTCTAGGTTTTCAGAAGACATATTTTCGCGATCGAGCAGGCGTTCAAACTCGTCGATGTAGGATGAACCGGGGGGCGTGCCGACTTTTACCCCTAAATCGACGAGTAGATCAGTCAGCCACATCGCGTGGCGGGCTTCATCTGAAATGTGGCGGGACAGGTCTTTGATCAGCTCAGGCGCTCTGCCGTCGAGCTGTTCGATCAGGTCGGTGAGGTCTTTGCAACTGCGCTGTTCGCTGTAGCGATAGCGGTTGAGCGTCAGGTAGTGGATCTCAGCATCGCGCACCACCTGCGTCAAAACGTCGCGGGCGCTAAATGTGCCAAAAGAGCTTGCGAGCTTGCGAGGGTATACAACAGTCATAGCTTTTACCAAAAACAGTGCGGGTAGGTTACGAGAGCAAATCAAGCCGAAAGCAAATCAAGCCGAAAGCAAATCAAGCCAATATGCTGTTGCGGGAGATCTCTTCGTTAGACTCTATTGTAAATAAGTGTAACGAAGAACAGCGGGCTTTTTTTTGATTGCCTGAGCAACATATCCACAGGCGCAGGTTTACCGATAGGATTGGCATCGAAACCAAGAATTATCCAGCCCCAGCTTATGTCAATTAAAAAACTGCTCTCGATTGGTCTGCTGATCTTTATTCCGATTTCGATTGCAGCTGAAAAGCTGGAATGGGGCGCGCTGGCTGTTTTCGGCCTGTCAGCGCTGGCAATTGTGCCTGTCGCCATCTGGCTGAGCACGGCGACTGAAGAGATTGCCGTGATTACGGGGCCGGGAATTGGCGCATTGCTAAACGCTGTGTTTGGCAATGCTACCGAGCTAATTATCGCGCTGGTGGCGCTGCGGGCTGGGCTAGTCGATATCGTCAAGGCCAGCATCACCGGCACAATCGTCAGCAACCTGCTGTTAGTGATGGGACTCTCGATGCTGCTGGGCGGACTGCGCTACAAGGAACAAGAGTTTCAGCCTGTAGTCGCGCGGGTCAACGGTTCGAGCATGACCTTGGCCGTGATTGCTGTAGTCATGCCTGCTCTTGTGGTGGCGACTTCGGGCGGAGTCAGCCAACCTGAAATCACTAAGCTGTCGGTAGCCACAGCAATTATTCTGATGGTGGTCTATGCGCTGACGCTGGTGTTCTCGCTCAAAACTCACAGCTATTTATATGACGTGGGAGTGGTGGAGCTTGAAGCAGAAATCAGCGAGGCCGACCATAAGCCGAACCTCTGGCTCTGGCTAGGGGTGCTGGTAGTGGCCACGGTAGCTGTCGCGTTTGAATCTGAAATTTTTGTCGGTGCAGTCGAAGAAGCCACCAAAGGGCTGGGACTATCACCGCTGTTTACGGGCGTGATTTTGCTGCCGCTGGTCGGGGGGGCGGCTGAATATGTCACCGCCGTCAGCGTCGCGCTCAAAAACAATATGGATCTGTCAGTTTCGGTGGCGATGGGGTCAAGCCTGCTGGTGGCGCTGCTGGTCGCGCCGATTCTGGTACTGGTGGGGCAGGCAATTGGTCAGCCGATGGATCTAAACTTCAACTTATTTGAGGTAGTAGCCATCGTGGCGGCGGTAGCAATCGCCAATCTGATCAGCCTAGACGGACGCTCCAACTGGCTAGAAGGCGTGCTGCTACTGGCCACCTATGCGGTGCTGGGCGCGGCATTTTACTATCATCCGATTGTTTAATCAATACCCTGACTAGAATCAGGTATTAAAGCTATGCAAGGCTCAAGACTGATTCATCAACTCCAAATCACCAACTTTTTGTCTTACGGCAGCCCAGGCGAAACGATTAATCTGGAGCCGCTGAATGTAATTATTGGTCCCAACGCATCTGGTAAATCTAACCTGCTCGAAATGTTGGGGCTGCTGCGTGCCCTGCCGCAAGATCTCTCCAGTCCAATTCGCGAAGGCGGCGGAATTAGAGAGTGGCTTTGGAAAGGGGATCAGTCACCAACTTTGCCAGTCGCTCAGCTCGAAGCTCTGGTGTCTTACCCAGATGGCATCATGCCCTTGCGGTATCGTATTCAGATTACTGCCGCAGGACAGCGACTAGAAATTGTCGATGAGGCGATCGAAAATGCAGAGCGCACTAACCCAGATGAAGCTGATGTTTACTTTTTCTACCGCTATCAGACCGGCAACCCTGTGCTC
This sequence comes from Pegethrix bostrychoides GSE-TBD4-15B, assembly GCA_019359155.1. Classification (GTDB taxonomy): domain Bacteria; phylum Cyanobacteriota; class Cyanobacteriia; order Elainellales; family Elainellaceae; genus Elainella; species Elainella bostrychoides. The sequence continues at coordinate 48,701 of JAHHHV010000083.1, forward strand.
AACGTCCGAACTGTGCCTGAAGCTAAGGCTGGAGAAGCTAGTCACAGAACTCCTCGAGGGCTCCGTCGGGAAGACCTCAAACCCGATCAGTCTGTCCTCGCGCAGCGTAAAGACCCCGATCAGTATCCAGAGCTAACCTATCTTGGCAGCCAATTTGCTGAAATTCGCCTCTACCGAGAATGGAATCTGGGGCGTTATACTCCGCCGAGAATGCCTCAAAAGCCTGATCTGCCTGAAGACTTTCTCTCAGAGGATGCTAGCAATCTGGGGCTAGTGCTCAACAATTTGCAGAGCCAGATCGGAACGCGGAGAATCGTTAGCTACCTGAAGAAATTCTATGAGCCGATTGAAGAAATCATTCCTCGAATTTCAGGTGGCTCTGTGCAGCTGTTTATCCGGGAGGAGGGGCTGTCAGTGCCCATCCCAGCCACACGTTTATCAGATGGCACTCTGCGGTATCTTTGTCTCTTAACGATTCTTTGTCATCCCACGCCGCCGCCTCTGATTTGCTTGGAAGAACCTGAACTCGGACTTCATCCTGATGTAATTCCTACGATTGCCGAACTGCTGATCGAGGCCTCACAACGCACCCAGCTAGTTGTCACGACCCATTCTGATGCTTTGATCTCGGCGCTCAGCGAAGTCCCAGAAGCGATTCTAGTCTGCGAACGAACCCAAACAGGCAGCCATCTGCGCCGACTGGAGCGGGAGCCGCTCAAAGAGTGGCTGGATAACTACACACTGGGTGATCTGTGGCGAATGGGAGAACTCGGGGGCGTGAAGTGAGCGAGATCCGAATTTACGTTGAAGGGGGCGGGGACGGTAGAGAATCCAAGGCTGCTTTTCGCCGGGGTATGAGCGATTTTCTCAGCGAAATCAAGGAGCTTGCTTGTAGTCGAAAAATTGGTTGGAACTTGGTTGCCTGTGGTTCGCGAAACAATGCTTTCAGAGATTTTCAAACTGCCGTTAAAACTCACCGAGACGCATTCAACGTCCTGCTAGTTGATGCTGAAGATTCCGTTACTTCTAGCAGCATTCGCCAGCATTTGCGAACCCGCGATAGCTGGGAGAATATAGTCAACATGCAGGAAACTCAATGTCAGCTGATGGTTGAGGTCATGGAGAATTGGCTTCTGGCCGATACAGAAACTCTAGCGGAGTTCTATGGACAAAATTTTAATCGCAATGCAATTCCAAACACTCAGAATGTAGAGTGCATTTCCAAAAGCACCGTGGAAACAGCATTAATCAATGCAACGCGCAGAACCCAAAAGGGTGAATATCACAAAATTCGACATGGCCCCGAGCTATTAGGTCTTGTAAATGTAGCAACTGTGAGAAACAGAGCGCCATATTGTGACCGGCTCTTTGTCACCCTGACTGACTTTATTGCTGAAGCTTAACTTCTAAACGCTACGAGCCAAGCAATCGTGCAGTCCTGTAAACTGTTATGGCTTGGGGCTGGCTTTGCTAGAGCCTATTGCGATGTAGTGACTCTGTAGAACTCAAAGGAAAACAGTCGTGAACTTTCAGTCGGTGATTGCGACGTTAAATCAGTTTTGGGGCGAGCGGGGCTGTCTGATTGTGCAGCCCTACGACACCGAAAAAGGCGCGGGCACCAAAAGCCCCCATACATTTTTGCGGGCGCTCGGCCCCGAACCTTGGTCAGTAGCCTATGTCGAACCCTGTCGGCGGCCAGCAGACGGACGCTACGGCGACAACCCCAACCGGGTACAGCATTACTATCAGTATCAGGTGTTGATCAAGCCCTCGCCCGAAAACATTCAGGAGATCTATCTAGACTCGCTGAAGGCACTGGGGATCAAGCCGGAAGACCACGATATCCGGTTTGTGGAAGACAACTGGGAAGATGCGGCGGTGGGAGCTTGGGGCGTGGGCTGGGAGGTCTGGCTAGACGGCATGGAGGTAACGCAGTTTACCTACTTTCAGCAGTGCGGCGGGCTGGACTGTCGCCCGGTTTCCATCGAGATCACCTACGGCCTAGAGCGGCTGGCAATGTATTTGCAGGAGGTTAACTCGATTTTTGAGATCCGCTGGAACGATCGGCTCTCTTACGGCGATGTCTATCTGCAAGCCGAGATCGAAAACTCGACCTATAACTTTGAAGCCTCCGATCCGGAGACGCTGTTTGGCCTGTTTGGCATCTATGAGCGCGAGGCCAATCGGCTGATGCAGGCCAAGCTGGTGCTGCCTGCCTTTGACCAAGTGCTGAAATGCTCGCATACGTTCAATCTGCTCGATGCCAGGGGCGTAATTTCAGTGACAGAGCGCACCCGCTACATTGGCCGGATTCGCAGCTTAGCGCGGCAGGTGGCACAGCTCTATCTCCAGCAGCGTGAGGCGCTGGGGTTTCCGCTGCTGAAGCAGGCTGCTTGAAGTTTGGCCTAGATTTTTGTCCAAATCTTTGTTCTGTCCAAGATCTTTGTCAGATCAATGTGACGTTTTGAGGCATCCCTCGTATACTGCTGGAGAAGCAATTTACACTGCGATCAACTGCTATGGGTAAAGTAGCTCAGCTTAACTGGCGCTATCTCTAGCGGTTGAGCAGCTACAGGCGGCTTGAGATCGCGAAGATCTGAAACTCTCACGATAGAAGACCTCAGAAGAAGACCTCAGAAGACATCAGAGAAGATTAAGTATGGCTCCTCGTTCGGGTGAATCTGACCAGCGCCGACTCAAAACTGTCCGCTCCAAGACTGGGCGCTTATCAGAAGCTGCAAAATCAGAAGCAGCCAAGCTAGAGGGATCAAGCGCAAAACCGCGCAGCTTCCGTCCGCAGCCTCCGCTCTGGCTGAAGCTGCTGCTTTGGACACAGCGCGGCTCTTCGCTGGTGACGCTGCTGCTGGGCACAGCGCTGCTCGTCACCTATGGCTGGACAGTCTATATTCAGCAGCAGTGGGGACGCGAATTTGATCGGCTAGAGTCCCTGAAAAAGCAGGAGCGGCAGCTGGTTTCAGCCAGCGAGGTGTTAAAAAACCAGATGGCCGAGCAAGCCGAAAAGCCAACGGCGGGTCTGTTGCTGCCTGACCCCAGCAATGCTATCTTTTTGACTCCTGCCCCACAGCGACCCTCTGTAAAAGCTAGCCCAGCCCCCCCAAAAGAGTCAGCCCCCAATCACCCGCTGGGCTACTAGATGCAGGCTGGTCACACAGGCTAGTCACCTGAGTGGGTCATCCAGACTGGCAGCAGCTAGAGGTCGAGCAAAGTCTTGAGGTTCGCATATGGCCATCTCGTTTCGCCCCTTCCAACGTCCGCAAAAATCAAGTCGGCGATCTCAATCTGCTAGATCTCAGCCTATGTGGCGCAGCTCGCCTGCTAGATCGGCCAGAGTTCGGACGAGGGCGGCTTCAGAGCGGCGAGAGGCCAGCGATGCTAGCGATACCACAGTGATCCCGCTGCGGCGCTCCCGGCTTTCGATTGCCTCCCCCCGCTCCCGGCTGCTGATCGTTTGGCTGCTGATCATGGCGGGAATGCTGGCGCTGTTGATCAATCTGCTGCGGCTGCAAGTGTTTGATGCGGATATGCTGCAAGCCCGCGCCAAAGCTCAGCAGACGGTGGCGCTGAGTGCTGCTGTGCCCCGCCGCTCAATTATCGACCGTGAGGGCAACGTGCTGGCCATCGACAAGCCGGTTTACACGCTCTACGCCCATCCGATTTTGTTTCAGCAGCAGAAAGAGACAATTGCCGTGGCGCTGGCTCCGCTGCTGAAGAAGCCGCTGGATCAGATGCAGCAAATCTTGAGTCAGGGCGAGAGCGGTCTGCGATTGGCGGATGATCTGCCGGAAGAAACCGCTAACTCGCTGCGCCGTCTGGAGCTGGACGGCTTGGAACTCGTACCGCAGCAGGAGCGCCTCTACCCGCAGCAAGAGCTGTTTGCCAATATTGTCGGCTATGTCAATGTCGATCGGCAGGGGCAGGCAGGGCTGGAATATAGCCAGGAGGAGCAGCTAGCGCGTCCGCTGCCCGAAACCGAAATCAGCCGCTCTGGGGACGGTTCGGTGATGCCGGACGGGATCTCCAAAGACTTTGCCCAGCATGACGACCTCCAGCTTCAGCTGACGCTCGACAGCCGCCTCCAGCGCGCTACCCGCTACGCCCTGAAGCAGCAGACCGACAAATACGGCGCGAAGCGAGGCGTGGCAATTGTGATGGACGTGCAGGATGGCTCAATTTTGGCGCTGGCCGCCGAGCCGTCGTTTGATGCCAACAAATATTACAAAACTGACCTGGAAACCCTGCGCGACTGGGTGGTCACCGATGTCTATGAGCCAGGTTCTACCTTCAAGCCGATCAATATTGCGATTGCGCTAGAGTCCGGTTCAGTCAAGCCCAAAGACACTTTCTTTGATGAAGGCGCGATCCAAATTGGCGAATGGCCGATTCAAAACAGCGACTACGAATCGGCTGGCGGCAGAGGTAGCCTCTCTGTTAGCCAGATTTTGCAGTATTCCAGCAACGTCGGCATGGTGCATGTGATGCAGCAGCTGAATCCCGGCATTTTTTACGGCTGGCTCGAAAAGCTGAAGCTGGGCGAAGTGACCGGCATCGATCTGCCGTTTGAGGCTCCGGGGCAGGTAAAAAAATACACTCAGTTCACCAGCGTCCGGGTCGAGCCAGCCACGACGGCCTTTGGTCAGGGCTTTTCGCTCACCCCCATCAAGCTGATTCAGCTCCACGCCACGCTAGCCAACGGCGGTAAGCTGGTCACGCCGCACGTAGTCAAAGGGCTAGTTAATGCGGAAGGTCAGCTAAAATGGCAGCCAGATCACCCCAAGCCGCAGCAGGTCTTTACGCCCAAAACCACGCAGGCCGTGCTGGAGATGATGGAGCAGGTGGTGCAGGAAGGGACGGGAGCGCCCGCCCAAATTGCCGGATATCGAATCGCAGGCAAGACAGGCACGGCTCAAAAGGCCAGTCAGTATGGTGGCTATAGCCGCGCCCGGATCACTAGCTTTATTGGCATTTTGCCCGTCGAGGCTCCCCGGTATGCGGTGCTGGCGGTAGTGGACGAACCGCAGGGCGACGATGCCTATGGCTCGACGGTTTCGGCACCGGTTGTTAAGTCGGTGATGGATGCGCTGATTGCCACAGAGCGGATTCCACCCACCCAACCCGAAGCCGTTGGCTCTAACGATGAGCTGAGCGATCTGCCCTCGGATCTACGGGAGGCGATTGATTTCCGCAACCAGATCAACCATGCGGATTCGCAGCTCGCCGATTCGTCTGAGCCGCCTCTAGGTGAAGCCAATTCCTCGCCCACTATCGCCGATCCGGCTGCCATCGCGGACGGTTCAGATGAGAGTTTAGATGAGGGGTTAGATGACCCTGACGCAGCGGTCAACCCATAGCGGCTGGCCTATAATCCCAGGACGAAAATGATCGGAGTGCCCTCTTCACAGCCCTATTCCCTCGACTGGTCTTGGCCTTACTGGTTGCCTGTACCCCTCTATCCTTACGGGCAGCGGCGCACCCTGCGGCAGGAGGTGGTTCCAGGGAAAATCTGGACGTTTGACCAAATCCAGGGGATTTTTTACGTGGTGGTGCCGATTCGGATGACGGTGGTGCGGCTAGCGGCGGGCGGGCTGCTGGTCTACGCGCCCGTGGCTCCCACGCCGGAATGTCTGCGGCTGATGCAGGAGCTAGTCGAGCAGTATGGCGCAGTGCAGCACATTATTTTGCCAACGGTTTCGGGGCTGGAGCATAAGGTGTTTGTGGGGCCGTTTGCGCGGCGGTTTAGCAGCGCTCAGGTGTGGATTGCGCCGCATCAGTGGAGCTTTCCGCTGAATCTGCCGCTGCGCTGGCTGGGGTTCCCGATGCAGCGAGTGCAGGTTTTGCCGGAGCAGAGCGCCGACGCGCCGTTTGCCGATGAGTTTGACTATGCGATGCTGGGGCCGATTCAGCTGGGGCTGGGGCCATTTGCGGAGGTGGCCTTTTATCACCGCGCGTCACATAGCCTGCTGGTCACAGATTCGGTGCTGTCGGTGCCCAACGATCCGCCCGCAGTGGTGCAGCTCGATCCGTTCCCGCTGCTGTTTCATGCCAAAGATGACGCGCTAGATAATCCGCCCGATACGCCTGCCAATCGCCGTAAGGGCTGGTGGCGGATCGCGCTGTTTGCCTTTTATTTTCAGCCTAGCGCCCTCTCGGTGCCGGGTCTCGCTGAGCTGATTCGAGATGCCTTCAAAGCGCCTAATCGTTCTAAAAAAGCCTATTTCGGCCTGTTTCCATTTCGCTGGAACGCTAGCTGGCAGCAGTCATTTGCGGCGCTGCATCGGGACGGGCAGCTATTTGTCGCGCCAGTTTTGCAGCAGCTGATTCTCAACCGCGCTCCGCAGACTACGCTGGACTGGGTGGAGCGGGTGGCAAGCTGGGAGTTTGAGCAGATTTTGCCCTGTCATTTGGAGTCTCCAATTGCGGCTGACTCGGAGCAGTTTCGCCGCGCCTTCGCCTTCTTGCGGGGACAGCCTGATCTGCCGGAATCAGACTTCGAGTTTCTGCGCGAGCTAGAAGCAACCCTGATCCGGCGCGGCATCACGCCGCCGACTGGGTAGTTATTCGAGTCAATATCTTGGGGCAATCATTGGCTGAGCCTCCGGTTGAGTTTGGTGATTTATCTGAGAATTCAACCCGCTGCTAAATTAAAGTCGGATCCTCTCCCAACTCACGCAGCCGAGCCGCTAAACGTTCTGCTCGTTGATGTTCTTGCTCCGCCCGTTGGCGTTCCTGCTCTGCCCGTTGGCGTTCCTGCTCCGCCCGTTGGCGTTCCTGCTCTGCCCGTTGATGTTCTTGCCCTGCTTGCTCTGCGAGGGTTGCAATCCAAGTCCCTGTTTCGTCGCACCAGCGCAACCATTTGCCCTCAACCCCTTGATAGCTGCCTTGCCATACTCCCAACCTCAACTGAATCTCGTCAAACCACAGGCCAGATTCTAGTTGAGTGATCTCTCGATAGCGCATCCCTTCCAGCTTAAAGGCGCGCAGTTGATTCGCATAGCGGTCAAAGACAACATAATACGGCACTCGGAGAATTCGTTCATAAACCTCCCACTTGGTCGGCGGTTTGCCTAGTTCGCGTAGCGTTTGCCCCAAGTCTTCTGCTTCTGTTCCAGGCGACAGTAACTCAACCACGAGGAAGGGAGCAACGCTCTCTTGCCAAACGACATAGCTCAGCCGCATTTCTGCTTGCTCAGTCGCCTGCGAAACTCCTAAGGCTACAAACCAATCAGGGCGCTTGTACCAGAGATGATGCCGAGAGTCGTAATAGAGATTGATATCAGTGCCGATAAACGTTTCATCTGGCAGATATCCCGCCGCTTGAAAGGTTTCCCGCAAAAGCTGAGGTTGAAAGTCATGGAATTCGTCCGGCAAACCAGGCTCCTCAGGATCTTCGCTCTGGAGATCATACATGGTGGGCAATACTTCCTGGGCAGGTCTGGGAGGATTAGTTTGATACATGATGATTTCCTGATGTGAGCCGACCACTTCTCTATTTTAGGTTGGCCAACCGCTCTATCGAACCACTACGCTATTGCGGCTCTGCCCGAATCTGCGCCAGCCCGCGTCGTCGGATGGAACAATGACTTGCAGTTTCTGTTCTGCATTCCGCCATTTGCGATGACTTCCTTTTTGAGAGATCAGGGTGAAGCCATAGCGGCGTAAGATTGCTTCGACTTCAGTGGCGTTTAGCCGTCGGTCGCGAGGCATTAGATAAAAACCTCGCGGGTAATTGCGCCTTCGATGAGTTCAATTGGATTGGGGTCGAGATAGAGTTCAATCGCTTCTTTGATATTCTCTAAGGCTTCTGCTTCGGTGACTCCAGCAGAAATACAGCCTGGTAATTCTGGACACCAGATGGCCCATTCGTGGGTTTCAGGGTCGGGTTCTAGAATGACGCGCCATTTCATAGAATTGCAAAGCCCTTGCGTAAAACTGTTGATTTTAGTTTAGCCCGTCTGCTCTGCCCGAATCTGCGCCGCCCGCATAGTCGGATGATCCGACAGTTCTGCCGCTTGCCTGCTGTGAAAAGGTTACTCTGCCCAGTTTTCGTGAGTCAATCCTGTAATATTCTCAAAATGGCGAGTATTGGCAGTGATTAATAGACAGTCGTGCTCGATTGCTGTTGCTGCAATTAGGATATCCATTGGCGCAATCAGCAGTCCTTTTGCTCTGAGATCCGCATAGATTGTGCTGGCAATGTTCATGGTGATCAGCGTCAACGGCAAGATTTCGCTATCAGCAGCTAGCTCTTGGAAGCGGGCTAATAAGGTTTTGGCATCTCGATAGAGCAGCCCGCTTCTGATTTCGTAGTAGGTCAGCAGTGAAAAGGTGAGGCTATCGTGAAATTGACCATATTGCTTGAGCTGTTCAACGACTTTGGGCTGGCCTCGAAAAAAGTATGAAATGATGTTGGTATCTAGAACGGCTTTTCTCACCAGTCGCGCTGCATATCTAAACTACGATTGGCTAAACTGTCGGCTTCTAATGCTTCGAGCAGGCTGGCTTCGGCGGTGGCAATTCCGGCAAATCTCATGAAGCTGGGTTTCGGCTGAGGCTGGTTGCTCACCTGCGAGATCCAAATCTCGACTTCTTGCCCCAGAAACTGGGAGAGTCCTTCGAGCTTCAGAGAGTCGCTGAGAATAGTTTTGCGAATCTTGATTTGCGCCATTGCTCAACCTCCATATGTTTCTTCAGTTTATCCTTCTACCCGTATCTGCGTCGCCCACGTCGTTGGATGATCCGACAGTTCCACCGCTTGCCCTTCAGTCACCTAATTATCAGAAGATGCGTTCTACGAGTTGATCGCGGGTGAGTTCAAAATGTGTTGCGATGTCTCGCAAAATAGCGTTGAGGGTGCCAATTTTGACGAATGGTTTTATAGCCTAATTGGTTCAAAATTTGCGCCAGTGCTTCACCGGATAGGTCGCGGGGCAGCTTCATGAGGCGATTACTTCATCGTGGACGATATGGAGCCGAATTAGTTTTGGGCGGGTTTGCTCGTCTTCAAAGTGACAGTGAACGGCATCGCGCAGGTAGGTTTTGAGATCTTTGAGGCTGTCAGCCTGAGTGAAGATGGATTCGCCGATGGCTCTGGCGGTATAGCCACCTTCTGGATCGTCTTCAACGAGAAAGATAATTTCGGTCATGAGAGCTGCTTTGATCTCAATGCTCCTAGTTTAACCCGTCTGCTCTGCCCGAATCTGTGCCAGCGCTCTCTGCGTCGTCGGATGATCCAACAATCCTGCCGGATGCTCTGCTCTGTGCCTGCTCTAACCACCAGCGAGTACCTTGTGTATCGGTATGTGAATCGCCTAAAATTCGCTCGCGAATTGCCAAAGACTCTTGCAACAGCGGAATAGCCTCCTCAAAGTGATCGCGTTCTACATAAGATGCACCTAAATTGTTCAGCCTGAGAGCAGTGTGATGCTCGGCACTAAGCTGGCTGCATCTGATGTTCAAGGCATTAAAATGGAACGGTTCTGCCTCACTGTAGTGGCCTTGAGCACTGTTGGTTGCACCCAGTTTAATTTGGTAATGGGTGCCGCCGTAGTTGTGCTGGATCTGGCTGCTGAAATCATTATGGATATTGACATGAATTTCTTCGGCTAGCTTTTGCGCTTCTGCCTTCAAGCTCGCGTCTTTATCCAAAACAGTATGTAGATATTCAGCCAGCCTTTGCTGATCCGCTGCCGAACCTGCTGCCGCGCTTTGCAGCAATTGATCCATTCCCGGCTTGCCCCGCAAACATTTCTCCCAGATTAGCTTGCCGAGCTGCTGCACCTTCTCCGGCAGCGTCTCAACTGCCTTTTTGCTCAGCTCTGAACCGATACCTTCGTAGAATTTACCGAGTACCGCCTTGGCGATCGGTGTCGCCAGCAGCAGCGTGATTTGTTCAATCATGGGGGATCACAGAACGCTTTCCACTGTTCTACCTCATTTGTCGGCGCTTTTCCGTAAAATTGGCAATCTTAGCCTTAAAGCATCAAGCTATCGCCCTCAACCTCCCGATATTTGACTTCAGAACTCGACCGTCGCCTCTTTTAGCTCCAGCGCCCCACTTCAAAGCTAAAATCACCAAGTTCCGAACCCAAAGCTTGCACCTTTTTGCTCAATTCACCCAGCTCAGAACTCAAATCACCGAGCAAATTGCTCGAACAATTGACCTCTGAGCCGCAACGCTGCACCTCAAAGGCGCAACCTTCCACCTTTTTGCTAAATCGCTGCTCCTTCGAGCTTGATGCTAGCCGTCTGACTCTTGGGCTTGCGAGATTTGCGGGCAAAGCGCAGACCCAATTCATCCACCGCTGTCTCTAAACCCGTCCCCTCACCGCTCGCTTTGGCATAGGTATAGACCTGGAGCGCTGCCGCATAAGCCTCGCTGCCCACCGCCAAGCAGGTATCATCTACGAGATCGTGCAACTGCGTCAGCGACATCAACACCGGGTAGAGCGCTTCAAAGAGCTGCACGTCTTTTTGCAACTCAGTCAGATCAAACGAGCGCGGCAGGAAGTCTGGGTTCTGTGTGGCTACCTCCATGGCTTTGCTGACAAAGGCGCGGCTCTTGTCGCCCATCTTGGGCAGCGACTTGCGATCATCCGCAGAGAGATCAATCAAAAACGGCAGCTTGGCTTTAATGGTGGCAATGGCTGCCATCACGGCATCCCGGTCGGCTTGGCTCAACTGAGCGCTAATGGCTGTATTCGGCATCGTAGAGACTCCTGGTAAACGTCAAATAAAGATGTCTCTAGACTTCCCGCTTTAGCCCAACGACAGATATTTTGTCGCCACGCTCATCCATTTGCCGGTCATTGGTTCTGGCTGTAGGGCAGTCCATTCATGGGCACTCACTACGCCGCGCAAATGTAGCGTTTGAATCATGCTGGTCACGCCCCGTCGCGAACTCACCACAATCAATCGCACAGGTTCCTGCACAGGCACACTATCGCAATCCAACGGTGTATCGGGCGGCGGCGCTGCAAAGTGATCTGATCGGAAATCTTCAGTCATGAGTCTTACCTTTCAAGCATGTAGTCTACTAAGACATCATCTCATGTCTGTGGTCGCATCAGACAACATTTACTGACTCGCCATCCTTTGACAGGATTGGGGCATGGGCAGGGCAAGTCAGGCACTTAAGCAAGTTTTAGAGCAATTTGGCATCAGCCAGAACAAGCTGGCGGTGACGCTTGGCATCGATCGCTCTGCTGTTTTTAAATGGGTACATGAACAGCGTGACCCCAGCGGCGAAGCGATTGCCGAGATCACCAGAGCGCTGAATCAGCTCAACCCCGCAGCCGCCAGAGCATTCATGCAGCAATACCTGGGAAATCTGATTAGCCCAGAGCCACCCGACTCAGAAGATGGATAGCAGAAAGCAGTCAAGGCAATGTTAGGCTCAGCGGTAAGGTCGCAGGCTTCAGGCTTCAAGACTCTGGACAACCTACGCACCGCCGCTCAAAATCTGCTCGGCGCTCAGATGCAAGTGGGGGAATTGGACAGAGATGATGCAGTCTGGACTGCGAAAAACGCCGACTTCCACGTATTGCTCAGCCGCGAGCTGCAAGATCGTGATCGTCTGCTGCTTTGAGTCAATTAGCCAATATTCCAGGACGCCAAGTTCTTGATATTGCTGGCGTTTGCGCTCATAGTCGCGTTTGCGATTGGCATCGCCGGGGCTAACGACTTCGGCAATCAAAATGGGCGGCGGCATGTCGCGAGTAATCGTCAGGCGTTTTTGGGTGAGAGCGAGATGTTCTGGACGCAGAATGACTAAGTCAGGAATGCGAGTTCTGGAATCGCCTGCTTGCAGCACAGGAACTTCGACCTCGCAGGTATGCGGATAAATTAAATTAAACGGAATGCCAGCATTGACTAGGAGCAGAAACAGGTAGTTGGCGATGGCAACGGTTGCTCTTGACTCTGGCGGCAATTTTTTCAGCTCCCCATTGATGTACTCGTAACGCTGATCTGGCAAATTGCCTGCGTCGAGACTCAGATAGTCCTCAAACGAAATTTTTAATGCTTGAGTCATGGCTGACCGTCCTTGCTGGGCTGCTGGTTTTGCGGGTTATAGCGTTCTGTCAGGTCTTTATGGATCATTATTCTTCAAGAATCGATGAATGTTTAACTCAGATCTTGCAGCCTTCTCAATTAGCGCCACAGTCCGCCCGCGAGTGAACTGCGGGCTAATGGGGGCAAGTCTTCTAAAGAAGACTAAATCGGCGTTTCAGTTTGTTTGAGTTCACTTCAGTGAACTTGCTTCGATAGCCCGCAGTTCACTCGCGGGCGGTTATTGCAATTGGTGCAAGATCTCAGTTAACCACCTGCGAGATCAGAATCTCAACGTCTTGCTCCACAAACTGGGAGAGTCCTTCAAGATGAAGCGCTTATTTCATCGTGGACAATCTGGAGTCGAATCAGCTTGGGGTGGGTTTGTTCGTCTTCTTTCAATCAGTCCCCTTAGTTTAGCCGGTCTGCTCTGCCTGAATCTGCGCCAACACTGCCTGCGTCGCCGGGTGATCCGACAGGTCTGCTGCTTGCCCTACGCCAATGGCCTGTTTCGACCTAATCAGGGCGATCCTCAGTAAACTGGTTGATTGCTTCGACAATACCTTCGGAGTAGGGTTCCAACACAGTTGCTGCAACATGCAGGTCGGCGAGGGCTTGGCTAAATTCTTCGGAATTGGGGTCAGCAGATTGCAGGACTTCAATGGCTCTCATCGCTTGCTCTAGCTGCGGACGGTATTCGGCGATGTGGCGTTTTAGACTGGTCAACGACTTTTCAAATAAAGCAATCATCGGTTGAGCCTCCGTTCGAGTTTGGTGATTTGCTGACGACAGTTGAGACTGTCTTTTCCCAATGCAGAATCAATCCCTGATCTTGCTCCTCTATTGACTTGCTGCGTTCACGGGCAAGTTTTTCTAGATGTTCTTCGAGTGCCCGACATTGACCTTCTAACTGTTTACGATAGTCTTTATTTTTGGTCATGTTTTACGCATCAGCCGCTCTACTAATTTTCGCAGAATCCGGCTATCCATTGGTCAGCTCTTTCAAAACCGCCTGCGTCGCTGGATGATCCGACAGTTCCGCTGCTCGCCCTGCCTCAACTGCCTGCTGCAACAAGTCCCGGAAATTCCCCCAAACCGTTTGCGTATTCGGATGATTCTCGCCTAACTTCTCTAGGAAAATTGCGAGCGTTTGCAGATAGAGCGGTTCTGCCTCACTGTAGCGCCCTTGAGACTCGTACAACGCTGCCAGATTGTTGAGGCTTGAGGCCGTGTCGGGATGCTCTGCCCCAAGCTGGCTGCGTCTGATGTTGAGCGCATCGAGATAGAGCGGTTCTGCCTCTCCATAGCGCCCTTGAGACTTGTACAACAATGCCAGATTGTTGAGGCTTGTGGCAGTGGAGGGATGCTCTGCCCCAAGCTGGCTGCGTCTGATGTTGAGCGCATCGAGATAGAGCGGTTCTGCCTCTCCGTAGCGCCCTTGTGAATCGTACAACCCTGCCAGATTGTTGAGGCTTGTGGCCGTGTCGGGATGCTCTGTCCCAAGCTGGCTGCGTCTGATGTTGAGCGCATCGAGATAGAGCGGTTCTGCCTCTCCATAGCGCCCTTGTGAATCGTACAACCCTGCCAGATTGTTGAGGCTTGAAGCCGTGTCGGGATGCTCTGCCCCAAGCTGGCTGCGTCTGATGTTGAGCGCATCGAGATAGAGCGGTTCTGCCTCTCCATAGCGCCCTTGTGAATCGTACAACCCTGCCAGATTGTTGAGGCTTGTGGCCGTGTCGGGATGCTGCTTGCCAAACCGAGCTTCGGTCATCTTCAGACAGTCACCATACCATCGCTCTGCCTGCTGCCAGAGGCTCTGTCCCGCGTAGAGTCGGGCGAGGCTGGTACGCGGCCAGAGACAATCTTCATTGCTGAGCAACGCCGAATAGAACGCAGCAGCTTCAATGTGCGGCATCGTGTTTTTGGTGCGGGCAAGGTCACTTAGCGTCACGGTCTGCGGAATCGTTTTGGCAACTTTCGTCATGGCCTGTGCAAACCCATGTTGCAGCGCTGCGGCAGTGGAGAACGCTTGCAGCTTAGCCGCAAAGAACTCACGAATCAACGAATGCAGCAGATACTCGCCCGTCTCCAGCGCCGATAGCAGCGAGCTACCCACCAGCGCTAAGTCCAGAGCATCTTCTAGGTCTTCCTCATCCCACTCTGGCAAGCAGTTCACAATCAGCGCTTTCGAGATCGGAGCCAGCCCAAACAGGCTCAGCAATCCGCCGAGCTGCTGTGCCGCCTCACTCAAGCCCTGCCAACTAATCTCAAAGGCTGCCGCCAAGCTATCGCGGTAGGGCATCTCTGGAGCCACCTGCTGAAAGGCTCTGGCGCTGAGCTTCTGGGCTTCTAGCCGACTGAGCAAGGTTGACAGCGTCAGGTTTGGATGCCGCGCCAGATGTCGCCCCACCAGCTCAATCCCCAGCGGCAACCGCCCCACCCACTCACAGAGTGTTCTGGCCGTCTCCGGTGCTGCCACCAGCCTCGCCTCACTGCCCACAAGCTGTCCCAACAGCTCTAGCGCCGCCGCCTGATCCAGCACGTCTAGCTCCAGTCGCTGCACCGGATGCCCCAACTTGGCTCTGGTGGTAATCAGCAGCCGAAACCGCGCGTCGGTGGGCAGATAAGGCCGCAGTTCTCCGTAAGCTTCAGCATCCCCCACATCATCCCAGACCAGCAATCTGGCTCCCTCTGGAATCGCGCTCAGCCACTCTCGGTAACACCACTGCACTTTATCTGCTGCATCAAAATCCTCCGGCGGAATGGATAGCCGCATTTCCTCGCTATACGCCAGCACCTTCACCACAAGCTGTGCTGCCGAGATCCACCAGATACCACCGGGATAATCATCCCGATGTGCCTCAGCATAATGCCAAGCCAAGTCTGTTTTGCCAATGCCACCCATGCCCGTTGCTGCGGTGATTGCCAGTTGCTTAGACTGTTGCAGCAGTTGGTGCAATTCCTGCATCTTCTGCTCTCGACCGACAAAGATCAGAGAGCCGAGGCCGGGGGCGATGTAGTAGGGGGTGCTAATCTTTGTCTGTGCCCCTCCAGACGACTCCAGTCAATCGGAGTTTGGTGGGGCAGAGGGCGCAGGATAATAATGCTGGTTGATAGTGCCCGCTTGATTCACTGTGCCGCCAGAAATATCGTTCTGATAGTTTGTGCCGCCGTAGTTGTTCTGGACTGGGCTGCTGAAATCATTTATGTATATTGACATGAATTTCTTCGGCCAGCTTTTGCGCCTCTGCCTTCAAGCTCGCGTCTTTATCCAAAACAGTATGTAGATATTCAGCCAGCTTTTGCTGATCCGCTGCCGAACCTGCTGCCGCGCTTTGCAGCAATTGATCCGTTCCCGGCTTGCCCCGCAAACATTTCTCCCAGATTAGCTTGCCAAGCTGCTTCACCTTCTCCGGCAGCTTCTCAACTGCCTTTTTGCTTAGCTCTGAACCGATACCTTCATAGAATTTATCGAGTACCGCCTTGGCAATCGGTGTTGCCAGCAGCAGCGTGATTTGTTCAATCATGGGGGATCACAGAACGCTTTCCACTGTTCTACCCCATTTGTCGGCGCTTTTCCGTAAAACTGGCAATCTTGGCCTCAAAACATTGAGCTATCGTTCTCAAAGCCCTAACGTTTGACTTCAGAACTCGGCTTCCCAACCTTTTAGCTCGACCACTCGACCTCAGAGCCGCAATCACCGAGTTCCGAACCCGAAGCCTGCACCTTTTAGCTCGACGCTTCCACTTCAAAACAGCAATCACCGAGTTCCGAACCCAAAGCCCGCACCTTTTAGCTCAACGCTTCGACTTCAAAACAGCAATCACCGAGTTCCGAACTTGAGTCAAGTCCCCAGCATCGCCTCAGGCCGCACCAGCCGCTCAAACTCCTCGCCGCTCAGCAAGCCCAGCTCAACGCAGGCGGCCTTGAGGCTGCTGCCATCAGCAAAGGCTTTTTTGGCGACTTTAGCCGCCGCGTCATAGCCAATATGCGGATTCAGCGCCGTCACCAGCATCAGCGAGTTCGCCAGGAATTGCTCAATCTGCGGCAGATTAGGTTGCAGATCAACCACCAGATAGTCGGTAAACGAGGCGGAAGCATCAGCCAGCAGCCGAATTGAGTTCAGCAAATTAAAAATGATCACAGGCTTAAACACATTCAGCTCAAAGTTACCCTGACTCGCCGCAAAGCCAATCGCCGCATCGTTGCCCATCACCTGCACCCCCACCATCGTCATCGCCTCGCACTGAGTCGGATTAACCTTACCCGGCATAATCGAAGACCCCGGCTCGTTTTCCGGCAGCCGCAGCTCGCCCAGCCCGCAGCGTGGCCCTGACCCCATCCAGCGAATATCGTTAGCAATTTTGATCAGCGAAGCCGCCAGCGTTTTCAGTGCCCCACTGCACATGCAGATCGCATCATGAGCAGCCAGAGCCGCAAACTTATTGGGAGCCGAGACAAACGGCAGGCCAGTGATGCGGCCAATTTCGGCGGCAACGCGCTCGGCAAACCCAGCCGGGGCGTTAAGTCCCGTCCCAACTGCCGTCCCGCCAATCGCCAGCTCGTACAGATCGGGCAGGCTCGCCTGAAGGCGGGCAATATCTTTGTCCAGCTGCGAGACATAGGCCGAAAACTCCTGCCCCAGCGTCAGCGGCACGGCATCCATCAAGTGCGTCCGGCCAATTTTGATAATCGGCGCAAAGGTCACGGCTTTCTCCTGCAATGCATCTCGCAGTTTAATCAGTGCTGGCAACAACCGCTGCGTAATCTGCTCAACGGCAGCAATATGCATCGCAGTTGGGAACGTATCGTTAGACGACTGCGACATATTCACATGATCATTCGGGTGAACAGGAATTTTGCTGCCCATCACGCCACCCGCCAGCTGAATCGCCCGATTTGAAATCACCTCGTTAGCGTTCATGTTGCTCTGCGTGCCGCTGCCCGTCTGCCAAATCCGCAGCGGAAAATGCGCGTCCAGCTCACCCGAAATCACCTGATCAGCAGCCTGGATAATCAACCGGGCGGTTTCGGGCGGCAGCTTGCCCAAATCGCAGTTGACAGCCGCTGCCGCCTGCTTCAAAATCCCCAGAGCGCGAATTAGCTCACGCGGCATTCGATCCTCGCCAATCGCAAAATATTTCAGCGACCGCTGGGTTTGAGCGCCCCAATAGCGAGTCGCCTCAACGGCAATTTCGCCCATGCTGTCGGATTCGATGCGGGTGGCGGGCTGAGTCATCGGGCTATTCTCCTGAACCAATGCCTGATTTTAGATTGCAATCTAGCAATTTTGTCGATGCTTCTCAGCCAACCCGCAGCGCGCCATAATTTCGGTGATTGTACTGGTGATTGTACTTGCGCCCACCTAAACAGTATGCAGCATCGCTGGCTGGCGGTGAGCAATGCCAAAGTAGCCCGACTGGTCTGGCGCAATCAGCTCGGTTTCGGCAGCAAATCGCGCCTGTGATCTAGCGGTGGCTCATGTCTTCTAGCTGCCTTCTAGCTATCTTCTAGCTGCCAACTTGTTCCGGAACGCTATCCGGCAAGCCGAGCTGCTGTTTGAGCGCTGCGGGCACGTTAATTGCGGCATCTAAGCCACGCACGTTTTGCCAGCGGGTGCGCTCGCTCCACTTCACGTCGCCCGTAATCTGGTCGCTCAAGTCAGCGCCGATGAAGCTGGCGCTGTCGAGGTCGGCTCCACAGAGGTCGGCTCCGGTGAGTTCGGCGCTGTTGAGGCTGGCTCCCTGTAAATTTGCGCCACAGAGCACAGAGTCACTCAGATCCGTGCCAATCAGATCAGCGTTGCTGAGGTCGGCGCCGCGTAGATTCACCTCGCTGAGGTTGGCTCCATGCAGGTTGGCACCGCTGAGATCGACCTGCTCTAGATCGGCGCTGCTGAGGTTGGCGCCGCTGAGGCTGGCTCCAATCAAATAGGCGCGGCTCAGGGTCGCCCCTTGCAGGCTGGCTCCGCGCAGATAGGCACCGCTGAGATCCACATCGCGCAGATCGGCAAGGCTGAGGCTGGCTCCAATCAGGTTAGCGCCGCTGAGGTCGGCACCGCTGAGGCTGGCGTTGCTCAGGTCAGCGCCGCGCAAGTCAGCTCCAATCAGGTTGGCACCGCGCAGATCGGCGTTGCTGAGGTCGGCTCCGGCCAGATTTGCTCCCACTAGGTTGGCGCGACTCAGATTCGCGCCGCGCAGGTTCGCGCCGTTCAGGTTGGCACAGCGCAGGTCGGCGTTGCTGAGGTTCACGCCGCTGAGGTTGACCCCAGTCAGCGTCACGCCGCTGAGGTTGGCGCTGCTCAGGTAAGGCCCGACAATCACCCGAAACGCATGGGGCGAGACGCAGTGGCTATAGCCGATGATTTGCAAGAGCCGCTGGGGGCGGAACTCCGGCATTCCCTGTCGTCCACAGGGATGAAAGGTGATCTGGCCTTGCAGCGACTGATGGGCGAGGGCATAGCCATAGAGCTGAAGCAGCAGAATCATTGCGTTCAGTCCGGCATAGACATCCACTTGCCGCTGCCCCAACTGCCGACTGCGCTGACCCAGCAGCCGCATTGCCTTTTGAGCCAAGTTTTCGGGTGGTGCATCTACAAATTCGCCGTTCGCCCAGCTCAAATAAAACTTCTCTAGCCGCTGAAACAGCAGCACCAGATCGACATCCGGGTTGGCGTTAAGCAGCACCATCAAATATTCGGTCATCTCCGGCGATAGGCCACCGTAGCCTAGCAGGTCGTAAATTTGCCAGGGCAAACTTTCTGGCGAAACCAGCAGCTCCTGCCGCTGACGATGCCGGAAGCTGACCGTCCAGTCTTCCAGCGACTCATGCAGACAGCGGCTGCAAAACAGTTTGCCAAAGCTATTGTGATTAAACCGCAGGTAGCTCTTGCCCTCACAGCTGTAGATCGTCACCAGCGCGTTGGTGAGCGGCTGCTGAAGCTGCGTTTCTATCTCGGCAATCAGTGCCCCCGTACCTTCCACCGCCTGAAGCCGCAGCCCCAGGCTCTCCAGCGGCACAGATTCCAGGCCAGTCTGCACCGTCCAGAGTCCGGCTTCGGCCAGCAGCCGTCGCAGCGTCTCGATTTCAGCAGGCGACAGCGCCCGGTTCAGCAGTCCGGGCTGCTGCTGGGTGAGCGCCCAGTAGAAGATCTGCTGATAGAGCAGAAATTTGGCGCGGTCGCCGCTGGTCTGGCTCAGCGCGTCGAGCTTCAGCCCGCCGTCGCGGTACATGGCTGCAAAAAAGTACAGCATCAGCGGTTCGCGGGGCAAGTCCTGGCTGGATTCGGGCAGATCCAGCGTTTGCAGAATCTGCTTTAAGCCTGAAGCCTCTGTCTGTGTTGGCCTTTCCCACTGCGTCAGCTTTCCCCACTGCGTCAGCCTTTCCCACTGCGTTAGCCACTGGGTTTGCAGAGCATCGTTAAACGGCAGAATCTCGACTCGCGCTAAGTTGGGCGGCAGCAGGCGACCCAGATTTTGAATCATCAGCGAACGCCCGGTCAAAATCAGCCGATGTCCCATGCCCGGATGGCTGGCGCAGCTTTCCTGAAACCGCCCCACCTGCTGAAAAAACTGCTCCAGGCTATGCGCTGCTTCCAGATGCAGTTCGCTAAAGCCATCCAAAATAAATAAAAAGCGGCTCTGCGGCTGAGTCAGCCAGTCTGGATCATCCCGCAGCGGAGTCGGCATCGCCTGCTGCAAAAACGCCTCAACGCTATCGCCCGCCCAGTGCAGGTCTTGCAGCGAAATCAGAATGGGTGTCCAGCGCGGATATTCCTGCTGACGCACCCAGTCGGCAAAGATGCGGCAAAAGCTGGTCTTGCCGCGCCCAAAGCCAGCCTGGAGCAGCATCACCTCAGCGCTATCCCGACTGAGCTGCGTTCGCACCCAGTCGGCCAAATCAACGGGCGGCTGATCGAGGTTGGGTTCGCCGTCACGGTTTAGCGGCTGAGCTTGCAGCGGCACGTAGATTTCGCGCAGGCTAAACGACTCGTTGAAGACAAGCTCCGTAGGGCGAGCGGCAATTTGGTCATCTAGATAAGCCTCTATGCTGTGACGGCGCTCGATTCGGCTCAGCTCAGTCTCATGGTAGCAAGCCAGCCAGCGCATCGATGCCCCGACTGCTTCTAGAGCAGGCAAAAGGCGCGAGCTGGTTTCTTGGGCAATTTGACTGACGGCTTGGCGCAGCTCGGCAGGCGGAACGCCGTTTTGCTGGAGCCAGCTGGCGAAGTGGCGATTGAACCGCGCCGCTAGCTCTGAGTTGGGAAAGTCAACGAGCACCTGACGGCTATCGAGTGCTGGCAGCGGCTCTAGCGTTGGTCGATGCTCAGCCGAGCTTTCAGGCTCAGACAAATCAGCAGACTCTAGCGGCCAGAGCGGCAGGGCGGCAAAGATCCGGTCGAGATAGACTGCCTGCGCCATCAGCCCAACTGCCTGCGTCAGCGTCACCTGAGGCTGCTGCCGCAAAAATACCGTCACCAGTGGCTGAAACGGCTGACCGCAGGCGAGCAGCTCAGAAATCGGAAGGGTGAGCGCCGCAAACAGCGAACTGCCTTGCTCCAAGCTGTTCCACAATGCGTCGGAGCGCGTGATTTGGGGGGTGATCAGGGGGGCTGCGCCGGAGCGAAGCTGCTGCAGTTCTGCTTGAAAAAGCGTCCAGATCTGCATCGTCATAGCGACCTCTCCAGAGAATGCGTCGTGGATGCCACATTGAAAGTAGCTCACTTTCGGCTACCGCAGCAAGAACCCACATGAATTGTTAAGATGGCTAAACTCATCCAAGAAGTGCTCTCCAGTCGCCGGTTCTACGACCCCATACAGCCCCATACAGAGCCCCATACAGTCCCATACAGATAGGTGGCCTTGAACTGCCATTGCACGTTGCCTTTGGGCTTCACCTCTTTTGCTGTGATCTTGCGTCCAATCTCAGGGAATTGGTATTAAACTCAACCTAAATACAGGCTGAATCATCGGCTCAACCTACAGCGCAGGCTTGGCGGCAGGGATTCTGGTTGAGCGTCCCACCTGGATCTTAGTTCGTTCTGGTTTGATGGCTCCCGTGTAGTCAATCGTCCAGACATCGTAGATCCCAACCGCATCGCCGGCCTGGTTGAAGTCGAGCGTGCCGCTGGTGCCCTGGTAGTTAATATCCTTGCCTTCGCGCACTAGCGCCAGTGCCTGACAGATATCGCTGACTTCAACGCCCGGATCGCTAGCCACCTCAGTCATCTTGCCCCGAATCGCGTTGCCGCTGGTGCTCTGTGCGGCTTCTGCGGCCAGCACGACGACAGCTGCCGCATCCCAAGTGTTTGGATCGTAGAGACCTGGTTCGCGGTCGAATCTCTGTTTGTATAGCTCCCGAAACTGGGGTAGTGCATTGCTGCTACTCAGCGAGATGCCCCAAGAGTTAGAGGCATTGTAGCGTCCATCGGGTGAGATGCCGACCCGCCTCGCTAAACCGTCGGTTCTCATACTGGCTGACAAGAGCGCTTTCGTAGCACCGCTCCAGATGCCGGACTCGAAGGCGGCTTTGAGCAAATCTCCACCTAGCTCAGGCTGCGCTACAACCAGCACAGCATCGGGCTGCTCAGAAAATGCGCTCACCAAATCAATGCTGTAGATACTCGCATCGGGGCTGTAGCGAATCACCTGAAGCGGTGCAGGGTCGCCGAGCTGTTTAGCGGTTTCCGTAAAAGCCTGAATAATGCTGTTGCCGTAGTCGTTGTCGATGGCTAGAATCTTCACGGTTTTGAGATTCTTCTGCTGAGCGAGTCGCGCTAACGCTTCACCTTGCAGTTGCTCAGGCGGCATTGTCCGAAACCAGTAGCCTTCGAACTGACCCTTGAGGGCGCGCTGGGTCAGGATGGCGTTGGCGCTGGCTGGCGAGATCTGGACGATCTGATCTTTGACAGCTAAATCGACAGTGGCATTAGAAACCTCGCTGCCAATTGCGCCAATGACTGCTCCAACGCCGTTATTGGCCAGTCGGGTCATGGCCGCTTTGCCTGCGGTCGCGTTGCTTTGGTCATCTTCTAAGAACAGCTGCACGGCCTGCCCAGTCACGCCTCCACAGCTATTGACAGTTTCAACCAGCAGGCTAGTGCTGTCCTGCATCGAGCGCCCATAGCGCGCCAGCTCTCCAGAGAGCGAAAACAGCATTCCCAGCTTCAGCGGTGCCGCCGCAGCTGAGGGAGGCTGCTCAGCGTTGGGCTGCGGCTGAAACGGGTTTTGCCAAGGATTATCAAAAAATCGGTCAATTGAGTCTGTGACCTGTTCCAACGTGATCGGCAGGGCGTTACAGCCCGTCAGGCTCAGCAGCAGCAGCCAGCCTAGAGCGCGATGTAGGCGCACAGCCAGCGGGGTCTGATGGCAACGAGATCGAATCGGTGGAGTCATGAGTTTTGCGACCTGGTGCAGAGCCTTGATTCAGGGAAGCTCAATAAAAGCTGGATCATATAAAAGCTGGATAATTAAAGATGCAGACCGCCGTACTTTATACGAAGCTAGGAACTGACCAACCGGATCAACCGTCGCAGGAACTTACCCAATGGCGATGAGTTGAACGCTCAACCTCAGAGTAGCGACTCAGCTTGAAATCAGCCAGTCATGCAGCAGGCGATACCGGGGCGATACCCAAAACTCTCTGCGGCTCACAGTTGCCTCAAAAATCAAAGTATGCAAACCTGTTTTGCTAGGTCTGGCTCTAAATTCACCTCGACTCATCCTCAACTCCTTGAGAGACTGATTGAGATTTATCAACGTCTTGTCTCAAAGTCTTGTAACTTGAAATCTAGCGTTCAAGTTTCTAGTTTAAAACTGCCGTCATTTATGATCTATATGAGATCTGGAGCCATTATGAAATCATTCCTGAAATGGAGTCTGAAACAGGGGCAAAAGCTCACTCTAGTGAGTAGCTTGGTTTTGGGGTCACTGCTGGTGGGCAGCTTACAGGCCTGGGCTTTACCCAACGAGCAGGTGATTGAACGCCTGCGGACTGTCCCCGTGTTTACGTTGGCCAATGGAGAAGGTGCGCCACTGCTGGCGATTCCGACTCAGGGCGAATCGCGCACCCCAATTGCCAGCGTGTTCATTAGCCGGGAGGATGCTCAACAGTTTTTAGACGAGTTGAAAACCCGCGAACCCGAGACGGCTGAAGGGATTGAAGTCGTGCCCGTACCGCTTGCCAAAATCTATGAGTACGAAATGGCTCAGCAGGATAAAGCTGCCGATGAGCAAGTCCGATTTGCCTTCCTGCCGGATGCTGAGCAGGTGGCAGCCGCTCAAACTCTGATCCAGCGTCAGGGTGGACAGAGCGAGTTTGAAGGCGTACCGCTGTTTGTTGCCAAAGAGAGCGGCGAAAATGGCGGCTACCTGACGATTGAGCAAGAATCTGGTCAGGTCATTCCGATGTTTTTTGAGCAGTCTGAGCTAGAAGCCCTGCTGGCTCGACTGCGAGAAGTGCAGCCAGATATGGCCAGCGGCGTGCAGATCGAGGTTGTGAATCTAGAAGGCGTGATCCAAACTTTGCAGAGCAGCGATAACGAGGAGCTGAATCGGATCGTGCTGGTGCCCTCGCAAGAGAGCCGCGAGTTTATTCGCTCGCTGCCCGGTCAAGGCGCAGGCGCAGGCCAACCAGGCCAACCAGCCCAACCTGCGACCCCGGCGAGCCCCCAGCGCTAGCGGCCTGTCGGGTGCCGCTACTGAAACTGCTGAGCATAGAATCGGGCATAGCGATCAGCCTGTTTGATCAGATCAGCGTGATTGCCCGACTCGACAATTTGCCCCTGCTCCATTACCAGAATCCGATCGGCGCGGCGCACGGTGGCTAGCCGATGGGCAATAATCAACACCGTGCGGTTTTGCATCAGTCGCTCTAGCGCTTCCTGCACCAGTGCTTCTGATTCAGAGTCTAGCGCCGAGGTGGCTTCATCTAGGATCAAAATGCGCGGATCGAGCAGGATGGCTCTGGCAATCGCAATCCGCTGCCGCTGCCCGCCCGACAGATTTACGCCGCGCTCGCCTACCCAAGTCTGATAGCCCTGCGAAAACTGGCTGATAAACTGATGCGCGTTGGCGACCTCAGCCGCAGACTGGACGGCAGCGAGATCAAATTCTGGCTGGCCAAAGGCAATATTCTGGGCAATTGTGCCAGAGAACAGCACCGTTTCCTGGGGCACAATTCCAATTTGGCGGCGCAGGCTGGCCAGCGTGACGCTGCGGATATCAATCCCGTCAATCAATACCCGCCCCATTTGCGGATCGTAGAAGCGCGGCAGCAGATTGACCAGCGTGGTTTTGCCCGCTCCAGAAGCGCCCACTAGCGCCACCGCCTCGCCGGGATAGACCCGCAGGCTGAGCTGCCGGAGCACGGGCTGATCGAGCTGATAGCTGAAGCTCACCGACTCCAGCTCAACTTTCCCGGTGACGGGCGGCAAAAGTTGAGCCGTAGCGGACTCTAGCACAGCCGGCTGGATCTGCATCAGTTCAAAAATCCGGTCGACAGAAGCCTGCGCCTGCTTAAACTCGTTGTAGTTGTCGGTCAGGTGCGAGATCGGGTCAATTAGCATCAGCGCCGCAATCACAAAGCTGCCAAACTGCTGCCCGGTCAGGTTGCCGGTTGAAATCTGCCAGCCGCCCAGCAGCAGCAGCAGCAAGACGCTGAGCAGCTGCAAAAAGCCCACCACCGGAAACTGCACCGCCTTCAGCCATGCCGCCGCATATTTGGCCTGTCGGTTCTGCTCGGCGGCCTGGGCAAATCGCTCGATTTCATAGGCTTCGGCCGCAAAGGCACGCACCAGCCGAATCCCGCTGAACACTTCCGTCAGCAGCGCCGAGAGATCAGAAACCAAATTTTGGCTGCGGCGCGAGAATCGCAGCATCCGGTCGCCAAACCAGGCAATCAGCACTCCCATCAGCGGCGCGACGACGAGGCTGGCCAGAGTCAGCTGCCAGTTGAGGTAGATCATGTAGCCAAAGACGACGATCAGCTGCAAAACGCAGGGCGTGGCATCATGGAACAGCTTGTTGACTATTTCGCCAATCCGGTCGATATCTTCGGTGAGCCGATAGCTGAGGTCACCAGTTTTAGTGGTTTCAAAGTAGCTGAGGCTGAGGCTTTGCAGGTGAGCATAGACGCGCAGCCGCAGATCGAACACAATTGCTAGAGCCGCCTTAGCCATCTGCGAATCCTGGCCGTATTGCGCCAGCTTATGCACCAAAAACACCGCCGCCAAAAGTCCCGACTGCCGCAGCAGCGCAGGCAAATCGCCCGTGACCAATAGCGCCAGCAGCTCGCCAGACAGCCGCGCCATAATCGGCCAGCAGGCAGTGAAGACCAGCGTGCTGATTAGCGCCCTGCCAATTAAGCGCCAGTGAGGCCGCAGGTAGGGCAAAAGCTGCCAGTAGTTTGAGCGAGATTTCATGCGGTGCAGCCGATTCCAGTCAGGATGATTTGATCCTCTCACAGCGAGTGCCTCTAGAGGTTTGGTGAGCTGAAAACCGTCCGATCAAAAAGCCAGCACGAATCTTAATCCATGCTGGCTTCAGGGCCATTGGCTTCAGGGAAATTAGCTTCAGGGCAATGAGAGGAGCTTAGCCAAACAGATTGCCCGTCACGTAGTCGGCCACTGCGGCTCCAACCAGCAGCCCGTCTAGATTGGCACTTTGGACGTGAATGCCGCCAAAGATCCGGCTCACCCCATTTTCTGCTGCTGCCTGCTGGAAGCTGCTGAACTGGCGGAACCTGCCGGGAATCTCCTGAGAAGAGGCGCTGAACTGGTAGTCATCGCCATAAAAATAGGAGAGCACGCCTGCCGCCGCTGCCCCAAACGTCGAATGCCCAGAAATATAGTCAGGGAACGGCGGCGTGGACAGCAGCGACTGCCAGTCAGGATTGCCTAGAGTCTGGAAATTGCCGTCGGAGTCTGCCTGCCGAACCGCCGTGATTGGCCGCAGCTGATTGAAGGTGAATTTGGCATTCCAGGCGGCAATGCCTGCATCAGCCTGCGCCACGTTGAGCGCTGCAAATAGCCGCGCGCTCTCCAAAACTGACGTGCCTTCATTCAGGGCAACCGTCTGAGCAATCTGATTCCACTGGGCGGGCGGGCGGAATGTATCAGGCCGATCGTAAGCCCAGAAGAAGGCCACCTCGCTCTGGTCTGCGGTGCGAGCTGTGCTGTTGAGGCCACCGAACTGCTGCACCTGGTTTAGCTCAGCCGCATATTGCGCTCCCCCAAAGACGGGCGGACCGTCGGGGAGGAAGTCATTGACGCTGGGAATCGCAAACGATTCAACATCTCTCCAGCCCGCAGCTAAGACAAAACCATCTGGACGGGTCGGCTGATAGTCGCCGGGAGCCGTGCCCGGAATATAGCGATTCTGAGCGCCCTCTGCGCCGTCATTGCGCCGTGATTCGAGCATCCGGTCAGCCACCAGCTGCCCAACCGCAATCCCGCGCGCCTCTGCCGTGCCGTCGGCGATTTCGGCCAGCGAGCGGATGCGCTGTGCCAGGAAGCTTTCGCGCTGGTTGGGATAGAGATCCGAGAGGGTTTGGAACGCCGCCTGTACTGCCGCCGCTTCGGCTGAGGCATTGTCCGCTGAACTAGCCGCCACGTTGACGAGATACGGATCATACTGACGGGCAATGCCGTTGACCGCGTCATAGACAGCCGCATGCACAATGGCGGCATTGCGAGCAGCCAGCGGCGGAGCCGTGCCGTCGGCTTGAATCGCGTTCAGCAGCGTGGCATTCCAGTCAAGGATCACGTTGGTTCCCGGTGCTGAGACATGGGCACTGAGATTGTTGTTGGTTTCGTCGGTTTCGGCAACGGCATTGTCGCTGTCAATCCGAGCAATCAGGTGATAGGAACCGGGAGCGATGCCGGTCGGTGCGCCAAACTCCAGCGTTGTGCTGGCGCTGCCGCCAGAGGTCGGGGGCAGCAGCACGGTACGGCTCGCCAGCAGCTCATCGTTGCTGTCATAGCTATCGTTGGTGGAGGCGTAGAGCCGCACTGTGACGGGACGATTGCTGGCCGGATTGCGGTTGAAAACCTGGACTTCTGCCTGCCCGCTGGCGTTTTGCAAGCGACTATCAGGAGCCTGAATCACCCGCAGCTGACCTGTCAGGTCTTGATTGGCGAGCGGGTTGGCCAAAGCAGTCGGGCTAAAAGCGAGTCGATAATGCGTATCGCCAGCAAACTGCGAGACTTCGGTCAGGTAGTTTCCGGCCACCAACCCTGACAGCTGCAGCCGCTCCTCAAAGTTGGAGAAGCGCTGAGAGCGACCCACTTCTTCTCCGGTATCAATCACGCCGTTGCCGTTGAAATCCTGAGCCACAATCAAATCAGTATCTGCATTCAAGCCGCCCAGCGTCAGGCTTAAATCGCTGGTCGTGTTCAGGCTGAAGCTATACAAATCAGAGCTGTCAGTGCGGCTGACTTGACCAGAGAAAGCCTGGGCATCGTTGAGCACACCAATATTGGCCAGCCCGGTCAAGCCGTCGGCAGTGATGTCAAATCGATAGGCCGTGCTGCCCCGCACAGCTGTAGTTTCCAGCAGGTAGTTGCCCGGACTCAGAACGCGATTCAGGGCTTGCGAGTTGCGATCCGCCTCAATGTAGCCTAGATCCTGAATTGCTACGGTGTTGCTGTCAATTTGACTGGCGCGACTCAGCCGCAGACCAACAATCGCGTCCCCGCTGATGCCAGACAGAGCGCCGCGCAGGTTTTGGGTGCGGCTGAGGCTGAAGCCGTAGCTGTCGCTGAGATTGGTGGCGCTGCCCAGAATGCTGGTGTAGGCAACAGAGTTTTGCAGAGAGCCAAGATTCACTTCAGGGGTCATGGTATATCCTTTGAACTGTTGAATGGATAAATGAATAGAGAAAATGTGAAATAAGACAGCGAAAATAATGCCGATGTCCCAATGCAAGGACTGGCAGAATAAACGCAAAGAGAGTGACGCAGGAAATTGAAACGTGGAGCTTCAGCAGCTAGAGTTTGAACGCTTTTGAAAAGCTTGTGAGCTAAGCTGCTCTCTGCTGATGTATGCTCTGCTGATGTATGGAGGTAAATCCAGCTTCCGGCGCTTTATGTGACAAATTGCAATATTTTGTGGCACAATTCATCTTCGGCGCATCAGAAGTAGCGTTTAGTTGGATCTGGGGCATGAATGCCTGCTGTAGATAGGTAGGAGAGCAGGCCAGAGAACCTATGCAGGTGAGTCATAATATTCGGCTTGGAGGGTTGCTTTGAGTTCACCTCTAGATATTTACGAGATGTTTGCTATGTTCATCAGCATAAGAGCGGCAGCTTCAGGATTCATACCTGATTGCCGTAAACCTACAGTTCTAAACTCGTAGCCCATATGGCGAGAACTATCTAGAGGAGTTGCAGAAACCCGTATTTTTTGCTTCACGAGCCGCCGCAATTTCTAGTCTGGTAGTTTGGTCTTGAAAGCGCAGAGCATGACCGCCCAGACTGGTAAAGCCGAACAGAGCCGATATGGGCTGAGCTGGCGCAAAGCTCTGCCTCTGTGCTGATCCCCGGCTGTGATCCTCAGATTTAGAATCAAGATTACGTAATCTACACTACAGTTCACTACTACAGTTTTGGAGTACTGGGATGAGCAGTTCAAAGGGCGCGCTGGTGATCATTGGCGGCGCGGAAGACAAAGAAGGCGATTGCTTAGTGCTACGAGAATTTGTGCGGCGGGCGGGCGGCATCAAGGCCAAAATTGTGGTGCTGACTGCGGCCACAACTGCCCCTCGCGAAGTCGGAGACACCTACATGCGAGTCTTTCATGAGATTGGCGCGGAGGATGTACAGGTGCTTGACACAGAGCATCCCGAAGACGGCGATCGGCAGGAGTCTGTGGATAAAGTGCAGCAGGCGACCGGCATTTTC
The DNA here is from genome assembly GCA_019359155.1 of Pegethrix bostrychoides GSE-TBD4-15B. Classification (GTDB taxonomy): domain Bacteria; phylum Cyanobacteriota; class Cyanobacteriia; order Elainellales; family Elainellaceae; genus Elainella; species Elainella bostrychoides. The sequence continues at coordinate 77,662 of JAHHHV010000083.1, forward strand.
TTCACGGGCGGTGATCAAGCGCGGATCATCGAGCTTGTGAAGGGCACGCGGGTCGATCAGGCAATTCGGCAGCGTCATGCTCAAGGCATAGTCGTGGGCGGAACCAGCGCCGGAGCAGCCATGATGCCTGACACCATGATCATTGAAGGCGATTCCTCTACTAATCCCCGTGTCGATGCGGTGGAGCTGGGGCAGGGGATGGGATTTTTGCCCGGTATCGCAGTCGATCAACATTTCTCGCAGCGTGGGCGGTTGGGCCGTCTGATTTCGGCGCTGGTGCAGCAGCAGGCAATCCTGGGAATTGGCATCGACGAGAATACGGCAGTAATTGTCGAAGGCAATGAGTTTGAAGTGATCGGTCAGGGTTCGGTGACGGTTGTTGACGAAACTGAGGCGACGCACAACAACCTAGATAAGCTGCTAAAAAGCGAAGGTCTGGCCATCTGCGGGGTGAAGCTGCATGTGCTGCCCACAGGATATCGATTTAACCTGCAAACCAAGCAGCCTATTGTGCCGGGGGAAACTGTTTTAGACAAGGCTATCCCAGCTGAACCTATAGGCGACCCGCATAACTCCGCTGCCGCTTGAGCGAAGACCGCAGATCAAGCTAGGTTGGCAATTAATTACGCTGGTGACTATCTGGTGACTATCTGGGCTGGATGGTGCCGTCAATGCAGGTCACCGCATAGCCTCCAAACTCGATCTGCTGCTGCTGGATACGAATTTGAATTTGGCCATTTCGCCCCACCTGCATGCCCTGACGCGCTAGATACTCCGCGCCATACGCTTCGACTAAACCTGTCTCGATTAGGTATGCGGCAACGCTAATGTTGCCGCTGCCGCAGACTGGATCTTCCGCAATGCCTTGCAGGGGAGCGAATGATCGAACCTGCATCTGACTGAGTCCGTCTTGGGCGCGGCCAAAGACCGTCATGCCAGTCGCCTGAGCAATTTCGCTCAGCTGGCTGATCAGCGCTAAATCGGGCTGGAGCTGAGCCACTGCTTCGGCCTGCCCCAAATCAGCCACAATCCAAACCGGGCCAACATCGACTCGCAGCGGCGGCAGCACTGCGGCGGCGATGACTTCGCTGAACAGCTCTAAGAGATCGCTATCAAGCGGCGTAACGGTGGCAGGCGGCGCTTGAGCTAGAATTCGCTGCCCCTGAGGGGTAAGCTGCACCGAGATTGGAATCACGCCCGCCGCACATTCCTGGCGGATCTGCCCGGACTGCACCCGACCGCTCTCAAGCATACCGCTCTCAATCACAGCATGGGCGCTGCCAATCGTGGGATGTCCTGCGAAAGGCAGTTCTTGCTTGGGCGTAAAAATTCGCAGGCGGTAGTCAGCCTGATCTGGATCGGTGGGCGGCAGCACAAAAGTGGTTTCCGAAAGATTTGTCCAAGCCGCAATCTGCTGCATTTCGGCGGTGCTAAAGTCGGAGGCTTCGAGAATTACAGCCACCGGGTTGCCCTTAAACGGCCTCTGAGTAAAGACATCAACCTGCTTAAATCGGTAGTTTGGCACAGGTGGTTTAGGAGTTCGGCAGATTAACAGATTAGCGGTTTGATAGCTTAGATTTGATCGCTCAAACCAGATCCCATCTCAGACGTGAGCGGCAAGCTGCCATTAGCCTCAGAAAACCGATTGAAGCGCTGGTTTCTGAGGCATTTAGGTCTATCTCCTGATGCGGGTAGCTATATCTGTAGCTACGTCTAAAGCTGCACCTAATCCTGGCTGTCAGATGCGGACTCACTTTCCGTGCAGATATCTATTGTGCAGATATCTATGTAGACTATGCAAATATTTGAGAGGCAGCGGCTCAAGAGGCAGGCCGAGAGCGGAAGCGGCGCTTCTTACGCTTCGCAATTGCCTTACGCTTGGCCTTCTCTAGCGGCGTTTCAAAATGACGATTTTTTTTCATGTCGGCGAAGATGTCGGCTTTTGAAACCTGACGCTTAAAGCGGCGCAGCGCTGATTCAATACCCTCGTTTTCACCTAAGATAACCTGAGCCACGCAAATTACTCCCTAATTGATATAGATAGAAGTTCAACAGACCAGTGTCAGACAGACTAATAGCGTAGCTATTAATGATAGCGTAGCCGCCTGTTTCACAGCCATATCGCAACCAGATTTGCTCACTAGCAAAGAGCTTCTAGCAAAGGATGGGGCTCAACCCGCCAGAAGCTCTCATACTCTGTGCAGCTACTCTGTGCAGCCCGGAATCCGCGAATCTGCGTTCCAATAGCTTTCTAGGATTTCAAGGCCATGATGTAGCCTGCGACCTAAGCTGTGACTGCGACCTAAGCTGCGATCTAGTAGGGGCGGTCGGTTCGACGACGAGCGCCACCACCATAGCCGCCGCCCGCAGGTCGCTCTTCGCGAGGCTTAGCTTTGTTGACTTTCAAATCACGCCCCATCCACTCTGCACCGTCTAGCGCGTCAATGGCCGCCTGCTCTTCGGCTTCAGACGACATTTCGACAAACCCAAAGCCCCGCATCCGTCCGGTTTCACGGTCGGTGGGCAGCTGAACTCGCGTAACCGTACCATATTCTGAGAAGACGGTGTTGACATCTTCCTCCGTAACCTGATAGGACAGGTTCCCAACGTAGATTGACATGAACAACTCCATGTAAACACAGGACAGAGAATCAAATAATCGGAGAGTTGACTGTCAACCTAGTACAAACACAACTTACCACCGAGTATGGAATCTCAAAAATTATAATAGCGTGGAATTCTGGCTTTTAGATGAGGAGCCAGATCCGAATTGAGACTGGCTCTGGCCGCAGGTTTCTAGCCGTTGAGCCGCTAGTTTTGTTAACTTTTACGTCGAAGCTGAATTAAAGCTAAACCAACGCTCAACAGGCTGAATTCAGCTCGATCCATCCTCAGAGGGAATGGGCTGAGTGGCCTGCTCTGACTTGCGCCAGGGAATCTTGGCATCTTGCGCCAGCTTCAGCGACAGCGCATAGGCCCCATAGCGATTTAGGTGGCTAGGGTCAGAGAAATAGCGGTACTGGGTAATCCACTGCTCGCTCAAGTCTCGAAAGCCAAAGCTCGAATGCTCCAAGCTCAGCTGCACCATAGAGTCGCGGAACTGCTGCTCATAGTCTAGCCGCACTGGATCGAGATAGTCTTCAGTCAGCGGCAGGTTGACGAAGATCAGCGGAATCTGGCTGGCTTCGGTAAATTTAATTAGCGACTCCAAGGCCGCCTCCTGATTGCCGCTGAGCCGGAAGTTTTCATAGTCGCTGTCGTAGTTGCCCAGCACCCTGGCATATTTCTGGTAGTAGGTGGCCGGGTTAAACTGCATCGGCAGCGACAGGAAGCCGTTGACATCCGGCAAGGCTTGATCTGACTGCAAGATCTTGGTGATAGCGCTGTTTGACTCGCTGCTTGACTCAGCGATTGGGAGATCTGACTCCGGCAGATCGGCGGGCGGCAGCAGTCCCGCGATCCCCTGCTGAATAGCCTGCTTGAGCGGGTCGCGCGTCTTCTGGCCGCTGATAGCACTGAGCCGCTGGCTCAGCCAGCGATCAATCGACTCATAGCTGCCCGTCAAAGAGCGATTGAGGCTCTGTTGGGCGCTGGTTTGGGCGCTGGTTTGAGCGCTAGTCTGGTCGCTTCCGGGTACATCCGCCAGATTGGGAACGGGCAGCGTGCCTGCTAGGAGCTGTCGATAGGCTTCAGAGGCAACCACACCGTTGTAGGTGACATCGACCGCCCCGCTGTTGAAAGCCCGCGCTCCGTCTGCCCAGATGATCATCCGAGGCGGGGCTTGAGCCGTGATCAAATGCTGCACCAGCAGATTCACGACTTGCGCCGTTGCGCCATTCACCCCAAAGTTGAAAATCTTGGCATCGCGGATCCCAATATCCTTTAAAGCTGTCTCTAAGGCAATTGGATCAACGCCTCGCAGCGCTCTGGAGCTACCTACGATCAAAATGTCCGGCGCGCCATGCTCCTTCACAAAGCGATAGTAGAGCTGGAGCTTTTGATCCATCTGCTGACTGTTGAAGCTGGGCAAAGGCGAACTCTCGGCCAAGATTTCGGCGCTCAGCAGCTGCTCCGACTGGCTGCGAGCAATATAGGGCAAAGCCGGAGCAGAGCTAGCAGCATCAGATCCAGATGCCCCAGCCTGATCTGGACTAGCCTGCGTAAAGCCGCTGGCGTTAAACACCTGTCCCGAATCTACCGATCTGCGGGGAGAAGCCTTGAGCTTGACGGTATCTGACGCGGTGCGATTGGGCAGGCGCGCCGCGTCAGCCGCGAGGGCCGGATCAGACATGATCGCTGGGCTGCTGGCTGGTTTGGCCGCCTGACTGGCACGAGTCACCTGCACTTGAGCCACCTGATTCAGCACCCAGTTAGTTTGCAGCAGCAGCAATAGCCCTGCCGCGCCCCAGACCATTGCCACCGCCCGTCCCTGACCGCTCCGCTGTCCTGGCAGGCTATGATCTGGCAAGCTCCGCTCCGGCAAGCTAAGCACGGCCTCTTGAGGCGCAAATGAGAAAATCTGAGTTCGTAGCAACAGCTGCTGTAAGCCTTGCCGACAGCCTTCCTGCCACCGCTGCCAGACAGACTGCAAATCTGCCGGGGTCAGATCAGGCCGAATCACGCGCTGACCGGGCTGGGGCAGCAGCTCTTCGATGAAGGCATCGGTGGCCGCAAATTCGGGGGTCACTTCCGGCACCAGACGCGAGCGCGGTACAAAGTCGAGTCCATAGCTCCAGAGCGGCTGCTTCTGCCCCGCCCGCCGCCCGTAGATCCGAACTCCGGCAATCTCTGGCAGCTCTAACTGCCGTAAAAACCGCGTCAGCTGAGTAACCGTAGGCTTGCGCTCTGGGCAGTCGGGCGCTTCGCACATCACATGCAGCAGGTCTTGCTTGGGCAGAAGCTGTAGCCGCAGCCCACCTGACGCGAGATACTGACTCAAATTGGGGTTGAGCAGCCGATGCAGCAAGAAGGCAATCGCGCCCCAGTCGCCCTGCTTGGCCAGCGCTAGCGTCGATTCCGCAAAAGCCGGATGCTGAGCTGCGGGCAAGTCCAACCATTCCACCCAGACCGGATCTGCCTGAGTCGGGAGCTTACCGTAGAGCGTCGCGGCATGGATGCCCTGAGGGGCAATTGCTTCGAGCACCAAGCCAATATCGGCTTTGACGCGCTTCTGCTGCGTAACAATGTGGCGGGCAAGGCTGGCAGGCGGTTCAAGGCTGGGCAAATCGCTACAGCAGAGATGCAGCGTCGTGGCATTCAGCGTGGCAGTCGTGACCTGGATCTGGAGGTCGGCAATTTCCTGGTTGAGCAAGACCTGAACTGCCTTTAAGTCTCCCCAGCGTGCCCATTCGCGCAGCATATCGCCGGGAGGAGTTAGATCAACCCGCAGCGTCCAGTCAGGACGACGCTCGCCTGTTACCTGAAACCGAATCACCGCATCGTGGAAGCCAGCAATTTCTAGCTCGCGCAGCTTTTGGGTAATCGGCTGGCTCAGCAGGGCTGGATCGGGACTGTAGGCGGCTTCACAGGCGATCCAGAGGCGCTTGGCCTGGATCGCCTGTGACTGGCTAACGACGGCAGGCGGCTGATAGGGAACGACTCTGGCGCTGACACGGACGGCTACGCCTAGCTCATTGAGCGTTTCGCTGAGGTAGCAGGCAATTGCCATCTCTTCGCCGCGCTTAGCTAGCGCAACATTAGACAGCACCAGCGCTGCCTGATCGAACTGGGGCGGCAAGGGGGGTGAAGCAGGAGTTGAGGAGGCAAGATTTGAGGCAACATCGCCGCTTTGCGCCTGCACCTGCGCCAACTGCTGGTCAAGCTGGTTGAGATAGAGCGTGACACTCCAGCGAGGGCGCTTATCGCCTGACTGACAGCCATAGAGCCAAACCTGGTAGAGCGGCGGCGCGTCAGCGGGTAGCAGACGGCTAAACTGCGCCTTTTGCAGCGTCGGAATCAGCCAGAGCAACGTCTGATTGCGATCTGGGCAGCTAGCCTGACGACAGAGCAGATGCAGGCTGTTACCGCGCAGCCGATACTGCACGTTCAGCCCTTTCCGTGCGATCATCTCGTAGATCCACTGCTCCAGATCGCGATCTGGGCCAGCCGCCTTTGGCCCAGCCGCCTTTGACCCCGCCGCTCGATCTGATGAGGGCGAGGCAGGTTGTGGGGCAAGTGAGGCAGGCTGAACATCGCGCTGAACAGCAGCTGGGCGTTCAATAGAGTGATGTTTAACAGACTTAGGCATCGGGATCACGGCTGAAGCTTAGCGGATGGGCTGAATGGGGGTGATTTGGCCTGACTTTCAGGTTAGTCTCACATCAGGCATATACAATACTCGCTCTTGGGCAAACTGCTCACGAAATTTTGAGCAGTTTGCAATGCTTTAGCATGGTCTTAGCATCAGACAGGCGAGTTTCGCCAACTGCTGCTATTCTACTCACCCTCTGAATTTCCTAACCGACCTATGCCAGCCCAATCGTCAACCGCCCAACTGCCTGCTGTCAAATTGCCAATTCAATTGCCGACTGGCGTGATGCTCAGCCTCAGTACGGCTCCGCTGCTCTGTCTGCTGCTGGGCGGTCGAGCCGTCGCCATCGCGCTTCGGGAAATCGGTCAGACAAGTGAAGAAATATTTCGGGGCGACCGCCTGCCCGTTCTCAAAATTACGGATACCGAGTCAGAGTGATCAAGCCTGTGAGCAATTGGGTAAATCGTTGGGTTTTAGCTATTCGACAGGCTCGGCGCTCTAGCTGGCTGCTGTCCTTGAGCATGGCGCTTTGTTTGCTGCTGAGCTTGAGCGGCTGCAATCTGCCGCAGATCAAGGCTGAAGATCGGCTGTTTCTGCCGCTGTCGCTGGAGTTTCTAGGGGCTTATCAGCTTCCTAAGCAAGAGTTTCAGGGCACCAGGCTCGGTGGATTATCAGGGCTAACCTATGACCCTCAGCTCAATCAGCTCTATGCAGTTTCAGACGACCGCAGCAATTTTTCGCCTGCTCGCTTCTACACCGTGCAGCTAGCGACAGTGCAGCTAGCGGTGCAGCCAGAAATTCAGCCAGAAACTCAGCCAGAAGCTCAATCTGGCATCCAATCTGTGACCCTCCAGGCGGTGACAGCGCTCAGCGATCGAGCGGGTGCCCCCTATCTAGCCGGAAGCCTTGATCCAGAGGGGATTGCTCTGTCGCCGCGCCAGTCGCTGTTTATCTCTAGCGAGGGCGACAGCGAAAACGGAATAGCGCCGTTTATTGATGAGTTTGATCTCAAAACCGGAGCTTGGCGGAGCAGTTTGCCCATTCCCGAGCGCTATCTGCCCAATCCCGACAAAACGCGCGGCGTTCAGAACAACCAGGGCTTTGAGTCGCTGACGATTAGCGCCATCAGCAGCGATGCCCGCGAGCCATTTCGGCTGTTTGCGGCGGTTGAGGGCAGCTTGCAGCAGGATCTGCCCAGCGAACCCGCTAGCAACCCGCCACGCAGCCTGCGGTTCCTGCATTATCTAGTCGGCGAAACCCAGAATATCCTGCTCTCAGAGCATCTCTATCCGCTAGAGCCACTGCCAGAAGGCGATGAAAACCTGGGGCTGAGCGACCTGCTAGTGCTCGATCAAAGCGGCCATTTCCTGAGCCTAGAGCGCAGTTTTGGCCTCAGCGGGTTTGGGGGCAAGATCTTTCAGCTAGCAACCGGCGGCGCGACCGATATTGCGCCCATTGACAGCCTCTCCGCAGGCGTGGCGGGAATTATGCCCATCCAGAAGCGGCTGTTGCTCGATCTAGGCGATCTGGGGATACCGCTAGATAACTATGAGGGGCTGAGCTTGGGGCCGCAGTTGCCCGACGGCAGCCGCAGCTTGATTCTAGTCAGCGACGATAACTTCAACCCGCTGCAAGTCACAGAGTTTTTGCTGTTTCGGCTGAAGCCTGCCTGAAGGTCGGTGAACCTAGAACTCCCTAGCTCTCCTGCCTAGAAGATAAAATTGCTGCTATCGACCTTGGCATAGTCGAGATCCACCATCGTCACCAGCGTGCGGAACAGGGCATCGCCATCCTCGCCGTCTGGGTCAACCCGAATAATTGTGTCCGCTTCGTCGTTGACGATCACAATATAGTCGCGCAGGCGGTTGTCGGTGTTGTACTTGCTGTCTTTGAAAATTTTGCTTAGATCCAGCTTGTCGTTATCGGTGTCAAACTCAATGATCCGGTCGCGCCCTTCCGAGAGCGAATTATAGACATAGGTGTTCTTGCCCCTGCCGCCCGTCAGCTCATCATCGCCAAAGCCGCCCACGATCAGGTCGTCGCCGTCGCCGCCGGAAATCTTGTCGTCGCCATCGCCGCCGCGCAGGATATCGTTACCCTGGCCGCCGCCCAGATTGTCGTTGCCGCTGCCGCCGGTGAGCCGATCGCGTTTGGCGTTGCCGCGCAGGTTATCTCTGCCGCCGCCGCCGTTGAGTCGGTCGTTGCCGTTGCCGCCCCTGAGCCGATCTTTACCCTGATCACCGTTCAGCAGATCATCACCGTCATCGCCAAATATCCGGTCGTCACCCCGGTTGCCAGACAGCCGGTCGTTGCCCCCTCTGCCTCTAATCAGATCATTGCCGTTGCCACCGCGAATGTTGTCGTTGCCATCTGTGCCGATCAGCTCGTCTCGTCCGGTGCTGCCCACCAGCTTGGCACGGGCGCGGCTCGTAGCAGAGCCAGATGAGGAAGATGAGTTGGAAGTTGAAGTCATGAGCTTAGCGATACCGCAAAGTAGGTAGGTCTGAATCGGTCGGTCTGAATCGGATTGATTTGATTGCTTTGAAGTTAAAAGCGGGGAGCAGGTTCCACATTAGAAATAAACCACCCCCTGTGCAGTTTGGCAATTCCTTCAATCGGTCAGCCTAGTCTAGAAGGTGGCCTGATCGACTCGTGCATCCGCTCAGATTAAGCTGAGATCAGATCGCTTCAGGTCGCCGCTGTCGTCATCCTCCGTTATGATGAGAAGCCAATTAGAATCCATTGACAGGGCAATTGACAGGCCATAGTTATGGCTGCATGGGCAGGCTGTCTGGGCAGGCTGCACCATCATCTAGAGACAAATCGATATAAGTTTAAGTAAGTTCAGTAAGACAGATAGAGCGAGTATGTCCAGTGGGTCAGTCTTGAGAGCTGTAGAGCTGTAAGAGCTGTAGGACTGTGAGAGCTGGGCGATAAGGGCTATGAGTTCAAGACTGGCGTTTCTAACTACCCCAGGCAAGGGGGCAAGCTGATTGTCCATGCAACCACCAATTTCTGCCGGAACTATTCTGCAAAACCGCTACCGGATGCTCAGCATTTTGGGACAAGGTGGCTTTGGCCGCACCTACTTGGCCGAAGATCAGGGGCGGTTTCACGAGCCTTGTGCCCTCAAAGAGTTTATTCCACCGCAGGGTAACGACTATGCCTTTGTCAAAGCCCGCGAGCTATTCCAGCGCGAGGCGGCGGTGCTGTACCAAATCTCGCACCCGCAGATTCCGCAGTTTCGGGCAATTTTTGAGGAAGACCATCGGCTGTTTTTGGTGCAGGACTATGTCGAAGGCAAAACCTATCGCCTGCTGCTAAACGAGCGTAAGGCGCAGGGCAGAACTTTCTCAGATGCCGAAGCGCTCCAGCTGCTCTTTCAGATCTTGCCCGTGCTGGATCACATCCATAGCAAGGGGATTATCCACCGCGATATTGCCCCCGACAATATTATTTTGCGCCAGCGCGACCAGCTGCCCGTGCTGATCGACTTTGGTGTGGTCAAAGAAATTGTCACCCGCTTTCATTCGCCCGACACGGAAATGCCCACCACAGTGGGTAAGTTGGGCTATGCGCCCAGTGAGCAGATGCAGACTGGACGCGCCTATCCCAACAGCGACCTCTATTCGCTCGCCGTAACGGTGGTCGTGCTGATGAGCGGACGCGAACCACAAGAGCTGTACGACGACCGCAATCTTGTCTGGACATGGCAGCGCTGGGTGCCCAATATCCATCCCGGCATTGCGGCAGTGCTGAATCGGATGCTGAGCTATCGCCCTGCCGACCGCTATGCAGCTGTGGCAGAAGTCGCTCAGGCATTGCAGGCCATCATTCGTGGCTCGGCTGCACCTGCCGCCCAGTTCTCTGCGCCCGCGCCCAGTTCGCCTGCCACAGTTGCACCTCCCACCGCGGCCCAGCTCTCTGCGCCCGCGCCAACTCCCGCACCCATTCCAGCATCAAGGCCCTCCCCTACCCCGCCGCCGCTCTCGCAAATGAAAACGATGGCCGTCGGGCGACATGCTGAACCCACGGCCAGCTATCCGCCCGCTGGCTCGCGCAATTCGCCCAATTACAACTCGGCCAATCGCAGCCAGCCGCCCCGCCCCGCCGCCCGTCCCGATCCGGTAATTTCAGGCAGCAGCGACTCGCTCTGGGACAATCCCTGGGCAGTTCTGGCGATCGGGCTGGGGCTAGCCACCGTGACGGGCATTGCGGCTTGGGCAATTGTCAGCGCCCTGCTTAACTCAAATCAGTCCCCGCCCGCTGCGGTGGAGACTCCCATTCCCACGCCTGTCGTCACCCAGACGCCCACGCCTACCCCTGCCCCGACGCTCACCCCTGATGCCCAGCCGGTGGAGTACAGCCAGCAGCTCAACCTCACCCCTACTAGTGAAAGCACGCGCTTCGAGGGCAGTCTACAAGCCAACGAGTCGATTCTCTATAGCTTTGAGGCCAGCGAAGGCCAGACGCTCACCGCGACGCTAGAAGGCGAGGGCGTGCTGCTCAGCGTCTTGCAGCCTGACCGTCAGCCCGTCGATGACCAGGCGCAGCGGGTGCTGTCTTGGAAAGGGTCGCTGCCCAGCAGCGGTGACTATGCCATCCGGCTCAGCCCGGTGAAAGGCGTGACGGCCAGTGACTATCGGCTCAAGCTCAGCCTCGATCCGGCTCAGGTGTCACCACCCAGCCCAGAACCTAGCCCCAGCCCTAGCCTGGAACCGGAGCTAGAGATTCAGCGGCTCAGCCCAGAAATTGACCGCGAGACGCAGATTAGCGGCCAGAGCAGCGCACAGCGGATGAAGCGCTATTTAGTTGACCTTCGCCCCGGCCAGATTTTGAAAGCCGAGCTGTTGCAGGGCGCGGTGACGCTCAACGTTCGCTATCCAGACGGTCGCCTGGTGGAGAATGCTGGCGGCGTGGTCACCTGGAATGGCCGGATTTTTGAGGGCGGCGAGTATCAGCTAGATGTGGTCGCGACTCAGCCAACTGAGTTTTTGCTTAACGTTGCGGTTCAGGGGCCACCGCAGCCCGGACTGCCTTCAGCTCCAGGATTTGAGGGGAATCAACCTGAAAACTAGCGGCTAGTTTTGGGCTAGTTTTAGCTCTCTGGCCAGCAGATCTGCGGCAACCCCCCCTGCCCAGTTACGGTTCGCCCCAATTCCGGTTTCTCGGCCATTGCCTAAACTAAAGACATCGCGTTCGGAACAGAGAATCAAGCTCAACAATGGCTCTTCTGAGCTGCGCTCAAGCTGGATACTGCCGAGATGCGACCATCCCCAGAGGTATTTTTAGAAAAGTTCAGGTTAACCGTCCATTGGCGGTTCGGTAAACCCACCTTCATGGAATTGCCAAACGCACAGAGTATATAGAGGATGTTGACAGCTTGCTATTGGCCTGTGCGGCGTGCAGATAGCGGAAATCCGAACATCAATTCACCTGCTTGGACAGCCAGCATTGAATTAGGTTGGATTAACCAGGAACCAGATTTTGTAGCTAGAACCGGAGCATTAGTTATATGGCGAAAGTAGTTGGAATTGACTTGGGAACAACAAACTCCTGCGTGGCGGTGATGGAAGGCGGCAAGCCAACTGTTATCCCCAACGCAGAAGGCGCGCGCACAACCCCTTCTGTGGTGGCCTATGCCAAAAACGGCGATCGGCTGGTGGGGCAGATTGCCAAGCGTCAGGCGGTGATGAACCCCGAAAACACCTTTTATTCGGTGAAGCGCTTTATTGGTCGGCGCTTTGACGAAGTGAGCAACGAAGCCACCGAAGTCTCCTACAAAGTTTTGAACACGGGCGGCAACGTCAAGATTGACTCTTCAAACCAGAGCAAGCAGTTCGCCCCCGAAGAAATTTCGGCGCAGGTGCTCCGCAAGCTGAAAGAGGATGCCAGCAAATATCTGGGCGAAGATGTCACTCAGGCCGTGATCACCGTTCCGGCCTACTTCAACGACTCACAGCGCCAAGCGACCAAAGACGCAGGCAAAATTGCAGGTCTCGACGTGCTGCGAATCATCAACGAGCCGACGGCAGCCTCGCTGGCCTACGGCCTTGACAAGAAGAGCAACGAAACCGTGCTGGTGTTTGACTTGGGCGGCGGGACATTTGACGTATCGATCCTGGAAGTGGGCGATGGCGTGTTTGAAGTGCTCTCCACCTCTGGCGACACGCACTTGGGCGGCGATGACTTTGACAAAAAGATCGTAGACTACCTAGCCGACGAGTTCCGCAAATCTGAAGGCATTGACCTACGCAAAGACAAGCAGGCACTCCAGCGGCTCACCGAAGCGGCGGAGAAAGCCAAGATTGAGCTGTCTAGCGTCACCCAGGCTGAGATCAATCTGCCCTTCATCACGGCTACCCAGGATGGCCCCAAGCACCTGGAGATGACCCTGACACGCGGCAAATTTGAGGATCTGTGTAGTGACCTCATCAAGCGCTGCGGTGTGCCAGTGGAAACTGCCATGCGCGACGCGAAGAAAGACAAAACCAGCATCAATGAAGTCGTGCTGGTGGGTGGTTCGACCCGTATCCCGGCGGTGCAGGAGCTAGTCAAGCGCATCCTGGACAAAGAGCCTAACCAGACAGTTAACCCTGACGAAGTGGTGGCGATGGGCGCGGCGATCCAGGCCGGCGTGCTAGCAGGCGAAGTCAAAGATATCCTGCTGCTGGATGTCTCCCCGCTGTCTCTGGGTGTAGAAACGCTGGGCGGCGTGATGACCAAAATCATTCCGCGCAACACGACGATTCCTACCAAGAAGTCTGAGGTGTTCTCGACGGCAGCAGACGGCCAGAGCAACGTAGAAATCCGTGTCCTGCAAGGCGAGCGCGAAATGTCTAACGACAACCGCGAGCTGTCGGTATTCCGGCTCGACGGCATCCCTTCTGCCCCGCGTGGCGTGCCCCAAATCGAAGTCACCTTTGACATTGACGCGAACGGCATTCTCTCGGTGACAGCCAAAGACAAAGGCACGGGCAAAGTCCAGACCGTCAGCGGCATTACAGCTTCTACGTTGCCCAAAGACGAAGTGGAGCGGATGGTGAATGAGGCTGAGCGCAATGCGGATGCCGACCGGGAGCGCCGCGAGAAAATCGACCTGAAAAACCAGGCAGATTCGCTGGCCTACCAAGCCGAGAAGCAGATTGCTGACTTGGGCGACAAGGTGCCTGCCGACGACAAGGCGAAGCTGGAAGCGCAGATTCAAGCCCTGCGCGATGCCGTGGCGCAAGAAGACTACGAGCAGATCAAGTCGCAAACCACCGAACTCCAGCAGGCTCTCTATACGCTAGGCAGCAGCATCTATCAGGGTGCAGGCGAAGGCGAAGCGCCTAGCGGCACTGAGGACGATATGGGTTCTACAGGCGGTGAAGATGAAGTGATCGACGCAGACTTCACTGAGACGAAGTAGAGAACGGGGGAGAGAGCCAATCTCTCCCACCTTGTGAGAAGGCCGCTTTCCTGGGAGGAGGCGGTCTTTTTTAAAGTTCGTCACTCTCGGCAGAGAGAAGAGGGCTAAAACCGCCGAAAGCCTTGTCTGCTAAACGGTTTAATCTTCCCCTATTGAATCCTATTGAATAAAGAGTTGCGCTAGAATTTTGGGGAGGACAGATTAAAAGGCATACCTCATTTGGGAACACAAGTAGAACTCTCGAACAGATTTCACATTGCAAATCTGGCATCGTAGAGCAATACTAAGTGTTAAGACGACAACAATTTGATGTGGATGACACTAATTTGTTAACGACGACAAATAAAGTGTTAATCGACAGACACAAATCGGGATGACAGGATTCGAACCTGCGGCCCCTTCGTCCCGAACGAAGTGCGCTACCAAGCTGCGCCACATCCCGAAGATTAGCAAAAGCTATAAAAGCTCAATGCTGAACTGCCGTTATTTTAGCCTAGACTGGGCATCTGCCGCTAGTGAAATGCTGAAGCGATGCCTGAGCGAGATGCCAGCAATTCTCAGTATGGCAAAAAGCTGTTCAAGTCCTAGAAATGCCTGTACTGTAAGGACATCTGAGAAAGCCAAGAGAGCTAGAACCGTTGAAAGAACGGGGGTTGTTTG